>NZ_JAJATX010000005.1 GCF_020866965.1 Microvirga roseola
ATCAGGAGGTAATTAGAACTCTAAACCTGCAACTGTAGTGCTAGAACCGGTCCACTCGGTACGGCTTCGGATCGACCACCGGTGTCTCGCCCGTGATCATTTCTGCCAGCAGGCGTCCCGTCACGGGACCTAGCGTCAGGCCGTGATGGGCGTGACCGAAGCCGAACCAGAGATTTTTGTGCCGGGGTGCAGCGCCGATGACAGGCATCATATCAGGCGTGCAGGGGCGCATACCCATCCAGGGCTCCGGATCGAGCCGCTCGCCGAGGGGGAAGAACTCCCGTGCGATGGGCTCGGCCCGGCCGAGCTGAACCGGCGACTTCGGCGCATCGCGGTCGGCGAATTCCGCACCCGTAGTCAGGCGGACGCCCTTCGCCATGGGAGCGAGGAAATAGCCGCGGTCGAAATCGAGGGTCGGCCGGTTAAGCACCGCGTTGCCCTGCGGCTTGTAATGCATGTGGTAGCCGCGCTTGACCGCCAGCGGCAGGCTATAGCCGAGCCGCTTCGTCACCACATCGGCCCAGGCGCCCAGCGCCACGACGACGGAGCCGGCCTCGACCGGCCCGTTCTCGGTCTGCACGCGCCAGCCGGTCGCGGTCTCCTCCAGAGGCCTGGCGTCGCCCGCCGCGAGTTCGCCCCCATGACGCTCGAACAGGCCCACATAGGCCATGGTGAGCGCATGGGGATCGGATACGGAGGCCGGATCCGTCCAGTGGATGCCGCCCTTGGTCTCGACCTTCAGGTGCGGCTCGCGCTCGGCGACGGACCTAGTGTCGAGGGCATCGAAATTGACCCCGAAATCGCGCTTCACCTGCTCGGCGTCGCGGAACTGCTCGTCCCGGCTCTTCTCGTCGCGGAAGACCTTCATCCAGCCGGTGTGACGGATCAGGTTCGTGGCCTTGGCCTCTTCCGCCAAAACCATGTGCTCGGTCACGCTGCGCTCGATGAGCGGCGCGTACATCCGCGCAATCGCCTTGTGCTGCGCCGGACGGGAATGCATCCAGTACTGCCACAGGAAGGGCGCCAGCTTCGGGATGGCGGACCAGTGGTAATGGGCGTCGATGGTATTGTTGAGCGCATAGCGCAGGAGCGCGCCGAAATCGTGCGGGAAGCCGTAAGGATAGACGCCCTCGCGCTGGATCAGGCCCGCATTGCCGAAGGAGGTCTCCTCGCCGGGCTTGCGCTTGTCCACCAGCAGGACGGAGCGCCCGCGCTTCTGCAAGTGCAAGGCAATCGACACGCCGACGATGCCGGCGCCAAGAACAACCACATCCTTACGCATGAGACCCTTGCCCCGTTCCGGCCTCCTCCGGTGCGGGAGGAAAGACCGCTATGCATCCTGTTAAGCTGCCTGTTTACTCCCGATCACCGAGAGCCGTCCATGCCTTTCGGGAGCCAAAACGGCCTCTCCCCAGGGGAGTGGTCTTAGAATGGTTTATGCCAACGGTGCGATGTCCCGTTGCCGTCGGGACAGGCTCGTGCTACCGGCGCGCTCATGACACGCCCGCTCCTCATCGCCCCCTCGATCCTCGCCTCCGATTTCTCCAAACTCGGAGAGGAGGTTCGCGCCATCGACGCCGCCGGTGCCGACTGGATCCACATCGACGTCATGGACGGGCATTTCGTACCGAACATCACGCTGGGGCCCGATATCGTGAAGGCGCTTCGTCCGCATACGAAGAAGGTCTTCGACGTGCATCTGATGATTGCGCCGGTCGACCCTTATCTCGAAGCCTTCGCCAAGGCGGGGGCAGACGTCATCAGCATCCATGCGGAGGCGGGCCCGCACCTGCACCGCTCTCTCCAGACCATCCGGGCACTGGGCAAGAAGGCCGGCGTGGTGCTGAACCCCGGCACCCATGAATCCGCCATCGAGCCCGTGCTCGACATGCTGGACCTCGTCCTGCTCATGACGGTCAATCCCGGCTTCGGCGGTCAGGCCTTCATCGGATCGGTCTGCGAGAAAACCCGCCGGGTGAAGGCCATGATCGGCAGCCGCGACATCGACATCGAAATCGACGGCGGCGTGACCGCGGAAACCGCTCCTCTCGTGGCCGCCGCCGGCGCCAACGTGCTGGTCGCCGGCTCCGCCACCTTCAAGGGCGGCCCGGACGCCTACGCCGCCAACATGGCCGCCATCCGCGCGGCGGCCGAGAAGGCGCGTTGAGATCATAGGGCGATCGTGCTACCGCGCGGGCATATCACCCGCGTGGAAGTGTGAAGCCATGATCCCCCGTTACAGCCGTCCCGAGATGGTGGCCATCTGGTCGCCGGAAACCAAGTTCCGCATCTGGTTCGAGATCGAGGCCCATGCCACGACGGCGCTCGCCAATCTTGGCGTCGTGCCACGGGAGGCAGCGGAAAAGGTCTGGGAGAAGGGCTCCACGGCCCTCTTCGACGTGGAGCGCATCGACTCTATCGAGCGTGAGGTCAAGCACGACGTCATCGCCTTCCTCACGCATCTGGCGGAGATCGTCGGCCCCGAGGCGCGGTTCGTCCACCAGGGCATGACCTCGTCGGATGTGCTCGATACCACGTTCAACGTGCAGCTCGCCCGCGCCTCCGACCTGCTCCTGCGCGACATCGAGGAGTTGCTCGCGGCCCTCAAGCGTCGCGCCTTCGAGCACAGGATGACGCCGACCATTGGCCGCTCCCACGGCATCCATGCGGAGCCCACCACCTTCGGGCTCAAGCTCGCCCAGGCCTATGCCGAGTTCGAGCGCTGCAAGCTGCGCCTGACCGAGGCAAGGCGCGAGATCGCGACCTGCGCCATTTCCGGCGCGGTCGGCACCTTCGCCAATATCGACCCGGTGGTCGAGGAGTACGTGGCCGAGCAGATGGGTCTCCAGATCGAGCCCGTCTCGACCCAGGTCATCCCCCGCGACCGGCACGCCATGTTCTTCGCGACCCTGGCCGTGATCGCCTCCTCCATCGAGCGGCTGGCGACGGAAGTGCGCCACCTGCAGCGCAGCGAGGTGCTGGAGGCGGAGGAGTTCTTCTCCGCCGGACAGAAGGGCTCGTCCGCCATGCCGCACAAGCGCAACCCGGTGCTCACCGAGAACCTGACGGGTCTCGCCCGCATGGTGCGCGCCTATGCGCTTCCGGCCATGGAGAACGTGGCGCTCTGGCACGAGCGGGACATTTCCCACTCCTCGGTCGAGCGCATGATCGGTCCCGACGCCACGGTGACCCTCGACTTCGCGCTCGCGCGCCTCACCAGCGTCATCGACAAGCTGGTGGTGTACCCCGAGAACATGCAGAAGAACCTGGACCGCCTCGGCGGCCTCGTTCACTCCCAGCGGGTCCTGCTGGCGCTGACGCAAAAGGGAGCCTCCCGCGAGGACGCTTACAGGCTCGTCCAGCGCAACGCCATGCCGGTCTGGCGCGGCGAAGGCGACTTCTTGACCCTGCTGAAGGCCGACGCGGACGTGACGAAGTACCTGAAGCCCGAGGAAATCGAGGCCTGCTTCGATCTCGGGTACCACTTCAAGCACGTGGACACGATCTTCACCCGGGTCTTCGGGAGCCGCTAAAAGGCCAAGCTTTCGGCCCCGCTGGGGCTGGACATTTTTGCCTAGTGCGCAACAATCCCCGGTCTGGAGATCACGACACGGGGATTTGCACCATGCTGTCGGAGAAACTTCTCAGCGAGGCGTTCTCGCGGGCCGTCCGGCACGGCACCCTTGAGCTGACGACAGCCGGGGGGAAGGCCATGACCTTCGGCGACGGGCAGGAGCCGAAGGTGGCGATTCGGCTTACGGATGCCGCGGCCCAGATGGCTCTTTGCCTCCACCCCGAACTCAAACTCGGGGAACTCTTCACGGACGGCCGGCTGATCATCTAGAAGGGCACGATCCTGGACCTTCTCCAGCTCCTGCTCCAGGACACGCGCGGGGAGCTCGACGAGCTTCCCCTCCGCCGCCTGCGCAAGGTCCGCGCCTGGATGATCCGGCGGAACGAGAACGACGCCTCCCGCTCGAAGCGTAACGTCGCCCACCATTACGATCTCGACGGGCGGCTCTATTCCCTCTTTCTCGACAGCGACAAACAGTATTCCTGCGCCTATTTCGACCACCCCGATGCGAGCCTCGAAGAGGCGCAGCTGGCGAAGAAGCGGCATATCGCGGCCAAGCTCCTGGTGGATGAAGGCCATAGCGTCCTCGATATCGGCTCCGGCTGGGGCGGGCTCGGGCTCTATCTTGCGCAGGTTGCCGAGGCGGGTTCCGTCAGGGGCGTGACGCTCTCCGAGGAACAGCTTGATGTCTCACGCAAGCGCGCGGCTGCAGCGGGCATCCTCAACCGCGTCCGCTTCGAATTGGAGGACTACCGCTCGACCGCCGGCACCTTCGACCGTATCGTGTCGGTCGGCATGTTCGAGCATGTGGGCGTGCCGTCCTACGACGATTACTTCCGGACCTGCCGGAAGCTCCTGAAGGAGGACGGCGTCATGCTCCTCCACACGATCGGGCGCACCGGAGCACCCTCCCCCACCAATCCCTGGATCACCAAGTACATCTTCCCCGGCGGGCACCTGCCCACCCTGTCGGAGATGATGCCGTCCATCGAGCGCGCAGGGCTCGTCGTGACCGACATCGAGATCCTGCACCTCCACTACGCTTATACGCTTCAAGCCTGGCGCAAGCGCTTCATAGCCCATCGCGAGGAGGTCAAGCGCCTCTATGACGAGAGCTTTTGCCGGATGTGGGAGTGCTACCTCGCCATGTCGGAATCCGCCTTCCGCTGGCAGGATGCGGTGGTGTTCCAGGTGCAGCTCGCAAGGCGCAACGACGTGGTGCCCCTGACCCGCGACTACATCGCCGAACGGGAAGCGATCTTGAGGCAGGCGGAGGAATCCCTGGAAATGAAGCGGAGCGCTTGAATGCGGATCGGCGGACGTTTACCTCCCGAGGCATGAAAACCTCCGATTGCGACATCCTCATCGTTCCCGGCTATGAAAATTCCGGTCCCGACCACTGGCAGAGCCGGTGGGAGCGCCAGCTCTCCAGCGCCTGGCGGGTCGAGCAGGAAAACTGGGACGCTCCCGATAAGGACGCCTGGGTGGAACGCATCGCCCAGGATGTGAAGCGCGCCAGAAAGCCCATCGTTCTGGTCGGCCACAGCCTCGGGGTGCTGGCCATCGCCCACGCGGCTCCGCGGCTCGAACCCGGCAAGGTCCAGGGCGCCTTCCTGGTCGGACTGCCGGATGCGGAGCGGCCCGAGTTCGTGCCTGCCATCGACCGCGCCTTCGCGCCGATCCCGCGCGATCCCCTGCCCTTTCCCTCGGTCCTCGTTGCCAGCCGGACGGACCCCTTCTGCGACTACGGCAAGGCGGAGGACATCGCCTATGCCTGGGGCTCCGCCTTCGTGGATGCGGGCGATGCCGGACACCTCAATACGGCCAGCGGCTACGGCCCCTGGCCTGAGGGGCTGATGCGCTTTGCGGGGTTCCTGAAACGGTTGTAAGGGGAGCCCCCTCTCCCACATGACGAAAAGTTCATGCGCCGGTCACGTGGGCGAGAGCAGACTGGGATCAGCTTATCCTTACTCATCAAGGAGCAGATCCCATGAAGAAGATAACGATCCTCGCAACCGCAGCCCTCGTGGCAGCCACGAGCACCTTTGCCATCGCGCAGCAGCAGCCGGCGCAAGGTACGCCTCAGGCTCCGGCAGCCGGGCAGCAGCAGGAGCAGACCGACCGTCGGGGTCCGCGTGGCCTGTCGCAGGACGACTTCAGCCGCCTCCTTGACGCCCGAGTCGCAGCCATCAAGGCCGGGCTGAAGCTGACGCCCGAGCAGGAAAATCTCTGGCAGCCGGTCGAGGTCGCGATCCGCGAGAACGCCAACGAGCGCTTCGACCGCATGCAGCAGTTCCGGGCGAACCGCGAGCAGCGCCAGGACCTCGACTTCATGCAGCGCCTTGAGCGGCGCGGCACGATGATGACCGAGAATGCCCAGCGGGCGAGCTCCCTGGCAACCGCCCTGCGCCCGCTCTGGAACACCCTTAGCGAGGACCAGAAGCGCATCGCCCCGCGCCTCCTGCAGACCGCTGTCGGCGGCATGGGCTGGCGTGAGCGTGGCGGACGCCGCGGCGGCGAGCATCACGGCCGCAGGGGCGGCATGCACCATGGCCGGGGCATGATGGGCCAAGGCGGCATGGGTCCTGGTGGTATGGGACCCGGAGGAATGGGTCCGGGCGGCCCGCAGGCTCCTGCCCAGCAACAGTAAGCTCAGACAAGCAAAAAGGCCGCCCGGTGGGCGGCCTTTTCGATTCCGAGTTCGCGGCGATTAGCGCGAATAGAACTCGATCACGAGGTTCGGCTCCATCTGGACCGGGTACGGCACTTCCGACAGGGTCGGGATGCGCGTCACGCGGGCCGTCATCTTGGAGTGGTCGACCTCGATGTAGTCCGGCACGTCGCGCTCGGCGAGCTGGCTCGCAACGACGACAACCTCGAGCTGCTTCGACTTGTCCTTCACCTCGATCACGTCGCCGGCCTTCACGAGATAGCTCGGGATGTTGACGCGGCGGCCGTTCACCTTCACGTGGCCGTGATTGACGAACTGGCGGGCGGCGAAGGGGGTCGCGACGAACTTCGCGCGGTACACGACCGCGTCGAGACGGCGCTCGAGCAGACCGATCAGGTTCTCACCGGAGTCGCCCTTCTGGCGGATCGCCTCGGCGTAGTACCGGCGGAACTGCTTCTCGGTGATGTTGGCGTAGTAGCCCTTGAGCTTCTGCTTCGCGCGCAACTGCGTGCCGAAGTCGGACATCTTGCCCTTGCGGCGCTGGCCGTGCTGGCCGGGGCCGTATTCGCGGCGGTTCACGGGGCTCTTCGGGCGGCCCCAGATATTCTGGCCCATGCGGCGGTCAAGCTTGTGCTTGGCCTGAATGCGCTTCGACATCGCGGTTCCTCTTGTTGTCGAACGGTTTCGAGGAACGCGCCCTCCTCTTCCCCGAAGGGACGACAGGCCGGCCGGAGCCGGGCCACGGGTGCGTAAAAAGTTACGCGGCCCGTCAGGACCGCGCGAACGGTTGGGACTTATGAGAAAAGCGAGGGAAAGTCAATCGAACGCTTCAACCCAGGAGGAGCGGCATGTCCTCGACGGTCACGAGAGGCAGCCCCTTGGCGCGCAGGGCCTCGCGCAGCGGCGTGCTGATGCCGGCTCCACCGGTGAAGACGGCAATGGCCTCGTCCTCGTCGGCTTCATGGCCCGGAACCGGCGCACCGATCAGCTGGGTGACGCGGCGGGCGATGGCCGGGGCCGGGTCGATCCAGGTGACGGGCCAGGGGGCCAGGGCCTCAAGGCGCGGCAGGAGCAGCGGGTAGTGCGTGCAGCCCAGCGCCACCACGTCGGTCCGTCCGCCCTCATCCTCCACGAAACAGGGCCCGAGTTCAGCCAGAAGCTCCTCATCCGGAGCAGGGCTCCCGGCAAGCTCCGCCTCCGCGAAACCCGCCAGGCGACGGGACCCGACGAGATTGACCCTGCAGCCTGCCGCATAGGTCTCGATCAGGTCGCGGGTATAATCCCGCGCAACCGTGCCGGGGGTGGCCAGCACCGAAACATATCCGGTCCGGGTCGTCTGCGCCGCCGGCTTGATCGCGGGAACGGTGCCGACGAAGGGCACAGAGAAACGCGCCCGCAGGGGCGGCAGTACGATGGTCGAGGCCGTGTTGCAGGCCACCACCACGAGGGTCGGATCGTAGAGGCCGATCAGCCGCTCCATCACAGCCACGGCCCGTTCCGCCAGCACCGCCTCGCTCAGGTGGCCATAGGGGAAGCCGGCATCGTCCGCCGCATAGACATAGCGGGCGTCGGGCCGGGCCTTCAGGATCTCCGAAAAGACCGTGAGGCCGCCAAGGCCCGAATCGAAGACGAGGATCGTGGGGACCGGTGAGGGCATGACGGCTGGAAGATAGGTCGCTCCGGCCAGAAGATCGACACGCATGACGCCACCTTACGAACGCAAGCTGTTGATGAAGTCGGACAGTCCCTGCTTGGTTTCCGGAGGCGTCATGTTCAGCTTGCGCCGGGGACCGCGCTCCTGCTTCTCCTGTTGCCCCTCCACCTTGGGCATCTGGGCCGAGAGGCGGCGCACGGGCCAGCCGTCGTCCCAAACGCCCATGTCGACGAATTTGGGGGTTCGGACGAGAGAGGCCGCATCCCTGCCGGCGAAGGCGGCGTCGGCGGCCATGTCGAAAGTCTTCCAGAAGGCCAGGTAGTCCAGCGCGTCGGTGACGTTGTTGCCGAGTTGCTGGGTGAGGATGGTCTGGGGTCCAGTCAGCGCCATGTCGGCGCTCCAGCGCCAGGTGTTCTTCTGCTTGGGATCGCGGGGCGGATCGGGCGGGAGCTTGATCGAGGCCGCATCGTATTCGGGTTTGGGCGAGCCGGGCGAGGCCAGGGTCGCGGTGAGAGCCGGGAAGCCGTGATCGTCCGACCCCACCCGCATGAAGAGCTTACGGGTCGCCGGGATCGCCGTGGTCTCCTGCAGGAGCCGCCGGGACGCCCGGTCGGCAGGAAGATGCTCCCGGTCTCCGCTCATGAGGATGAGCATGGTCGAGCCGTCGACTGTTGAGAGATCGTCGAGCAGGATTCCCCGCTCCTTCTCGTTGGAGGCGATGCCGCCGGGCATAAGGCCGAAGATCAACTTCGGGGTCGGCAGCCCCTCCTGCCCGCCTCCGGCCGCGAGATTGAGCGAGAGAGGCACGCCGGCGAGATGGCCGATATAGGCGACGCGGCTGAGATCAGGCTTGGCCTCGGGATCGTCCGCCAGGGCGGCGAGCGCCTTGCGGATCAAGTCGGCTGCGTACTTCGCTGCATCCGCAGGCTTCGTGCGGTTCACTTCCTGGAAACGTGGGAAGAGGACAAGATTGCCCTTGCGGGCGAGATGCTCGATCCAGCCGCCATAGAAGGATGGGTTGGCTGCGCCCCAGGAATGGATGAAGACCACCACGGGCCGGGGCTGGGACGGAGCGCCCGTGCTGTGGAAGACGTAAGTGGCGGCGCTGGCGGTTCCTACCGCACGCTTCGACACCTCGGGCACCTTGTAATCCGCTCCGCCCGGCCCCTTCTCAGGCTGCCTCGGAGGCGTTGTCGCCTGAGCGGCCGGCGCGGCAAGGCACGAGCCGAGGAGGAGGAGCAGGATCAGTGAGCGGCGCATCGGCGATCTCTGGTCGAAGGAACGGACGCATCATGCGTCCTATTTTCCTCATCTAAGCAGAAGATCTTTAAGGCTTTCTCAACCGGCGCCCTTCCGCAAGCGCGCGAATCGCCCCGCGGAGTGTCCGCACGTCCTGCTCGGTCAACTCGAGGCGGTGGAAGATGTCCCGCATATTCCGGGTCATCGTCGGCTTCTTGTCTTCGGGATAGAAATTCACCGCATCGAGCTCGGTCTCGATATAGTCGAAGAAGGACAGGACCATCTCCCGTGGTGCAGGCGGCGAGAGCCGCTCCCCTGCGAAGGGCAACGCGCCACCGGTCTCGAGCTTGTACCATTCATAGGATACGAGCAGGACCGCCTGCGCCAGATTGAGCGAGGAGAACTTCGGGTCGACCGGGAAGGTGACGATGGCGTCCGCCAGCGATACCTCGTCGTTCTCCAGCCCCGTGCGTTCGCGCCCGAAGAGGATGCCGACGCCCTGCCCTGCTCCGATCCGGGTCCGTGCCTCCGTCATGGCGGCCTCCGGCGCGAAGACCCGCTTCATCTGCCCCCGCTCCCGGGCCGTGGTGGCGAAGACATAGTTCAGGTCCGCAATCGCCCCGCGGACATCGTCGAAGAGCCTTGCGCCCTCGAGGATATGCGTCGCCCCCGAGGCCGCCGAATGCGCCCCCTTCTTCGGCCAGCCGTTGCGCGGTGAGACGAGGCGCAGCTCCGACAGCCCGAAATTGGCCATGGCCCGCGCCACCATGCCGATGTTTTCGGCGAGTTGCGGTTCCACGAGGATGATGATCGGGCGGGGCATGGCGTTGAACGATGTGGCGGTGGGATGGCTTGCGCCCTCCCATAGCGCCAAAAGCGATGCGGCCGCTAGGGCCGCATCGTTGATCGATCCGAAGGAGTTCCGATCTCAGATGATGTAGAGATAGCTCATGTCGGACGAGTAGCCCGCGTTCTTGAGTGTCACGCCCGTCTCGAAGAGCCCATCGCCATTGAGGTCGGAGAACAGGTAACCAGTGTCCTTCCTGGAATTGTACAGGAAGACGTGAGTCACGCCCGTGTCGCCGTAATAGTAATCGGCGATGTCGGCAGCCGACGTTATGGACGTCGCAGTCGTCGCCTTCTCGCGGTAATTGGAGCGCGTTCCCTTGACCGACAGGTCGATCCAGTCATCGGAGCGGTTCCAGTCGGAGATGACATCGGCCTTGCTGGTGGTGATCCCGGAGGTGCCCTTCGTGAAGACGAAGATGTCCTCACCGCTGCCGCCTTTCAGCGTATCGCGTCCGGTACCGCCCGAGAGCAGGTCGTCGCCCGTGCCGCCCGACAGGTCGTCGAGCCCCGATCCGCCAAAGAGGTCGTCATGACCGGAGCCGCCGAGGAGATCGTCATAGCCGGAGCCGCCATAGAGATCGTCCGAACCTGCGCTGCCGTTCAGGTAGTCGTCGCCGGCCCCGCCGTAGATGTCGTCATGGCCGTAATAGCCATAGATCAGGTCGTCGCCGTCATACCCGTAGATGATGTCCGAGTAGTCGGAGCCGTCGATGTCGTTGTCCCAGTCGTCCCCGTAGATCCTTGCCATCATAGCCTCCGCTGAACCACGTTCCTGGCCGCCCTCGCCGAGGGCTGCCGACCATGTTGCGCCGGTTGTGCCACAGGGTCGTTAAGCTCTCGTTTCAGCATCACGATGCAACAATCAGGCTTAACGGTGGCCGGGCGGGCCGTTCATCGGCCGTAAAGGTGCGAGGCCCGCGAATGGAGGCTTTATCGCCCTTCGCCTATCCAACAAAAAGCCCCCCGAATCGGGGGGCCTTCCTGACGGGTCTTTCGACTGCGCTTACCAGCAACCGCCCCAACCGCAGTAATAGCTCGGCCGAGCCACGGCCGCGCCGAGGACGGCACCGCCAACAACGCCGGCAGCCGCACCGACGGCAGCCTGATTGGCGGCCGCGTTCGACTGCGCAACGTTGTTGCGATAGCCTGCATTCACGCAGCGGGCATAGGTGGCGGTGCCGGGCTTCAAGCCGGCCTCAAGGCAGACGGATTCGGCATTCTGCATGGATTGTTCGGCCGTTTGGCAACCGGCAAGGACCAGAGCGGCAGCTCCGAGAACGATGGCAAGACGCATTTCAGCTCCCCAGTGGATAAATAGGTAAACAGTCCGACGAGATGAATGGAATAACATGCCCCGAGTCAACGGATTTGTACCTGACGTTGGGGCAATCGCGTCGGAATACACAGGTTTCAGCACGGCCAAGCTTACCTCACCGTGTGGCAGCGCACCGGGCGTGAATTCCTGCCGCAGGGAGGAACTTCGGCCTATCCCCGTCGCTTTTGCCGTCGCCCGGGAGATTGCGCTGAAGAACGGAGCCTCATTGCGTTCTGGTTGCGTTGCATGACCATCGCCCTGTTCCTGGCTCTGCCCGCAGCGGCCGAGTCTGCCGCCTGGCCTGTCCAACCGCAATCCGCCCTGTTCCATGGAAACTGGTGCGGAGTAGGCGATGCAGGCCGGGCTGCGCCTGAGGATGCTCTCGATGCCGCCTGCCGGGCGCATGACATCTGCTACGAGCGGATGGGAAGGAACGCCTGCCCCTGCAACAACGAATTTCTCAAGGCGACTGCGGCCATCGTCAGAAATCCCAGGACCGAGGAGACGCTGCGGAACAAGGCCGCCGCCGCCAACTCCCTTTTCAGCACCGCACCCTGCGTGGATCCTGAGGAAAGAACCGGCAGTTCCAGGCGACGGTGAATTCCGCGCCCCGCCCTTCCCCACTGGCCTCAACCGCGCTATAGCCCCCGGCAACCATCCTGCCCCATGGCAGGATCGTTCCAGCCCTTAAGCGCAAGGTGAGATCATGGCGAAGATCAAGGTTGCCAATCCGGTCGTCGAACTCGACGGCGACGAGATGACCCGCATCATTTGGCAGTTCATCAAGGACAAGCTGATCCACCCCTACCTCGATATCGACCTGAAGTACTACGACCTCGGGATCGAGCACCGCGACGCCACCAACGACAAGGTCACGGTCGAGGCGGCCGAGGCCATCAAGAAGTACGGCGTCGGCGTGAAATGCGCCACGATCACGCCGGACGAGGCCCGCGTGAAGGAGTTCAACCTGAAGGAGATGTGGAAGTCGCCCAACGGCACGATCCGCAACATCCTCGGCGGCGTGATCTTCCGCGAGCCCATCATCTGCAAGAACGTTCCGCGTCTCGTTCCCGGCTGGACCCAGCCGATCATCGTCGGCCGTCATGCTTTCGGCGACCAGTACCGCGCCACGGATTTTAAGGTGCCTGGCAAGGGCCGCCTGTCGATCAAGTTCGAGGGTGAGGACGGCACGGTCATCGAGAAGGAAGTCTTCAAGTTCCCGGACGCCGGCGTCGCCATGGCGATGTACAACCTGGACGAGTCGATCCGCGACTTCGCTCGCGCCTCCCTGAACTACGGCCTGAACCGCAAGTATCCGGTCTATCTCTCCACGAAGAACACGATCCTCAAGGCCTATGACGGCCGCTTCAAGGACATCTTCGAGGAGATTTACCAGAACGAGTTCAAGGCGAAGTTCGACGCCGCCGGCATCCATTACGAGCACCGCCTCATCGACGACATGGTGGCCTCGGCCCTCAAGTGGTCGGGCGGCTATGTGTGGGCCTGTAAGAACTACGACGGTGACGTGCAGTCCGACACGGTCGCTCAGGGCTTCGGCTCACTCGGCCTCATGACCTCCGTGCTGATGACGCCGGATGGCCAGACCGTCGAAGCGGAGGCCGCCCACGGCACCGTGACCCGCCACTTCCGGGAGCATCAGAAGGGCAAGGAGACCTCCACCAACTCCATCGCCTCGATCTTCGCCTGGACCCGTGGCCTCGCGCACCGCGCCAAGCTCGACAACAATGCCGATCTCGCCAAGTTCGCGGCGACCCTCGAGACGGTCTGCGTCGACACGGTCGAGTCCGGGTACATGACCAAGGACCTCGCCCTGCTGGTGGGCGCCGAGCAGAAGTGGCTCTCCACCACCGGCTTCCTCGACAAGATCGACGAGAACCTCAAGAAGGCAATGGCAGCGTAAAAGAGCTTTCCCTTCCGCTGATTGCAAATGGCCGGGCATGTCCCGGCCATTTGTTTTTAGCGGCCCCTTCATCGGGAGGCCGACCAGCCTCAGGGTGCGATGACGGAGATCGGGCGCTCGCACAGGCCGATATTGAGAGGGAGCGTCCCACGGGAATCGCCATCCAGTTGAACCGGATCACCGTCATATCCCGTAATGAGGACCTTGGACGCCGGTAGCGTCCGATAGCCCGGTGTTCGCGTGAGAAGCCCTGTGGCCATGCCGAGGATGTAGAGCAATGCGCTCCACCGGCCGTCGCGCTGGAACAGACAGACCTGGAGTTCGGATTTGTGCAGACAGGCCTCAGGAGCGAGCTGGAACTCCCCGGCATAGAAGCGGCTCCTCGCCACCACGACCGAGCTGGCCTCGAACATCTGGGAGTCGTCGACGAGAACCCGGTAGCGGCGAGGCGCATGGAGGGCGAGCTCACGCAGACCGTGCAGGACATAGGCGAGCTTGCCGAGCCTGCGCTTCAGGCGAAGGCTTATGCGGTCGACCACGCGTGCATCCAGCCCGACCCCGCACATGAGAGCAAAGAACCGCCCGTTGGACCGCCCGAGATAAATGTCGCAGACGGGGCCATGAGCGAGAAGCCGCGCTAGGGCCTTCGCATTCCTCGGAAGGCCGAGATCCCGGGCCAGCACGTTCGTAGTGCCGATCGGGATCAGTCCCAATGTCGGCAGTGCCACACTCTTCTCGCAGTTCAAAAGGCCATTGATGGCTTCATTGATGGTACCATCGCCACCCGCCACCACCAGGGCGTCGACGTCAGGTCCGCTTGCGCGTGCGATCACCTCCGCGGCTCCGGCGCAGTCCGTCCTGCGAAGGCGGATCCGGCTCCCCTCGCCCCTGAGCGCTCTCAACACGGCCGACAGGTACTTCCGCCGCCCCCTTCCGGCATGGGGATTGTAGACGATCAGGAGACGGCGTCCCTTGGTGCCCTGCCCGCTAAATGTTGGAGCTTGAGCACGACCCGAAGCGAATTCGCTGCCTGCAAGCACTGCGTGAATGTCCCCCCAGGATCTAGCAAATGAAGCCATGGGCCGCACCGGACGCTCGGCTGTAAAATCCGGAAGAAATCAGGGTAACAGCTGGGCATCAACCGAGAAACACTCGAAAGGATAATGCTCGTCGCCAAAAGAGCCTACAGGTTCTGGCGAGCCGCGTCCTTGCGATGGATATCGGGATTACCAAGTGCCGCAGTTCCGTGCACTGCGAATACCTCTTTAGATCCGCCCTTATAAGTCCAACGCCGACTTTCGGCGGCTAACGACCGCCTACCCGGGCTCGAATTCTCATCTTGACGGCCGCTCAAGCCGCCCGAACGAGCGTAGTACGTCCTCAGAGGCATTGTTAACGTAACCTAAGATTGTAATTTCAATCTTCATTTGCCAGCTACGTTGCCGCAGGATTTTCAATGTCTTGGATTTTCGATACGTCGGCTCCCATCAGACACAGCGGATGGTCGTCCTATCAGCGCTTTCTGACGCCATATTACGAGCAGAGCAGAGCCTGTCTGCTGCTTCTGGCCTTGCTAGTCTATCCCTCGGTTGCAATATCGCTTCTTGTCCTGACCGGACCTGAAGGCGGCAAGATGTGGTACAGAATGCCTGTATCGATCTTCTACAATGCAGCAACATTTTCTGCGTTCATCATCGTACTTGGATTCACGCCGCGAATTTTAGCGCACATCATCATCAAATTTTCGATTCTGATATCCATACTGTTTACCTTCATATCGTTTTTTCATTTCGCACGTTATCATCAGCTAATTGGGCTCTCGTCATTCTACGCCGTCATCGACACGACGTGGCAAGAGGCGCAAGAATACCTCCTGGCGACCGGTCAGGTTGCTTCATCCACGACCTACCTGGCTGGTGTTCTGGCAACCGCTCCCCTGGCGCTTGCCCTCTTCCGGTACCCGTCCCCACCGGCCTGGCCCTATTCTGCCTGGATCAGGTTCACCGCAGTCGCTCTTGGGACCGCAACGATGGCCTGCATGACCTATGTCGGCACGACCAGAGGATATCTCTGGCAGAACAACCAGCTCATGCTGATGATCGGGACGAGTGCGCAGGCACTATACGAAACGTACGAAGTGAAAAGGCTTCTCGCGAACACGGCGGACAACCTGCCCTCGAACGTGGCAATCGAGGACGGCAGGCCCGCGACGCATATTCTCGTTCTCGGGGAGTCGACGACCAGAAGGCACATGTCGCTTTATGGCTACGGCCGCAAGACCACGCCGGAGCTGGACCGGCTTTCGCCGGAGCTCGAGGTCGCGACGGATGCCTGTTCCTCGCGGGGCCAAACGGCCCCGCAGGTGAAAGAGCTCTTCACCTTCGCGACTCGCGAGGATCCGAGCCTTCTCACGGAGGGCCCCAGCCTGACCCAGATCATGAAGGCCGGCAGCTTCAAGGTGTACTGGCTGTCCAACCAACAGATCGTCGGCAAGCAAGACAGGTGGGCCGGCATCTTCTCCCTGCATGCCGACGAGCAGCACTATACCAACATGCGCGGCTGGGCGGATGGCGTGAGCTACGACGGACAGCTTCTGCCGATCCTGAAGACGATCCTGTCCGACGACTCGACCCAGCGTCGTTTCATCGTTGTTCACCTGCTCGGAACGCATGAGGGGTACGATCTGCGCTACCCGGCCGAATACCAGGTCTTCAACGATCTTGCAGGCATGGATGCGCGGTTTGTGGCCTACGGCCACAACGAATGGCGGATCGGCGTCTACAACGCCTACGATAATGCGAATCTCTACAACGATCACATCGTCAGCGAGATCATCCGAGAGGCCAAGAAGATCGATCGCGTCACGGTCACGTACCTCTCGGATCATGGCGAGGTGGTTGGCGAAGGAACCAGCATGTTCGGTCACCTGGACGACCGGGGTCCACGCCAGATGTACGAGATCCCGCTGCTGTTCTATCTTGGCTCGGCCTGGAGGCAGGAACAGGCTGGCAAGGTGGATGCACTGCGGTCCAACCTCGGGCAGCCGGTGCAGTCGGACGAACTCATCCACTCCTTGCTCGACCTCTACGGCATTCAGCACCCTCTCAAGCGCTCGGACCGAAGCCTTCTGAGCGCAGCCCACCAGCCGAAGCCGAGATTCTGCGACACGCTCCAATAGCGTTGCCAGGGTTCACAGCGATTGACTCTCGATCAGCGTGAAGAGAAGAGCCGGCTGCAATGAGGACCGGCTCCTCTCTCGCGGTAGGATTAAGCGATGAAGAAGTCGTGGTGGCTCAAAGCTTTAGGCTTATTCCACAGTGTCGCAAATTTCACTGCAGCATCACCGCCGCGCCCATCCTCATCGTAATAGAGGGCTCCTGTCTTGTTGTCATAGATGATCCGGTCAGTCTTATCGTGAGCCTTGGAACCCTGGTGGAAGGACGCCTTTGTCAGCTTTCCATCCTTCTCAAGCGCAAGAAAGACATCACGATCAAGCATGATCTTATCGAACTTACGCTTGAAGTCCTTGATCACGTCGACATTCTTTTTCCCCAGATCGGCATCGAAGAGGAAAAAGTCACGCCCGCCTTTTCCAAGCAGGGTATCGGATCCAGCGCCGCCACTTAGAACGTTGTCGCCGCGGCTGCCCTTAAGGGTGTCTTTTGTGCTTGTCCCGATCTTATCGGCGAAAGCCACCGGCGTGTCGATGTCCTCAATGCCGTTGCTGTACATCTTGGCACGCATTTCAGCTGATAACCTGCCTTGAGTCAGAATGACTTTGTCATTGTACGAGTTGCCAGAGAGCATAGTTGCGACCGTACCGCTATCCACGGTGACCGTGCATGAACCTCCATTCTCAAAGGAGTACACACCGATCTCGCTGACGCCTTGCAGAGATTTGTTACGGAGGTCGATTTCACTGCCATGGATTGTGAAACTGCCCACATCCTTCAGGTCTATAACCTGCAGACTACGAAACTCCTCTACGGCAATATCGAAATGCTCGAGGCCTGCGACGCCATTGACCTGCTCGATATTCCGAATACCAGTGAGATTGGCTATGCTCGTGTTGACGTTCAGGACGTCGTAACCACCGCGCCCATCGACAGTGTCGAAGTTCGTCAGATCTCCGCCGTCAAGGGCGTTAAGGACGAAAACATCATTGCCTTCACTGCCGACGATATTCTCGTCGTACTTATCGAGGAAGGTTATCGTCTTTCCGGTTGGAACCGTCAGATCGACAGTAGCCTCGATTTTTGCGCCCTCCTTCGTCTGAAGAGACACGACGATGTCACGCTCAGCCGAATAGGACTGATCGTCGGCTGAGTTCCTGTATTTCAAGCGCCGACGATCTCTCCGACACCATGAATGGAAGCCGAGGGAGCGAATTTGATGATGACGTTGTTCTGTGTAGAAGCAGCATCGACCTCGCCGACTTCGGTCAATCCATAGCCCGCTAGGAATACCGAAATCTTGCTGCCGACTGCGAGGCCGTTCGAGAACGAGACCTTATCAGAAGCCTGAGCCACCAGATGATCGAAGTCGTTCGCCCCCTCGACCCGGATCTGAAGGAAGTCCAGTTCTGTCTCCGGGCCAAACTTATGAACCGTACCTTGCCCCCCTCGATGGGCTCAAGGTAAGAGTTCGTGTAAGTCGCCCTATAACCGGCATCTATACTGACGGTCCCGCCGACTGCCACATGAAGCCGGTCACCATCAAGATAGTTAATTCTGATCTTAGATACAGGATCGTAAGTTGCCATCGTTTAGGCCCTTGTGCAGGATAGCTGTAAATTTATAATATTTCGTAAATTTTACAATCCGGGACTGGCTCATTGCTGTGCAGGGCAGTCTAAGAGCGCCTCCGAGCCAGAGTGCAGGCCTATGTTTCCGCAGCTTATGTGCGGCCCTTTCAGTGGCTCTGCAGGATCAGGTGAGCCCTTTCGAAGCGGCGGGCGCGCAGGTCGTCCCGGCGGATCCACAGGGAGAGTATCCCGGAATCGGCCCACATCATGCCGATGTCACCCCGCATCGATGAGGCCTTCCTCGATCTCCCGTACGGTCTCGACCATTTCCGCCTCCAGAACCGCGAACTAAACGCAACTCTATTTCTAATTCTTTGAGTGTCACAACCTCGAGCATTCTCTCTGTCTGTCGATGGGGTTGGACGGACTTGTTCCGTCAATCCGTGCTATCGGAATGTGAGGAGCCTTCCAGAGGTCAAAAACAGATGTATCGCCCTGTTATTCCAGCGTCGCGCCAAAGCCGCCAAGCCATCTGGCTTGCCCTGATCGCTGCGTCCTTTCTTGTCGCTGGTGATGCCTATGCGCAGACCCAGCCTCAGGCTGTGCGCCTGACGGAGGTCAAGGATCTCGATTCCCTCGATCCCGACTGGATCATGGGGATCTGCAACCTGCCCGGCCTCACCTGCAATAAGGTGGAGGCGCCCCGCCTCTTCGAGCGCAAGACCGCTCAGGGATCCGAGTATTACGCCGTGATGGTGGGAGGGACGCTCGCCCATCTGCGCATGGAGGCTCCGGCGCAATGGGAGCTTCTGAACCGCTGGAGCTTTGCGGAGCATCCCTTCGTCTCGGGCCAGGAGGATCAGGTCGATGGGCTCAAGATCCACCCCGCCCTCTACCCGGCCGGCCCGAACCTCTGGGCCGTCGCCGTGCTGAAGGAGGAGACGGAAGGCTATGCAGGCGGCGGCGCGCAGTTCGTGACCGCCGATTTCGTAGCGCTCGACCCGCAGGTGACGGAGATCGGCGACGACCAGGTTCTGTTCGGGGCGGTGCCCTTCAGCTGCTCCAAAATCGTACGCGCCTGCTTCACGCCGCAGGAGTACAAGACCTCCCCACACTGCCACGCGGAGAACAAGGGCTTCCTGACGCTGACCTACAAGCCCTCCTCCGGCGCGCGTCTCTATGACTGGACCGCCACTTGGCACCAGGTCTCCTGGCCCGCAGGCGCTCCGAAAAGCGCACGCACCACGGAGAAGACCGTCGCAGCCCTCAAAGTTGGCAAACCTGCCCTCGCCCCTAAGACCTTCCCCTTCTGCGCCGGCGGCCCGCCCGACCTCTGAGGCTCACGTCCAAGGAACATCCTGGTCCCGACGGGGGTTCGTTCCACGAACGGACAAGATTTCCCTGAGGAGGATTTTGGGACATGAGCGACCAAGAGCGTTCCGGCGAGGGCCCCCTGGCCTATGCGGTGCGAGAGTATCGGCGTCTCTACGAAGAAGCCCGGGCCGGGCAGCGCCCCTGGGATGAAGACGCCACCTTGCGGGCGCTGGCCATGAAGACCCACGTGACGGTCGAGGAACTCCGCGAAGCGGTCAAACCGACTTCCGCACGGTAGCCCTTTCAGCCAAGATCGGCCGACTGACCGACTCCGTCAGGGAGAGCCGCGCATGCCTGCCCCTTCGTCCGAACCTGTCATGACCGGCGGCTGCCAATGCGGCGCGGTGCGCTACGCGCTGATGTCGGAACCGACTCATGCCAGCATCTGCCATTGCCGCATGTGCCAGAAGGCCTTCGGCAATTACTTTGCTCCGCTGACCGGCGTGCCGCGGGCGGATCTCGTCTGGACCAAGGGCGAGCCCGGGATTTTCAGAAGCTCGGAAGCCGCAGAGCGGGGCTTCTGCCGGGATTGCGGCACGCCGCTGACCTATTCCTACCTGGAGAACGACCGCATCACCGTCTCCATCGGCAGCCTCGACGATCCCGGCCGGGTGACGCCGGAGATCCAGTACGGGGTCGAAAGCAGGCTCCCGGCCTTCACGTTGCTGCACACTCTACCGGAGCAGCGGACGGAGGATTACGCGACGCCGGAAGAGCTGGCGAAGATGGCCTCGCGCCAGCACCCCGACCGGGAGTGAGGCTTAGTCGACCCGGATCGGCTGCTTCGCCAGGACCACATGGCCGGCATCGTCGGTCACCATCACGTAGCGCAGCTCGTAATCCCCCGGCTCCTCGGGGGCCTGAAGCGCCAGCGGCATCTCCTCGGCCTCGGTGTAGCGGAAGGTCTCGTAGGCATCGGGAGCCGACCCGACCGGCACGATGGTGACGTAGTCCGTCGCGCTGCCGGGACCCGTAAAGGTGACGGGCACGCTGCCGCCGCGTTCCGCCCGGTCCGGGGCGGTGAGAGTCGCGACAGGAGGATCGACAATCAATGGGCTCGCGGCCAGCACCTTGCTGACCCCATGGGCCTCCAGCACGAAGCGGATCTCGTAGGCGCCCGGCACCCCCGGAAGGCGCAGCTCCGCCTCCTGCGTCTCGTCGGGCGTGCGCCAGTCCAGGGCATCCGCGGCGGGAGCTCCGCGCTTGGCGATTCCGACGAAGGAATTGCCGCTGCCCTTGCCCGTATAGGCGACCTTGATCGGCGAACCCGCCATGCCGCGCTCCGGCGCACGGATTGCAGCGCTCGCCGCGGTCGCCGTGATAGAACGCTTCGCCAGCACGCGGGGATCGAGCCCGGAGACATAGCTGATCTCATAGGCGCCCGGTTCCGGCGGAAGGGTGAGGGTCACGGCTTCCTCCCCCTCCACATAGGCGAAGTCGAAGGGCTGCCCCAGCGGATCGGCTCCGACCTTGGAGAGCCCCACCCAGTCCTCGCGCGCGCCGGGACCGGCAACTTTCACCGTCACGGCGGAACCGGCGGAGGCCTGGGCCGGTGCGTCGAGCGTCGCCGCCACCGGCGTTACCGCAATCTTCGCTCTGGCCAGGACCGCGCCCAGTTCCTCGGAGACATAGCGCAGTTCGTACTCGCCCGGCTCGCCCGGGATGCGAATGCTGAGCGGGTTGCCCTCGCTCGTATAGGTGTACTGCCGGGTTTCGAGCGGATCGCCGCTGGCGCGACCCAGCGCAATGTAGTCGCCCTTCCCGTCAGGGCCGCTCCATTGCACATCGAGCAGGCCGGTCGCCGGGACGCTTGTCTTCGCCGGCTGAAGGCTCGCCTCGGGAAGTTCACCGGCGAGCGCGACGACGATCTTCGCAGGCTTGTCCTTCGTAACCTCGACCTCGCTCCGGCCGGTCCTGGATCCCGCCATGGCGGATACCCGGTAGCGCCCCGGCTGCAGGGTGATCGCGCCGGAGACTTGCTCGGCCACCGCGCCGGTCTCACCGCTGCGGGCGATGGTGAAGAGGGCCTGCGGCACAGGACGTCCTGCCTCCGTTGCTTCGAGAGCGATGGAACGGGTCCTCACCGCCGGCTTGGGCTTGGCCTTCGTTGTGGCTTTCAGCGCCTCCCCGAGTTCACCCGCATTCGCAGCCGCCAGGAAGGTGCCGCCGGTGCGCTCCGCAATGCAGGCGAGCTTCGGGCGCTCCACCGCAGAGACATCGAACCCGATCACATGGGCAACGAGGCCTGCATTCTTGCGCTTCAGCTCCTCGGCGAGAGCGCAGGGATCGCCTTTGCACGTCTCGACTCCGTCGGTGAGAATGATGATGCTGCCGGGCTTTCCGGCCTCGAGCAGGTTTGCCGCCTCCTTCAGGGAGGCTGTGATCGGCGTCTTGCCGCGCGGGGTCAGGCGACCGGCGACGGCCTGCACCTTGGAGCTGTCGACGGGACCAACGGGCAGCGCGACCTCGATGTCCTCACAATCGCCCGAGCGGCGGTGGCCATAGGCGACGACGCCGAGCCGCGTGCCCTTGGGGAGCGCCTCGACCAGTGCGGTTACCGCATCCCGCGCAATCGCCATCTTGGGCTGCCCGTCGATCCTGCCCCACATGCTGTTGGAAGCATCGATTACGAGCACGGTCGGGGCTGAACTGCGTTCCTGCGCCACTGCTTGCGCCATACCGAAGATGCTGCCGAGGACAAGGATGGAAACGGCGAGAGACGATTTCATGATCTGATGTTCCGAATGCTGTTCGGGGCATCGGAAAGATCATGCCTTCCGTCAAGTCAACGACAGTCGAATGCAGGCGCTTTTGCAGGTGAAATCAGGAATGTTCTTTCCGTTTCGTGCGCTGGAGCACGCTGTTCGACTCATAGCCGGCCGGGCAGAAAGGAAAGCGCCGTGAGCGAAGGGCTTCGCTCACGGCGCGATTTTCCATTGCGGAGGGCGAGCCCTCCTCGACCGATGCCTCAGGCGGAAAGCGCTGCCTCGATGGCCGAGAGAGCCGCTTCGGCCTGCACCCCGTCGGGGCCGCCGGCCTGGGCCATGTCGCGGCGTCCGCCGCCACCCTTGCCGCCGAGCTTCTCAGAGCCGACGCGCACGAGGGACACGGCGTCGTACTTCTCCGTCAGGTCCTCCGTGACGCCGACGACGATGCCGGCCTTGCCGTCCTCCGCCACGCCGACGATGGCGACGATGCCGGAGCCGAGGCGCTTCTTGCCCTCGTCGGCGAGGCTCTTGAGATCCTTCATCTCGACGCCGGAGACCGCGCGGGCCATGAGCTTCACGCCATTCACATCGCGGATCGGCTCATCGCCGCCCGCAGCACCGCCGCCCATGGCGAGCTTGCGGCGGGCCTCGGCCAGTTCGCGCTCCAGCTTGCGCCGGTCCTCCAGCAGGGTGGCAAGGCGCGAGGGCACCTCGTCGACCGGGGTTTTCAGAAGGTTTGCGACCTCGCGCAGCTTCCGGCTTTCCTCGGCGAGGTGACGGCGGGCGGCATCGCCCGTCATGGCCTCGACGCGGCGCACGCCCGCGGCCACCGCGCCCTCGGAGACGATGGCGACGACGCCGATATCACCCGTGCGGTTGACGTGCGTGCCGCCGCAGAGTTCGACCGAGAAGGTTCTGTTGCCCACGTCCTTGCCCATGGAGACGACGCGGACCTCATCGCCGTATTTCTCGCCGAAGAGCGCGCGGGCGCCGGATTCGATGGCCTCGTCCACGGCCATGAGCTTGGTGACGACCGGCTCGTTCTGGAGCAGCACGCGGTTTGCGATCTCCTCCACTTCCGTCAGTTCCGCATCCTCGATGGGCTTCGGATGGCTGAAGTCGAAGCGCAGACGGTCGGGCGCGACGAGCGAGCCCTTCTGGGCCACGTGGTCGCCCAGGACCTGGCGCAGGGCCTCGTGCAGGAGGTGGGTGGCGGAATGGTTCGCGCGCACCGCCGAGCGGCGCTCGTGATCCACCATCAGCTCCAGCGGCTGATTGAGCTTCAACGCGCCGTGTTCGACCAGAACATGGTGCACGAAGAGGTCGCCGAGCTTCTTCTCGGTATTGGTCACGCGAACGCGCGCGCCCTCCCCCTGCATGATGCCGGTATCTCCGACCTGGCCGCCGGACTCGCCGTAGAACGGAGTCTGGTTGAGCACCACGAGTCCGGTCTCGCCCGCCTTGAGTTCTTGCACTTCCTCGCCGTCTTTGAGCAGGGCAAGCGTGACGCCCTCGGCGGTCTCGGTGTCGTAGCCGAGGAACTCGGTCGCGCCGGTGCGCTCGCGGACGCCGAACCATACGGTCTCCGTCGCCGCCTCGCCGGAGCCCGACCAGGCCGCGCGGGCCTTTTCGCGCTGGCGCTCCATGGCGGCTTTGAAGGCATCCGTATCGACGCCGATGCCGCGGGGCTTGAGCGCATCCTGCGTCAGGTCCAGGGGGAAGCCGTAGGTGTCGTAGAGGGTGAAGGCGGTCTCGCCGGAGAGCTTCTGTCCCTCCGAAAGGGAGCGGGTCTCCTCGTCCAGGATGGACAGGCCGCGCTCCAGGGTCTTGCGAAAGCGGGTTTCCTCCAGCCGCAGGGTCTCGGCGATCAGCGACTCGGCGCGGATGAGTTCCGGATAGGCCTGCCCCATCTCGCGCACGAGCGCAGGAACGAGGCGGAACATGAGCGGCTCCTTGGCGCCGAGCAGCTGCGCATGGCGCATGGCGCGGCGCATGATGCGGCGAAGCACGTAGCCGCGGCCCTCGTTGGAGGGCAGCACGCCGTCGGCGACCAGGAAGCACGATGTGCGCAGGTGATCGGCGATCACCCGGTGCGAGGCCTTGCGGTCGCCCTCGGGCGCGACGCCGGTGGCGTGGGCCACCGCATCGATGAGCGTGCGGAAGAGGTCCGTGTCGTAATTCGAGTGTACGCCCTGCATGATGGCGGAGATGCGCTCCAGGCCCATGCCGGTGTCGATGGACGGCCTGGGCAGCGCGATGCGGTTGCCGGGCTCGATCTGCTCGTACTGCATGAAGACGAGGTTCCAGAACTCGAGGAACCGGTCGCCGTCCTCCTCCGGGCTGCCGGGAGGACCGCCCCAGAGCTTGTCGCCCTGGTCGATGAAGATTTCCGAGCACGGACCGCAGGGACCGGTATCGCCCATCTGCCAGAAATTGTCCGAGGTCGGGATGCGGATGATCTTGGAATCCGAGAACCCGGCGATCTTCTTCCAGAGGTCCGCCGCCTCGTCGTCATCGTGGTAGACCGTGACGAGGAGCTTGTCCTTGGGAAGGTCGAACTCCTTGGTGATCAGCCCCCAGGCGAGCTCGATGGCGCGCTCCTTGAAGTAGTCGCCGAACGAGAAGTTGCCCAGCATCTCGAAGAAGGTGTGGTGGCGCGCCGTGTAGCCCACATTGTCGAGATCGTTGTGCTTGCCGCCCGCGCGCACGCATTTCTGCGCCGTCGCCGCCGTGCTGTAGGGCCGCTTCTCGACGCCGGTGAAGACGTTCTTGAACTGCACCATGCCGGCATTGGTGAACATCAGGGTCGGATCGTTGCGCGGCACGAGGGGGCTCGAGGCCACGACCTCATGGCCGTTCTTGGCGAAGTAATCGAGGAAGGCCGACCGGATTTCGTTGACGCCGCTCATGGGTTCTCAAACTTAAGGTAAGGGGGCTTTTTGAAGCCCGTAAAGGATTTGCCGGAGGCCGGTTTTAGCCGTCCGCACACGCCCTGTCGAGGCGGCGCATCGTCTATTTGAAACCGGCCGGCTCCCCAATTCCTATCGGGAGAGACAGGGGTGGAGAATGCGGGTGCGATCTGCCGCAATCCCACTCCGATCCTCGCTCGCGCCGGGTGCGGTGCGAGCGGCTGCCGGCCGGGTCCTGTGCCGGCCGTGCCTTGGCCCTGCGGGCAGGGAAAGCACAGGCCGCCGCTCATTTCGCGGTCCTCCGCGGCGCGCGAGGCACGCGGCTGGGATATCAAACAGCAGCGCCTTCGGGCCCGGAGCCGGTTGGCTCCGAGCCTGAAGAGATTCGAGGGGTCGCGCGAAGGGCGTTCCGGCTCGAATGGTGTTAGTAATGGAAGAGCCGGATGGCCCCTCGCGCACGGCTTTTTTAGGCGGTCCATCACCCGTTGCCGGATGCGACTGGCCTCCCGTCGGGACGGCGCGCGTTTCGCCCTCCCGCAGGACCGTGTCGGGCTCCACGCTAGCGACGCCTCGCGAGCGCGCCCCTCGGTGAGCCACAACATCTCTTTATAGCCGAGCTTGAGCCTCCTGTCAAGAACAAAGCAAGAACACTCTCCAGGTGGGAATAGAAAAGGCCGCCGCGATCTCTCGCGACGGCCTCTCGTTTGCCCTTGAAGGAGAGCAAAATCTTCATCATGCCTTAGTCTGCGGAACCCTCGTCCAGATCGTCGGCGGTCGGGGTCGCCTGCTCCAGGATGCGGTCGGCCAGGAGACCGGCGTTCTGGCGGATCTGGGATTCGATCTTGTTGGCGATCTCCGGGTTGTCGCGCAGGAACTGCTTGGCGTTCTCGCGGCCCTGACCGAGGCGCTGGCTGTCGTAGGAGAACCAGGCGCCGGACTTTTCCACGATGCTGGCCTTGACGCCGAGATCGACGAGCTCGCCCACCTTCGAGACGCCTTCTCCGAACATGATGTCGAACTCGACCTGCTTGAAGGGCGGAGCGACCTTGTTCTTGACGACCTTGACGCGGACCGAGTTGCCGATCGGATCGTCGCGATCCTTCAGCGTCGAGACGCGGCGGATGTCGAGGCGGACGGAAGCGTAGAACTTCAGGGCGTTGCCGCCCGTGGTCGTCTCGGGGCTTCCGTACATGACGCCGATCTTCATGCGGATCTGGTTGATGAAGATCACCATCGTGTTCGAACGGGAGATCGAACCGGTGAGCTTGCGCAGGGCCTGGCTCATGAGGCGGGCCTGGAGGCCCGGCTGGACCTCGCCCATCTCGCCGTCGAGCTCGGCCTTGGGGGTGAGCGCCGCCACCGAGTCGATGACCAGCACGTCCACCGCGCCGGAGCGCACGAGGGTGTCGGCGATCTCCAGGGCCTGCTCGCCCGTGTCTGGCTGGGAGATCAGGAGGTCGTCCAGGTTCACCCCGAGCTTGCGGGCATAGACCGGATCGAGCGCGTGCTCCGCGTCCACGAAGGCGCAGACGCCGCCCTTCTTCTGGGCTTCGGCGATGGTGTGCAGCGCCAGGGTCGTCTTACCTGAGGATTCCGGCCCGTAGATCTCGATGATGCGCCCGCGCGGCAGACCGCCGACGCCGAGCGCGATGTCGAGGCCCAGCGACCCCGTGGAGATCGTTTCGATTTCGACCGGCTGCTGCCCCTTGCCGAGCCGCATGATCGAGCCCTTGCCGAAGGCGCGCTCGATCTGGGAGAGCGCCGCGTCGAGAGCTTTCGATTTATCTTTATCCATTGATGAGCTTTCCACCAGTCTCAGGGAAGACTGCGACATGACCAGACATCCTTATGGCAGGAGGAGGAGGGATTCTCAACGCGGTGTTGAGGCAATATATGTACCCTCTTTGTTCACACGCGCAAGTTCTTTTTTTGTTCTCGGCAATTTATTCACAGGCTCCCCGCCCACGATATTGCCGCGGGGGAAATAGCTGCCTGATTTCAGCGTGCTACCGCCCCATCACCTGCTTCACCGTCTCCACCAGCTGGCGCAGGCTGAAGGGCTTGGGGAGGAAGTTGAACTCCTCTCCTTCGGGCAGGTTCTTTCGGAAGGCGTCCTCGGCGTAGCCGGAGACGAAGATGACCTTCAGGTCCGGATAGAGCTTGCGCAGCTCGCGCAGCAGCGAGGGGCCGTCCATTTCCGGCATCACCACGTCCGAGACCACGAGGTCGACCGCCGCGCCGCGCTCGCCGATGACCTGCATGGCCTCGATGCCGGAGGCGGCCTCCAGCACCGTGTAGCCGCGGGCGGACAGCGCCCGCGCGTTCACGGCGCGGACCGGATCCTCGTCCTCCACCAGCAGGATGGTGCCCTGCCCGGTCATGTCGGCGGCAGGCTTCTTGGGCGCGTCGGCCTTCACCTCCTCCGGCACCTCCTGGACCTCGGGCACGTGGCGCGGGAGGTAAATGCGGAAGGTGGTGCCCGCCCCGGGCTTCGAGTCCACGTCGATGAAGCCGCCGGATTGCTTGACGATGCCGAAGACCGTCGACAGGCCGAGCCCCGTGCCCTTGCCGATCTCCTTCGTGGTGAAGAACGGCTCGAAGATCTTTTCCAGCACCTCGGGCGTCATGCCGGTGCCGGTGTCGGAGACCTCGACCAGCACATAATCGGCGGCGGGTATGCCGCTCACGTTCAGGCGGGCGGCCTCGGCCTGCGAAACATTGGCCGTGCGGATCGCGAGCTTGCCGCCGCCCGGCATGGCGTCGCGCGCATTGACGGCGAGGTTCACGACCACCTGCTCGAACTGGTTCACGTCGGCCTTCACGAACCACAGGTCGCGCCCGTGGCTGAGGTCGAGCTCCACGCGCTCGCCGAGAAGGCGCTTCAGGAGCATGGAGAGATCGTAGAGCCGGTCGTTGAGGTTCAGCACCTCCGGCCGCAGGGTCTGGCGGCGGGAGAAGGCCAGGAGCTGGCGCACCAGGCTCGCGGCCCGGTTGGCGTTCTGCTTGATCTGCATGATGTCCTGGAAGGACGGGTCCGTCGGCCGGTGGCTGCCCAGCAGCAGATCGCTGTAGCCGATGATGGCCTGGAGCACGTTGTTGAAGTCGTGCGCCACGCCGCCGGCGAGCTGGCCCACCGCGTTCATCTTCTGCGACTGGGCGAGCTGCTCCTCCACTTTCCGGAAATCCGTGGTGTCGAGGGCGTAGAGGATTGCCGTCTCGTCGTCCGTGCCGGTATCGCCCACGGGCGTCACCCAGACCCGGACGGAGCCCGCATTCTCACCCGCCAGCTGCAGTTCGAGGGGCTGGATGTCGCCCCGGTTCTCCGCGGCCGCCCTGAGGGCCGCCTCGATGGGCGCGCCGTCGCGAAAGGCGTCGAGGATGGCAGGCCTCTCCCCTCCGGCATCGCCCGTGCGCGGCAGGGCCCCGAAAAGCTTGGTGAAGGGCGCGTTCGCATGGACGATCCGGCCGGTCCGGTTGACGGTCGCAATGGCAATCGGCGTGTTGTTGAAGAAGCGGGCGAAGCGCACCTCCGCCGCCCGCTGCCCCTCGTCCACCTCGACGCCGGGGGAGCGGTTGAGGACGAGGGTGCGGGACGCGCCCATCTGGCCGTCCTGTCCGAAGGCGATGCGGTGATAGAGGCGCACCGGCAGGAACTGGCCGTTGCGGCGGCGAAGATCCAGGTCGAAGGTCTCGGTGCGCACGCTGCCCGGCTCGCCGGAGAAGGAGGCCATCATCGCCACCACGTTGCGCGGCACGATATCCGACAGGCTCAAGCCCCCGGACCCTACCTGGGCGAGGTCGTAGTCGAGCCATGAGGCCAGGGTCGCATTGAGGTAGACGATGGAGCCGTCCGGCCCGATGGAGAGGAAGCCCGCAGGCGCATGATCGAGGTAATCGATGGCGTGCTGGAGCTCCTGGAAGACGTTCTCCTGCCGCTCGCGCTCATGGGTCACGTCGGCGATCGTCCACAGGGCCGCCTGCCGTCCGCCGGGACGCGGCACGGGACGCACGCGCACGCGGTACCAGCCGAATTCCTGCGCCCCGTCGAGGGAGGGAGACAGGCGGATCTCCTCCGCTCCGTTGCGCTGCTCGCGCGCCGCCTGGGAGAGCCGGTAGATGGCCTCGGAGACTTCCGGCGCCCCCATGAAGAGGCGCTCGACGGCCCGGACGTCTCCGTCGCCCCCATTGGCCCCGGCAATCGCGAGATAGGTCTCATTGGCGTAGATGACGCGCCCGTCGTCCTCGATCACCACGAGGCCTTCGCTCGAGGTGTCGGCCATGAGCTTGGTGATGTCGTTGCGGACCGTCTGGCCGGAGAACTGGATGACGCCGATGGCCATGGCGAAGAGAAAGAAGACGCCCGCCATGGCGAGAAAGGCCAGGAGCCCGAGGATCAGCGGCTGAGCCTGCTCGACGCCGAGGAAGCGCAGACTTAGCACCGCACCCACCAGCAGGGTCGCCAGCAGCAGGACAAACCCGATATGGCCGGGACGGTCTGAACGATCGATCGTCGCGCCCTTTGGCGTATCGCCCACATGAGCCATGAAACGTCACAATCCCCAAGGAAACGGCCAGCGCCCTGCGACTCCGGCTTCAGAGACGCGGCCGGGCGCTCGACCCGTCCGGCCAGCATAGATGAAATTTATTGATTGACCTCTAAGGCGGCATCAAGAGAAAGCGCAAGAGCCCCGCAATCCAGGCTTTGCATGGGATAAGAGCCTCAAACCCTTGAGCTTTGCCCGCTCCCGGCCACATTTGCTTCTATAGAAGGGGATGAAGGTCTTTTCCGGCCGGACGCCGGGGGCCGCTCCCTTCCTCCTTTGCCACATGCGAGGGCGTCGCCGTTAACCATCTGTTAACCTTGCCGCTCGCTTTGGCAGCCAATGTGGTACAACCACCACAGAACTGGCCTGCAAAGGCCCCCACAAGGCTTGAGAGTTCATCGTGTCATCTCTTTTTGGTTTTGAAGCACTAGGGCCGGTCAAGTACGTCATTGCCTTTCTGATCATCGGAGCCCTGCTCGTGCTTTTCGGCGTCGTTCTTCGCAAGCTCACGGGCGCCCGCCTGATGATGCCCGGCGGCGACCGCAACCGCAGCCGCCAGCCGCGCCTCGGCGTGGTGGACATCTACGAGCTCGACCGGCAGCGCCAGCTTGTCCTGCTCCGGCGGGACAATGTGGAGCACCTGCTTCTCATCGGCGGCCTCAACGACGTCGTGATCGAGACCAATATCGTCCGGGTCGCCGGCGCACGCATTCCCGCCGCCTCGAACGACGCCGAGCGCATCGAGCCGGCCTTCGACCAGGGCGCGCGCCATCCGCAGGTCGAGGCGGGCCGCCCCTCCATCGAGGCGCAGCTCGCCGCCCAGCTCGGCAGCCTGTCGCGCCGGCCGTCCGAGGAGTCCGACATCGACGAGGAGCTCTCCGCGGTCGCCTCGGTCAGCGCTCCGGCGCCGGCCCGTCCCGAGCCTGTGCTGAAGCCCGATTCCGTCCATATGTCGGTCGCTCCCGCCGTACAGGGTCTTCGCGCCGAAGCCCGCAGCCCCGCTCCGCCGCCGCCGCGTTCCGCGCCGGAGCCCGTGGCGGAGCGTCCCGAGCCCCGGCCGGCCTTCGCGCCCCCGCCCTTCCAGTCGCGGTCGACCCCGACGCCGCCGGCCCCTCCGCCGGCTCCGCCCGCGCCTCCCCCGCCCGTCCGCGCACCGCAACCGGCTCCGGCCGAACGGCGCTCGCCGGATGCCGCGGTCCTGTCCGACATGGCCAAGCAGCTCGAGGAGGCGCTGAAGCGTCCGGCGAGCCCGGTCCCCCCGCCGCCGGCTCCCGCTGTGGCTCCCGCTCCCGCGGCTCCCGCGCCGCAGGCGGCGCGGGAGGAAGTGGCCGGCGAGGACGAGCTTCTCGAGCCCGGTCCGGGCCGGGAAGAGCCGGAGACCGCCGTCGAGGAGGCTCCTAAGGTCGATGTTCGCATCGAGCAGCCGGCCCAGATCCGGGCTGCCGAGCCGCCGAGCCCCGCCGTGGAGCCGGTGCGCCCGGCTCCGGTCACTCCTCCGGTCCAGCCTGCCGCAAATGCTCCCGCTCCCGCCAAGGCAGCGGAAGCACCGGCCGCCGAGAAGAAGGAGCCCGAAAAGGCCCCGGATCCCTTCTCGGTGGAGGATATCGAGGCGGAATTCGCCCGCCTGCTCGGCCGTCCACTAGACTCTGGCAAGAAGGGCTGAAGGCGCTCCAGCGCCTTTCTCAACCGTCGCCTCAATAAGAAAAGGGCTCCGCAAGCGGAGCCCTTTTCTTATTTGAATCACAGAAGGGAGCGATCAGTCGTCCCGGTAGACCCGCTCGTTGCGTTCGTGGCGTTCCTGCGCTTCGAGCGAGAGGGTCGCGATCGGCCGTGCCTCCAGGCGCTTGAGGGAAATCGGGTCTCCGGTTTCCTCGCAATAGCCGTAGGTGCCGTCGTCGATCCGCGCGAGGGCGGCGTCGATCTTGGCGATGAGCTTGCGCTGGCGGTCGCGGGCGCGAAGCTCGATGGCGCGGTCGGTTTCCGATGAGGCACGATCCGCGAGATCGGGATGATTCTCGTTCTCGCTCTGCAGAGTCGCAAGCGTTTCCTGAGCTTCCCTGAGAATATCGTTCTTCCACCGGATCAGCTTACGCCGGAAATACTCCTTCTGGCGCTCATTCATGAAGGGTTCGTCTTCTGTCGGTCGATAACCTTCATCGATAACGATGTCTGTCATGTTGGGCCGTTCTTCCCCGATGAACCGTGGCGCCCCTATAATCGTAAGCGAGGCGCAGGACAACGGAATTAAGCGTCACCGATTTGTCTAAGAAGCTAAAAAGCCTTCCCTTCAAGGCGCTGGAATCCAAGGGAAACGCCCGGCGAACGATTTGCCGCACCCTTAAGGACTACGGCGGAAGCGCGGTAGGACCGCACCTTGCTTCCCGGCTCCTACCGGCCCGCCGGGTCAAGCCCCGGCCGGACCGGCGACAGGACTGCGCGGGCAGCCTCCAAGACGGACCGGGTCACATCGGACAGCAGCGGCCTGACGATCCGGCTCTGCTGCCAGAACAGGGGCACCTCCAGCAGCTGATCCGGCATCAGGGCAACGAGCCTTCCGGTGCGCAGATGCTCGGCGACCAGGGGCTCCGGATTCATCCCCCAGCCGAGCCCAGCAAGGGCTGCATCCACGAAGGCTTGGGAGGACGGCAGCCAATGGAGCGGCGGGTTCATCTCGACACCGAGGGCCTGCCGCAGCCATAACGACTGCAACCGGTCTTTCTGGTTGAACGTCAGGCACGGTGCGCGAGCGGCCGCCGCCTCGTCGAGCCCACCGGCAAACCAGTGTTCGATGAAAGCCGGACTTGCGGTCGCGGCGTAGCGCAGGGCGCCGAGAGGATGACAGTTGCAGCCCTGGACCGGCATTCCGTGGGAGGTCACAGCGGCCAGGACATCTCCTCGGCGCAGCCATTCCGCGCTGTAATCCTGATCGTCCAGGACGAGATCGAACAGATAGCCTTCGGTCCCTGCCATCGCCGCAACGAACCATGTAGCGAGACTGTCGGCATTGACGGCAATCCGAAGGGTCACCGGCCGCGTGCCAGGCTGAAGGCCAGGGAGACTCGAGCGCAGCGAGTTCTCCAGAAGCGCAACCTGCTCCACATGCTGACAGAGGCGCTCCCCGGCGGCCGTTGCGGTGCAGGGCTGGCCGCGCACCACGAGCACAACGCCAAGTCTTTCCTCCAGCAATTTCACCCTCTGGGAGATCGCCGACGGTGTGACGTGGAGCTGTTTCGCCGCGCGCTCGAAACTGCCGGTCCGGACCACAGCCGCGAGGGCAGAGAGAAGGGCATAGTCGAGCATGCGTTAGAAACCCTAATCTGGACTTACGATCTTTAACTGTCCTAATTCTGCAGGTCCGTCTATCGGAGATCCGTCACATCTTTCGGATCATCGACATGACGGGTGCTTTCATCTCCGGCTTCCTGCTGGGGCTCAGCCTGATCCTTCCCATTGGAGCCCAGAACGCCTACGTGCTCCGCCTCGGGCTTCGGGGCGAGCATGTCCTGGCCGTATGCCTCACCTGCGCAATCTCCGACGCCGTGCTGATCCTGGCGGGAGTCGCCGGCTTCGCCCGGATCAGCGCATTCCTGCCTTGGGCGGAAACCGCCATGCGCTATTTCGGAGCAGGGTTTCTCATCGTGTACGGCGTTCGCAGCCTCATGGCTGCGTTCGAGGCAACGGCCTTCAAGACCTCGGAGGCCACGCCGGCAAGCCTGCGCCGCGCAATGCTCACCTGCCTCGCCTTCACTTGGCTCAACCCGCACGTCTATCTCGACACCGTCGTCCTGATCGGCTCAATCTCGACCCAATTTACCGGGAACCGGGGAGCCTTCGCACTCGGGGCCATGCTGGCCTCCTTCACCTTCTTCTTTTCCCTCGGCTATGGCGCGCGCCTGCTGCGCCCTTTCTTTGCAAGTCCGGTCACCTGGCGGATTCTCGACGCCGGAATCGCGCTGGTGATGTGGATCACGGCCGCAAGACTGCTTCTCGACGGCTCATCCGCCTAAAGCCTATCGCTGCCGACGGATCGCCTCGACGATATCGGCCTCCATCGCCCGGGCGATGGGCTGGCGGTAGTGGATCCTGTCGAAGAAAAGGTCGGGATTGCGGATTTCCGGACGATTCATCCGCCAGTCCACCAGGGCCGTGCGGCCATGGGCGCCCTGCGCTGCAGTTGTGATGGCGTCCCGGCAGGCCTGCAGGCGGAAAGCCTGCTCCGTGCCTTCAGGCGGGAGCGAATTCACATGGAGCGGCGGCGCCACCAGAACGAGAACAGCCTCCTCGGGCAGGGATGCTGCCACAGCGCCGATCCGCTGCGCTGCGGGGAAGGTATATCGGCTCTCCTGCGGATCGCTCTCGTATCGCCGGGCATTGGCATAGGGCTTCTGCTGCAGCTCCCGGCGGCCCGCGGGCCCGAGCTTGTCGCCACGGGCGGCGTAATCGGCGTCGTAGTCCCAATAGCCGTCCGCCCGGATGCGTTCGTCCTTGAACCCGAGGAGGTAGGCAAGGCGCGGCGGCACCTCCTCCAGCACGTCGAAGCGCAACAGGCCCCTGCCGTATTCGAGGGGATCGTTGCTGTAGAGCCAGAACGGGAACGGCCGCTCGTTGGTCAGTTCCGGGTCGGAGGTGCACCAGGTCTCGTCGATGCTCACCACCAGGGCCTTGGGCGGCGTTTCCCGATGCCGGAGGAACCAGCCGATCAGGGCGAGATGCTCCTTCGGCCCCGAGCCCGGAACGGAGAGTTGAACGAAGTCGAGCCCTGTCGCCTTTCTCAGCCGTTCGGGCGAGATGAGCTGGATGCGCGAATTGCCGACGATCATGGAATCGAAGGCAGGGTCCCGCCCGCGGCTGGCATTGGCGCTTGCAGGCCCGAGCGGGCGCAGCCCCGCCTCGCCGAAGAAGGGAGAGCGGCCTGTGTCATAGGGCTCGATCAGGGCGATGAAGCCGATGAGCAAGGCGAGCGCCAGCGCCGCGCCTGCAAGCAGCACGACCGTAAAGCTCCGCCAGGAGGCTTGATCAGAACTGGAAGTAGATGAATTCATAATTGGCATCATCGCCGATCTTGAACAGCACGACCACGAAGAGGATGGCGAAGGCCGCCGCGATCCAGCGCCGGGGCGGGATTCGGTGAACGAGCATCCAGGCCGTCGGGCCGACCGTCGCCACGAGCGCAGCGACGAGGATCGTCCGCCACTTGATCGCGAATTCCGGATCGCCGAGCCCGATCAGTCCCTCATAGATGCGTACCGCCGCATCAAAGGAGGTCGCGCGGAACAGTACCCAGGTGAGCATGACGAAGAGCATGGTCAGGACCCAGCCCGCGGGCTTCGGCATCGTCAGTCCGGCCCTGCGCCAGAGCACGCCGATGCCGAGCGCGAGTCCATGGAGTGCGCCCCAGGCCACGAAGGTGAGGCCCGCCCCATGCCAGAGGCCCCCCAGCGTCATGGTGGCGAAGAGGGCTCCGATCTGGACCGCGAGCCCTTTCCGGTTGCCGCCCATGGCGATGTAGAGATAGTCGCGCAGGAACCGCGACAGGGTCATGTGCCAGCGCCGCCAGAAATCCTGCAGCGAGACGGAGCGGTACGGCACATCGAAATTCTGCGGCAGGACGATGCCGAGCATGAGGCCGAGGCCCAGAGCCATGTCGGTATAGCCGGAAAAGTCGAAATAGATCTGGAAGGTGAAGCCCAGCATCGCCTGCCAGGCTTTGCCTACGGAGATCGCCTGTCCTGCGGCGGCCATTTCGAAGATCGGATTCACATAGGCCGCCAGCGCATCGCCCAGAAAGACCTTCTTCGCCAGGCCTGCGATCAGCAGCATCAGTCCTCGGGCGAATCGCTCCTCCGCGTCGGAGCGCTCGTAGGGCCGCTCGTCGAACTGGTGCATGATCTCGCTCCAGCGCACAAGCGGGCCGGCGAGAACCTGCGGGAAGAAGGCGATGTAGAGGCCGTAGCGGACGAGATCGTAGCGCGGCGCACGGCCTGCCTTCAGATCCGTCAGGTACATGATGTGGTGAAAGGTGAAGAACGAGATGCCGAGCGGCAGCGCAATGTCGAAGAGCGGCGCGTGAACGCCCGGAACCGTATTCGCAAGCTCGGCGAAAAAGTTCCAGTACTTGAAGATGGCCAGCACCAGCAGGTTGGTGATAATCGCGAGCGCGATCAGCATGTCCCTGCCGCTTTGAACGAAAATCTGGGCTATGAGCCAGTTCGCCAGGACCGAGACCACGAGCAGCGGGACGAAGCGCCAGTCCCAATAACCGTAGAACGCCACAGACAGGATCAGCAGCAGCGGCAGACGCCATTCCGGCTTCAAGCGCTCGACCGCCCAGTGACCCAGGAGAGCCACAGGCAGGAAGGCGAAGAGGAAGACGAAGGAGTTGAAGAGCATCGGAGCCGGGCAACGTCGGAAAGCGCGCCCTTGTGGGGGATGGAACCCGGCCCGTCAATCGTCGAAGTGGCCGCGCCTACTTCTCGGCGACGGCTGTCTCCGCCCGGCTCAGCAGCTCGCCCGCCACGTCCCCGATCTTCGGCGGCTCCTCGCGGATGAAGGGGAGCGGGCGGCAGACGGAGAGGGCAGCGAGCCCGAAGCGGGCCGTCATCAGCCCGTTGAGCACCCCCTCGCCCAGCTTGGCGGAAACCCGCGCCGCCAGGCCCAATCCGAGCACCTGCTGCATCAGGCTGTCGCCCACCGCCACGCCGCCGGTGACGGCAAGGTGGTTGAAGGCGGCTTTCGCCAGACGCAGGAACCCGAACAGGCCGGGCCGGCCGCCATAGATGCGCGCGAGCGTGCGCAGGAGCCGCACCGCCGCGAAAATCACGAAGGCCACGTCCACGATGGCGCGCGGGCTTACCGCCGTCACCAGCGAGACCTGCTTCGCGGCTCCCGCAATGGCGCGCTTGGCCTGCGCGTCGAGGGGGGCGAGCAGTTCGCGCTCGGCGATCGCGAGGCGGTCATCCGCATCGATGATCTCGTCGGTGAGTTCTTTCAGCCTGGCGCTGCCCCGGGCGGCGCTGCTGCGGCGCCCGTAGAGCGCAATCAGATCGGATACGATGCCCTTCGCCCCCTTGTGGTCCTTGACCGCCAGCGCGTCGATGGCCGCCTCGCGCAGGTTCTCGATCTTCTGCTCGCGCCAGATCCCCAGCACCTCGCGGCCGATGATGGCGAGGAAGGCGATGGCCGCCAGAAAGGCGAGCGCCAGGGCGACCCAGCCGAGCCAGGGCTGGACAGCGTAGAGGTCCATGATAAGGTTCTCGAGGGCAAGCCCTAGGCCCAGCAGGAGAAGACCGGAGAGCGCCGAGATCAGCAGGCCCGCCCACGGGGCGCGGCGCTTCTCCGCCATGGGCACGACAACCCCGTCCGCCGCCTCGATGGCGTCGAAAGGCTCCTCCGTGACGGTCACGGAGCCGCCGGTCACGTTCGGGTCGTCGAGACGATAGGCGCGCGGTTGGCGGCTCATGCGAAGCGGTCCCCCAGCAGGAATTCAAGGGCGCGGTCGAGGCGGATGTGGGGCATCTTGGCCATGCGTCCCGCCGCATCGACGGGAAGCTTCGGCGGGCGGAAGCGCGGGAAGCGCAGGGAGCCGGGCGTGATCGCCCCCTGGAATACCGCCTCCGCCGTCTCCGGCAGCTCGCCGGGGAAGATCGCAGCCTCCGCCTCCCCGTCGAAGATCTCGTCCCCCACCCGCTCGCCCGCCTCCGGCACCCCGGCCACCGCGCGGAGCATCTCCCGGCCCTCGCGGATGGTGGTCTCCCGCGTGGCGCGCACGGACGCCAGCGCCACGGTCCCGACCCGCGCGCCCGCCGCCTCCGTGCGCTTCGCCGCCCGGTTCACGAGCAGGCGCAGGATCGCATCGAGCCGGTCGTGGTCCGTGTGATGGATGTGGTCTGCTTTGGTGGCCGCGAACAACACCCGGTCGGCGCGGGGCGAGAACAGGCGGGAGAGAAGCGTGTTGCGCCCGGTGCGGAAGGCCATGAGCACCTGATCGAGCGCCTCCTCCAGCTCGGCGAGGGCCAGCGGCCCCGCATCGATGGCGGAGAGCACGTCCACCAGCACGATCTGCCGGTCGATGCGCTGGAAATGGTCGCGAAAGAAGGGCCGGACCACATGGGTCTTGTAGGCCTCGAAGCGCCGCTCCATGAGAGCCGCGAAGCTCCCCGGCGCGATGGGCCGGCCCGGCGTCAGGTCGAGGGGCGCGAAGGTGAGCGCGGGCGAGCCCGCAAGGTCGCCGGGCATGAGGAAGCGCCCCGGCGGCGTGGTCGCCACAGCCTCGGAGCCTGCGCGCAGCGCCGTCAGATAATCCTTGAAGGCCTCGCTTGCCTTTGCTGCGAGCATCTCGTCGGAGGGACCTGACGGATCGAGGCTTTTCAGGATCTCGTGCCAGCGTCCGGCCACCGCCGCCCGGTCGCGCTTGCGGCTCGCCTCCACCGTCTCGCGGGACCATTCCGCGAAGCCCGCATCGAGCAGGGCAAGGTCGAGCAGCCATTCGCCGGGATAGTCCACGATGTCGAGGGCCAGCATGGCCGGCCCCGTGCGCCACCCGCTCTTGCGTTCGTATTCAACCTCAACCCGCAACTCGCTGATGCGGTTGGTGGATTGGGGCCAGCGGCGGTCTTCCGTGAGCGCCGCCATGTGCTCCTCGTAAGGAAAGCGCGGCACCGCATCGTCCGGCTGGTGCGCCAGATGCGCCCGCCGGATGCGGCCTTCGGCAGAGGCGCGGAAGGCGGGAAGATTCGTGCCACGCACGAGATGGTGCACGAGCGCAGTGGTGAAGACGGTCTTGCCGGAGCGGGCGAGCCCCGTGACCCCGAGGCGAAGGGAGGGCTGGACGAGCTGTCCGGAGGCTTCCCAGAGCGATTGCGCGGCGGAGCCCGCACGGGAGGCGAAGCTGGTGATCACGGACACGACGACAAACCCAATTCTCTCAAGCCAAGCTTGAAAGTGGGGCGCTCGGGCCCGACTCGCAAGGCGACCTCACTGGGCCGAGCCCTGCGGCAGCCCGCCCTTGGCGGTGGTCGCCGCGGCCTCCGCCTTCGCCCCGGCCCGCAGGATCGCCCGCTCCACGAGGTCGGGGCTGGCCCTCAACGCACCCAGCTCGAAGGCCGACATGGCGAGCATCACATGGGCGAGGTTCGGCTGGGGCGTGCCGTTTTCGGCAAAGAGCTTGAGGTCGTCCTCCGGCCCGAGGTTCAGCCCCTCGACCATCCGGCTCGCATAGTTGCGCAGGCGTTGTTCATCGGGGGCGCAGGCGGTGACGGCAGCCTTTGGCGCAACGGAGGCGGTCGCTGCAGGCTCGCGCCCGGGCTGAGGGCGGGCGGCCGCGCGGGGCGGGCGTCGAGGCTCGGCCTTCTGCTTCTCCCCCATTCCCGAGGCGATGTCGGGCACGCGGTACCGTGGTGTCTTCGGCGCCATCGGGATCACCATGGAGACCCGCCCGGACTTGCCGCCGGGCCTGGCCTTTGCGGTGTAGCGCACCCTCCCCTTCCCGCGGCGCGAGGCGAGATAGCGGGCGCGGACCGTGCCGCCGATGCCCTTGACCGCCAGGACCGCCACGCCGCCGATGCCCGTGGCGATGTTGCACTCCGCCGGCGCCCAGCGGCGCACGATGGCAAGAGCCGATTTGCGGCCGAAATCGAGATAGTAGCGCCGCAGCAGGGTGGCCGCGGCATCGGCCCCATGATCGGCCGAAACGAAGCCGACATGGCCCTCATTGTCGGTCGCGATCTCCCCGTTCCAGCGGGCGCTCTTGATGCACCAGTAGTTGTTGAGCTTCACGCAGCGCGTCACCACCGGCCGCTCGGCCCCGAGCAGCGTCACCAGCGCGATCGCGGCTTTCGGCTCCAGGGCCTCCACGGCCTGCGAGCGCCAGTTGGTCACCGCCCGTTCCCCGGCCTCGTAGCGGGCCTCAGTCACCTGCGTCCCGCTCACGGCCTCGCCGGGAGAAGCCAGCGCGTCGGGCAGCAGGGCGCGCCCGGCAAGGAAGAGCGCAAGCAGCGTCTCAGGCACCATGTGGGATCAGCCCCCTTACACCCAAATCCATTTGGGATGGCGTTTCAGGCAGAACGATGATGTGGAGGAATTGTTCGGCAAGGGAAGGATGAAGCAGGGGACGAAGGCCGATGCCCTGCCGGGGAACAAGGGAGCTGAATCCTAGTTTGGGTGCATGCCCCGATATTACTGCCACATCCGGCAAGGCGGCCAGATCATCGAGGACTCCGAAGGGGTCGATCTTCCCGACATCGATGCGGCCCGGGACGACGCCCTCCATGGCATCCGCGACCTTCTTAGCGAGGCCGTCCGGCAAGGGAAGGACGATTGGCTCGACGACGCCATCATCATCGCGGACGAGACGGGGCGGGAGCTGATGACGATCCCGTTCATCGAGGCGCTGCCGCCGCGTCTATACAAGGCCATGCTTGCCGTGCTCTCCTCGGCCTCCAAGCCGTCACGTCATTCCTGAGCTTCTAGGCTGCAAGCATGTCTCATCCCCTGATCGTCAATCTTGAGCGGCATGGCCCGCTCTCCGACGAGGAAAGACAGGTACTCCAACAGATTACGGCTCGCGTCGTCGCCTATCGCCCGCGCGAGGAGATCGTGGCCGAGGGCAGCACTCCGTCCCACAGCAGCCTCATCCTCGAGGGCTTCGCCACCCGCCACAACCATTCAGCCGATGGGAAGCGGCAGATCACGGCCTTTCACGTGCCCGGCGACTTTGCCGACCTGCATAGCTTCCTCCTCAAGAGGATGGACGGCGGCGTCGGTGCGCTCACCGCCTGCAGGGTCGCCCAGGTGGCCCACGGCGACTTGAGGGAGATCACGAAACGCTATCCGTATCTGACGCGCGTGCTCTGGTTCACCACGCTCGTCGACGGGGCCGTGCACCGGGCGTGGATGACCACACTCGGGCGCATGGCGGCCGGTGAGCGCCTCGCGCACTTCTTCTGCGAGCTGCGCGACCGCCTGGAAACCGTGGGCATGACGAAGGGTGACAGCTACGAACTGCCGATCACGCAGGAGGAGCTGGGCGACGCCTTCGGCATGAGCACCGTCCACGTGAACCGGGTTCTCCAGGAGCTCCGGGCGGAGGGGCTCATCGCCTCGCACGGCAAGACCCTGGTGATTAGGGATTGGGAGCGCCTCAAGCATATGGGGCAGTACGATCCCGGCTACCTTCACAAGGATCAGAAGCTAGAACGGGATTGAGGATACCCGCCTCAGCCCTAATCGTCCTCGCCGTTCCCCAATGATTTCGGCGTGATGAAGCGCTCCAGCCGCCCGGTCTTGCGCTGGATCGCGGCCCAGCTCTCCTGCGGGAAGTCGATCACCGCGAGCCCCGCCGTCGGGTATTTCCGCCCGAGCCTCAGGAGCCCGTCCGTGTCGCCCCCCGCGATCAGGAGCGCGGCCAGATCCTCGAAGCCGGGATTGTGGCCGATCATCAGCAGGGTGCGGATGCCGGGCTCGACCTCCTGCAGCACCTTCAGGAGCCGCGCGACCGGGGCCTCGTAGATGCGGCCGTCGAGTTGCGCCTCAACCTCGCCGAGGATGGGCTGGACAAGATCCCAGGTGTCCTGCGTCCGCCGGGCCGGCGAGACGAGGGCCAGATCGGGCTTGAGCCCCTGCTCCTTCAGGTAGGCGCCCATCAGGACTGCCGCGTCCCGCCCGCGCCCTGCGAGCGGCCGGTCGACGTCGGGAACACCGGAGGGCCAGGCGGCCTTGGCATGGCGCAGGAGGAGGAGCCGGAGCATCAGCGCCCCTCTCGTCTCGCGATGAAGGCGAGTTTTTTGAACAGGCTCACATCCTGCTCGTTCTTCAACAGCGCCCCATGGAGCGGCGGAATGAGCTTGCGGGTGTCGCGCTCCCGCAATTGCTCGGGGCCGATATCCTCCGAGAGCAGCAGCTTGAGCCAGTCGAGCAGCTCGGAGGTGGAGGGCTTCTTCTTCAGTCCCGGCACCTCGCGGATGTCGAAGAAGATCTTGAGCGCCTCCTCGACGAGGCGGTGCTTGATGCCGGGGTAGTGCACCTCGACGATCCGGGCCATGGTCTCGGCGTCCGGGAACTTGATGTAGTGGAAGAAGCAGCGGCGCAGGAAGGCGTCCGGCAGCTCCTTCTCGTTGTTGGAGGTGATGATGACGATGGGCCGCCGCTCGGCCCGAACCGTCTCCCCCGTCTCATAAACGTGGAACTCCATGCGGTCGAGCTCGAGCAGCAGGTCGTTCGGGAACTCGATGTCGGCCTTGTCGATTTCGTCGATCAGGAGTACGGGCCTCGCATCGGAGGCGAAGGCCTCCCACAGCTTGCCGCGCTTGATGTAGTGGCGGATGTCCGACACCCGCGGATCGCCGAGCTGGCTGTCGCGCAGGCGCGAGACCGCATCGTATTCGTAGAGCCCCTGCTGGGCCTTGGTGGTGGACTTGATGTGCCAGGTGAGAAGCGGGGCATTCAGGCTCCGGGCGATCTCCTCCGCCAGGACCGACTTGCCGGTGCCGGGCTCGCCCTTCACCAGGAGCGGACGCTCCAGCGCGATCGCCGCATTCACCGCGACCTTCAGGTCCTCGGTTGCGACATACGACTCCGTTCCGGCAAAACGCGCCATTCCCACCATTCCTTCCATCATCACGACCCTATGTCCTGCGGCCCCCTTTCGGCAACCGCCCGCATCGGTTAAGCCCCATAACAAAGGAGAACACCATGGCTGACAACCGTTACCACAAGGACCGCATCGGCAATCACAAGCTGAAGCCCGAAACGCTGATGCTGGGCTACGGCTATGACCCGACCCTGTCGGAAGGCGCCGTGAAGCCCCCGGTCTTCCTGACCTCGACCTTCGTGTTCAACAGCGCCGAGCACGGCAAGGAATTCTTCGACTACGTGGCCGGCCGCCGGGAGCCGCCGCAGGGCGAGGCCGCCGGCCTCGTCTATTCCCGCTTCAACCATCCGAATTCCGAGATCGTCGAGGACAGGCTCGCGATCTTCGAGGAGGCGGAGGCGGGCCTTCTCTTCTCCTCCGGCATGTCGGCCATCGCCACGACGATCCTGGCCTTCGCCCGGCCCGGCGACGTGATTCTCCACTCCCAGCCCCTTTACGGCGGCACGGAGACGCTGATCGCCAAGACCCTCGCCAACATGAACATCGCAGCCGTCGGCTTCGGCGACGGCGTGGATGAGGCGAGCATCCGCGCCGCGGCCAAGGAGGCCCAAGGCAAGGGCCGCGTGGCGATCATCATGATCGAGACGCCCTCCAACCCGCTCAACACCCTGGTGGATGTCGCCCTCATCCGCCGGGTCGCCGACGAAATCGCCGCCGCGCAGGGGCACCGCCCCATTATCGTTTGCGACAACACCCTACTCGGGCCCCTCTTCCAGAAGCCCCTGAAGCACGGTGCGGACATCTCGGTCTATTCGCTGACGAAATATGTCGGCGGTCATTCCGACCTGATCGCCGGCGCGGCTCTGGGCTCCAAGGAGTTGATGAAGACCGTGCGCCTGCTGCGTTCCGCCATCGGCACCCAGCTCGACCCGCATTCCTGCTGGATGCTCGGCCGCTCCCTCGAGACGCTGGCGCTTCGCATGTCGGCGGCCAACCGCAATGCGGAGATCGTGGCCCAGTTCCTGCACGAGCATCCGGGCGTCGTGAAGGTCCACCACCTCGCCTACCTGCCGGAAGGCTCCCGGGCGAAGGAGGTCTATCAGGCCCAAAGCGACGCTCCGGGCTCCACCTTCTCCTTCGACGTGAAGGGCGGCGAGGCGGAGGCCTTCAAGGTCCTCAACGCGCTCCAGGTCTTCAAGCTCGCAGTGAGCCTGGGCGGCACCGAGTCGCTCATCTCGCATCCGGCTTCCACCACCCATTCGGGCGTGCCGAAGGCGACCCGCGACCGCCTCGGCGTGTCCGATGCGACGATCCGCGTCTCCATCGGCATCGAGCACCCGGACGACCTGGTGGCCGACCTCGCGCAGGCGCTCGCGACCCTCGGGTAAACTCCGCATGGCAGAAGCTGGCATGCGGAAGTGAAGGGCATGCCAGTGAACTGTCAGCGCCATACCCGCCCGGGGCGTGCCCAGCCTGGATGTCCCCTGGGCTCTCTCGGCCGCGCCCTGAGTAGAGTTTGCCCTTGCGCTCCGGCTCCCCCTGCAACCAAGATGCCCCGAACCGGATGAAAGAGTAGATGGCCGCTTCGATAGACCTGCACGCTTATCAGGAACCTATTCTCTTTCTGGCAACGGCAGGCATCGTCGTCCCCCTGTTCCACCGGCTGAAGATCAGCCCGGTCCTGGGGTTTCTCGGCGCAGGCGCGCTGCTGGGGCCCTACGGCCTCGGGCGTCTGGTGCAGGAGCATCCCTGGGTCGACTGGCTGACCTTCACCGACCCGGAGGGAACGTCGAGGCTCGCCGAATTCGGCGTGGTCTTCCTGCTCTTCACCATCGGCATCGAGCTGTCCTGGCAGAGGTTGAGAACGCTCCGCCGCCTCGTCTTCGGCTTCGGATCGCTCCAGGTTCTCACCTGTGCGCTGGCCATCGGCCTTCTTGCCATGAGCCTTGCCGGCTCCGTCACGGGGGCCGCCATCATCGGCATAGCCTTCGCCCTGTCCTCCACCGCCATCGTCCTGCCGGTCCTGGCGGAACAGAAGCGGCTCAACACCACGGCCGGCCGCGCGAGCTTCTCTGCCCTCCTGTTCCAGGATCTCCTGGTCGCCCCGATCCTCTTCACTGTCGCCGCGCTCGATAGGAGGGTGCCGGGAGCGACCATGGGCTCCTTTGCCCTTGCGCTCCTGCAGGCAGGCCTTGCCCTGATGCTCATCGTGGTGCTCGGGAGGGTGATCCTGCGCCCCTTCTTCCAGCTCGTCTCGGCCACGAGAAGTCCCGAGGCCTTTATGGCGGCCTGCCTGCTCGTCGTCATCGCGACGAGCCTGATCGCCGCCGCGAGCGGGCTCTCCATGGCGCTCGGCGCCTTCATCGCGGGTATTCTTCTGTCCGAAACCGAGTACCGCCGCGCCATCGACACGACGATCCAGCCCTTCAAGGGCCTCCTGCTCGGCGTCTTCTTCGTGTCGGTCGGCATGAGCCTCGACTTTTTCCGCTTCTATGAGATCCCGCTGGCCATCCTCGCGGTGGCGACCGCCGTCATCTCCATCAAGAGCGTGATCATCTTCTGGCTCGCCCGCCCCTTCGGCCTCAATGCGTCGGAAGCGGCGGAGACGAGCCTGCTCCTCGGCCCCGGCGGGGAATTCGCCCTCGTCATCCTCGGCAGCGCCATGGCTGCGGGACTCGTTCCCGATGGGATCGGCCGGGACCTCCTGCTCGTGACCACGCTCACGATGATCGCCATTCCGGTTCTCGCCCGCATTGCGCGCCGACTGAGCCGGCAGCTCGAAAGAACGCGCCCGAGCAATCCGGCGGCCTCCGTCCCGCCGCCGTCGGACGAGGTCAACCGCGTCATCATCGCCGGTTACGGCCGGGTCGGCCGGCTCGTCGGCGACATGCTCGAACGTCACAAGGTGCCCTATCTCGCCATCGACATGGACCCGGCCAGGGTCGCGGAGGAGCGCAAGGCCGGGAAGCCCGTCTTCTTCGGCGACGGGTCCTATCCCGACTTCCTGCGGGCCTGCGGCATCGAATATTCGCGCGCCCTCGTCATCACTCTGGACGTTCCCAGCGCCATCGAGGCGGTCGTCACCGCCGCCCGCCAGGAGCGGCCCGACATCACCATCGTCGCCCGGGCGCGGGACGCACGGCACGCCGCCCTCCTCTACGATCTCGGCGTGGACGATGCGGTGCCGGAAACGATCGAAGCCTCCCTTCAGCTCAGCGAGGCGGTGCTGGCGGATATCGGCGTGCCCATGGGCCTCGTCATCGCCTCGATCCACGAGCGCCGCGACGAGTTCAGGGAGATCCTGAAGAAGAACAACCGCAAGCCGGAACCGGCCGAGTTCCGGGCGCGGAGGACCATCGGAAAGTGAGCCCCGCGAGCATTCGCCCTTGACCTCGCCCGCTCTTGCCTGACACTGGCGCGATGTTTCTCACCTTCTTCACCGAGTTGCGCGCGGCCAAGGTGCCGGTATCGCTCAGGGAGTATCTCTCTCTGCTGGAGGCGCTCGACCGGGATCTCGCGGACAAGAGCGTCGAGGAATTCTACTATCTGTCTCGCGCCTGCCTCGTGAAGGATGAGCGGCATTTCGACCGTTTCGATCAGGTTTTCTCCCATGTCTTCAAGGGTCTCGAGAGCACGGGCCAAGCTCTCGGGGAGACGGAGATCCCCGAAGAGTGGCTCCGCAAGCTCACCGAGCGCTACCTGACCGACGAGGAGAAGCGCCAGATCGAGGCCATGGGCTGGGACAAGCTCTGGGAAACCTTGAAGAAGCGCCTCGACGAGCAGAAGGGCCGCCATCAGGGCGGCAACAAATGGATCGGGACTGGCGGCACATCGCCCTATGGGGCCTATGGCTACAATCCCGAAGGCATCCGCATCGGCCAGGACAAGAACCGCAACTTCCGCGCCGTGAAGGTGTGGGACAAGCGCGAGTTCAGGGACTTCGACGACAATGTGGAGCTCGGCGTGCGCAACATGCGCATTGCGCTGCGCCGTTTGCGCCGCTTCGCCCGCACCGGAGCGCCGGAGGAACTCGACCTCGACGGAACGATCCACGAGACGGCCCACAGGGGCTATCTCGATGTGCGCCTGCGGCCGGAACGCCGCAATGCGGTGAAGGTCCTGCTCTTCCTCGATGTCGGCGGCTCCATGGACTGGCACATCGAGACCGCGGAGGAGCTCTTTTCGGCCGCAAGGCTCGAATTCAAGCATTTCGAGCACTTCTACTTCCACAACTGCGTCTATGAGAATCTCTGGAAGGAAAACCGCCGACGCTTCGACGAGAAGATCCCCACCCTGGACGTGATCCGCACCTATGGGTCGGACTACCGGGTGGTCTTCGTGGGCGACGCCTCCATGAGTCCTTATGAGATCATGACGCCCGGCGGCTCCGTCGAGCATTGGAACGAGGAGCCCGGCCGGGCCTGGCTGCAGCGCATCCTCGACCATTTCCCGAAGGCGGTCTGGCTGAACCCGGTGCCGCAATCGCACTGGGGCTACGCCCAATCCATCACCCTCATGCGCCAGCTCTTCGCCGACCGCATGTACCCGCTCAACCTGGAAGGCATCGATCAGGCGATGCGTGCACTGGTGCGTTGATCCGATGACCTCGACCTACACCCACAGCCCCCGCCCGGTTGGCGGACCGATCAGCTTCGCGCTCAAGGGCGACAGGCTTACCGTCGATTCGGGCCGCAAGGTCCAGGAGGTCGCGCTTGGCGCGGTCGAGACCGTACGTATGACCTACGAGCCGGGCCGGCTGTCCCAGAAAGCCTTCCGGACCAAGGTGACCCTGAAGGACGGCAAGTCCTTTACCTTCACCTCTCTCAACTGGAAGAGCCTTGTGGAGGCTCAGGAGATGACGGGCGAGTACCGCGCCTTTGCGCAGGCGCTCTGCGATGCCATCGCCCGCGCGAATCCCGAGGCGCGCTTCGTTGCCGGAAAGCCCTGGTGGCTCTGGGCCTCGACGACCGCCCTCGCCTTCGCCTCGCTGCTGGTCATGGCCGTGCTGATCGGGCGGGCGCTTCAGATGGGATCGACGGGTGTTGCCCTCATGGGAGCCCTGTTCGCCCTGGTCGGGATCTGGCAGATCGAGCCTATGGTGCGGCTCAACAAGCCGCGCCCTTTCCGGCCTGACCTGCCCCCGGCAGAACTCATGCCGAGGGTTTCCTGAGCATTGGCCGAAAGCTCCTAAGTCCTCACCACTAGCACCGAGCACCTGGCGTGGCGCACGATGGTGGAGGCGTTGGAGCCAAGCAGATAGGTCGCCATGGTCGGCCGGTGGGAGCCGATGACGATGAGGTCCGCGCCGGTCTTCTCCGCCTCGTCCAGGACCTCGTTGTAGACGGACCCGAGGCGGACAACCGCCGAGACGCGCTCTGCCGGAAGCGCCACCTTGGCCGCCAGCTCGGCCAGCTTCTTCTCCGCATCCGCCTGCTGCTCCGCATCGAAGGTCGGCGGCATGAACTCCATGTAGGTGACCGGCACGATGGAGCGTACATAGATCAGGCGCAGCGTGCTGTCGGATCCGTTCGCGAGCGCGACCGCCTTGTCGAGAGCCGGCTGCGCCGCCTCGACCTCACCGAGATCGACGGGAACCAGGATCGTCTTGAACATGAAAGGTCTCCGGCTCAGCCCTGGCGGGCGGGCGTGTGGACGACGAGCCCGTCGAGCTCCGGACGGACGCGGATCTGGCATGACAGGCGCGAGTTCGGGCGGACGTCGAAGGCGAAATCGAGCATGTCCTCCTCCATAGGCTGAGGCTGTCCGGTAGCGGCTTCCCATTCCTCCGCGACATAGACATGACAGGTCGCGCACGAGCAGGCTCCGCCGCATTCGGCCTCTATCCCGGGAACGCCGTTGCGAATGGCGGTCTCCATGACGGTGGCGCCCTCCTCGGCTTCGACCGTCCGGGCCGTGCCCTCGGAATCGATGAATGTGATGCTGATCATTGCAGGCCTTTCATTGTCGGCGGATATTTAAGACAGGGAACGCCGAAAGACGAGAGACAGGGGCGGACGCTGCCGTTTTTTCGCCTCAATTTACCCGGTAGTGCAGGTTACTGAGCCGTTAACGACGTTCGTAAGAGGCGGGGCAGATCGGGTTTCCTTACTTCGGACCGGCCGCTAAACTCGCTTGGTAAATGACAGGTTACCGTACGGAAGAACCGCATCCGGTTCTTTCGCACAGGGCTGCAGCCACGCATCCACGTCGTCTTTAGCGGAGCGAGCGGCTTCAACCCCTTAGTAGTTGGCGTCACGAGGGCGGATCATGGCGAGCGAGAAAAAGAAGATGAGAGACCCGGCGGAGGCGGCTCTGACAGCCGTCGAGCAGGCGCTCAACCTTGACGAGACATTCGTGATCCAGACGCCGGACCGGGCGGACGGCCAGTCGTCCGCCGAAGAGCCCAGGCTTCCCGACATCGAGGACCATGACTTCACCAAGGGCCCCTTCGGTCTCGGATCCGGCTCGCTGCCCGAGCGCGACGACCTTCAGGACGACCAGCTGGACGACATGTCCCGCACCGGCTTCCTTGCGCCCGACCGGGCGGCCGTCGCCAACGACGACCGCCAGAATGTCGGCGTCATGCTGCAGGCGCTCCAGGTTCGCCCGTCCCGCCGTCCCTATGTCATCGCGGCCCTGGCCTCCCTGCTCTGGCTCGGCGGCGTCGGTGCCCTCGCCTACGCCCAGGGCATCGCCACTCCCGAGCAGCTGCTCGCCACCTTCTCCACGGCCCAGCTGGCGCTTGGAGCCATGGTCCTGGTCGCTCCGGTCATCCTCTTCTTCATCGTGGCGATGCTGACCGTCCGCTCGCAGGAGATGAAGATGGTCGCCCGGGCCGTCGGCGAAGTCGCCGTGCGCCTGGCCCAGCCCGAGAACTTCTCGACCGATGCGGTGCTCTCCGTATCCCAGGCGGTGCGTCGCGAGGTGGCGGCCGTGGGCGACGGCGTCGAGCGCGCCCTGGCCCGCGCCGGTGAGCTGGAGACCCTCGTCCGCAGCGAGATCTCCACCCTGGAGCGCGCCTATTCCGACAACGAGATCCGCATCCGCTCGCTGATCGACGAGCTCGTCACGCAGCGTGAGGCCATCGTCACCAATTCCGAGCGTGTGCGCGGCGCCATCACCGGCGCGCACCAAACCCTGATCCAGGATCTCGACGTCGCCGGCGAGCGCGTCGTGTCGTCCTTCAGCAGCGCAGGCGACCGGGTGATGAACTCGCTCGAACAGCGCGGCGACCAGATCACCCAGGCCCTCGGCCGGGCCGGCGAGCGGGTCGTGGAGGAAATGGCCAGCCGCGGCGTCGAGCTGGTCGAGCGCCTCTCCGGCACCAGCGAAGAGATCAAGACCGGGATCGCCGAGGTCGGCACCACCATCACGGGCGCCCTCGAGAGCAAGGCGCAGGACATCACGGGCGCCTTCGAGCGGACCGGCGACGTTCTGACCCGCCATCTCCAGGAAGGCGCAAGCCAGGTCACACGGACCCTCGCCGAGACCGGCCGCGGCGTCATCGATGCCCTCGCCAAGCAGGGCAGCGACGTGCGGGAGGCCTTCGAGCAGACGGCCCGCTCCCTGGAGGAGAGCTTCGCACAGCGCGGCAGCGAGATTACCGAGAAGCTCGCGGCCACCGGCGGCGTGATCGCCGACGACATCACCGCCCGCACGGCGGAGATGCGCGAGCAGATCGCGGCAGCCGGGTCGACCGTGAGTGAGGAGATCCTCGCCAGCGGCACCCTCGTCCGCGAGCAGCTGACCACGACGGGCACCTCGGTCGTCGAGGAGCTGAAGGTCAATGGCGGCGCCCTGCGCGAGGAGTTCGCGTCCACGGCCAACACCCTCCTCGAGGAGCTGGCGAGCCGCGGCGGAAACCTGCGCGAGCAGCTTGCCAATACCGGCACCGAAGTGGTCGACGAGATCGTGGTGCGCGGCAACGAGTTCCGCGAGCGGCTGGCCACGACGGCCGCAGCCGTGATCACCGAAATCATGCAGCGCGGCAGCGATGTGCGCGAGCAGCTGGAGAGCGCCGTGCGCCTCGCCGACGAGTCGATCGGCACCCGGGTCGAGGACCTAGCCCAGCGTCTCGAGACGGCGAGCCAGCGGGTCAGCGAATCCGTTACGACCCAGGGCGAGGCCCTGGAGACCAGCCTGTCCCAGGTCGGCGAGCGGATCTCCTTCCTCATGGGCTCCCGTGTCGAGGAATTCCAGAACGTCTTCGAGACCCGCGGCCAGGAGTTTTCCGAGACCCTCACCCGCCACGCCGACGAGGTCCAGGGACGCCTGGCCACCACCGGCAAGGATATCGTCGTCGCGATCACCACACAGGGCGCACGCGTCAACGAGGTCCTCAACCGCACGGCAACGGACCTATCGACGACGGTCGATACCCGCACCCGCGAAATGGAAGAGACCCTCGGCTCTCGCCTGACGGCCTTCGAGGACGTCATGGGCCGCGGCGGCGAACTGGCCGAGCGCATCTCCCGCGACGTGGGCAGCCTGACCGAAACGATCAGCGGCCGCTTCGCAGAGATGGACCGCCTGATTACCGTTCAGGGCAGCGCCATGGCGGAAGCCTTCGCTGAACGTGCCCGCGAGGCGACCAGCGCCATCGAGGGCCAGCTCACGGCTCTGGAAGAGCATGCCAGCCGCCGCACCACGGAGATCACGGTCAACTTCGACACCATCGTCGAGCGCGTGGACAGCGTGCTCAGCGCCCGCTCGTCCGCTCTCAACGAGGCCCTCGTGGTCCGGACGGGCGAGATGGCCCGCGTCATGGCCGAAGGCGGCCGCGATGTCGCGAACGCGCTCCAGACCCGCGTGGACGAGATCAGCCAGGCCATCACGGCCAAGACCAGCGCCATCGCCGAGACGCTCTCCTCCAAGGCCGAGCAGATCGGCGAGGCTCTCGAGACCCGCGCCTCCACGATCAACCAGATCCTCGGCGACAGGGCCGACGAGATCGCCACGTCCCTGGGCGCCCGCGCCTTCGAGATCAACCAGACCCTCGGCAGCCGTGCCGAAGAGATTAGCCAGACCCTGGGCTCGCGCGTCGATGAGATGAACCTGACCCTCGGCAGCCGCACGGAGGAGCTCGCCTCGACGCTCGACCAGCGCGTGTCCCTGTTCGAGAACCGGGTCGTGAACCGGCTCAACGGCATCGTCGAGACCATCGACGACAAGAGCCAGGCCGTGGTCGTGTCCCTGAGCAGCCGGATCGGCGAGATCCGCTCCATCTTCGACACGCAGGGCGCCTCCCTTGTCGAGAGCCTGAACGGTCGCAGCGAGGAGATCGGCCGCGAGGTCGCCGCCATCAGCGAGACCACCCTGCGGGCTCTGGAGGAGCGCAGCAACGCCGTCATCGGCAGCTTCCAGGACCGGACGATGGAGCTCACCTCCTCCTATGTCCAGTCGACCGAATCCATGCGCGCCGCTCTCAGCGAAGGTGCGGAGCAGACGGTCGAGACCTTGGTCGGCACCAACGAGCGCCTGCGCACCGAACTCACCGACGTGCTCGGCCGGCTGCAGGACGCCAACCGCATGCTCCAGCAGGTCGCAGCGAGCGCCAGCAGCAATCTCGGTGCGGTCGAGGACGGCCTTGCCGGCCGCGTCCGGCAGATCGAGATCCTGCTCTCGGAGATCGCCTCCCAGACGGGTCGCGCTTCGGATCAGGTCGCGGATCAGGTGGAAGCCCTGCGCAGCGTGTCGTCCGGCGCGATCCAGCAGGCCGCGGATCTGGCCTCGACCCTCGAGGAGCGCGGCCTTGCGCTCACCGCCACCACCCACGAGCAGATGCAGACCCTCACAGAGGCTGCGACCGCCCTGGAGCGCGTCGAGGCCCGCATGAGCGACGCCCTGACGACCCGCCAGGCCGCGCTCGACGAACTGCTGGGCCGCATCGACGCGCGCTCGCAGGAGCTGGAATCCGTCACGCGGGCGTTCTCCGCTCTCGTGGAGGGCTCCCTCCAGAACGCCGAGAACAGGGCTCGCCAGATCGGCTCCGTGCTGGCCAGCACGGCGGAGGCGACGACGAGCGCCATCGGCGAGCAGTTCGAGCGCATCCGCACCTCGACCGGCGAGGAAGGCGAGCGCACCGCGGCCGCTCTACGCACCGCCTATGAGCAGGCGGCGGCCGAGATGACCGAGGCGCTCAGCAACGCCACCGCCAAGTTCCGCGACACCATGGGCGACCTGCGCGGCATGACCTCCCAGATCCAGCGCGAGCTGGACGCGACCCGGGCTGAGCTGCGCCGCGGCGTTGTGGAACTGCCGCAGGAGACGCAGGAGACGACCGCCAATATGCGCCGGGTCGTCGCCGACCAGATCAAAGCTCTCAACGAGCTCTCGGCCCTGGTCTCTCGCTCCAACCGCGTGGTCGATGCGGCTCCCGCCGCCCAGCCGCGCAAGGCTGCCGTGAACGAGACCCCGGTCGCGGCCACCATGGCGGCCGTTGCCGCCGCCGTCGAGCAGCGGATCGCGAGCAACCCGGCCCCTGCTCCCCAACCCGTTGCGCGCCAGGCTGAGCCCAGGCCCGCACCGGTTCAGGCCCCTGCCCGGCCGGCCCAGCCGGCAGCGGAGCGTCCGGCTCCCCGCCGGGAAGAAGCCGCTGCCCGCAGCGAGTCCGGCGCCCGAGGCGGCTGGCTGTCCGATCTCCTCAACCGCGCCTCCCGCGAGGATGAGGAGCCGGCCCGCGCTCCCTCCCGCTCCCGGGTCAACAGCCTCGAATCCCTCGATTCGATCTCCGTCGATATCGCGCGGATGATCGACCACGATGCGGCCGTCGAGCTGTGGGATCGCTACCGTCGCGGCGAGCAGAACGTGTTCACACGCCGCCTCTACACGCAGCAGGGACAGCAGACCTTCGACGAGATCCGTCGCAAGTACCGCCGTGACGAGGAGTTCCGTCAGACCGTGGACCGGTATGTGGAAGAGTTCGAGCGCCTGCTCGCCGAAGTCTCCCGCGACGACAGGGACTCAATGCTGACGAAGACCTACCTCACGTCGGAAACCGGCAAGGTCTACACCATGCTGGCCCATGCGAGCGGCCGGTTCGACTGAACCGGCTGAGCACCGCCAAGCCGAACAACCGAAAACGCGGCCTTCTCGGCCGCGTTTCTTTTTTGCGAGGAGGATGGTCGCTCAGGCCGGCGGCTGTGACATCGCCAGCGCTTCCGGGTCGTCCCGGCGCGGAAGATTGCTTCCCCCGACCCAGCGCACGATATCGGCCATCACTACCTGGAGAGCCTCGTTGAGGGCTGTCGTCGCATTGGCGGCATCGATGGCGGCGACCGGCAGGCGGGCACGGAAGATCCGGCTGTTGATGATCCGGCCGGTCTGGTCGCTCACGATCTTCGCCGCAATCTCGACCTCCGCCTCGTTGCTGGGCGTCATGATCTGAAAGCTGCGCAGGTTGGACAGGAGCCGCACGTCGACATCGGTCCCGCTGCTCGGGAGAACCACGCCGATGGACTGGGATGAATTCTCGAAGGTCGTGACCAGGCGGGCCTGGATCATCGACGGCAGATCGTCCGCCCATTGGGACCCGCCGAGAGCCGCTATGGCGCCGCTGGCGTCCTTCACGATGATCTGTTCGGAGGTCAGGGGCTGAACGGCCGTGGGCTCCGCAACGGCGATCTGGACGCCGGCTGCCCCCCGGATCCGTGTCGTGGTCGCCGACAGATCGTAGGTCGTCGGCGCAGGCGTCGACGAACAGGCAGCGGTCACGGCAGCAAGGACCAGCACCGGCGCGATGCGCAGGAGCGGCCTTGCCCTATCGGTTTTTGGGGGGAACACGGATGACTCACACATACGGTCTGAAGCTTAGCGGCGCCCATTGTATTCGGGGATAGACTGGCGGCCACCAAAAATAAACTGCTGTGGATTGCGCTCGATGCTCCGGACTGCCCGGCTGATGTCGTTGAGCGTCTTTCTCGCTTCTCCCGCAAGGGCTTCATACTCGCGCAGGCCCGAGTTGGTGAAGCGGCCCACATCGGTCAGAATGCCCTCGGTCCGCTTGTTCAGGTTATCCGCAAGCTCGCGGACGGAGGTCGCGGCCTCGCGGATCGTGTTGAAGGCTCCCTCCCCCGATTCGCCCGAAGCGGAACCAAGGAAGCCTTCTGCGCTCGCGAGTACGTTGTCGATGCGATCCGCCGATTTGTTGAGCTTCTCGGTGAGCGCGCGCGCCTCCTGTATCGCCTTGTCCACATCGGGGCTGCGGTTGCTGAGCGTCTGGGCAAAGGTGTCGATGTTGTCGACCGTGCGGCCCACCTTCGTCGGATCGACGGCCTTGGTGAGGTTTGCGATCTCTCCGATGGCGGCATCGAGCTTGGGCGCCGTCTCGTTGAGGCGGCCGATGAGGCTTGCCGCATCGCGAAGGGCCGCATCGATGGCCTCGCGGTTCTGAGCCAGCACCTGCGTGAAGGCTTCCGTGTTCTCGACGATGCGCGCGACCCGCTGGCTGTCGACGGAATTGGCGACTTCCTGAACCTTGTCGACGGTCTGCCCCACCTTCGCCGGGTCGATGGCGCTGGCGACATTCGCGATATCGCCGATGGCGGCGTCAAGCTTGGGCGCCGTCTCGTTGAGACGCGTCACAAGGCTCTCCGCATTGCGTACGGTATTGTCGATGGCCTGCCGGTTCTCGCCCAGAGCCTGGCTGAAACTGTCGACATTCTCGACGATTCGGGCGACGCGCTGCGGCTCGACCGCGCGGACCACTTGGTCGACATTGGTCGCCAGGGTCTCGAGCTTTTCGGCCAGCGGCCCGACCTTCTCGGCTGCCTGCCCTACTTGAGCGAGGAAGCGGTCGATGCCGTCCGCATTCTCGCCGAGGGCAGCGGAGAAGCGTTCGACATTCTGGACGGTGCGATTGATCGAGCCCTCATTGTCCGAGATCACCCGGCCGACCCGCTCCAGCACGTCATCGGCCCGGCGGGCGATGTTGCGCGCTGATTCAAGAAGATCCTGGAAGTCGGAACGGTCGGCGAAGATCGTCGGCAGGGGCTGGCCCGGCCCTGCCGCGAGCGGCGGTGCAGTGGGTTCGCCGCCCGACAGCGCGACATTCGCAACCCCGGTCAGTCCCTGGTATTCCAGGCGGGCGCGGGTGTCGGTGCGGATCGGGGTGGAGCTGTCGACCTGAGCGATGGCGACAACACGTCGCGGATCCTCCGGCAGAAGGCTGATATCGGTCACCTCGCCGATGCGCAGGCCGTTGAAGGCCACGCTCGAGCCCTTGTTCAAACCCGCAACCGAGCCTGAGAACACGATGCGGATCGTTTCACGCCCCTGCCCCCTTTCGCCTCCCGCGAACCAGTAGACGAACCCGAAGGCCGCGGCGATCACCGCCAGGGTGAAAAGCCCGATCAAAGCGTAATTTGCCCGCGTTTCCATCGCTAACCTTATGCACTGCCGGCCATGGCCGCGCGTGCCCGTTTCCCGTGAAAATAGGAGCGGAGCCAGGGGTGATCGGATGCCAGCAGCACCTCGATCGGCCCTTCCGCCAGGATTTTTCCGTCGCCCAGAGCCGCGATCCGATCGCAAACCGTATAAAGGCTATCCAGGTCATGGGTTACCATGAATACGGTAAGCCCTAAAGTCCGTTGTAACGTCGCAATCAATTCATCGAACTCGCCGGCTCCGATGGGGTCGAGGCCGGAGGTCGGCTCGTCCAGGAACAGGATGTCCGGATCGAGGGCCAATGCCCGGGCCAGGGCCGCGCGCTTGATCATGCCACCGGAGAGCTCCGAAGGAAGCTTGTCGGCAGCATCGGGCTTGAGACCCACCATCTCGATCTTGAGCATGGCCATCTCGTCGAGAAGCTTCTCAGACAGGTCGAGATATTCCCGCATCGGCACCTGGACGTTCTGCTTCACGGTCAAGGCCGAGAAGAGGGCTCCCTGCTGGAAGAGCACCCCCCAACGGCGCTCGAGATCGCGGCGCTCCGACAGCGATAGCTCGTCGAGGTTGCGGCCAAGCACCTCGATGGTGCCTGCCCTTTTCGGGACGAGCCCCAGAATAGCCCGGGTCAGGACGGACTTGCCCTGGCCCGATGCGCCGACGAATCCCAGGATCTCACCCCGGTAGACGTCGAGATCGAGGCCCTTGAGGATCGTCCTCTCCCCGAATCCGACCTCGATTCCGCGCACGCGGATGATGACCTCGCGGTCCTTGGGGGAAGCAGGATGGTGCCTGTCGAGCATCGCTTCAGTACCTGATGGCCGCGAAGAACATGGCGAAGAGACCGTCGAGCACGATGACCATGAAGATGGCTTTCACCACCGAGGAGGTCACGTGGCGCCCGAGGGACTCGGCGGAACCCTGCACGGCCATTCCCTCCAGGGTCGCGATGATCCCGATGATGAGCGCCATGAAGGGGGCCTTGATGAGGCCGACCAGGAACGTGTTCATGGCGATCGCTCCCCTGAGGCGGGAGAGGAAGACGTCCGGGCTGATGTCGCCGTAGAACCAAGCCGTCACTCCCCCCCCGCACAGGGCCGCGATGGAGGATATGAAGGTCAGGAGCGGCAGGGCGAGGATCAGGGCGAGGATGCGGGGAACGATGAGAACCTCGATGGGATCGAGCCCCATGACCCGCAGGGCGTCGATCTCCTCCCGCATCTTCATGGAGCCGATTTCGGCCGTGAAGGCCGATCCCGAACGGCCGGCGACCATGATGGACGTCAGGAGCACGCCCAGTTCGCGCATGACGAGGATGCCGATGAGGTCGACCACGAAGGGCGTGGCGCCGAACTGGATGAGCTGAAAGATGCCCTGCTGGGCGATGATGCAGCCGACCAGGAACGAGATCAGAACGATGATCGGCACGCCCCGATAGGCGATCTGCTCCAGCTGGTTGACGACCGCAGTGCCCCGGAACCGCCGAGGGTGAAGGATGACCCGCACAAGCGCCGAGATGAGTTCGCCCAGGAAGGCGACGCCACTGACGAGATCCTGCCCCGCCCCTGTAATGCTTTTGCCGATATCGGCGAAGAAATCGATGAGCCGGTCCCGGAACCCGGAGAAAAGGGAGCGCCTGATCTGCGGCTGCTCCTGAAACCCGCGATAGGCCACCTCGTTCAGGAGGATCTGCTGCTCCGGAGAGGCATTGGCGAAATCCGCTGCAAGGCCTCGCTCCCCGAGGTCATGCCGGGTCCGGTCGAGAACCCAGGCGCCCAGGGTGTCGAGATGCTGCACGCGGCCGAGGTCGATGATGACGTGGTGCTGGCCCGCCTCCGCAGAAACCTGCTCCGCCCAGGCCTCGATCTGCCTGGCGTGCCCGGCCGTCCAGGGCCCGGAAAGCTTGGCGGTCACCCGGTCCCCGGCGCGCTCAATTTTCACTTGCGGCTCTGGAGCCAAGGTGCTCTGCGCCACTGTCATCCTTCCGGCGTTGATTCCGCTTGGTGATAGCGTGTTGCTGCGCCACAAGTCGAGCCGAAGTTCACGGGATGACCAGAGAATGCGCCAGCTGACCGTTTCCATCGACCGTTTCCCCATCGCCGGCAAGTTCACAATCGCGCGGGGTTCGCGCACGGAGGCCGTTGTGGTCACCACCACCATCGCCGAGGGCGGGGCTGTCGGGCATGGGGAATGCGTGCCCTACCCCCGTTACGGCGAGACGGTCGAAGGCGTGGCGGCGGCCATCGAAGCAATCAGGCCGGAGATCGAGGCCGGGCTGACCCGGGAGGCCTTGCAGGGCCTCATGCCGGCGGGAGCGGCCCGCAATGCGGTCGATTGCGCCCTCTGGGATCTGGACGCCAAGTGCTCCGGCATCCGCGCCCATGTGACCGCCGGCCTGACCCGCTGGCCGCCTGCGACCACGGCCTACACGATCAGCCTCGATACCCCGGAAGCCATGGCGGAGGCCACCGCCAGGGCGGCCGAGCGGCCGATCCTCAAGGTGAAATTCGGCGCGCCCGGAGGCGATCTCGAGCGCATCGCCGCCGTCCGAAAGGCCGCACCCCAGGCGACCCTGATCGCCGATGCCAACGAGGGCTGGACCGAGGAGAACATCGAGGCGCATCTCGCCGCCTGCGCCGAGGCAGGCTATGCCCTGGTCGAACAGCCCCTCCCCGCCAAGGCCGACGGCTATCTTTCCAGAATCTCCCGTCCCGTCCCGATCCTGGCCGACGAGAGCGTGCATGACCGGCCAAGCCTCGACAGGCTTGTCGGCCTCTACGACGTGATCAACATCAAGCTGGACAAGACCGGCGGCCTCACCGAAGCCCTGGCCCTGGCCGATGCGGCGGAGGAGCGCGGGTTCTCCCTCATGATCGGGTGCATGGTGGGAACCTCGCTCGCCATGGCCCCTGCCATGGTGCTCGCCCCCCGCTCCCGCTTCGTCGATCTCGACGGGCCGCTTCTCCTCGCGCGGGATCGGGAGCCGGGGCTGCACTACGAGGGCAGCATCGTCTACCCGCCAGAGCCTGCCCTCTGGGGCTGAGCCTTCAGCATCCGGACCGCCACCAGCATGAGGACGAAGCCGATGGCTCCCAGGGGGGCCATCGCGGCGAAGACGGCCGCCCCCGCCTCGTTGTAGATCACGCCGCTCGCCATGGTCGAACCGGCCATGACCAGGGCAGCCAGGGAGCCGTAGATCCCCTGAGCCCGCCCGCGGGCATGTTTCGGCGACAGGGCGGCCAGGGCCGCCATGGTGCCGATATGGGTGGCGGCGAAGGACAGGCAGTGCATGGCCTGGAGAACGAAGGTGAGGGCAAGCCCCGGATGGAGCGAGAGGACTGTGAACCGGATCGCCGCCGCCGCCGACCCGATGAGGATGAGACCGAGGCCCGATCCGCGCCCCACCGCCCGGCCGAGAAAGATGAAGACCAGGATCTCGGCGATGACGCCGACTGCCCAGAAATAGCCGATGACCGCATCGGAGAAGCCGAGCGAACGCCAGTAGATGCTGGCGAAGGCGTTCAGCGCGCCGTGGCTGCCTTGCGTAACGGCGGCAGCGATCAGGACGAGCCAGAGCGCCTTCGGCAGTTTGGGCGCGCTGGAGGATACCTGCTTTGCGACGGGAGCGGAGGTTTCCGGCACTTCCTGCGGAACGGCCGCCAGGGTTGCCGCGATGCCCAGGAGCGGGATGAGCGCAAGGGCGACGACCACCACATTCGCACCGAAGGCTCCGACCAAGTAGCCGGCCACGATGTTGGCGATGAAGAACGACACCGAGCCCGAGCCTCTGATCCGGCCGTAGTTCAGGCCCGGATGACGCTGGACCGCATTGGTCGAGACGAGGTCGTTGGCCGGGATGATGCAGGCCTGAGCGACGGCGATGAGGCCGACGAGGCCCATGATCGCCATGCTGTCATCGGCAAGCAGAAGAAGCGGAAAACCAAGGACCTGCCCCGTATGGCTCGCCAGGAGCAGCCGCCTTGCGCCGAACGAGCGGTCGGCCAGGCTCATCAGGGGAGCCGTCGCGAGGATTCGCACAATGACCGGGACGGCGATGATGAGCCCGATGATCGTAGGCGACAGGTTCTTGCTCTGGAGCCAGAGAGGGAAGAAGGGCAGGTAGACCCCATGGCTGACGAAGCTCGCGGCCTGCAGGGAGCCGAGGCGGACTTCGAGGGCTTTCAACGGCGGCATCGGGGGGAAGGCCTTCTGGAATCGGCCGGAGGTGGGATGCCGGAGCCATAACACGGTGCATGAATGCCGATAAGGGCATTCTCTGGCAGATCTCAGGAAGGACTTTCCAGTGACGCTGGAACGTCCTCACCCTGCCTGCAGCACGCTGTCCGGGTCGAGGACCGGAGCCGAGCGGGCGCTCTCCCCTTCGATGGCGGATTCGATGTTCGAGAAGAACTGCCGCGCGCTCTCGCGCCAGGTGAAGGTCTCCCCATAGGCCCGGCATCTGTCCTTCGGAATCCCGAGGGCTTCGAGAGCCGCCTCCCGCAGGTCGGGTTTGAGAACGCCGCAGCCCGAGGCGCCGATCACGTCCGCCGGACCCGTCACGGGAAAGGCGGCGACGGGAAGGCCGGAGGCCAGCGCCTCGAGCAGGACGATGCCGAAGGTATCCGTGAGGCTTGGGAAGACGAAGACGTCCGAGGAGGCATAGACCCGCGCCAGGTCCTCGCCGGTGAGGGCGCCGAGGAAGCGGGCCTCCGGGTACTTTCCTTCGAGCTCCGCCCGCGCGGGTCCGTCGCCCACGATCACCTTCGTGCCGGGAAGGTCGAGGGACAGGAAGGCTTCGAGGTTCTTCTCGACGGCGACCCGGCCGACATAGAGGAAGACCGGCGAGGTCACCTCCAGCACCCGCTCGGGGCGGGGCCGGAAGAGTTCCGTGTCGACGCCCCGTGTCCAGCGCACGATGTTCTTGAAACCCCGCACCGTCAGTTCGCGTTCGAGCGACGGCGTGCTGACCATCATGGCGCGGGAGGCGCGGTGGAACCGCCGCAGCGCGCGGTAGGACCAGGCTTGCGGGATCGGCGTACGGGCCGCGACATATTCGGGAAAGCGCGTGTGATAGCTGGTGGTGAAGGCCCGTCCCTGCCGGCTGCAGACGAAGCGCACGGCAAGCCCGATGGGCCCCTCCGTCGCAATGTGGATATGCGTGGGCGCGATCTCCTCGACCATGCGGGCGACGCGCCCGGGGCCCGTCAGCGATAGGCGGATCTCCGGATAGGTCGGCATCGGGAAGGAGCGGAAGCGGTCCGGCGTCAGAAAGACGATCTCGGCGCCGAAATGGGGCGCCTCGGCCGCCATGTATTCGAGCGAGCGGACGACCCCATTGACCTGGGGACGCCACGCATCGGTGGCGACCAGAAGGCGCATCAGGCCACCCTTTCGCGCAGCGCAGCGGCGACTGCTTCGCGGGCCGGCTGCTTTTCGAGCTGAACCTCCCGCTGCATCTCCGTCCAGCGGATCAGCTGGAAGGCCCCGTCGTAATGCTCGACGACCGCCGTGCAGGATTCCACCCAGTCGCCCGTATTAACGTAGGACACGCCGAGCTGCTCGTGCATGACCGCATGGTGGATGTGGCCGCAGACCACGCCGTCGGCCTCGTGGCGCTTTGCCTCGGCCGCCAGCAGCTCCTCGAAACGGCTGATGTAGTTGACGGCGTTCTTGACCTTCAGCTTGGCCCAGGAGGACAGGGACCAGTAGGTCAGCCCGAGCCTGCGCCGCACGATGTTCAGATGGGTGTTGATGAAGAGCGCCGCCGTATAGGCGCCGTCGCCGAGCAGGGCGAGCCAGCGGGCGTGCCGCACCACGAGGTCGAACTGGTCGCCGTGAATGACGAGATAGCGCTTTCCGTCGGCGGCTTCGTGGAGGGCATAATCCGCGAGCTCGATCCCGCCGAGATGCACGCCGATGTAATCGCGGAAGAATTCGTCGTGATTGCCCGGGATATAGACGAGGCGCGCGCCTTTGCGCACCTTGCGCAGAAGCTTCTGCACCACGTCGTTATGCGCCTGGGGCCAGTACCAGCCCGACTTCAGCCGCCAGCCGTCGACGATGTCGCCGACGAGATAGATGGTGTCGGCGTCGTATCGTTTGAGAAACTCCAGCAGGGCGTCCGCCTGGCACCCCTTGGTGCCGAGGTGGAGATCCGACAGGAACAATGTACGCACGCGAACAGCATTCAACTCTTGGGCCATGCGGCGTCCTCACTTGGCTTTCCCTTCAAGCCAAACCGGATTCGCATCTCGTCCCGGTGACACTATCCTTGCAATTTTGTGACAGCCGACCCGGACCTCATGCGCTGAGCGCAGGCATTTCGTGCTTCGCAGGTCTTCACGCGGGGGCTTTCGCGTGATTGGTTGCTACTCCCGATTCAAGCGACCTCCTTCCTGTGAAACCTCTCCTGGGGATATCCCTCAAAGTCCTCTCCGCCCTCGTCTTCACGATGATGTCGGCCACGCTGAAGACGCTCATGGCGCGCTACCCGGTAGGAGAGGTCGTCTTCTTCCGCTCGTCCTTCGCCATCCTGCCGCTCATGGCGTGGCTCTTCTGGCAGGGTGATCTCATCAACTCCATCAGGACGAAGAACATCGCCGGGCACTTCAAGCGCGGGCTCATCGGCACAAGCGGCATGTATCTGGGATTTGCCGCCCTCGCCTATCTGCCGCTCCACGATGCGATCGCGATCGGCTACGCATCGCCCCTGATCGTCGTGATCCTCGCAGCGCTCATCCTGAAGGAACAGGTCCGGGCCTATCGCTGGTCCGCCGTCGCAGTGGGCTTCATCGGCGTCCTGATCATGCTCGCGCCCTACCTGAACGTCGGCACCTTCAGCGGCGGCCTGAGCGGGGGGCCGACCCTCGGCGCCGTCTGCGCCCTGGCGGGCGCCTTCTGTTCGGCCGGAGCCATGATCCAGGTGCGCCGCCTGACGGCCACCGAGAAGACCGGCGCCATCGTCTTCTATTTCTTCATCCTGGCCTCGGTCCTCTCCCTCTGCACAGCCCTCCTCGGCTGGCGCAAGCCCGACGCCATGGATCTCGCCCTGTTCGTCGTCGGCGGTATTCTGGGGGGAATCGGGCAGATCCTGCTCACCCAGAGCTACCGTTTCGCCGATACCTCGGTGATCGCGCCCTTCGAGTACACGACGATGATCTGGGCGCTCCTGTTCGGCTGGTTTGTTTTCGGCGACCTTCCGACCGTCACCATGCTGATCGGAGCCTCCATCGTCGCCGCCACGGGTCTCTTCATCGTCTGGCGCGAGCATCGGCTCGGGATGATGCGCACGAAGGAGTTCGCCGCCGCCCCGCAGAGGCCCGGCGTCTGAGGGAAAAGCGGCTCCGCGACCTCCCGGGTGCTTGACCCGGTCCGTCTGTTACCGCACAACCGTTTTGAGGAACGAACGTTCGGTTTTTCAGGACATAAGGCGGGCACGATGGGCGTCGAGGGCAAGGAACGGCACCGGGAACTGGAAACGGGAGCCCAGGTCTTGTCCGGCAATATGGGCAAGACCATCCAGCGCCTGCGCAAGGCCTACAACCTGTCCCTGTCGGAGCTTGCCGAGCAGTCCGGCGTGGCGAAGTCGATCATCAGCCAGATCGAGCGCAACGAGACCAACCCGACGCTCGCGACCATCTGGCGGCTGAGCCAGGCCCTCGACGTGTCCATCGAGCGCGTGCTGGCATCCGGGGACGAGGAGCCCTTCATCGAGAAGTCGTCCAAGGCCGACACCCCGATCCTGGTCTCCGAAGACGGCAAGGTGCGCCTCGCCATCGTCGGCTGGCTGAAGACCATCGAGTGGCTGCAATGGTACGACGTCCAGGCGGAGCCGGGCGGCGCCCTCGATTCCGACGGCCACCAGCGGGGATCCGTCGAGTGCCTCTCCGTTCTGGAGGGTGAGTTCGAGGTCGAGGTGGGCGGCGTCGTCCAGCAGGCCAAGACCGGCGAAACCCTGCGCTATCGCTGCGACCGTCCGCATTCCGTGCGCTGCATCGGCGACAAGCCCGGACGCGCTTCCATGGTCTGCATTCTCAAGGCGGCCGTGATGGACTGAGGTCCGGCCGCGGCCGAACCCCTATTCGGCCGCCTTGAACCCTTCCCGTGGCGGAAGGGACAGGATGTACTCCGCCATCGCCCGACGGTCGGCATCGGACAATTGGGCCGTGTTGGCCACAACCGATCCCATCGGCCCGCCGACCGTATCGAAGAGGGGCGTCTCGCCCGTCTTGAGCAGGGTCTTCAGCTCGCCCGCAGACCATCCTCCGATGCCGGTCGGGTGAGGCGTGATGTTGGGAACGACGCCCCTGCCCTCCGGATCGGGCCCGCCGGCGAAACGCCTCTCCTCGATGATGGCGCCCGCAGCGTTGCGCTCGCTGTGGCACTCGGCGCAATGGCCCGGCCCGTTCACCAGGTACGCGCCCCGCTTCCAGCTGGCCGGTTTCGTCGGATCGGCCACGAAGACCTGCCCGTCCAGGAAGGCGAGCTTCCAGACGCCGACCCCGCGGCGGATGTTGTAGGGGAAAGGCAGGTCATGCGCCGGCGCGCGGCCTTCCACGGCCGGCAGCGTCATCATGAAGGCGAAGAGATCGGCCAGGTCCTCCGCCGGCATTCTCTGATACGAGGTGTATGGAAAGGCTGGATAGTAATGCCGTCCGTCCGGAGATATGCCCTCGCGCATGGCGCGGATGAAATCGGCCGTGCTCCAGGCCCCGATCCCATCCTGCCGATGGGGCGAGATGTTCGGGACGTAGAACGTGCCGAAGGGCGAGTTCAGCGGATAGCCGCCGCCCAGCCGCAGCTTGTCGTCCTGGTTCGGCGTGGCGTGGCAGGAGATGCAGCCTCCTGCATAGAAAAGACTGCGCCCGTTCTCGAGATCGGGCTGGCGCCCCTGCGCGACAGCCGCTTCCCACGCCGTCGCCTCGTCGCCGCGAATAACGGCGTAGGCCTGCGGGGACGTCAGGGCCCAGAAGCCCAAAGCGCCCAGAACGATCAGGACCAACAACGCCAGTATCGCTTTTCGCATCCCTGCCCTCAAAACAAGAAGGGCGGCCCTGACGGCCGCCCGAATTGGATCCGCGCCGTCCTCAGGTCTTCTGGCGGAAGGTGTTGTGGCACGCGCCGCAGTTCTGGAGAACGCCGGGCATCGCCGCCTTGAAGGAAGCCTCGTCCCTGACGGAAGCGAGGGCAGCCTGGGCATCCTGGTTCATCTTCTGGAAGATGGAATCGAAATGGGCCTTGTTCTCCCAGATTGCCGGCAGGGCGCCGGTCTTCTCGACGGTCCTCGAGCTTTCGGGGAAGAGCGGCAGGGCTTTCTGTGAGTTCTCGGCGAGAATCCTGAGCCCGGACTGGGCCTGGGCGAGATCGAAGGGAGCCTGCCCGCGCAGCATGCCGCCGAGCGTGCGAACCTGGGCTCCCATCTCCTTCATGAGGGCCTGGCGCTGTTCGACGACATTGCCTTGCGCGATGGCCGCGGTGACGCCGAACGCCAGAAGCCCGGCGACGAAAATTGAACGCTTCATGTAGATATTACCCTCTTGTGGATCCCGCTTGGGGGGACTTCTCACGGGGCCCCCATCCGCATGCGGCATTAGCGCACAACTCTCGAAGCTTGAGCACTCTTGCCGAGAACACATCTCCGTGAAGTGCCGCTACCGGAATTGCCAGCTACTCAACCGGCTCGCCTGCAGCCGCCCAGTCCTTGAAGCCCCCCTTGTAATGCTCGTGGAGGTCCCGCCCGGCGGCCTGCGCGAACTCGATGGCACGGACCGACCTCACGCCGGCGGCGCAGGAAAAGACGATCCGCTTGCCCCCGGGCAGCTCCGACGGATCGAAGGACGATAGGGGATTCGAAACCGAGCCCGGAATGTGTCCCGCGGCGAATTCGTGGGGCTCGCGCACGTCCACCAGGAGGATGGAGCCATCGGCCAGCCCCTGCTTGACCTCATCTCGGTCGAGGTCGACGATCCGGGGCATATCTTGGTTCATGGGATTTCCTTCAAAACAGTCTTTGATGTGCGTCAGGCCAGGGTCGAGAACACCTCGGCCAGGGACGGCAGACGGTCCTTGAGCCTGAGGAGTGCGATCAGCTCGATCTGGACGATGGCCGTGTCGAACTCCTCGCCTGGATCGTGCTCAAGCCTTTCCTCGAAAGCTGTCAGGATCTCCTCCTTCGAGCGGCCCTTGACCGCCATGATGAAGGGGAAGCCGAATTTCTCCTTGTAGAGGTCGTTGAGCGCAAGGAATCGGTCCCGCTCCTCCTCCGTCAGACTGTCGAGGCCCGCCGAGGCCTGCTCGTTCTGGGAATCGGCGGTCAGGTCGGCGAGCTTCAGCCGTCCGGCGAGATCGGGATGCGCCCGGATGAGGGTGAGCTTCTGCTCGCGGCCCGCTTCAGAGAGCACATGGACCATGGCGGCGTGGAGGCCCTCCGCCGTGTCCTGGGTGGAGGTGAGCCCGGCATCGTAAGCCCGCTCCGCGATCCAGGGCGAATGCTCGAAGACATCGCCGTAAAGCTCCACGAACATGGCCCGGCTCATGACGCTCGGCTTCAGGTCCACAGGGCGGTGGTGACGGATCCAGTGGCGGGCGATATCGATGCGGCGCGCGACCCAGACGCCCTCGTGGGACGCGACATGATCGAGGAAGCGGGCGAGAGCAGCCGCGCGGCCCGGACGCCCGACGAGGCGGCAATGGAGGCCCACCGACATCATCTTCGGCGCGGTCTCGCCCTCCGCATAGAGCGTGTCGAAGGTGTCCTTCAGGTAGGCATAGAACTGGTCGCCGGAGTTGAAGCCCTGGGGCGTCGCGAAGCGCATGTCGTTGGCGTCGAGCGTATAGGGCACGATGAGTTGCCGGCGTCGGCCGTGCTCCTCCCAGTAGGGCAATTCGTCCGCGTAGGAATCGGCGCTGTAGAGGAAGCCGCCCTCCTCCGCCACGAGGCGGTTGGTGTGCTCCGAAGTGCGGCCCGTGTACCACCCGCGGGGGCGTTCGCCGGTCACCTCCGTGTGGATGCGGATGGCTTCGTGCATATGCGCCCTCTCCTCGTCGGAGGAGAAGTCGCGGTAGTCGATCCATTTGAGGCCATGGCTCGCGATCTCCCAGTCCGCCTCCTTCATGGCGGCCACGGCTTCCGGGTTTCGCATGAGGGCGGTGGCGACCCCGTAGACGGTCACGGGCATGTTGCGCTCCGTGAACATGCGCCACAGCCGCCAGAAGCCGGCGCGGGAGCCGTATTCGTAGATCGACTCCATGCTCATGTGCCGCTGGCCCGGCCAGGGCTGCGCCCCGACGATCTCCGACAGAAAGGCCTCGGAAGCCCTGTCGCCGTGGAGAATGTTGTTCTCGCCCCCTTCCTCGTAATTGATGACGAACTGGACGCAGATCCGGGCGTCGTTCGGCCAGCGGGGATGGGGCGGCGTGCGGCCGTAGCCGACGAGGTCGCGGGGATAGGAGGTTTCGGGCACGGTCAGCTTCCCCGATAGGTGGAGTAGCTCCAGGGCGAGACGAGGAGCGGCACGTGGTAGTTTCCATCAGGCTCCGCGATGGCGAAGCGGATCGGCACGATGTCCAGGAAAGGCGGATCGGCCATCGGGGTCCCGAGGCCTTTGAAATAGGCGCCGACCTCGAAGACGAGCTCATAGGCTCCCGTCCTGAAGGCATCGCCCGCCATCAGGGGCGCATCGGTCCGCCCGTCGGCATTGGTGCTCGTGCGGGCAATGGAGCGGCGCTGCCCGCCCTCGACGGCGAAGAGCTCAATGGCGACGCCCTTCGCGGGCTTGCCGTTGACGGTATCCAAGACATGGGTGGACAGGCGGCCCATGAAACCTCTCAGGAGCGGGAAAATCAGTCGTCTCGATCAGGAATCTTTCGGTCCGCCGCCCTGGCGTCAAGCGGCATTCCGACGACGCGGGGCGAAGCGAGGGCCTCGCGGGACCGGGTTCCCTGTTGAAAAAGGCGGCTGGCGGACCTTCCGCAAACGGAAGGGGCGCTCTAGGCTATATTTTCCTTTTCATTTCAAGTTGCTGCATGTTCGACCCGCAAATTTCCGAATGGATCAGTCAGATCCTCCGCTGGATCCACGTGATCACGGCCATCGCCTGGATCGGCTCGTCCTTCTACTTCATCCATCTGGATCTCAGCCTGAAGAAGCGGGAGGGGCTGGCGCAAGGCGTCGGCGGCGAGGCCTGGCAGGTCCATGGCGGCGGCTTCTACAACATGCGCAAATATCTCGTGGCGCCGCCCGAGATGCCCAAGGACCTGACCTGGTTCAAGTGGGAGAGCTATTCCACCTGGATCAGCGGCTTTTTCCTGATCGTCTGGATCTACTATCTCCAGGCCAGCCTCTACACCATCGACCCGTCGGTGCTCGTCCTCGCCCCCTGGCAGGCCGCTGCCATCGGCATCGGCGGCATCGCCGTGAGCTGGCTGGTCTATGAAGGCCTGTGCCGCTCTCCCCTGGGCAAGAACGGCCTTGTGCTCGGAATCGTGCTGTTCTTCTACATTCTCGCCGCGTCCTATGCCTTCACCCAGGTCTTCAACGGCCGCGCCGCCTTTCTTCATACGGGTGCGATGATCGCCACCTGGATGTCGGCGAGCGTGTTCTTCGTCATCATCCCGAACCAGAAGAAGGTGGTGGCCGATCTCCTGGCCGACCGCTCGCCCGACCCCAAGCTCGGGAAAGAGGCGAAGCTGCGCTCCACGCACAACAATTATCTCACCCTGCCGGTGATCTTCCTGATGCTCTCGAACCATTATCCGCTGGCGTGGTCGTCGCGCTATGCGGTCGGGATCGTGGGGCTCATCCTGATCGCCGGCGCGCTGGTGCGGCACTTCTTCAATTCCCGCCACGCGGACAAGGGGTCACCCTGGTGGACCTGGGGCGTGGCGGCGGCCTGCGTCGCGCTCGCGGTCTGGCTCTCCATCATCGGCAAGCCGGGAAACGCCAACCTGGCCGCGGCTCCGGCGGACGGACAGCCGGTGGAGCTCGCCGCCGCCTTCGACGAGGCCGTTCTCACGATCCAGTCCCGCTGCTCCATGTGCCATATGGAGGGGCCTGTCTGGGAGGGCATTCCCGTTCCGCCGAAGGGTGTGCGCCTCGATACGCCCGAGGAGATCGCCCGCCATGCGGAGCTGATCCGGATCCAGAGCGTCCTGACCCATGCCATGCCGCCCAACAACATCACCGAGATGACCCTGGAGGAGCGGAGGGCCGTGGCGACATGGCTCGAAGCGCGGGAAGCCGCAACCCGCTAGGGACCACCTGCTCTCTACGCCCAAGAACTGACCCGCCAAAGGAGGAACGGGATGACCGAGCTCACCCTGCAGATTGCCCAGACCATCGCCGCTGCGACCCTGAAAACCGGCCGGGAGAAATCCTTCAAGCCCCTGTCCGTGGCCGTTTACGACGCCCGCGGCGCGATCAAGGCGCTGCTCTCGGAGGACGGCACCAGCCTCAAGCGCGCCGAGATCGCCATGGGCAAGGCCTACGGCGCCCTGGCCCTCGGGGTCGGCTCCCGCGCGCTCAACAAGATGGCGGTGGACCGCCCCTTCTTCATCGCCTCCGCGACCCATGCGGTCGGCGGCCTGCTCGTCCCCGTGCCCGGCGGGGCCCTGATCAAGGACCGGCAGGGCCAAATCCTTGGAGCCGTCGGGGTCTCGGGCGACACTTCTGACAATGACGAGATTGCCGCGACAGGCGGGGTCGAAGCCGCCGGACTGGTCTCCGACACCGGCGCGTGAAGCCTCTCTACGAGCCCGGAAGCGGTACCGAACTAAGTTTCAGAAATCGCCAGGATAGTACTGGACATAAACAGTTGTTTGAACAACAAATAGGACAAGGTCGCTGCCTTATCGGCTTGGACCGAGGCATTTTTGGCTTCAAGAGAACAGCAAAAAGGGAACGCGTCTAATGTCATCATGGATCAAACGCACGGCGCTCGCAGCCGTCGCCACAGCCGCCCTCATGGGCGCCGCATCGGCCCAGGTCGTCTATAACCGCGGCAATACCGGCGAGCCCGAGACGCTCGATACCCACAAGACCTCAACGGTCCAGGAAGCCCACATCCTGCGCGACCTTCTCGAAGGCCTTGTGACCTACAACGCCAAGGGCGAGGCGGTTCCGGGCCAGGCCGAGAAATGGGAAGTCAGCGACGACGGCCTCACCTACCGCTTCACACTCCGCGACGGCCTCAAGTGGTCGAACGGCGATCCGGTGAAGGCCTCCGACTTCGTCTATTCCTACCGCCGCATCATGAATCCGGAGACAGGCGCAAAATACGCGAACATCCTGTACCCGATCAAGAATGCTGAGAAGATCAACAAGGGCCAGGGCAAGCTCGAAGAGCTCGGCGTGAAGGCCGTCGACGACAAGACTGTCGAGATCACCCTTGAGAATCCGACCCCCTATTTCATCGAGCTCCTGACCCACCAGACCAGCCTGCCCGTTCACCAGGCCTCAGTGGAGAAGTTCGGCAAGGACTTCGTGAAGGCCGGCAACATGGTGTCGAACGGCGCCTACAAGCTGGCCGAGTTCGTCCCGAACTCGCACATCAAGCTCGTGAAGAACGAGAACTACCGCGACGCCAAGAACGTCCAGATCGACACCGTCAACTTCATCCCGCATCCTGACCTTGCCGCGGCCGTGCGCCGCTACGAGGCCGGCGAGCTGGACACGATGGACGAGCTCCCGGCCGACCAGATCAAGTCGCTCAAGCAGCGCTTCAGCGATCAGGTCAAGCTCGGCCCGTATCTCGGCACCTGGTACCTCGTGACGAACTCGTCGAAGGCTCCGTTCAACGACGTCCGCGTGCGTCAGGCTCTCTCGATGGGCGTCGACCGCGAGTTCATCGCCGAGCAGATCTGGGGCGAGACCATGCAGCCCGGCTACTCCTTCATGCCCCCGGGCATCGGCAATTACGGCGAGCCGGCCTACATGGACTACAAGGACATGTCGCCGATCGACCGCGAGGACAAGGCCAAGGCGCTTCTCAAGGAAGCCGGCTTCGGTCCCGGCAAGCCGCTGAAGGTCGAGATCCGCTACAACACGACGGACAACAACCGGAACTCAGTCGTGGCCATCGCCGATCAGTGGAAGCAGCTCGGCGTCGAGACCTCCTTCATCAACACCGACGGCAAGACGCACTTCGCTCACCTGCGCGACGGCGGCGATTTCGACATCGCCCGCTACGGCTGGATCGCCGACTACTCGGATCCGAACAACTTCCTGTTCCTGCTCAAGAGCGACAGCAAGGGCTTCAACTACGGCAAGTATAACAATCCGGAGTTTGACAAGCTTCTTGAGGACGCCGCAAAGGAGCTGGATCTCGAGAAGCGCGCAGACATCATGAAAAAGGCCGAGGCCATCCTCATGAAGGACATGCCCTGGATCCCGATCATGTACTACGGCAAGAGCAACCTGATCTCGCCGAAGATCAAGGGCTTCGTGCAGAATACGCGCGGCGTCTACCCGAGCCGCTTCCTCTCGAAGACCCAGTAAGAACCTGCAGATGGGGGCGGCCTGAGCTTTTCAGGCCGCCCCTTTTTGCATTTTCATTTTTTATTCGAGACGGAGGAGCTTTCAGGTGCTCTCCTTCATCACCCGCCGCCTCTTCGCGGCCATTCCGACGCTGTTCATCATCGTCACGATTTCGTTCTTCCTGATCCGGCTCGCGCCCGGCGGCCCCTTCGATCTCGAGCGTCCGCTCGAAGCGAAGGTGATGGAGAACCTCAACCGGATCTACCAGCTCGACCGTCCGCTGATCGAGCAGTACTGGCTCTATCTCAGCGCCGTCATGCGCGGGGATTTCGGCCCCTCCTTCATCCTGCGCGATTTCTCGGTCGCGGAACTCTTTGCGCGCGGGCTTCCCGTCTCGATGACCCTGGGCGCGCTGGCCCTGTCGCTTGCCATCATCGTCGGCGGGACCTTCGGCGCCATTGCGGCCTTCCGCCAGAACAGCGCTGTCGACTACACCGTGACCGGAATGGGCGCCCTCGGCCTGACCATCCCGAACTTTGTGGTCGCTCCGGTCCTCCAGATCGTCTTCGGCCTGGCCCTCGCCTGGCTGCCGGTCGCAGGCTGGGCTTACGGGAGCCCGAGCCATCTCGTTCTGCCGGTGATCGTGCTGGCGCTGCCGCAGATCGCGGTCGTCGCGCGCATGACCCGCGCGGCCATGATCGAGAACCTGCGCTCCAACCACATCCGCACGCTCCGCTCCCTCGGGCTGCCCACGCGGGTGATCGTGGTCCACGCCCTGCGCGGTGCGGCGCTTCCCGTGGTGTCATATCTCGGCCCGGCGGCTGCGGCGCTCCTCACGGGCTCGGTGGTGGTGGAAACCATCTTCGGCCTGCCGGGCATCGGACGCTACTTCGTCGAAGGCGCGCTCAACCGCGACTACACCCTCGTCATGGGCACGGTCGTCGTCATTGCGGTCTTCGTTCTCCTCTTCAACCTCGTGGTCGATATCCTCTATGCCCTGATCGATCCGCGCATCCGCTACGATTGAGTTTTGCCATGGCTCAAGGCGCAGTTCTTCCTGTCGAAACCATGAAAGGCCCGGTTGCGGGGCGTTCCCTCTGGGCCGAGGCCCGCGGGCGGCTTCTCCACAACAAGGCGGCGGTCACCAGCATCGTCGTCCTCGGCCTCATCGCCATCGCCTGCATTTTCGGGCCCTTCTTCACCGGACATCCCTTCGACCGCGTCTACAGCGAGTACGTGAAGGTGCCCGCCAGCCTGGAGGCCTACCCCAAGCCCGATCAGATCGAGCCCAATCTCGAGAGGATTGGATCGCGGGTGCGCGCGAAGCCGGAGAACATCGTCATCGGGGACGACAGCCTGCGCGTCACGCTGGTCAGCTCGAGCAGCCGCCCCATCGACGAGCGGCTTCTGGCCTATTTCGAGCGCTCCGACCTGTTCGGCACCGCCCAGGTCGTGGAGCGCCTGGAGGAAGGACGGCGGCTCGTCGTCGATGTGCCGATCAAGCGGCAATACTTCTTCTTCGGCACGGATACCAACGGCCGCGACCTGCTCACCCGCACCATGAAGGCGGGGCAGATCTCGCTCGCCATCGGCCTCCTCGCCACCTTCGTCGCCATCCTCATCGGCGTGATCTACGGCGCGACCGCGGGCTATCTCGGCGGGCGGGTCGATCTGGTGATGATGCGCATCGTCGACATTCTCTATTCCCTGCCCTTCATCTTCTTCGTGATCATGCTGGTCGTGTTCTTCGGCCGCAATTTCATCCTGATGTTCATCGCCGTCGGCGCGGTGGAGTGGCTCGACATGGCCCGCATCGTCCGCGGGCAGACGCTCTCGATCAAGCGGCAGGAATACGTGCAGGCCGCGGAAGCCCTCGGCGTCGAGACGAAGGGCATCATCCGCCGTCACGTGATCCCCAACACGCTCGGCCCCGTGGTCGTTTACATGACTCTTCTGGTGCCGAAGGTGATCCTGCTGGAGAGCTTCCTGTCCTTCCTCGGCCTCGGCGTCCAGGAGCCCAATACCAGCCTCGGCGTCCTGATTTCGGAGGGCGCCAAGAACATCCAGGGCGCAACCTGGATGCTGATCTACCCGTCCCTCACGCTCGTCGCGATCCTGTTCTGCCTCAACTTCATCGGCGACGGCCTGCGCGATGCGCTCGACCCGAAGGATCGCTGACATGACAGAACCCGTTCTCTCGGTCCGCAATCTCCACGTCCGCTTCCGCACGGGCGATGGCATCCTTCATGCGGTGAAGGGCATCGATATCGACATCAATCCCGGCGAGACCGTCGCCATCGTCGGAGAATCCGGCTCCGGCAAAAGCCAAACCATGATGTCCGTCATGGGCCTGCTGGCCTCCAACGGCTGGGCGGAAGGCTCGGTGAAGTATCGCGGAGAGGAGCTCGTGGGCCTGTCTCCCGAGAAGCTCAACCGCTATCGCGGCTCGAAGCTCACCATGATCTTCCAGGAGCCCATGACCTCGCTCGATCCGCTCTACCGGATCGGCGACCAGCTCAGCCTGCCGCTGACGACTCATGGCGGAATGAGCAAGCGCAACGCGCGCAAGCGCGCCATCGAGCTCCTGGAACTCGTGCAGATCCCGGACCCTGCCCGCCGGATCGACGCCTATCCGCACGAACTCTCCGGCGGCCAGCGCCAGCGCGTGATGATCGCCATGGCGCTCGCGAACAATCCCGACGTGCTGATCGCCGACGAGCCGACCACGGCTCTCGACGTGACGGTCCAGGCGCGCATCCTCGAGCTTCTGGCCGATCTCCAGAAGCGCCTCGGCATGTCCATCGTCTTCATCACCCACGATCTCGGCGTCGTGCGCCGGTTCGCCGACCGCACCTATGTGATGAAGCGCGGCGAGGTGGTGGAGAGCGGCCGGACCGGCGACCTCTTCGCCGCGCCGAAGCACCCCTATACGCAGATGCTCATCGACGCCGAACCGACGGGACGCAAGGAGCCCGTTTCGGCCGATGCGCCCATGGTGCTGGACGCCAGGAACGTCGAGGTCACCTTCGGCCTGAAGAAGAGCCTGTTCGGCACGACCACCCATGTGCTTCGCGCCGTGGACGGCGTGAGCCTCACGGTGCGCGCCGGCGAGACGGTGGGCGTGGTGGGCGAATCCGGATCGGGCAAGTCGACGCTGGGCCGTGCGATCCTGAAGCTCCAGCAGGCTTCCGGCATGGTTCGCTTCGAGGATCGCAACTTGATGCCGCTCGACCGGTCCGGCATGCGGCCCCTGCGGCGGCATCTCCAGCTTGTCTTCCAGGACCCGTTCGGCTCTCTCTCGCCGCGCATGACGTCAGGCGAGATCGTGACCGAAGGACTTCTGGTCCACGAGCCCAGCATCTCCCGCAAGGAGCGCGACCGGCGGGCGGCCCAGGCCTTCGAGGAAGTCCAGCTCGATCCCGCCTGGCGCAACCGCTTCCCTCACGAATTCTCCGGCGGCCAGAGGCAGCGCATCGCGATCGCCCGCGCCATGATCCTCCACCCGAAGCTGGTCGTTCTCGACGAGCCGACCTCGGCTCTCGACCGTTCGGTGCAGAAGGAGATCGTGGAGTTGCTGCGCGGCCTGCAGAAGGCCCATGGCCTCGCCTATGTCTTCATCAGCCACGATCTCGCAGTCGTGCGCGCGCTCTCCGACGAGATCATGGTGATGAAGAGCGGCAAGGTGGTGGAGCGCGGCACGGCCGAGCAGATCTTCGAGCGTCCGCAGGAGGACTACACCCGCGACCTGATCGCAGCCGCCTTCCTCAGCGAGCGCAGCAAGGCCGAAGCCCAGGGCGAGCCCCTGGCCTCCTGAGGCCGGAACCGAAAGCCTGGCGCGGATTTGACTCGGCGCCATGGCAAAGCCCGCTGACGACACTTCCTCCGCCCCTGGCGCGCGAACCGGAAAGGCGAGGCGGCAAGCGCCGCCTGCGAAGAAACGCGCCTCCTCGGAACGCAAAGGAACCAAGCCCGAAACCGCGGATGTGGCCGGGGTCTCTCTCACAAATCCGGATCGGATCCTGTGGGAGGACCAGGGCCTCACGAAGCGGGAACTGGCCGAGTTCTACGTGAGCATCGCCGAGTGGGTCCTCCCGCATCTGGCAGGCCGTCCCCTCACCTTGATCCGCTGCCCTGCCGGCGCGCAGAAGAAATGCTTCGTGCAGCGCCACCCTTGGGCGGGCATCAGCGGCTTCATCCAGCGCACCCCGGCGCCGGATGAGCAGGAGATCCTGACTGTCCGGGATATTCAGGGCGTCGTCGCCCTCGTGCAGTCGGGCGTCCTGGAGATGCATGTCTGGGGCGCGACCATGGCCGATCTGGAGCGCCCCGACCGCCTCATCCTCGATCTCGATCCGGGAGACGGCCTGGAATGGTCCCATGTGATCGAGGCGGCCCGCGCCGTTCGCGAGCGCCTGAGGGCTCTGGGCCTGGAGAGCTTCGTCAAGACGACCGGAGGCAAGGGGCTTCATGTCGTCGCGCCGGTAAAGCCGAAGGCCACCTGGAAGGAGACCCTCGCCTTCACGAGAGGCCTCGCAGAGGCCATGGCGCGCGATGAGCCGGATCGCTACACGACCACATCCGTCAAGCAGGAGCGCGAGGGCCGGATCTTCATCGATTATCTGCGCAACAACCGGGAGGCCTCTGCGGTCGCCCCCTACTCGACCCGCGCCCGGCCCGGCGCGCCCGTTGCCACGCCGCTCGCCTGGGAGGAGCTGACGCCCGATATCAGGCCGAACGGCTTCACCGTCCGGAACCTGGGCCAGCGCCTCGCATCCCTGAAACAGGATCCCTGGGCGGAGATCGGCAGGATCGATCAGGTCCTGCCGGAAACCCCGCGCCGGAAGACGTGAGCGCTCAGAACAGGGGCGCCTGAATCCCCTCTGCGGCGAAAGCCTCCTGCACGGCGGGCCGTGCGACGACACGCTCGGCCAGGGCGTTCAGGGCGGGAATGCTGCGCGGCGGGCGCGGCATGCCGCGTCCCCAGCGGATCAGCATGAACAGGAAGAGATCGGCGGCGGAGAAGCGGTCGCCCAAGAGCCATGCCCTGTCGCCGAGCTGCTCGGCAATGACGTCGAACATGCGGTAGAGGCGCTGCTCCGCCGCCGCCTTGACGCTCGGCACTGCGGCTTCATCCGTGGTGTGCTCGTGCGGATAGAACCAGGCGCGATATTCCGCCTGCGGCGTGTTCGTGAAATGGATCATCCACTTGTAGAACTCGGCCCGCTCCTTGGTGCCGATGGCGGGGGCGAGGCCCGCCTCCGGGAACTTGTCCGCGAGATGGAGCGCGACCGCGGCTGTCTCGAACAGGACGAGATCGCCATCGACCAGCACTGGGATGCGCCCATTCGGGTTGAGCCTGAGATAGTCCGCGCTCTTCTGCGCATTCTGGCTCCGGTCCACGAGGCGCAGTTCGAAGGGTGCGCCGATCTCCCGCAGCATCATGTGGGGCAGGAGGCTGGCATTGCCGGGATAGTAGTAGAGGGCGAGCATGGAAGGCGCCTTTGCGAACGTCACGGGTGCCCATTTGGTAAGCCGCGTGCGCGGAGCCGTAAAGGCGTATCCCGCCGCCATCCAGATCTTCCTTTCGCAGCGCCATGCTCTATCGTCCTGTCGGGAGATGAGGAGCAAAGGATGACGGATCACGTTCGTGCCCTGCTGGACAAGGTCCTGGTGAAGCCGGGGGACCGCGTCCGCCTGAAGGAATGCGATCCGCGCGGTGCCTCGCTCTTCGAGGGCGAAAGCGAGACCAAGGCCGCCACCGCCGCCCTCGCCAAGGACATCGACGCATTGCAGGACCGCCTTTATGCGGAGGGCTCGCGGGCGCTCCTCGTGGTACTGCAGGGGACGGATACCTCGGGCAAGGACGGCACCATCCGCAGCGTGTTCAATGCGACCGGCCCTCTCGGCGTCTCGGTCACGGCCTTCCGCAAGCCGTCGGAGACCGAGCTTGCGCACGATTATCTCTGGCGCGTCCATGCCGTCTGCCCGCGCCGCGGGACCATTGGCATTTTCAACCGCTCCCATTACGAGGATGTGCTGATCGCGAAGGTGAGGTCGTTCGCTCCTGCGCAGGTCATCGAGCAGCGCTACGAGCAGATCAACGCCTTCGAGAAGATGCTGGTGGAGAACGGCACGACGATTCTCAAGTTCATGCTGCACATCTCGAAGGACGAGCAGAAAGAGCGCCTGCAGGAGAGGCTCGACAACCCGAAGAAGCACTGGAAGTTCGATGCGGGCGACCTCGACGACAGGCAGCACTGGGACGACTTCCAGGACGCCTACGAGACCATGCTGCACCGCTGCTCGACCCCATGGGCGCCCTGGCATGTCATCCCGGCCGACCGGAAGTGGGTCCGCAACGCCGCCGTCGCCTCCATCGTCAAGGCGACACTGGAAGAGATGAACCCTCTTTATCCGAAGGTTTCCTGGCAGCCCGGAGACTTCACGATCCCATAGGAGCGCCCACCCCGCCCCCGACCTTCGTCGGGACCCCTTGTCGGCAAGGGATTTAAGCGCGACAATAATCTCATGAAAAGCATTCTCATTCCGGTCGAAGACCACGGCATCCTCGAGCCTCAACTGGAAGCGGCGCTTCTGCTGGGCCGGATGTTCGACAGCTATATTGAGGGGATCGCCATCACCCCGGATTATCCGGTGGTCCTGCCGGTGGATATCGCCATCGGCGTTCCCTCGCCCATCACGCCTGAGAACCGCATCGAGATCGCCCGCACTTGTCGCGAGCGCTTCGAGGGCTTCATGGTCACGCGGGAGATCCCCCGTTCCGCGGGCCTCGGCGGCCTCGGCTTCGGCTGGCGGCAGGACGGGCTGATGGAGGATGCGTTCCTGGGAGCCTATGGACGTGTCTTCGACGTGATCGTCGTCGGACGTCCCGACGGATCGAACGGCCAGACGCGCCTCTCCACCGTCGAGGCGGCCCTCTTCGAGACCGGCCACCCCGTTCTGATCTCTCCTCCCAACTCACCGCGGAGCATCGGCGAAACCGTCGTGATCGCCTGGAACCGCAGCACCGAAACGGCGCGCACGATCCTGGGCTCCATGCCGATCCTCTCCAAGGCCCGCCGCATCGTCATTCTCGAGATCGAGGACTGGGGTGTTCCGGGCCCATCGGGCGCGGAGCTGGCCCGTTTCCTGAGAATGCGCGACATGCCCGCTGAAGCGGTGACGGTCACGGACACCGCCAACAGGCCCGGAGAGAAGATCCTGGCCGAGGCGGCCGCGCTTGGCTGCGACCTCCTGGTGAAGGGCGCCTATACGCAGAGCCGCCTCAGGCAGATGTTCTTCGGGGGAGCGACGAGCCACATCTTGAGCAACACGACGATGCCCGTCATCCTGGCTCATTGATACAGGCGCGGGTTTTCGATGTTCAGGGACGTGGCCGTTATTCTGGACGAGCGCTTCCGGAACCTGGTGATCCCGACGGCGCGGCTCGAGAAGCTGGCCGAGGGATGCCGCTGGGCGGAGGGCCCCGCCTATTTCCCGGCGGGCCGCTATCTCGTCTGGAGCGACGTGCCCAACGACCGCATGATGCGCTACGACGAGACGTCGAACGCCGTCAGCGTCTTTCGCGCTCCCTCGGGCTATTCCAACGGCAATACGGTGGACAGGCAGGGCAGGCTCATGACCTGCGAGCATGGCAACCGACGGGTGACCCGCACCGAGCATGACGGCTCCATCACCGTCATCGCCAGTCACTACCAGGGCAAGCGCCTCAACAGCCCCAACGACGTGGTCGTGAGATCTGATGGCTCGATCTGGTTCACGGACCCGGCCTACGGCATCGATTCCGATTACGAGGGCCACAAGGCGCAGAGCGAGATGGGCGGCTGCCATGTCTATCGCGTCGATCCGCAGAGCGGCGACATCGCCGTCGTCGCCGACGACTTCGTCCGTCCCAACGGGATTGCCTTCTCGCCCAACGAAAAGCGCCTCTATGTGGCGGATACGGGCGCAACGCATGTTGTGGACGGCCCCCGCCACATTCGCGCTTTCGATCTCACGGACAGCGGCAGCCTGACGGGAGGCGGCGTCTTCGCCACCTGCACCGACGGGCTCTTCGACGGCTTCCGGCTGGACGAAGCCGGGCGGATCTGGGCGAGCGCGGGCGACGGCGTCCATTGCTACGATCCGGGCGGCACCCTGCTCGGCAAGGTTCTGGTGCCCGAGATCGTGGCGAACGTGGTCTTCGGGGGCGTGAAGCGCAATCGCCTCTACATCTGCGCCACCACGTCGCTTTACGCCATCATGCTCCCGGTGAACGGAGCCAGGACTTTCTAGCCCCCCTGTAGGAGGGGCTTGTGAATTGCCGGCGCTTCGATATTGAGAGCGAACCCTCTCGGCTGCGGGCAGAGTCGTCCCTCGATGTCCCTTTCCAAGATCCATTCCACTGCAATCGGCCGGGCCGTCCGCCGGGCGAACCGTTGCGGTTGCCGCCCATGACCAGGCACGTGCTCCCGCCGGGACAGGCGATCCGCTCCGGCGCTCTCATCGGCATCGGCCTGATGCTGCTCGGGGTCTTTCTCTTCGCGGTCAACGACGTCATGGGGAAGTGGCTCGTCGCCACGTACTCCGTGGGTCAGGTGCTGCTGCTGCGCTCCATCGCGGCGCTCGCCGTTCTCCTGCCGATCATGCGCAAGCAGAACGTTCCCTTTAGGATTCCTCCCCAGCCGGGGCTCCACGCCGTCCGCATCACCCTGTCGACACTCGAGGTCGCCTGCTTCTACTGGGCCGTGACCTATCTGCCGCTGGCGGACGTCATGACCTATTACCTCGCCGGGCCGATCTATGTGGCGGCCTTTGCCTTCTTCTGGCTCGACGAGAGGCTCGATGCGCCGCGGATCCTCGCGATTGCCGTCGGCTTCGTCGGAGTGCTCATCGCCCTTCGCCCCTCTCCGGCCACCCTGTCCCTGCCGGCGCTCATCGCGCTTGCGGGAAGCGTGTTCTATTCCCTGCTGATGATCACGACCCGCATGCTGCGGGAGACCCATGACGCCACGCTCGTTCTGGGCCAGATCATCGGCACGCTGATCTTCGGCATCGTGGCCGCGCCCCTCGCCTGGGTCACGCCGGGACCGCTCGACCTCGCGGCCCTGTTCCTCCTCGGCATCGTCTCCATGGCGGCCCATGCCTGCGTCAACCGCTCGCTCAAGATCGCGCCCGCCTCGGTCGTCGCGCCCTATCAGTACACCCTCATCGTCTGGGCAATCGTGCTCGGCTATCTCGCCTTCGGCGACATCGTCCAGTTCTGGACTCTCGTCGGTGCCGCCGTGATCTGCGGAGCCGGGATCGTCCTGCTTCTTCTGGAGCGCGAGGCAGCACGGCGTGGGCGTGTCGCCAAGGACATCGAGCCCCCGGTGCTGCCAGAAGCCTGAGACCTGTGCCGTTTCGTCAGCTTTCCCCTCCACAGCGGGTCCAAGAGTTGAACTTGACAGGCGGAGGCGCAGAGCGGTCAATGGCGCCATAAGAACACGGGGAGTCCGATGCGCCTGAAACTCAAAATCGCTGCCGCCACGGCAGGAATTTTCTTCGCGACCGCTGCTTTCGCCGAAGATATCAAGATCGCCCTGATCGCCGGCAAGACCGGCCCGCTGGAGGCTTACGCCAAGCAGACCGAAGCCGGCTTCATAATGGGGCTCGAATACCTCACCAAGGGCACCATGATGGTGAACGGTCGCAAGATCGACGTCATCGTGAAGGACGACCAGCTCAAGGCCGATCTCGCCAAGACCCTGCTGGAGCAGGCCTATAACGACGACAACGTGGATATCGCCGTCGGCACGACCTCTTCGGCCGCCGCGCTCGCCATGCTGCCGGTCGCCGAGGAGTACCAAAAGGTTCTGATCGTGGAGCCTGCGGTCGCCGACGCCATCACCGGCGAGAAGTGGAACCGCTACATCTTCCGCACCTCGCGCAACTCGACGCAGGACGCCTACGGCGCAGCCGCTGCGATCCCGGAGAGCGGAGAGGTATCCATCGCGACGCTCGCGCAGGACTACGCCTTCGGCCGCGATGGCGTCGCCGCGCTCAAGGACGCGCTCGGTAAGATCCGTCCGAATGCGAAGGTCGTGTTCGAGGAATACGCTCCGCAGAACGCCACCGACTTCACCGCTTCCGCCCAGCGCATCTTCGACGCGCTCAAGGACAAGCCGGGCAAGAAGATCATCAACATCATCTGGGCCGGCCAGCATCCGCTGCCGAAGATCGCCGACCTCAAGCCGGAGCGCTTCGGCATCGAGATCGCCCCCGGCGGCAACATCCTGCCCGCCATGCAGATCTACAAGAACTATCCCGGCATGGAAGGCGCGATCTACTACTACCATGCCTTCCCGAAGAACCCGATGAACGACTGGCTCGTGGCCGAGCACCAGAAGCGCTTCAATGCGCCGCCGGACTTCTTCACCGCGGGCGGCTTCGCTGCGGCCTCCGCTGCCCTGACCGCCATCGAGAAGGCGGGCGGGACGGATCCGGAGAAACTCGTCAAAGCCATGGAGGGCATGAGCTTCGAGACGCCGAAGGGCACCATGACCTTCCGCAAGGAGGATCACCAGGCGCTGCAGCCCATGTACCACTTCAAGGTCAAGGGTGAAGGCAAGGACGCGAACGACCTGCTCGATCTCCTCGCCACGATCCCGGCCGACAAGATGCCGATCCCGGTCCGGAACAAGCGCTAAGCAGACCTGTGATCCAGACGACGAAATCGCCCGCGCTGGAAACGCGCGGGCTTACCATTCGCTTCGGCGGCCACGTGGCCGTCAACGACGTGTCGTGCCGGTTCACTCCCGGCACGCTCACGGCCATCGTCGGCCCGAACGGCGCCGGCAAGACCACCTATTTCAATCTCATCTCCGGCCAGCTTCGCGCCACGTCGGGCGAAGTGATCGTCGGGGGCGAGGACATCACCGCCCTGCCCGCCTCCGCCCGGGCCAAGAAGGGCCTGGGGCGCGCCTTCCAGCTGACCAACCTCTTTCCCGACCTGACGGCGCTGGAGAACATCCGCCTCGCGGTCCAGAGCCGGGCCGATGCCGGATGGTCGCTGCTCAAAGTGTGGAACAGCCGCCGCGACCTCATCGAGAAGGCCGAGGACATCCTGGAAAGGGTGCGCCTCGAGGACAGGCGCCACATCGCTCCCAAGGCCCTTTCGCACGGCGACCAGCGCAAGCTCGAAGTCGCCCTCCTCCTCGCCATGGAGCCGAAGGTCTTCATGTTCGACGAGCCGACCGCAGGCATGAGCGTCGACGAGGTTCCGACGGTGCTCGAACTCATCAACGACATCAAGCAGCGCGGGGACGCCACCGTCCTCCTCGTGGAGCACAAGATGGACGTGGTGCGCTCGCTGGCCGACCGCATCGTGGTTCTTCACAACGGCGCGCTCGTCGCCGACGGCGAACCGGCAGAGGTCATCGCATCGCCGGTGGTGCAGGAAGCCTATCTCGGACTGGAGGCCGCCCGTGATTGAGCCCCTCCTCAAGCTGAGCGACGTCCACACCCATGTCGGGCCCTATCACATCCTGCACGGTGTCTATTTCGACATTCCCGAGGGCGAGCTGACCATGCTGCTCGGGCGCAACGGAGCGGGCAAGACGACAACCCTGCGCACGATCATGGGGCTCTGGAAGGCCTCCTCCGGCGAGATCCGCTTCGGGGAGAAGGACATCACGGCGATGTCGACCCCGGACATTGCCCGCTCGGGCATCGCCTACGTGCCGGAATCCATGGGCATCTTCACGGATCTCACCGTCCGCGAAAACATCGTGCTGGCGGCCCGCAGCGGCCCCGTGGACAGCGCGCGCCTCGACTGGATCCTCGGCCTCTTGCCCGCCCTCAAGCGGTTCTGGAACCTGCCGGCCGGCAATCTTTCCGGCGGGCAGAAGCAGATGCTGGCCATTGCCCGCGCCATTGCCGAGCCGCGCCGCCTCCTGCTGGTGGACGAGCCCACCAAGGGCCTCGCGCCCGTGATGGTGCGCAGCATGATCGAGGCCTTCAAGGCCCTCAAGGCAGCCGGCGAGACGATCCTGCTCGTGGAGCAGAGTTTCTATGCGGCCTCCGCCCTTGGCGACAATGTGCTGGTGATGGACGATGGCCGCATCGTGCATTCCGGCGCCATGAGCGATCTCGTGGCGGACAAAGCCCTGCAACAGCGCCTGCTCGGCCTTTCTCTGGATGCTCACCAATGACCGATATGGCCGTCGATACCTCCGCGACCGCCGAGCTGCCGCGCACGAAGACGGACTGGCTTCCGCTTCTCCTCGTGCCGGCCCTCGCCCTCGCCGCCCTGCCCTTCGTCGGCAGCGGCTCGACCTGGGTCACGCTCACCGTGGCGGGTCTCGCCATGGGCATGATGATCTTCCTGATGGCCTCGGGGCTGACCCTCGTCTTCGGCCTGATGGACATCATCAATTTCGGCCACGGTGTCTTCATCTCGCTCGGAGCCTACGCCACCCTCCTCGTCCTGGGGCCTCTGGCCGGCTGGGCAGCGGCGGAATCCCTCGGGCTGAACCTCGCCCTCCTGGGTCTCTGCATCGTCGCGGCCATGGCCGTGACGGGGGTTGTCGGGGCGGTCTTCGAGCGGGTCATCGTCCGCCCGGTCTATGGCAGCCATCTCAAGCAGATCCTGGTCACCATGGGCGGCCTGATCGTGGCCGAGCAGGCCATCCACGCCATCTGGGGCGCCTCTCCGATCCCGATCCCTCTGCCGGAGACCCTGCGCGGGGCCTTCGTCTTCGGCGACATCGTCGTGGAGCGCTACCGGGTCGTCGCGGTCGGAATCGGCCTCGTCGTCTTCATCGGCATGCAGTTGCTGCTCAACCGCACCCGCATCGGACTCCTGATCCGGGCCGGGGTCGAGAACCCCGAAATGGTGGAGGCCCTGGGCTATCGGATTCGCCGCCTCTTCGTCAGCGTGTTCGTGGCGGGCTCTGCGCTGGCCGGTCTCGGCGGCGTCATGTGGGCCTTCTACCGCCAGACCCTCACCGCCGGCATGGGCATGGAGGTGATGGTGCTGGTCTTCATCGTCATCATCGTCGGCGGCCTCGGCTCCGTGGGCGGCTGCTTCGTCGGCTCGATCCTGGTCGCGCTGGTGGCGAACTATGTCGGCTTCGTCGCGCCGAAGCTGGCGCTCATCTCCAACATCCTCGTGATGGCCCTCGTCCTGATCTGGCGTCCGCAGGGCCTCTTTCCGGTAGCGCGCCGATGAGCATGTCCTCCGCCCTCACACTCCCTCCCGACGAGACCCGCCGCAGCGGGTTCTTCAGCCGGATCCTCTCGTCGGATCCCCCGCGGTCGTGGGTCCTGAGCCTCATTCTGCTGGCCATCCTCCTGGTCCTCGCAGCAACCCCCTTCCTGTTCTCGGGAAGCCAGCCCCTCAGCACGGCGGCGAAGATCTGCGTCTTCATCGTTCTGGTCGCGAGCTACGACCTTCTGCTCGGCTATTCCGGCATCGTTTCCTTCGCCCACACCATGTTCTTCGGCATCGGCGGCTACGGCATCGCCATTGCGCTGGAGCAAATCGAGCCCACCTGGGCCTCAGCCGGGATCGGCCTTGTGGCAGCTCTTGCTCTCTCAGCCGTCCTGGCCGCCGCCATCGGCCTCCTGTCGCTGCGGGTCCGGGCGATCTTCTTCTCGATGATCACCCTTGCTGTCGCCTCCGCCGTCGCGGTGCTGGCCTCCCAGATGTCGGAGATCACGGGCGGCGAGGACGGCTTGTCGTTCCAGCTTCCCTTCGAGCTTCGCCCCGCCTTCCGCCCTCTCGAGGACCAGCTCTTCGGCGTCACGGTCAACGGGCGCATCCTCGCCTATTACCTGATCTTCTTCGTCGCGCTCTTCGTCTTCCTGCTTCTGCTGCGCATCGTGAACTCGCCCTTCGGGCGCGTGCTCCAGGCCATCCGCGAGAACGAGTTCCGCGCCGAGGCCCTGGGCTACCGGGTGGTCGCCTACCGGACTGCCGCCTCCGTGCTCTCGGCGCTCGCCGCGACGGTCGCGGGCGCGCTGATGGCCCTGTGGCTGCGCTATAACGGGCCCGATACGACCCTCTCCTTCTCGATCATGATCGACATCCTGCTCATGGTCGTGATCGGCGGCATGGGGACCATGTACGGGGCCGTCATCGGCGCGACCCTGTTCGTCCTGGCGCAGAGCTACCTGCAGGTGCTCATGGCGGCCGGGAGCGAAGCCCTGGAGGGTATTCCGATCCTTCCCATCCTCATCCACCCGGATCGCTGGCTCCTCTGGCTCGGCGCCCTGTTCATCATCAGCGTCTATGCCTTCCCGGGCGGAATTGTCGGCCGCCTGAGGCAAGCGAAGCAATAAAGGCTAATTCGGGAAACTTAAGCAGAGTTCGAGCCGTTACCTCCTCAAGCATCGCCCCGGACCTGGATTCCACTTCTGGGAAAGACGAGGCGTGACAGAACGGAGGAAACCTCGATGAGCCGTGCCTTTGTTCGCGAATCCGAAGGCGGAGAAGCCTTCGAGGATCTGCCCGACCGGACCGTCAGCCCGCATCATCTCGTCACGCCCTCGGGCCTTGCCCGGATGGACGAGGAGATCGAGGCCTTGAACAAGCGTCTCGCCGAGGCCCAGGAAGCGGACGACAAGGCCGAGATCGCGCGCGTCTCCCGCGACCTGCGCTACTGGTCCCTGCGCCGGACGACGGCGGAGGTCGCTCCCGTTCCCACGGATACGGAGCACGTCCGCTTCGGCTCGAAGGTCACTTTCGAGCGGGACGGTGGCCGCCAGCAGAGCTACCGGATCGTGGGAGAGGACGAGGCCGACCCGGCCCAGGGCACCATCTCCTATGTCTCTCCGCTCGCCCAGTCCCTCATGGGGAAAGAGGTCGGAGACACCGTGCCTGTCGGACAGGGTCAGGCGGAGATCGTCGCCATCGACATCTGAGGGCGCGGGGACTGGCTCAGGCCGGGTCCTTCAGCGGCACGACGTTGTCGGCCGAGGGAGCCTCCTCGGCTCTGGCCGCGGCAAGCATCCTGTCCCGCAGCATGAGATCGATCTCCTGCTGGATCCTCAGGAAGTCGTCCCATTTCGAGGTCGCGATCAGGGCGTGGATCTCCACCTTCGGCTTTTCCTCGTGTCCTTCCCGCAGCCGCGCCTGGACCGAGCCGGGCTCGATCTTCGGATGCTCCGCCACCAGGGCTGCGACGGCCTCAATTTCGTGGCGGATGGCTGCGGTATCGGCCGCGCGGATGCCGACCACCCGGTCATAGGGCATCCGGTCGCGGCTGGTCAGGTTGATGATGTTCATGTTCACGAAGGTGGCGTTCGGGATCGTGATCAGCGTCCGGTCGAGCCCTCTGATCCGGGTCGAGCGGATCCCGATCTCCTCGACCCTGCCTTCGAGATTGCCGAACCGGCAGAGATCGCCCACGCGCACCGGCCTGTCCGCATAGAGGATCAGGCCGCCGATGAAGTTCTCCAGGGTGGGCTTGGCGGCAAGGGCGACGGCCAGACCGCCGACGCCGAGACCTGCCAGAAGGCCTGCGAGAGGAATGCCAAGATGGGAGGCGCCGTAGATCAGGAGCACGAGAGCGACCGCGATCCCCCCGATGCGCACGGCGGCCCTCGCGAGGTGGGCGTCGATGCTCTTCGTGGCGGAGAAGTAGAGACGTCCCGCCAGGGCGTTCGAGAAGGCGAGAACCGCCCAGATCATGGCAATGTAGGCGATCCCCTGGGCGATCTCCTCGACACCGTTGTTGACCCGGCCCGTCAGGTTGATCTGGCTGTCGGTCATATAGCGCACGAACAGAGCGGCCACCGCGAGACTGCCCGGCAGGATCATCGGCGGCAGGAGCTGCACCGTTCCGCTCCGGGAGGAGCCGGCACCTCGTGCCAGAGAGCGCATGCCAAGGACCGCGCCGATGGCGAGGCCTGTCACCAGGGCGAAGGCGATCCATTGCCAGACCGCCTGGCCCTCAATCTCGACCTTCAGCGGAGCCGGCAGAGCCTCGACGAGGCTGTACCATTTCGGCGGCAGCAGGTGGCCGGGCGACTGGCTGAAGAAGTCGTAGAAATCGCCCGGAACGCCGCTCAGCTTCGGCTCACTGCGGATCAGGCGATAGAAGTCCTCCAGCCGCAGAACCGTCTCGCTGGAGAAGAGATACTCCCCCGCCCGCGGCCCGTCGGCGATGCGGATGATCCTGATTTCCGTGCCCGGCACATTCCAGGCCGGCACCGGCTTTGCCGCGATCTCCCCGTCTCCGGGGACGGCGCTCGGGTCCGGCAGGGGCACCCGGTCGAGGACCTCCTGCAGGAGAAGGACGGATTCGAGCCGCCGGTGCTCGAGCTCCACCGGCGGAATGTCTCGCAGATCGAGGGACCGGGAGGCCTTTGCCAGGAGGGCATCGGCTTCCGCCACCTTTGCTGAAACGCTCTCGCTCCAGGAGACGCCCGGCTCGGACACGTTCTGCCGGTAGGCCCCCATGAGCAGGGCCGTCGCCTGCGAGACGTCGGCCCGGAAGCCCTCCAGGGTCGCCCGGGGACTCGAGGTCTGCGCCGGAGCGATGAAGCCGAGACTGCCGAGGGCCTGGGGCGATCCGAGGAACTGAAGGGCGACGAACAGGACGACGAGAAGGGCAGCGACCAGGGGCGCTGCCGCCTCGCGGAGAGGCCGTCGCGAAGAGATGGTCATGGGATCCTCCCGTTCATCGTTCTGGCCAGAAGATCGCCCGCCCTCATCCTAGCCCAACCGGGAATCCCCTCCAACGAGCGGAATCCCGCGCGTTATGATGCTGCGGCCCGGCTGCCATCCTTGATGGATTTATGATAGGCCCGCTTCGCCTCGTACATCATCAGGTCGGCCCGCGTCACCACGGATTCCAGCCGCTCGCCGGGCTGGCTGGTGGCCGCGCCCATGGCGAAGCTTAGCTCCAGGCTGGAATAGAACTGGTTGTTGACCTCGAGCAGGTTCTCGATGCTCTCCAGCACCGTCTTGCCGTCGCGCTCGTCAGTGGCCGGCAAAAGCAGCGCGAACTCGTCTCCGCCGATGCGGGCCGCATAGGACGGCTTGTCGACCGCCTTGCTCAGCACTTCGCCCGCTCGGCGCAGCAGGTCGTCGCCCGCGGCATGACCCAGCTGATCGTTGACGGCCTTCAGGCCGTTCAGGTCGATCATGATGATGGTGACGGGGAACGGGCCCTTGCGCTCCAGGCGGTTCAGCTCGTCGGCAAAGAAGGAGCGGTTGTAGAGCTTGGTCAGCACGTCGTGCTTGCCGAGATATTCCAAATAGGCCTCGGCTCGCTTGCGGGCGGTGATATCCGTCAGCGCCACCTGGACCAGGGACCAGTCGTGCTCGTAGCCGGGGAGCACCGAGAACTGCAGGTGAAGGTGCAGCTCGTCGCCGTCCAGCGTGTAGTTCACGACCTCGCGCTGCTGGAAGATCCTGCCATGCCAGAGATCGACCAGCTGCTCCCGGAAGTGGTCACTCATCTCTTCCCTGAGCACGTCGGTGAGGCGGCGCAGGAGCATCTGCTTGTCCGGGGCGGCGAAGAGTTCGAGCGTGTGGCGGTTCACGTCGACGACGCGGATCTCGGCCATGCAGCGCTCGACGAATTCGGGATGCACGTCGGTGAAGACGCGGAAATCGGAAATGCCCTGCTGACGCACCTCGTCGAGCAGCTGCTTCACGGCGCTGAAATCCTCCACCCAGAGCGACACCGGGGAGTGCTCGAAGAGGCCCCGCGCATATTCCTCGCTGATGGTCAGCTTGCGCCTTGCCGTTTCGCGCTCCGTCACGTCCTCGATTGCGACGAGAACCCGGTCCCAGTTGTCCTCGTGGCCGGGCAGGATCGTTGCCTTCAGCTGGATGTCGAGCCGCTTGCCCGACAGGGTGTAGTTCACGGTATTGCTGGAGATCTCGGCCTTTCCGTCCCACAGCTGAACGAGCTCATCGACATAGGTCGTGAACATGTCCTTGCTGAGGATACGGCCGAGATTCTCCACCAGATGGTTCAGGCTGTCCGCCTCGAAGAGACTGAGCGTCTTGCTGTTGACCTTGAGGACGCGGATCTGATCCGAGCAGGCCTTTACGCGTCCCACATCCGCCAGCAGGTACTCCCTCAAGGAGGTGACGCCGGCCTCACGCCACTCGTCGAAGAGGCGTTTGAGACCGCTGTAATCCTCGAGCCAGAGCGAGACCGGCGCCAGCTCGAACATCTCGGCATAGTCATGGAGCTCGCCTTCGGACGAGGTGCCCGAACGGTTGTCGTTGAGTCGGAGCATGGAAGACCTGCAGCCTGTGCGGATTCACAGGCGCAATTCACACTCTTTGGCCTGTGTAACACTAGATCAAGCCTGATGCCTTTTTAGGCATAGGTGAACGTTGTGTTGAAACGGTGCACACAGGCAACAGGATCGGCGGCAGCCTGGGCGTCATTCGGAACGCTGCACGATCGCCGTCGCCTCGATTTCGACCCGGGCCGCCTTCTCCACGAGGCGCACGACCTGGACGAGCGCCATGGCGGGGTAATGGGTGCCGAACACCTCCCGGTAGGCCCGGCCCAGCTCGCGCAGATTGGCGAGGTATTCATCGATGTCGACGACATACCATGTGAGCCTCACGAGATGCCGGGGCTGCGCGCCGCCCTCGGCCAGGATGGCGCAGATGTTGGTAAAGATCTGCCGCGCCTGTGCGACGAAGCCATCCGCGAAGACGCCGTTCTCGTCCCACCCGACGATCCCGCCGGTGACGAGCACACGGCCCTCGCCCATCATCCCGTTGGCATAGCCCTTCGGGACGGGCCAGTTTCGGGGGTGAAGGGTCTCGGGTCCGTCGTCGGATTCGAGTTTATCCGCTGAGCCCACAAAGGCGGTCACTGGCGTCTCTCCATCGTTTCTTATTCGGCGGCCGTGCGGCTTGTCGCAGCGCGCTGGCCCTCCAGCATCTTCAGAAGCTCGCGGGCGATCACGATCTTCTGGACCTCGGTCGCACCCTCATAGATGCGCAAGGCCCGGATCTCGCGGTAGAGCTCCTCGACCTTCACGCCCTTGGTGACGCCGAGTCCGCCGAAGATCTGCATCGCCCTGTCGATGACGGCTTGAGCGGTTTCGGTTGCCTGCATCTTCGCCATGGCGGCTTCGCGGGTGACCCGCTCTGCGCCCTGATCCTTGGTCCAGGCGGCGCGGTACACGAGCAGAGCCGCCGCATCGACCCCGGTCGCCATGTCGGCAAGTGCGCCTTGGGTCATCTGAAGGTCGGACAGGGGCGCACCGAACAGCTTGCGGGAGGAGGCATGGCTCAGGGCCTCGTCCATGGCCCGGCGCGCGAAGCCCAGGGCCGCTGCGCCTACCGTGGAGCGGAACACGTCGAGGGTCCCCATGGCGACCTTGAATCCCTCCCCCGGCCCGCCGACCCTTTGCGACAGGGGCAGCCGGCAGCCCTCGAAGCGCAGAGTCGCGAGAGGATGCGGCGCGATCACGTCGATGCGCTCTTGGACGGTCAGTCCCGGCGTCTCCGCATCGACCACATAGGCCGACAGCCCCTTCGCCCCCGGAGCCTCCCCCGAACGGGCGAAGACCACATAGTGGTCGGCAATCCCGCCATTCGAGATCCAGGTCTTCGCGCCATCCAGGCGGACGTGATCCGGCCCGTCGGGCGTTGCGGTGGTGCTCATGGCGGCCACGTCCGAACCGGCTTCCGGCTCCGAGAGCGCGAAGGCGGCAATGGCCTCGCCCCGCGCTACCGGCGGCAGGTAGCGGCTCTTCAGCTCCTCCGAGCCGAAGAGCGTGATCGGCCCCGTGCCGAGGCCCTGCATGGCGAAGGCAAAATCCGCCAGCCCGTCCCGATAGGCCAGGGTCTCGCGGGCAAGGCAGAGGGTGCGGACGTCGAAAGCGGGATAGAGCCCTCCATAGGCCTGCGGCACCACTGCCTTCAGCCAGCCGCCCTCGCCCAGTCTCCGCACGAGGCGGCGGCAGGAGGCATCAACGTCGTGGTGATCGACCACGAGGCTGACCTCCTTCTCGGCCCAGGAAGCCAGAACTTCAGCGAAGCGCCGATGGCGATCCTCGAAGAACGGCCAGGAGAGAAAGCTTGCATCGATCATCTCAATCCCCCTGGAAGACCGGCTTTTCCTTGGCGGCGAAGGCCCGGTAGGCGCGGGCGAAGTCTTCCGTTGTCATGCACAGGGCCTGCGCCACGGCTTCCGCCTCGATGGCTTCCTCCACCGACATGGCCCATTCCATGGCGAGCATCCGCTTCGTCATGGTGTTGGCATAGGTCGGGCCGGTGCCGATGGCGCGCGCGAGACCGCCGGCCTCGCTCAGGAGACTGCCAGCATCGGCAAGACGGCTGAAAAAGCCCCAGCGCTCCCCCTCCTCAGCCGACATGAAGCGGCCGGTATAGAGCAGTTCCGAAGCGCGGCCTTGGCCGATGATGCGGGGCAGGATGGCGCAGGCTCCCATATCGCAGCCTGCGAGCCCCACTTTGTTGAACAGGAACGCCACCTTGGCGCCGGGCGCGGCAAGCCGAACGTCCGAGGCCATGGCGATGATCGCGCCGGCGCCCGCGCAGACGCCTTCGACAGCGGCGACGATGGGCTGAGGCGCGGCGCGCATCGCCTTCACCAGCTCCCCGGTCATGCGGGTGAAGGCGGTCAGCTCCTTGGTGTCCATCTCCACCAGCGGCCCGATGATCTCGAACACGTCGCCGCCGGACGAGAAGTTGCCCCCTGCCCCGGTGATGACGATGGCCTTCACCTGATCGTCCTTGGCGCAGGCGTGAAAGAAATCCGTCAGCTCGCGATAGCTCTCGAAGGTGAGCGGGTTCTTCTTTTCCGGCCGGTTGAGCGTGACGGTCGCAACGGGCCCGTCGACCGACAGCAGAAAGTGCCGGGGCTCGTAGGAAGCGAGCGGCAGGGTGACTGAGTTGGCGTAAGTCGTCACGAGGCGTCTCCCACGATGGCGCGCCGGGCCGACCCTTTGGTCTTGGCGAGCAGGCGCATGAGGTCCTTCTGGTCTTTCGGGGTCAGGTCCGCGAAGAGTTCGGCGATCCAGCCCTCGTGCTCCGCCGCCATAGCGCGGAACTCCGCCCGCCCGGCTTCCGTCAGGCTGACGACCTGCGCCCGCCGGTCGGTCGAGGAGACGCGTCGGTCGAGATGGCCCGAAGCCATGAGCCGGTCGACGAGACCGGTCAGGTTGCCGTTCGATACCATCATGCGCCTGGAGAGGTCGGACAGCGTCATGCCGTCGGGGGCCTTGTCGAGCTGAGCCATCAGGTCGAAGCGGGGCAGCGTCACGTCGAAGCTCTCGCGCAGGCGGCGGCGCACCTCGCCTTCGATGAGGGTGGTGCAGGTGAGAAGGCGAAGCCACAGGCGCAGCTCGTCCCGGTGGTGCTCCGGCATTTCGACCGCCTTGGTCTCGGCGTCGAGGGGGATCATCCTGTCGTCCATGTCAGATCTCTCCACCGGCCACCACGATGGCCTGCCCGGTCACGGAACGGGCCTGCTCGCCGCAGAGCCAGAGCACGGTATTCGCAATCTCCGCCGGGTCGATAAGCCGGCCCTGCGGGTTGTGCCTCGTCAGCTCGCTTAGAGCTTCCTCGCGGCTGCGGCCAGTCTTCGCCATGATGGTCCTGAGGCTCTCCGCCACCAGATCCGTATCCGTGAAGCCGGGGCAGACGGCATTGACCGTCACGCCGGTTTTCGCAGTCTCGAGCGCGAGCGCCTTCACGAAGCCGATGACGGCGTGCTTGGAGGCGCAATAGGCGCTCACATAGGGATAGCCCTTGAGGCCTGCCGTGGAGGCCACGGCCACGATACGTCCGAAGCCGCGTTCGCTCATGGAGCCGAGGACCGCCTGCACTACGTTGGTGACCCCGAGGAGGTTCACGTCCAGCATGTTCCGGAACACTTCGGGACCGGACTTCAGGAAGGGTGCAGAGACCGCCGCGCCCGCATTGGCGATCATCAGGTCGATGGGGCCATACCGTTCGACGGCCTCATGCACGGCAGCCTGCACGGCCGCCATATCCGTCACGTCGGCCATGACGGCGGCATGGGCGTCGCCCGCGTTCAGAGCCTCGTCCAGAGAAGCGGGCTTGCGCCCGACGATGGTGACGGTGGCGCCGGCCTTCACAAGGGAGGCGGCCACCGCGCGTCCGATGCCCCGGCCGCCGCCGGTGACGAGGGCATGACGGCCCTTTAAGCTTTTCGTGCCCATGTCATTCAGCAGCGAGAGGCTTCTCGCCGGCCTCCATCTTGAGTTCGGCCCGGGTCTTCGGCTTGGCCTTGATCTTGAGATCCTCGAGGTCCTGCCGGTCGCGCACGGAGTTTCGGACGATCTGATCCTTGCCCGCGAGATATTGCGGCGGACAGTGGATGTCGGTCGCGCCGTACCATGCCGCCGCCTTCATGGTGAAGAAGGGATCGACCAGATGCGGCCGGCCGAGCGCGACGAGATCGGCACGTCCGGCCGCCAGGATCGTATTGACCTGGTCCGCCGTGGTGATGTTGCCGACGCACATGGTGGCGACCTGCGCCTCGTTGCGGACCTGATCCGAGAACGGCGTCTGGAACATGCGCCCGTAGATCGGCCGCGCCTCGCGCACGGTCTGGCCCGTGGAGATATCGACGAGGTCGACGCCGTGCTCGGAGAAGGCGCGGGCGATCTCGACCGCATCCTCGCCAGTAACGCCGCCCTCGGCCCAGTCGGTGGCGGAAATGCGCACGGACATGGGCTTATTCGCGGGCCACACCTCCCGCATGGCGTCGAAGATCTCGAGCGGGAAGCGCAACCTGTTCTCCAGGGAGCCGCCGTACTCGTCCGTGCGGCGGTTGGTGAGCGGAGAGATGAAGCTCGCCAGCAGGTAGCCGTGGGCGCAGTGCAGCTCCAGCATGTCGAAACCGGCGCGGTCGCCGCGCTCGGCTGCGGCCACGAACTGGCTCTTGACAAGATCCATATCGGCGCGGGTCGCCTGGCGCGGCACCTTGCTGTCGGGGAAGTAGGGAATGGGCGAGGCGGAGCAGATGTCCCAGGCCCCGGATTCGAGCGGGCGGTCGATGCCCTCCCACATGAGCTTCGTCGCGCCCTTTCGCCCCGCATGGCCGAGCTGGAGGCAGATTTTCGCCGCCGAGTTCGCGTGAACGAAATCGACGATGCGTTTCCAGGCCGCCTCCTGCTCCTCGTTCCACAGGCCGGTGCAGCCGAGCGTGATGCGGGCCTCCGGCGAGACGCAGGTCATCTCGGTGAAGATGAGTCCCGCGCCGCCCGTGGCGCGGGAGCCGTAATGGACGAGATGCCAATCGCCGGGAACGCCGTCCGTGGCCGAATACATGTCCATCGGGGACATGACGACGCGATTGGGCACCACCATGTCCCGCAGGCGGAAGGGCTGGAACATGGGGACCTGCGGCTTCTCGACGGAGACATCGAAGCCGCTCGCCTTCACTTGGCTCGCGAAGGTCTTGTCGACGGCCTCCACGAAATCCGGCGCGCGCAGGCGCAGATTGTCGTAGGTGATGGCCTTGGCGCGGGTCATGACGCCGAAGGCGAACTGCACGGGATCGAAATCCCAGAAGCGCGCCACATGCTCGAACCACACCAGCGACACGTCGGCGGCGTGCTGGGTCTTCTCCACCTCCTCGCGGCGTCCCGTCTCGTAGAGCGAGAGCGCACCCTCGACGGTGGAATCGCGGCGGAAGGCCTCGTAGAGCGCAATCGCGTCCTCCATGGCGAGCTTGGTGCCCGACCCGATGGAGAAATGCGCGGAGGCCTTGGCGTCGCCCAGGAGCACCTTGTTGCCCATGACCCAGCGCTTGTTGCGGATCATCGGGAAATTGCGCCAGATCGAGCGGTTGGTGAGGACCTTGTGGCCGTTGAGGAACCAGCCGAAGATCCGCTCCATCAGCGCCGCCGACTCCAGCTCGCTCATCCGGTCGAGGCCGGCGCGGGCGAAGGTCTCGGGGTCGGTCTCGAAGACCCAGGTCGAGCGGTTCGCCTCGTACTGGTAGGCGTGGGCGATGAACGGGCCCCACTCGGTCTCCTGGAAGATGAAGGTGAAGGCGTCGAGCGGCCGTGTCGAACCCATCCAGGCGAACTTGTTGGGGCGAAGATCCACCTCCGGCTGGAAGTGCTCGGCATAGCGGTCGCGGAAGCGGCTGTTGATGCCGTCCGCCACCACCACGAGGTCGGCATCGCTGAACAGGCTCTCGTCGTCCACGTCCACGTCGTAGCGCAGCTTCACGCCGAGCTCGGCCGCGCGGTCCTGCAGGATGAGGAGCAGCGTGCGGCGCGAGCAGCCGCAGAACCCGTTGCCGCCGATGCGGTGTTCGCTTCCCTTGAAGTGGATGGCGATGTCGTCCCAGTAGGCGAATTCGCGCGTGATGCGCTGATAGCTCGGCAGGTCGTGCTTTTCGAAATTGTCGAGGGTGGCGTCGGAGAACACGACGCCGAAGCCGAAGGTCTCGTCGGCGCGGTTGCGCTCATAGACCGTGATCTCCGCCTCCGGACGGAGCTTCTTCATGAGGATCGCGAAATAAAGTCCCGCGGGGCCGCCGCCGATGATCGCCGTTTTCATGAGAACCCAATCCGAACGTTTCCGAATTTATTTTAAGCTTGAAATAACTGCCGATCAACCGTGGCAGGCTGCCGTCCTATGCGCTCGCGGCGAGACCCGGCCTGCCCTGCTCCTGCGCCATGCGGCGCAACGCGAAGCGCTGGAGCTTGCCAGTCTGCGTGCGCGGCAGAGCCTCCACGAATTCGATGATGCGCGGATACTTGTAGGGGGCGATCTCGGCCTTCACGTGATCCTGGAGCGCCTTGGTGAGGTCGGCGCCCGGCGCGTGGCCGGAGCGCAGGACCACATAGGCCTTCACGACCATGCCCCGTCCGTCGTCCGGGGCGCCGACCACGCCGCATTCCGCAACCGCCGGATGTGTCAGGAGCGCAGCCTCCACCTCGGGCCCCGCGATGTTGTAGCCCGACGAGATGATCATGTCGTCGGAGCGCGCCTGATACCAGAAGTACCCGTCCTCATCCATGAGATAGGTGTCGCCGGTGACGTTCCAGCCGTTCTGGACATACTTGGCCTGCCGCTCGTCGGCGAGATAGCGGCACCCGGTCGGGCCGCGAACGGCCAAGCGGCCGATGCTCCCCGGCGGAAGCTCCCTTCCCTCCTCGTCCACCACCCGCGCCTCGTAGCCGGGGACCGGCTTGCCGGTGGCGCCGGGACGGATCTCCTCCTCCCGCGCGGCGATGAAGATGTGGAGCATCTCGGTTGCGCCGATGCCATCCATCAGCCGGATATTGGTGGCGGCGCGCCACGCCTCGTAGGTACCCTTCGGCAGCGGCTCTCCGGCGGAGACGCATTTGCGCAGGCTGGAAATGTCGTAGTTGTCGAGCTTCGAGAGCATGGCGCGATAGGCAGTGGGCGCCGTGAAGCAGATCGTCGCCTTGTACTGCATGATCGCGGGCAGGAGATCGTCCGGGCCCGCCTTCTCGAGAAGCACCGTCGATACGCCGATCCGCATGGGGAAGAGCACGATGCCGCCGAGCCCGAAGGTGAAGGCGAGCGGCGGCGAACCGATGAAGCGGTCTGTCGGCTCTGCGCGCAGCACGTTCTTCCCGTAGGCGTCGCAGATCGCCAGCATGTCGCGGTGGAAATGCATCGTGCCCTTGGGCTCGCCCGTGGTGCCCGAAGTAAAGCCGATGAGGCATACGTCATCCGCCGCCGTATCCACGGCCTCGAAGTCAGGCGGCACGTCCTCCATCAGACCTTCGAGATTGTCCGGCGCTCCCGAGCCCCAATAGACGACGTGCTTTAGGTCGGGAGACAGCGCCTTCGCACGCTCCATCTCATCCGCGAGGCGGTGGTCGCAGAAGGCGATGGCGATTTTCGCCTTAGCGATCGGATAGGCGATCTCCCTCGCACGCAGCAGCGGCATGGTGGCGACGACGACGCCTCCGGCCTTGAGCACCGCAAGATAGGTCGCCACCATCATCGGGTTGTTGGCGGAGCGCAGCAGAACCCGGTTGCCCGGCACGAAGCCGAGCTTCTGGACGAGCACGTTGCAGATCCGGTTCACCCGCTCCTGAAGCTGGCGGTAGGTGAGCGTCTCGGCGGGACTGATCAGACAGGGCTCGTCGCTCCTGCCCTCCCGGACCCAGCGGTCGAGAAACTCCGCAGCGCAGTTGAGGCGGTCCGGGTACTGCAGCTCCGGCCGGTCGAACAAGAAAGTCGGCCAAAGGCCTGGAGGCGGAAGGTTGTCCCTCGCGAAGGTGTCGACATGAGCCGTGTACGCCATCGTCCGCTCCTCTGGTCTTGATTTTTTTTGCGGGAGACCTTGCCGTGAGCACCGGTCACGTCTCCGTCAGCCCGCCTGTCTTCCTCTGCGGAATCCGCTTGAAGAAATCTTAAAATTATTTAAAGCTTCAAATATTGCTTGGCAATCCCAAACATGGGGATGCGGGCAACCGGCTCGAACGAAAGGAGTGTTCGGCAGGCTCAAATTACGGCAGAGTACCGCCGACCTCGGCAGAGGCCACAAGGTCCGCCGGAGACAATCACGCAGCACGGCACACCGTGCGCAGGGAACAGCCATTCGGGAGTTCATGATGAAACTGACTGTCAAAACCCTTGGCCTCGCGGCCGCCTTCAGCATCGCCGCCGTACCGGCCCTGGCGCAGGAAAAGGTGAAGGTCGGCCTGCTGCTGACCCTCTCCGGCCCGTCGGCGGTTCTGGGCCAGCATGCGCGGGACGGCTTCCAGCTCGCCCTGAAGGATCTCGGCAACAAGCTCGGTGGCCGCGAGGTCGAACTGATCGTCGTCGACGACGAGCTCAAGCCCGACGTTGCCGTGCAGAAGGCGAAGGGCCTCGTCGAGCGCGACCAGGTCGACTTCGTGGTCGGGCCGATCTTCTCCAACGTGGCGGTCGCCACCCACAAGCCGATCACCGACTCCAAGACCTTCTACATCAGTCCCAATGCCGGCCCGTCGAACCTCGCCGGCAAGAGCTGCGACCCCTACTTCTTCGCGACGTCCTACCAGAACGACCAGAACCACGAGGTTCTGGGCAAGGTCGCCGAGAACCGCGGCTACAAGCGCGTTTATCTCCTCGCCCCGAACTATCAGGCGGGCAAGGATGCGCTCTCGGGCTTCAAGCGGCACTACAAGGGCGAGATCGTCGAGGAATCCTACGTTCCGCTCAACACCCTCGACTTCCAGTCGGAGCTCGCCAACATCGCGGCGCTGCAGCCGGATGCGATCTTCACCTTCATGCCCGGCGGCATGGGCGTGAACCTCGTCAAGCAGTACCGCGCGGCGGGCCTTGCGGATCGCGTGCCGTTCCTCTCCGCCTTCACGGTCGATGAATCGACGCTGCCGGCGCAGCAGGATGCGGCGCTCGGCATGTTCGGCGGCTCCAACTGGGCTCCGAACCTCGACACGCCGCAGAACAAGAAGTTCGTGCAGGACTACGTTTCGGCCTACAATTCCGTGCCGGCCTCCTACGCCATGCACGCCTACGATGCGGCGCTCCTCATCGACAGTGCCCTCAAGGCGACGGGCGGAAAGACCGACGACAAGGAGGCCCTGCGCGCCGCCCTCAAGAAGGCGGACTTCAAGTCCCTGCGCGGCGACTTCAAGTTCGGCGCAAACAACTTCCCCGTTCAGGACTTCTACCTCGTGAAGGTCGGAAAGCGCGACGACGGCAAGTTCCAGACCGAGATCGTCGAGAAGGTGTTCGACGATTACGCGGACGCCTATGCGAAGGAATGTGCGGCGACGAACTGAGCCGCATTCCGACACCTGCCCGCCCCGTTCAGGCCTGCGCCTGATACGGGGCGGCCCTTTATCCCGCGTACGCCGCCGGCATTCTCGCCGCAGGGCTGACGAGCCAAGGCTCGCCGGTGAACGTCCGCCGCCAGTGAAGCGCCGATGACCGCAACCCTCCTTCTGATCCAGACCCTGAACGGCCTTCAGTTCGGCCTCATCCTGTTCCTGATCGCCGCCGGGCTGACGCTGGTCTTCGGCGTCATGGACTTCATCAATCTGGCGCACGGCGTCCAGTACATGATTGGCGCCTACCTGATCGCGGCCTTCAGCGCGTGGACAGGCAGCTTCGGCTGGGGGCTCGTCCTCGCCCTTCCGACGGCGCTGGCCTTCGGGCTTCTTCTCGAAGTGCTCATCTTCCGTCATCTCTACGAGAGGGATCACCTCGATCAGGTGCTCGCCACCTTCGGCGTGATCCTGTTCCTGAACCAGGGCGTGAAGTTCGTCTGGGGCGCAGCCCCCCTCAGCGTGCCGGTGCCGGAGATCCTGTCGGGCTCCGTCGAGATCGCGGACGGGCTGCTCTATCCGGTCTATCGCCTCGCCATCATTGCGGCGGGCCTCCTCGTCGCCGCCCTGCTCTACGTGCTCGTCAATTACACCCGGGTCGGCATGCTGGTGCGCGCGGGCGCAACGAACCCGCAGATGGTGTCGGCGCTCGGCGTCAACATCAAGCGGCTGTTCATGATCGTCTTCGGCTTCGGAGCCATGCTCGCGGGCTTTGCGGGCGCCATGGTCGCCCCCATCCTCTCGGTCCAGCCCGGCATGGGCGACAACATCCTCATCCTGGCCTTCGTGGTGATCGTGATCGGCGGCATCGGCTCGATCCGCGGGGCCTTCCTGGCGGCGCTCCTGATCGGCCTCGTCGACACCATCGGCCGCTCCTTCGCCCCGAACCTGCTCAGGCTCGTTCTCGACCCTTCGGCGGCGAGCCAGACCGGACGGGCGATTGCGCCGATGCTCATCTACATCTTCATGGCGGCGGTGCTGTTCTTCCGCCCCTCCGGCCTGTTCCCGGTGAAAAGGTAACGCGCGGCCATGACGGAACTCACCGGAACGCAGACAGCCCCGGCGCCCTCCTCGGGCATGCGGATCGACATCATCCCTATCATTCTGTTCGCCGCCTTTGCCGCCGCCCCCCTCTTGGCCTCCGCCTCGGGTGCGGAGGGATATGTCCTCTCGCTCCTCACCCGCGTGATGATCTTCGGCCTTGCGGCCATGTCGCTCGATCTCATCCTCGGCTACGGCGCGCTCGTGAGCTTCGGGCATGCGGCCTTCCTCGGCATCGGGGCCTATGCCGTCGGCATCCTGGCGAGCCATGGGGTGGAGGACGCGCTGATCCAGATCCCGGTCGCGCTCGCGGCCTCCGCCCTTTTCGCGCTGGCGACGGGCGCGATCTCGCTGCGGACGAAGGGGGTCTATTTCATCATGATCACCCTCGCCTTCGCGCAGATGCTGTTCTTCCTCGCCACATCCCTTGGACCCTATGGCGGCGACGACGGCATGACGCTCCCGACCCGCAGCCTCGTGGCGGGCGCCGGATTCCTGGAGAACGATTACGCCTTCTACGCCGCAACCCTCCTCTGCCTCATCGGGGCCTATCTGCTGTCGCGAGCCATCGTCACGTCGCGCTTCGGGCGCGTGCTGCGCGGTACGAAGGAGAACGCCGTGCGCATGGAGGCCATCGGCTTCCAGCCCTTCCGCTTCCAGCTTGCAGCCTATGTCGTCAGCGGCATGATCGCGGGACTTGCAGGCTGCCTCATGGCCAACCAGGCGGAGTTCATCAGCCCGGCCTTCATGACCTGGCAGCGCTCGGGCGAGCTGATCTTCATGGTGGTGCTCGGCGGGCTCGGCTCCCTGCATGGCGCGATCATCGGGGCCGCCGCATTCCTGCTCCTCGAGGAGTTCCTGCCGGAAATGCTTCATGCGGCGAGCTTCTTCCTGAACGACGACGTCCGCTGGCGGCTGACGGAAAACTGGCAGATGGCCTTCGGCCCCATCCTGATCCTGATCGTGCTGTTCGCCCGAGGCGGCATCATGGGCGTGTTGCGGAGAGGTTCCCATGGCTGAGCCCCTGCTCGAACTGCGCTCCCTGCGGAAGGCTTATGGCGCGCTCGCCGTCACGGACGACGTGAGCCTGTCCATCAGGCCCGGCGAACTGCACGCCATCATCGGCCCGAACGGTGCAGGCAAGACGACGCTGATCCACCAGATTTCCGGCATGCTGCCTTCCGATTCCGGACAGATCCTGTTCGATGGGGAGAACGTCACCCATCTCTCCATGCCCCAGCGGGTAAGGAGAGGGCTCGCCCGCTCGTTCCAGATCACCTCGATCCTGCCGGGCTTCTCGGCGCTCGAAAACGTGGCGCTCGCAGTCCAGGCGCGGCACGGCTCGAGCTTCCGCTTCTTCGGCAACGCGGCACAGGAGCAGGCGCTGAACGAGCCCGCCATGCAGCACCTGAACACGGTCGGGCTCGGTGGCCGCGCCAGCATCCCTGCGGGTCTTCTCTCTCACGGCGAGAAGCGGCAGCTCGAACTTGCCATCGCGCTGGCGACGGAGCCGAAGCTTCTCCTGCTCGACGAGCCTCTGGCGGGCACCGGCCATGAGGAATCCCTGCGGGTCGTCGAAACGCTGCGGCGTCTGAAGGGGCGCATCACCATCGTGCTGATCGAGCACGACATGGACGCGGTGTTCTCGCTCGCCGACCGGGTCAGCGTCGTCGTCTATGGCCGCGTGATCGCAACCGATACACCCGAAAGCGTAAGGGCGAACGAGGACGTGCGCACCGCCTATCTCGGCGAGGAGGAAACGGTCTGATGCTCACCGTGCGCCAGCTCCAGGCATCCTACGGGGCAGCCCAGGTCCTCTTCGACATCTCGCTCGATGTCGGCGCAGGCGAAGTCGTGACACTGCTCGGCCGCAACGGCATGGGCAAGACCACCACCGTGCGCTCCATCATGGGCCTGCTGCGCCCGCGCGGCGGCGAGATCCGCTTCGACGGCGTCGCCGTGACGGGGCTCGCACCCTATCGCGTGGCGAAGGCGGGCATCGGGCTCGTGCCGGAAGGGCGGCAGATCTTCCCGACCCTGACGGTGGAGGAGAACCTCGTTGCGACCGCATCCGCCCGCAGCGGCGCCCGGCGCTGGACGCTGGATTCGGTCTATGAGCTCTTCCCGCGCCTGAAGGAGCGGCGCGGCAATCTGGGAACGCAGCTCTCCGGCGGCGAGCAGCAGATGCTCGCCATCGGGCGCGCGCTGATGACGAACCCGAAGCTCCTCATCCTCGACGAAGCGACGGAGGGTCTGGCACCCCTGATCCGCGCGGAGATCTGGTCCTGTCTCAAGCGGCTTCGCGGCGAGCAGCAATCCATCCTGGTGATCGACAAGAACGTGGATGCGCTGGCAGGCTTCGCCGACCGGCATGTCATCATCGAGAAAGGCCGCTCGGTCTGGACCGGCACGAGCGCGGAGCTGGTGGCCGATGCAGGCCTCAAGGACCGGTATCTCCACGTCTGAACGGGGCGCAGCATGGTGAGCGACATCGACTTCGAGGCGGAATACAACAACCGGGCCCGCGTTCCCGATCATCCCGCCCACATCGCAGGCTGGCAGCGGGATGCCGCCACCTACCGCGAAAAGGCCTCCTGCGAACTCGATCTCGCCTATGGGCCGGGCGAGCGCCACCGGCTCGACCTGTTCCACCCGCCCGGCGGCGACAGCGGCGGCCCCGTCGTTCTGTTCATTCATGGCGGCTACTGGCAGGCCTTCGACAAGTCGTCGTCCAGCCACCTCGCGCGCGGGGCGAACGAGCGGGGGCTAATGGTCGCCATACCGAGCTACGATCTCGCCCCCTCCGTGAAACTCGCCGACATCGTCGCAGAGATCGAAGCGGCGGCGGATTTCGTCATGCAGCGCACCGGCCGCCCCCTCGTTGCAACCGGTCACTCGGCGGGCGGACACCTTGCCGCCTGCCTCATGGCGCGGCGCACGCCTGCGCCGATGCCGGTGCGGTCCGCCATGCCGATCTCCGGCCTCTTCGACCTCGCGCCTCTCATTCCGACTTCGATCAACCGGGCGCTCGGGCTCGACGAGGGTGAGGCTCGTGAGATGAGTCCCCTCGCCTGGGATCCTCCGGCAGCTGGTCGCCTCGTCGCCGTGGTCGGCGGCGCAGAGAGCAGCGAATTCCTGCGCCAGTCGCACAGCATCGTCGAGGGCTGGGGCAAGGCGGGCGTCGCCACGCGCTACCATGAAGTGCCGGGTGCGCATCACTTCGACGTGATCGCCGGGCTCGCGGAGCCTGCGGACCCGCTCGTCGGTATTCTCGTGGATCTTGCCGCGGACGCTTAGAGCATCGTGCGGAAAAGTGGATTCGGTTTTCCGCACTCAGCGATGCTGTCATCATAAGAGAAAGCATCGGATGGGATCCCAAAAGTGCAAGTCCACTTTTGGGATCCCATCCGATGCTTTAGCCCCTCCCCATCGCGCGAGCCTGCTCCATCTGCCGTGTCGTCCTTCATGGAGGTGACCGATGCGCTTTGCTCTTGCCCTGACGATCCTGGCTGCAACAGCGCTCGCGCAGCCGCTCGCCGCATCGGAAGCCGCATGGCAGGCGTTGCGCGATGGCGGCACCGTCGCCCTCCTCCGTCATGCCCGCGCGCCGGGCACCGGCGACCCGGCAGGCTTCAAGCTCGAAGACTGCTCCACCCAACGTAATCTCTCCGAGGAGGGCCGGGAGCAGGCGCGCCAGCTGGGCGAGACGTTCGGGGACAGGCAGATTCCCGTCACACGGGTGCTTTCGAGCCGGTGGTGCCGCTCGCTCGACACCGCCCGCCTCGCCTTCGGCGACAGGGCCGAGCCCTATCCGCCTCTCGATTCCTTCTTCCGCAGCCGGGGAGATCGGGAGGCCCAGACGGAGGCTGTCCGGGAACTCGTCCGCGGCTGGAGCTCCGAGGGCGTACTGGTCCTCGTCACGCATCAGGTCAACATCACTGCGCTGACGGATGTCTTTCCGGCCGAGGGCGAGGTGATCGTGCTGAGGCCGAAGGCCGAAGACGGCTTCGACCTTGTGGGCAGGATCAGGATGTGAGGGAAGGCCTCAATCCCCGGCTTGCCACTGATCGACCATTCCCTGGCTCATATAGGGATGTCCGGCCTCGTTCAGGGCCCGATCCAGGGTCTCGATGGCGACGAGCACCTTGGTCAGCTCCTCGGCCATCTCGACCGAGGGCAGCGGAGCTTCGGCAACATGCCGCGCCATCTCGCTTCGGCGCTTCACGAGGCTCTCGCGGGCTGCATTCAGTTCCTTGATTTCCTCAGGCGTCATCGTCTCCTCGCCCTTCCATCGGTTGCAGGGGTAAGTCGGGTCGGTGAAATAGGTTCATCCCTCGAGACGGTCCAGCAGTTCGACGATCTGCTGCAGGCGCTTCTCGGGCCGCTCGTCGGAACGCTCGAAGATCAGCCGCTCGCCGCTCCAGCGAAGCTCGTCCGGAGCATCGCCGATGACCTGCTCGACCGGGAACCGGCGCACGGCCCCGGGCCGGAATGTCAAGGCAATGGCCTGCGGCCCGGCATCGATGCGGGCGATGCCGATGCGAAGGCAGAGCCGTTTCAGGTTCGTGAGATCAAGCAGGTTCTGCACCGGCTCCGGCATGGGCCCGAAGCGGTCCTCGACCTCGGCGGCGAGATCGTCGATCGTTTCGCTCGCATCGGATCGCGTAAGGCGGGCATAGAGATTGATCCGCACCTCCGGCTCGGCGACGTAATCCTCCGGGATCGTCCCGTTGAGCCCGATATTGAGCTCAGGCGTCCAGTGGTCGCCGAGGGCTTCGCCGCGCAGGGCGCGCTTGAGCATGTGCTGGTAGAGATCGGCCCCGATGAGCTTCATATGGCCCGCCTGTTCCTCGCCCAGAAGCGCGCCCGCGCCGCGCTGGTCGAGATCCTTCGCGCTGATGGCGAAGCCTGCGCCGAGCCGGTCGAGCGCCTCCAGTGTCTTGAGGCGCCTTTCCGTCGCCTCGGAGAGTGTCTGGCCCGGCTCCGTCAGCAGATACGCCGCACCGCGAACGCGCCCGCGCCCGACGCGTCCCCTCAACTGGTGCAGCTGCGACAGACCGAACCTGTCGGCGCGCCAGACCAGCATGGTGTTGGCGCGCGGCACGTCGAGGCCGCTCTCGATGATATTGGTGGCGAGCAGGACGTCGCCCTCGCCATCGGCAAAGCGCACCATGGCCTCATCCGTCTCGGCGGGCGGCATCTGGCCGTGGGCGACGAGAACATCGAGTTCCGGGACGATCCGGGCCAGTTGCTCTCGCATCGGCTCGATATCCTCCACCTGCGGACAGACCACGAAGCTCTGCCCTCCCCTGCGACGCTCCCGCATCAGCGCCTCGCGAGCGGCCGCGGGATCGAAGGCTGTCAGGAATGTGCGGATCGGCTGGCGTCGGGCCGGAGGGGTCGCGATGATGCTGAGTTCCTGCAAGCCCACCAGGGCCGATTGCATCGTGCGTGGAATCGGCGTTGCGGTGAGCGTCAGGATATGCCCGCCCGCCGCCATGTCCCGCAGCTTTCCCTTGTGGGCGACCCCGAAGCGCTGTTCCTCGTCGATTACGAGAAGACCCAGATCCTTGAAGGTCACGCCCCTGGCCGCAAGCGCATGCGTCCCGATGACGACGCGGATCGATCCGTCGGCCAGCCCCTTCTTCACCAAGCGCGCCTCGGCCGGTTTCACGAGGCGCGAGAGATGCGCCACCTCGATGCCCAGGCCTGCGAAGCGGCGCTCGAACGTCCGCAGGTGCTGTCGCACCAGAACCGTTGTCGGCGCGGCGACGGCTACCTGCCGTCCGGCAAGCGCAGCCGCCGCGGCCGCGCGCAGCGCAACCTCCGTCTTGCCGAAACCAACATCGCCGCAGACGAGCCGGTCCATCGGGCGGCCCGATGTCAGGTCGTCGAGGACCTCGTCGATAGCGCGCTGCTGGTCCGGCGTCTCGGGATACGGAAAGCGGGCGACAAAGCGCTCGTAATCGCGACCCGGCGGAACGAGCGGCTCGAGTTTCCTGGTCTTGCGGGCCTCGACCGTCTCGGTCAGCCGTCTCGCCGTTTCCTGAAGATCGGCATCGACCTTTTCCCGTCGCTTCGGCCAGGATTCCCCATTCAGCTTGTCGAGCGTCAGGGATTCCGAAGCCGACCCGTAACGCCAGATGCGACCGATCTCGGCGACGGGAACCATGAGCTTGTCATCACCTGCATAGGACAGCCTGATCGTGTCGTGGCTTTCCGTCTCCCCTACGGAGATGGTCTCGATCCCTTCCAGAAGGCCGATGCCGTGATCGGTATGAATGACGGCGTCGCCGATACGAAACTCAAGATCGGTGAATTGCAGGGCAGCAAGATTGGCCTCGCGCTCGGAATCGTGCGTTGTCCGACTGCCCAAGAGGTCAGGCGCTGCGATGACGGCGACGCCGTTCTGCTGATCGACGAAGCCGCCCGTCAGGTCAGCTTCCAGCATGAACCATGCTCCGGAGTCCCCACCGGCAACCTCGCGCCAGTGTTCGGCAAGCGCGGGCACGACCTGCAGATTTTGCACCCGGCGCTTGAGCCTGTTGAGATCCTGACGCGTCGCTGCTGCGAGAACGATCTTCCGGCCTGCCTTCATCTGCGCCTGCGCGAAGTCGGCTAGAGCCCGCGACGGCCGCGGCAAGCGCGCAAAGCGTGGAACGGCGACTTTCTCCGCCTCATCGCGAGGGAGCGACTTAAGAAACGTGAGGCGGCGTTGCGCCGTCGAGGCATTCCACTCGTCATCCTGGATGAAAAGGCGCTCGGGCGCGACGGCGGACGGCATTGCGGACGTCTCCCTGCGAAATCGCGTGCTGCTCTCGTAGGCGTCGGCAATCTGCTGCATCACGAGCCTTCGCCGCTCCTCTGCTCGCTCCTCGATGACCATTGCGGCCTCGGGCCGGTAATCGAAAATGGTCTCGAGACAGGGATAGAACTCCGGCAGGCGATGTTCGATTCCAGAAGCGCGCTCGGTCTGCTCATCACCTCCAGGGGCATCCTCGAAGAGGACCTCGGAAGCAGGTTCCAGATCCAGTGTTTCGACGTCGGACAGGGTGCGCTGCGAAACCGGATCGTAGCAGCGGATCGCGACGATACGGTCCTCGTCGTGCTCGGCCCGGTAAGGGAGCCGGCTGTCGGCCGGAAAAAGGTCGATGACCTGACTGCGGATCGCAGCCTCGCCCGGTTCGTCGACCCGCTCGTCGAGGATGTAGCCGGTACGATGCAGATAGGTTTCAAGTGCGGCCTGCGAATAGGCCTCACCGGCTCTGAACGTAAAGGTCGAATTCGCCCAGGTTTCGCGTGGCGGCACACGCTGAACGAGAGCGGCCGGGCTCGTGATCAGCAGGTGCGGGCCCAGTCCGGGCCCGGCCAGACGGCGAAGAACCGATGTGCGTCGTCCCATCACCTCGCGGGAGGGCGACACGCTGTCGTAGGGAAGGCAATCCCAAGGCGGAAGGAGATGCACGTCCAGATCCGGAGCCAGCCCCTTCAAGGCCTGCGCCACCTGCTCCGCCCGGCGCTCATCCTCCGCTATATAGATCAGCCCGCCCGGCCCAGCCTCCTCGGCCCAGCCGATAAGGCGAACCGCGTGCAGCCCTGCCGAGGGCGGCAAGGAGAGGTCGATCCGCCTGATATCCTGCGGCACGGCGGGCTTCGCTTCCATGACAAACTCTTGAGACGGGTAGTGGACGGCAGGGAAGTCAACGCCGCTCGCCGATGCCGGTTGCACATCTCCCGATCGCGGGCCCTACTTGGTGATGCGGCACTTGGGCGGATCGAATTCGAGCGGCGTCTTGCCGAGTTCCGCAAAGAAGTCGTCGAAGGCTGTCCTGACCCCGTCCCAGTAGGGATAGTCGTCGCCGATGAGAATGCCGCCGGGGCGGATCATGGGCCACCATTCCGAGAGATCGGAGACGACGGCGTTGTAGTCATGCCCGCCGTCGATGTGAACGATATCCGGCTCCACGCCGAAATGCCGGAGGACATTGGCGGCATTGGTGGAGTCCAACGGCAGAGGCAGCACATAATCCTGCAGACCGGCCTCGACCACATTCGTGGCGAAGGTGCGGTAGAGCGCAGGATACCCGTTGACGAGGTTAAGGTGCTCGAACCACTCGTCGGTGATCCAGTGGTCCCAGGCCCCGAGCCATGTATCGACTGCGATGACGACGCCATCCAGATCGAGCGCCTTCATCGCCGATGCCATCGTGATGGTGGAATTACCCTTCCAGACGCCGATTTCGACGACAATGGAAGGCTTCAGGCTCTCGATTGCTTCGGTGAGATAGTGATGGGTCGAGCCCCAGCCCTGCCGGTCGGGCCGGTAGAGTCGCGCCGGGTAATCCCGGAGCGGGTCCTGACCGCGCCAAAGGCGTTGAACCAGTGCATCTCTGGCCTTGGTCATTCCGTGCGCCTCCCCTTCGGTCCCGATATCGCCTCAGGTTCAACGCCAAGCTACGGCTTTCGCTCCGTCCGACCGCACCGGGTCTTCAGAGGCTTTTCCGCCTCAGCAACATGCCCGTTCGCGGAACGGGAATGGAGGCCCGGCGCAATGCAAGCACTGCATCCTGGAAGAGATCGACGGCGGAGATGGCCTGCGCACGCGCAAGGGCGATCGACGCAGGATCGCGTTCGGAAAAGCGATTCGCCACGCGAACGAGAAAGCCGCACCGTTCCTCGACGATGCGCCTGGTCTCGTCGAGACGCGGATGGGGTATGAGCGCCGGCGTCAGGCGATCGCAGATCCGCAGCACATCGCGTACGAGATCCTCGTGCGGATACAACCCGTTGTAGTGACGGATCATTTCGCGCGCGCCATCGAGCGCCTGCCGGGTTTCCTGCCGCAAAACCTTGTTGATGTTCATCGCGTCATTTCGAGAGAAACGAAAACCACATGCCCGCCTCTGGCAGGCGATCTCGCCTAAGGAGCTGCGGCAAGGAAAAGAAGCGGGGCGCTAGCCCTGACTTTCGACCTGGAGCGCCACGGGCTCAGGCAAGCGGAACACGGGCTCGGTGCTATGCTCCGACACGGTCACTGGCGACAGCCAGAGTCTCTGCAGGATAGGTCCTGCAACGATGCTCGCAATAAACGCAAACGCAGCGACAATCAGTCCGAGTCGCCCGTAAAGGGCCACGAGATCCTTGCGCGCCATCAGCGTGTCCTCACATTGCTTCGCTTGGACGAATCTTAGAGAGCAATTCCCGGTCCGCCAAGAGTCCGAGGCACCGGAACTCCGGGACGGATCGCGAGAAAGCATTAAGAAAGGGGTTGAAAGCCTGGAAAAGCCGCATCTTTTCCGACCGGCTCGCGGGCAAAAAAATTCTGGGAGGCGTCATCCACTCGCCTCCTGTTGATAATATTTCATCCGCAATGCGAAAGCCCTTTCGATTGCCCGTCCTGGTTACCTCCTGAGGTGAATTGCCTGCCACGGAGATTCACCGTTGCGTTCCTTTGCAGGCCGATGGTCCGCCGCACTTTCCTGTATCGGAGGGAGGCATGATCGAGATTGCAATGGCGGCTCTTGCAGCTTTTCCGGAGCCGGCATGAAACAGGCAGGACGCGAGGCGCTCGTGACGGCAGCCTTCGCAATCGCGATGGGTGGGGAAGGATCCGCTTCTCCTGCGCCCTTCCGCAAATCGCCACGGGAGTTCGACGCCCTTGCGAACAAGGCTTTGAAGCAAGTCGATTCGGATCTCCGCTTCAAACTCGAGGCTTGCAGCGGAAGCGACAGCCTGGAATGCCGTTTCTCGTCGGATCATGTTGCTGTTCTCGTGCAGGGACGCTCCAATCCGCCGCGTACCGGCAGAATTGTGCTCGAAGCGGATCTCCTGCAGGACCGCCCCGGTGCGGATGCGGTTGCGGCGATCACCGATACGGTTCTGTCTCTCGGTGCAACGGTGGTGAGCTTCGATCCTGGCCTTCCCGCGGAGAAACGCGTTGAACTCATTTCGGAGTTGACGAACGACGCGCTCGACAAAGGCCAAAGCGAAGCCTCCGGACAGGATGCGACATATGCGGCAACGTTCGACCGTCAGACCGATGGGCGGATCGCAATCACCGTGACGCCCAAGGAATGAGCCTTTCATCTGTCTCAGGATCATATCATACGGAATATCCTGCTTCCCTTGGCGAGCTGGGCTATCATGCGGAGCACCTGTCACGAACAGGGAGATATGTCATGGGATGGGCATTGGCGCGTTGCCCGGTCCGCATCGCAAGCCCGCAGGCCCTGGCGGCATTCGCCCTTCTTGGCTTCCTGCTGGCGGCGTTCGAAGCGGGAGCGCAGGCCCCGGCCTGTGTGCTGCAGCCAGCGGCCGGGGCTCCGGCGCGACAGATTCTGCATTGCCGCGATGGGCTGACGATCGAGGCCGAAGCCGGGGCCAATTACACGCTTCTCGACAGCAGCGGGGACGGCAGCCCCGACTCCGCAACCTTGCGCAGCCGCGCGCTCCTGATCGATGTCCAGGACAGCGTCCGGCGAGGCGGCTTCCGCGTTCTCACGCCCCAGGCCATTGCGGCCGTGCGCGGCACGCAATGGGTGGTGGACGTGGCAGGCGGACGAAGCTCAGTCTTCGTGGTTACCGGCCGGGTCGTGGTCAGACGTCCCCCCGCCCGCACCGGCGTGCGTCTCGGCCCCGGTGAGGGCGTCGACGTCGAAGCCGGCACGGGTCCCCTGACGGTCAGGCGTTGGCCCGCTGCCCGCGCCAATGCCCTGCTGGCCCGCTTCGGGCGCTGAAGAACCAATGCGCGGCAAGCGCCATTTCGCCACTCTCATCGCAGCCGGACTTGCGGGTTTCTGGGGCGCGTCCCTCGCCTTTTCTCACTGGCGCGGCGGCATTTCCTTTCTCGACCGTATTGAAGGGACATTGACGGATCTGCGATTTCTGATCCAGGGCGAGCGGCCAGCGCCCGATACGGTGACGATCGTCGCCATCGACGACGAAACGGTGCAGGAGGCAGGCTCCTACCCGCTTCCTCGCATCACCGTCGCAAAACTCCTCGACGGGATCGGACGACATAACCCCAAGGTCGTGGCCATAGACATTCTGTTTGTCGATGCCGGGCCACAGGACGGCGACGAGGCCCTCGCCCGCAGCCTCGAAAAGACGCCGAGCGTGCTCGCCGCAGCGGGCACTTTCGAGCGCGCCGTCCAGACCCTTTCCTTTTCGGATGGAAACGATCTCGCGAGCGTGCCGGTGGCGAAAGACCTGCTGGTCCCTGTATCTTCGCTTGGAATGCGCGCCGCCCTCGGCGTGGTCAATGTCACAACGGACCCCTCAGGCACTCCGCGCCATATTCCCCTCCTGCTCCGCTCCGATGGGCAGCTGGTCCCCTCATTTCCCTTAAGGGCAGCCTCCGTCGCGATTGCGCAGGATCCCGTCCTCGACCGCGGCCTCATCATGCTCGGACCGGTTCGGATCGGCACCGATCTCGGCTACGCATTGCCTTTGCGCTTCTATGGTCCGCGCGGCGCCATCCGCACGATCAGCGCAATCGAGGTCCTTCGCAACAGGCCGAACGCAGAGGACATTCGCGACAGGATCGTGGTGGTGGGCGGCATCGTCACGGGAGGCGGCGACGTCTTTCCGACGCCCTTCGATCCCGTCCTGCCGGGAGTGGAGGTCATGGCCACTGCGATTGCGCATCTAACGACAGGCGACGGGCTGATCCGCGACCGGCGCGTGCGGATGGCCGACGCCGCTGTGGCCGTTCTGCTGCCGATCCTCCTTGTGCTGCTGCTCGCCTGGCACCGCAGTTCCCTGGGTTTTGCGCTCATCGGCACCGTCGCCTTGCTCTGGATTGGCGCGACGGCCATAGCCTTCTCGCATGGCATCTGGCTGAGTGCCACGCTTCCCCTGGCTGCAGCAGCGCCGCCGGCCACCCTCTTTGGCGCGGCTCGCCTCTGGCTCGACCGACGGCGAGCGGAGAAGTTCGCAGCGGAGAGTTCCACCCTCAGGCAGTTCCAGCCGCCGCGACTGGCCGCGCGGCTGGCGCAGGATCCAGGCTTCCTCACGCAACCGGTCAGACAGAAGGCTGCCCTGGTTTTCATTGATCTTTCCGGCTTCACGGGTCTGAGCGAAGACCTGAGCCCGGATGAGACGCGGGAGATCGTCAAGGGTTTTCACGCGCTCGTCGATGACGAGGCCGTGCTCCACCACGACCCTGTCGTCAGCTTCATGGGCGACGGCGCAATGCTGATCTTCGGCCTGCCCGAGCCCGGCCCGGAAGATGCCTGCCATGCCGTGGAGGCCTGCGTCGGGCTCTGCTCGCGCATGCAAGCCTGGCTGGCTTCATTGCCGGAGCACCTCTCGTCGCGCATCGGGTTCAAGATCGGGGCGCATTACGGCGTCATCGTCGCATCGCGCCTGGGCGGCGGCAGCCATCAGCATATCACTGCCATCGGCGACACGGTGAACGTGGCAAGCCGGTTGATGGAAGTGGCGGCGGCCCACCATGCCCATGTCGCCCTCACGGACGAGCTATATGAGGCCGCCGGAGCAGCCTGCTCCGTCTTCGATTCCGGCGTGCTCGACGGAACCATTCAGACTTCGATCCGCGGGCGCGTCGGTGCGCTGCCGGTCTGGCTCTGGCAGGCACGGTGCAACGGAAAGCATTGACCACCTGCTCTCACAGCGAACAACAGCCAACATTTTAACCTTGGCAATATTCCAGTTATATTTATCAACCACAGCGATAGTCCCGCAAGCAAGCATTCCTACTTAAAGTAGTTTTTAGTCCAATTCGGGAACGATATTCCTAAAGCAACGTCATTCTACAAAGCCGTTCGCTCATTCGCGGATAATCATCATATCTTCAACTATGTAGGTGAACCATGAAGCGTTCGCACGCTATCGCTTTGTCTTGCACCGGTCTGTTCCTGACATCTTCCTCATCTTTGTATGCAGCCGATCTGGCGGCGAATTGGCGGAGGCCAGTTCAACAATGCGTGCCGGCGGTTCCCAATCCGTCAGCCTATGGCGATTGCCGCGTTCGCATCATCCGGGGCGAGGAGACCTGCAGCTGCGCGCTCGTCCCGCAGGCGCATCCTGGACTCGGGCCCGACGTGACCGCCACCGGCTCGGTGAATGTCGCCCCCGCTCCCTTGGGCCGCCTTGGACCCGTCGGCGCTCCGCCGGCCGTCCGCTTCTCGGATAGCCACTACATGTACAACGATGGCTGGGTGAACCCCGCAACCGGATTGCCCGGCCGTCAGGCTGGAGGCTCGGGAGGAGGCACTGTCGCTGACAGCCGAGGCGATGGCGGCGACAACGGTGGCGGCGGCGCAGGCGGCGGAGGCGCAGGCGTCGGAAATGCCGGCGGAGGCGGTAGCGGCGGAGGGAACTCCGGCGGCGGAGGCTCTGGCGGAGGAAGCGGCGGCAGTTCCGGAGGGGGCGGGAACACCGGGGGTGGCAATTCCGGAGGGAACTCGAACGGAGGCGACACCGGCGGGAACGACGGCGGCTCCGGAAATGATGGTGGCACCGGCGGAAACGGCGGAAACGGCGGCGACACCGGCAACGGCGGCGATAATGGTGGCGACACCGGGAACGGCGGCAATGATGGCGGCGATACCGGTAACGGTGGCGACAATGGAAACGGGGGAGATAACGGCGGCAATGACGGTGGCCATGGAGACGGCCACGGCGGTGGACACCACGGTGGCGGGCATGGCGGTGGACATCATGGAGGTGGACACGGCGGCGGCCACCACGGGGGCGGTCATGGCGGCGGACACCACGGAGGCCATGACGGACACGGTGGTGGTCATGGCGGAGGAAAAGGCGGCAAGAACCGCTAAGACCACATAGTTGGCCCAAGGCTCCCGGCTGTCACGCAGCCGGGAGCACGTCGTTTTCAGGTCAAGTGTGTCGCGTCACCACGCGCGCAGGGTCAGGCCCTGCACAATGATGGTGAAGATCACCACAGCACAGGTCGCAGCCAGTATTGACTACTAAGCCTTCAGCGGGACGATCGCATGCCGAGCACTGCCGTGGTTCCGGCCACCAGGGTCGCGGCGGCAAGGGCGAAGCCGAGATAGCGCGAGCGCCCTGAACGTCCCCTCCTCCGACGCAGGCCTCCGCTGACGCTGCGGCCTTGTGGAGATGAGCGCATCACGGTCCCTTCCGTCCTGGAGGCGGGCTCCGCATTCCTGAGATAGCGGCGCATCGCGACGCCCATCAGATGCTCGGTCGGGCCCGGCGCCAGGGCATAGGCGATCTGCGCAGCCCGGGCGGGCCAGCCAACCGCGGTCTCGTCTCTGGGATGAGCGACAAGGCCTATGAAGGTTTCCGCCACATCCTCCGGCGCATAGATCGTGCCCCCCGGCTCGAGGACGCGCCCGGAAACATTCGCGCCATGAGAGAAGCCAGGCGTGTCCACGATAGCGGGAAAAACGGCGCAGACATGGATCTCCGGATAGTCCTCGAGTTCCTGCCGGATGCTGGCGGTGAATCCGCGCAGGCCGAACTTGCTGGCCGTATAGGCCGCCGCGAAGGGCATCGGCGCCCACCCGCCCAGGGAGATGTTGTTGATGAGAGTACCGTGCCCCTGCCGCTGGAAAACCGGCAGCACGGCGGCTGTTCCGTACATGGTCCCGAGCAGATTGGTCTCGATCACGCGCCGATGCAGTTCGATCCGCGCCTGCGTGTAGGATCCGAAGACGCCGATGCCGGCATTGTTGATCCAGATGTCGATTCCACCGTAGGCGTCGATAGCGGCCCTCGCGAGCTGGGTGACGGCGTCCGCATCCGTGACATCGGTCGGAACAACGATGGCCTCTCCGCCGAACTGCTCGCACTCCTTCGCCACATCGCGCAACACATTCTCGCGGCGGGCAGCAAGAACGAGGTTGGCGCCGCGTTGGGCGAAGGCACGCGCCGCAGCGCGGCCGATGCCGCTCGATGCGCCGGTGATCACGACGACGGCTCCGGTGAGGTCAGGCATAGGGGCGTCTCCTGAGGCTGGGACTGACAGTCGGGCACTCGGTACAAACCCGGCACTCCCGACATCTATTCCTGCACCAGATCAATGCTTCAGACGTGATGGGGAGAGTTTCGCGCCGAGATCATGGGCGAGATCATGGGAAAGCGGTCGGCGATATGATCAGCAGCAGAATGATCGCTGCAATCGCCGCCGCCAGCATGATCCAGACCCGCGTGCTCATCCCGTTCTCCACTTCCGTTGGCCAGCGCGGCAGCACCCGCCGGGCGCCTGCCTCTCAGGCGGAACAGTTTGGCCGTGCTCGTGTTCCCATCGGCAGGATCGTCCTGCCAAGGAGTACTGTATTGCTGCCCTATAGTGCCATTCTCATCGGCGTCGTCGTGTTCTTCATTATCGCGACAGTGCCCGTCTGGCCGTACAGCCGGACGTGGGGGCTCTGGCCCAGCGGCGCACTCGGTCTCCTCCTCGTCATCCTCGTCGGCCTGCTCGTCTTGGGGTGATCCGCCTCGCCCGTCGGCGAATTCTCCTGCCCTGCCCCCGCCGAACCTGAACTTGGTACCCCAGCGAACGATGGCGGCGCAGACCTCGCACTGCGGCGCAAAACCGGCGATCCGCCGGGCCTGGATGCTGGAACTCCACAAGCTCCGTCAGGCTTGAGCTTTTGTTGATGCTTTAAGAGCGAGAGCGCCGCAGGCGCCGGAGATCAATGAAGCTGCCATGACGGATCCTGCCTCACTCGCGTCGAAACAGAACTCGCCACCGGCAGCATCCACAGGCCTCGAGCAGGAGGCCAAGCTTGCACGCCCGGATCACCTGGAAACCGCGGGACCGCCACGCCGCAGCGGAGGGTCCGGGGGCCGGAAGGACGGGGAGAACGTCGCCCGCGAGATGTACGTGCTGTTTCGCGACATGGTCCAAGGCCGTAAGGGCTGGCCCATGCTGCGCCTGGCCCTGGCGATCCTCGTCATTCTCATCGGCAACATGATCGGCCAGGTGCGCCTCAATGAGTGGAACGGCGCCTTCTTCGATGCGGTCGAGAAGCGGAACTCGAACGCCTTTTCGTGGCAGCTGGTGGTGTTTCTGGGCATCATCGCCTTCCTGCTGACGATGGTGGTCGCGCAGACCTGGCTGCAGGAGCGGCTCAAGATCCGCCTGCGCGAGTGCCTGACCCATATTCTCCTCGATCTCTGGCTAAGGCCGAACCGGGCTTATCAGCTTGGGCTCGTCGGACAGGCCGGCGCGCAGCCCGACCAGCGCATGCAGGAGGATTGCCGCCTTTTCTCCGAGTTCACGACCGAGCTCGGGGTCGGCATGCTCCAGGCGCTGATGCTCCTCGTCAGCTTCATCGGGGTGCTCTGGACGCTTTCCTCCTACGCGACCTTCATGATCAACGGCGAGGAAGTCGTCATTCCCGGCTACATGGTCTGGGTCGCCATCGGCTATGCGGGCATCGGTTCGGGTCTCACCTGGCTCGTGGGTCGCCCGCTGATCCGCCTCAACACGCTTCGCTATGCCAGGGAGGCCGACCTGCGCTTCGCTCTGGTGCGGGTGAACGAGAGCGCCGAGAGCGTGGCGCTCTACTCGGGCGAGCCGGACGAGCGAAGAAGCCTCGACCGTGTCGTCGACACGGTCCTGCATGCGACGCGCAGGCTGTCGGGCGCCCTTGCTCGTCTGACCTGGATCACCTCGGGCTACGGTTGGCTCGCCATCGTGGTGCCGATCCTGGCGGCAGCGCCCGGCTATTTCACGGGGCAGCTGACCTTCGGCGAGCTGATGATGGTGGTCGGGGCCTTCAATCAGGTGCAGGCTGCACTTCGCTATTTCGTCGACAATTTCCCGAAGATCGCCGATTGGCGCTCCGCGGTTCTGCGCGTCGCCACCTTCCGCCAGGCTGCGCTCGACCTCGACCGCGTCATCGAGGAGAACCGGCGCATCGAAATTCGCCGCCATCCTCAGGATTGGCTGAGCTTTGAAAATCTCTCGATTGCGCTGAGCGATGGCAGCATCATCATCGAGGACGCCACCGCCGAGGTCCAGATCGGAGAGCGGGTGCTGATCGTCGGCGAGTCGGGCTCGGGAAAGAGCACCCTGTTCCGGGCCATCGCCAGCCTCTGGCCGTGGGGGTCGGGGGTGATTCAGATCCCGCAGCCCGAGTACATGATGTTCCTGCCGCAGCGCCCCTATCTGCCGCTCGGAACCCTTCGCGCCGCCCTGTGCTATCCCGCGGCTCCGGGCACCTTCAACGACGAAATGGTCAAGGCCGCCCTGGAGCGCTGCGGGCTTGCCGATTTCATCGGCCACCTGGACGAGGAGAAGCGCTGGGACCAGTCGCTGTCCCTCGGCCAGCAGCAGCGGGTTGCCTTTGCGCGCGTTCTCCTGCACAAGCCGCGCTGGGTCTTCATGGACGAGGCGACGTCTGCCCTCGACGACGATAACCAAGCCTCCATGCTGGCGCTCTTCGAAGACGAACTCGCCGGCGCTTCGGTGCTCTCCATCGGCCACAGGCCGGGCCTGGAGGAATTCCACACCCGCACCCTCCACATCCGCAAGACGCGCGAGGGCGCGGTGCTACTCGCAAGGCCGCGCCCGCAGCCGCGACCCTTCGCCGACTGGCTGCGGCGGCTGCGCCCGAGATCGGGCTAGGCCGCCTTGGGACGGAAAGTGATGACCCGGTAGAGATACCAGAGCACGGCAAGACCGATGATGACGTTCGTGATGGGGTTAAGCCAGCCCGATACGGCCTGGTATTGCGATCCGAGGAGATAGCCGGCCCCCGCCAGGAGCGAGACCCAGAAGAGGGTTCCCACGGTGGAGTAGAGCAGAAAGCGGCCCAGACCCATCGCCACGATCCCGGCGGGAACGGAGATCAGGGTCCGTACGGCGGGGATCAGGCGCCCGATGAGGACGGCCTTTCCACAGTGGCGTTCGAAGAAGCGCTGGGTCCGGTCGAGTTCCTCCGGCGTCAGGGTCAGCCAGCGCCCATGACGGGCGGCAAAGGACCTCAGGCGTTCCAAACCGATCCAGCGCCCGAGAAAATACCAGACGGTCGTGCCGGCGACGGAGCCGATGCTCCCGGCCAGAATGACGCCGACGAGGCTGAGGCTTCCCTGCTTTGCGGTGAATCCGGCGAGCGGCATGATGATTTCGGACGGAATGGGCGGAAACACGTTCTCGGCCAGCATCAGGAATGCTATGCCGAAATAGCCGCTCGTCTCGACGAAGCCCGTGATCCAGTCGAACATTCAGCCTCTCCTTTGCAGTCTGACGGTTTCTCTTCAGGCGCGACCATTCCATGGCGGCAGGCACTTCGGTGGAATGGGTCGTCGGAGCGATGGTTCCAGTGAAGCTGCAGAGCGTCTGGCCCGGATCGCCGGCGCAGAATCGTCCGCTACCGTACGGAGCAGCAAGAAGCTGTGCCGTGTCCGACGGAACAAGCGGGGCAGCAATTGGTTCCCTCTCACAGCCCGTCCGGTCACAGGAAACAAGTGTGCCTGCCATTCACCCCAGCATCGCCTTCGCGGCCCTTGCGGCCGGTCTTCTATTCGTGACGGTTGGGCAGGCCCAGGACGGGCGCATCCAGACCATCGAGGCCTATGATGTCCGCAATGCCGACCTCGAGCGCGGGCGCGCCGTCGTGGTCGGAGCCTATGCGGTACCGCCGGGCCTGGATGCCGGCGAGGGCCGCCCCCCGATCCGCCCTGCCGAAGGCGCGTGCTTCCGCTGTCATGGAATCGATGGGCGGGGCGACAGGGCCGCCATCTTTCCGCGCCTGACCGATCAGACCTTCAAGTACCTCTACGATTCCCTCAAGGACTACGCGTCCGGCGTCCGGCAGAACGAGATCATGGGCCCCATCGCCAGGGCCCTGACAGACAGGCAGATGCGGGATGTGTCGGCCTATTACGCGGCCCAGAAGGAGGCCGATTATCCGCCGCCCGAGAGGGTCGATCCGGAAGTCCTACAACTCGGAGCGGCTCTTGCCGCCATCGGCAATGCCCAGCGCGGCGTGCAGGGCTGCATCAACTGCCACGGACCGGACGGCATCGGCCTGCCGCCGACATATCCTTATCTGGCCGGTCAGTACGCCGCCTATCTCGAGGCGCAGATGCTGGCCTGGAAGACGGGCCGGCGGAAAGGCGATGGCTTCGGGATCATGGAGAACATTTCCAAGCGCCTGACCGACGAGGAGATCCATGCGGTCTCGCAGTACTACGCCTCGATCCGTCCTCCCGTCGTTACGCCGGAGATCGCGGAGACCGGAGCGCCGATGACGCCGCTGCCCATCGTTCCCGTCCAACCAGTGAGGAGGTGAGCCGTGAGAAAATTTCTTTACGCAGTTGCCGCCTTCGCGCTGCTCACGATGCCAGTGCCCGCCATTGCCCAGCAAAATCTCGGAGGCAGCCTCAGTCAGGACCGCCAGGGAGGGTCGGGCCAGTCGACGCAGGCCGAGACCGCGCAGGTTGGCGCCGGAACGACCAACGGGACCACCACCGGCTACAGCGGACCGAAGGATTCCACCAGCGACGTGCGCGGAGAGAACACTTTGCCCCCGCTGCCCGGCCCGCAGCTCTGCGACGCCTACAGGGATCAGCCCTTCTACCAGTCCTGCCTGTGGGTGACGCTCAGGAATTGAGCACCAGGAGAGAAAGAAACATGACCGAAAAACTCTCTCGTCGCGATCTCCTCCGGGCCGCCGGAGCAGCCGGCGTTGCAGCCACCGTGCCGGAGGCCGCCGCAGCCGAGGCGGGTCATCAGCAGGTTGCCCAGGCGAATGCCCCCGCCACCGTCACCCTCTCGCCGGCGCCGCAGCAGAGTCCGACGGTCGAAACAGGCGTGCTGTTCTTCTTCAACGATCAGGAGGCAGCCTTCGTCGAGGCGGCCGTGGAGCGGCTCATCCCTGCCGACCCGGAATGGCCGGGCGCCGCATGGGCCGGCGTCCTCAACTTCATCGACCGCCAGCTGGCCGGCGCCTACGGCGCGGGCGCACGCATGTATCTCAAAGGCCCCTGGGCTCCAGACGCCCCGCCGCAGCAGGGTTATCAGCTTCGCTATGCGCCGGCCGAACTCTACCGGATCGGCATCGAGGAAACCCGCCAGTATGTCCGGCAGGCTCATGGCGGCCGGGAGTTCTGGGAACTCGGCGAACCCGTGATGGACCAGGTTCTGGCAGGGCTCGAGAGCGGCGAGATCCAGCTGCCTTCCATCCCCTCTCCGGTGTTCTTCGAAACCCTGCTTGCCAATACCGTCGAAGGCTTCTTCGCCGACCCCGCTTATGGCGGCAACCGGGACATGGTCGCCTGGCGCATGATCGGATTTCCCGGAGCCTATGCGCAGTACGTCGACCTCGTGGAGCTCTACGACCTGCCCTACACGCGCCCGCCCATCAGCATCTCGAACCAGACCGCACGCCTCGAGCATCTCGCCGGGCATGACGGCCACGTCCACAAGTAAGGGGATACCGAATGGCGATCCGCATGAAGCCTGTCGACGTCGCTCTCATCGGCGGCGGCCTGACGGCATCCATCCTGGGCAAGGAACTGGCGGAGGCCGGCTATACGGTGGTCGCGCTGGAGCGCGGGCAGATGCGCCAGACCATCCCCGACTTCCAGTCGCCCACCATGCATGACGAGCTGAAATATTCGGTCCGCCATTCGCTGATGCAGGACCCGAACATCCAGACACTGACCTTCCGAAATTTCGTCGGACAGCCGGCTCTGCCTCTGCGCCAGCTCGGCTCCTTCCTGCCGGGCGAAGGCGTCGGCGGAGCGATGGTCCACTGGAACGGCCAGACATGGCGGTTCCAGCCGGAATGGTTCGTACTGCGCTCATGGGTGAACGAGCGCTACGGGAGCGGTTTTCTCTCCGACGAAGTGACGATCCAGGATTGGGGCATCACCTACGACGAAATCGAGCCGTACTACTCGTTCTTCGAGAAGATCTGTGGCACGGGAGGCACGGCGGGCAATCTCAACGGCGTGATTCAGGAGGGTGGAAACCCGTTCGAGGGTCCTCGCAGCGATCCCTATCCAAACCCGCCGATGAAGCAGAGTCATTCGGGATACCTCTTCGAGCAGGGCGCGCGGGCCCTCGGCTATCGTCCCTTCCCGGTCCCGTCCTCGAATTCGACGCGGCACTACACGAACCCTTACGGGGCCGAGCTGAAGCCCTGCATGTATTGCGGATTCTGCGAAACCTATGGCTGCGAGCATTTCGCCAAGGCGAGCCCCCAGGTCTCCATCCTTCCCTATGCGCTCGCCAACAAGAACTTCGAGCTGCGCACCCGTGCCTATGTGACCCGGATCGACTGGGACAGGCAGGCGAAGGTCGCCACGGGCGTCACCTATATCGACGCCCAAGGGCGCGAGACCTTCCAGCCCGCGAACATGGTGGTGCTCTGCGCCTTCGCGCACCACAACCCGATCCTCATGCTGCAATCGGGCATCGGCCAGCCCTATGACCCTGCGACGCGCACGGGAACCGTGGGCCGCAATTATACCTACCAGACCATGACCTCGATCGACGTCTTCTACGACGGCCAGAAGCACATCAATCCGTTCATGGGAGCAGGCTCGCTCGGAACCGCCGTCGACGAGTTCAACAACGGCAGCTTCGACCATTCGGGCCTCGGCTTCATCGGCGGGGCCTATATCGCGGCCTACCAGACGAGCGGCCGCCCGATCCATCACCATCCGGTCCCCGACGGCACGCCGCGCTGGGGCCTGGAATGGAAACGGGCAGTGGCGCAGCACTACAACAGTACCGTCACGATCTCGATCCACGGCTCGTCGGTGCCTCATCCCAACAACTATATCGGCCTCGACCCGACCTACACCGATGCCTTCGGCCAGCCGCTCGGCATGATCACCTACGACTTTCCCTACAATGACCGGCTGATGTCGCGCTACGTGACGGAAAAGGCGTGGGATATCGCCAGGGCCATGGGCGGCCGCAGCGTCTCGGTCGGTTGGCTCGACGATCACTATTCCATCGTGCCTTACCAGACGACACACAATACCGGCGGTGCGATCATGGGCACCGACCCGACGACGAGCGTCGTGAACCGCTATCTCCAGTCCTGGGACCTGCACAATCTGTGGGTCATGGGATCGAGCGTCTTTCCGCAGAACGCTGGCTACAACCCGACAGATACGGTGGGTGCGCTCGCCTATTGGGCGGTGGACGCCATGCTCAAGCAATACATGAAATCGCCACGTTCCCTGGTGCAGGCATGAGAACGGGAACCCTCATCTTTGCAGCATGCCTCGGGGCGTCGACCTTGAGCCTGCCGGTCCTGTCACAGGATTTCGGGCTTGAGCCGCGCCGAGGCAATGAACTCAGCCCCGGCGCCGACCCCAACCGCGGGCGCTTTCTCGCCTTCGGCGGCATTCATGGAGAGCTCCGGGTTTCCTGCGCCCAATGCCATGAGCTCAACGGCGTCGGCAATACGAGCGGCGCCTTTCCACGCCTGAGCGATCAGGTCGGCTGGTATCTCTACAAGACCCTTCAGGATTATGCGGTGGGCCTGCGTCCCAATAGCATCATGGGTCCCATCGCCAAGATGCTCACCCCTCAGCAGATGCAGGATCTTGCCGCCTATTACGCCTCGATCAAGGAGGCGCCCTATCCGCCGCCTCCGCCGGTCGATCTCAGAACCCGGCAGATCGGCGGCGCCATCGCAGCGGTCGGCATTCCGGAACAGGGCGTTCCCGCCTGCAACGGCTGCCATGGTCCCAATGGCATCGGCCAGGCGCCGCTCTATCCGTATCTTGCCGGCCAGTACGCCAATTACCTGGAACTGCAATTGTTGCTCTGGAAGCAGGGGCGGCGCGACGGCGACCCCATGAACGTCATGGAGCTCATATCCAAGGCGATGACGGACGAGCAGATCCGCGCCGTATCGCTCTATTACGCCTCCGTGCGCCCCCTGGAGGTAACACCCACGGAGGCCGACATCCCCTCGGCAACCGTGCCCAATGTCGAGATCCCGCAGACCTTTACGGGCAACCCGACATCGGTGGGAGCCGATCCCACCCCCCGCCCCAATCCGGGCAGCACCGTTCTGCCGGGGTTGGACGATGCGGCTTCCACAAACCTGAGGCCGCCCTATCTGCCACAACAGACCCGAGAGGGACCCAACCTGACGACCACGGGCCCAAGGCCGGACCCAAACCGCTAGAGCTCGCGATCCGATAATGATGCAATGCAGGCCACAGCACGCAGGAAAGGCAAGGACGAGCCGGGCCGAGCAGGCCAGAGCCGCTCTCGCGTCGGCGCTTGTCTCTCTCCTGGCCGCATGCACCGGGAGCGAAGAGCCCGCGCAGAGCAGCAATGACAGCTTCCAGAGCTTTGATCCGCAGGTCCAGCGGATCGTGGGCGGGGATCCTGCGATTGGCCGGGCCATCGCAGCAGCCTATGAATGCGGCGTGTGCCACGTCATCCCCGGCATCCGGGGCGCGCATGGCATCGTCGGCCCGCCGCTCACGGATTTCGCGCGGCGTCAGTATATCGGCGGGATTGTCCCTAATCACCCGACGGTCCTCGTGCGCTGGGTCAAGGATGCTCCTTCCATCGCCCCGAATACCGGCATGCCCAGTTTCGACATGACAGAGGATGAGGCCCGCCACGTGGCCGCCTATCTCTACACATTGCGGTGACGACCATGAGACGCTCCCGGTTCCTCGCCGCCTCCCTGTCATGCCTGACCGCCGCGATCGGCAGCATCTCCGCGGCCTCCGCGCAGCCCTCGGCCATTCTCGACCGGGCGCTCATGTGGATCCAGTCCACGATGGTGACATACGGGCCCAGCGCCGGAGCCATCGAGACCTTGAGCTGGATCATGTTCATCGGCGGGACGCTGATCTTCCTGCTCGTCCTGGGCCTGACCGCCTTCGCCATGTTCGCCCGGCCGGAACGGCGCCGGTGGATGACGAACAGGACCTTCATCATCTCGCTCGGCATCGTCTTCCCCGTGGTGACGCTGACCGCCCTGCTCATCTATGGGCTGATCCTGAACCGGACCATCGTCACGGGCGAACCGCCTGCGCTTCGGATCGAAGTGGTCGGCGAGCGGTGGTGGTGGCGCGTGCACTACGTCGATGCCGAGGGCGAAATCCGCCTCGTCAGCGCCAACGAGATCAGGATCCCGACCGGCCGGCCGATCGAGTTCGTGCTCAAGACCCAGGACGTGATCCACTCTTTCTGGGTGCCGAGCCTCGCGGGCAAGCTCGACATGATCCCGGGCGATGTGAACGTCACCCGCTTCTCCGCCGATCGGCCCGGCATCTATCGCGGTCAATGTGCCGAATATTGCGGCGAGCAGCACGCGCTGATGGCCTTCTACGTCGTCGCCATGCCCCAGGCCGAATTCGACGCCTGGTATGCCGTCGAGGCGGGACCTGCCCTCGAACCGACCATCCCCTTCATCGCGCGCGGACGCGAGCTTTTCATCGAGAACGGCTGCGGCGCCTGCCACACCGTGCGCGGAACGCCGGCTGACGGCGTGATCGGTCCCGACCTGACCCACATCGGCAGCAGGCTCTCGATTGCCGCCGGCACCTATCCCAACAATATCGGCACCCTCGCCGGCTGGATTTCCTCGGCCCAGCACCTGAAGCCCGACAATCTCATGCCGTCCTTCGGGAATCTGCAGGGCGAGGAGTTGCGGGCCATCGCGGCCTACCTGGAGAGCCTTAAGTGAGCGACACGACCTACGAAGGCGGGATTGCGGATACGCGGGCGAGGCAGCAGGACACGCCCGTTCACCTGCCCAATTCAACGCCACGGCCGGAAGGAGAGCTGGAGCGCCTCAAGCAGGTGTGGCGCGCCCCTCGCGGCTTTCACTTCCTCTCGGCGGTCAACAACAACTATGTCGGCGTCTGGTATGTCGGCGCGGCGCTCCTGTTCTTTGTCCTGGCGGGCGCCCTCGCTCTGATCATCCGCACCCAGCTAGCGCAGCCGGAGTTCCGGCTCATAGGGCACGATCTCTACAACCAGCTCTTCACTATGCACGGAACGATCATGATGTTCCTGTTCGCCGTGCCGATGGTGGAGGCGATGGGCGTCTATCTTCTGCCCAACATGCAGGCCGCGCGCGATCTCCCGTTCCCCCGCCTTTCGGCCTACGCCTTCTGGGCCTATTTCATCGGCGGCACGGCCTTCTTCACGAGCCTTTTCTTCGGATTGGCCCCGAACGGCGGCTGGTTCATGTACCCGCCGCTGACGAGCTACAAATACTCGCCCGGCATCAATGCCGATTTCTGGCTCCTCGGCATCGGCTTCATCGAGATCTCGGCCATTGCCGGCGCCATCGAGATCATCGTCGGCATCCTCAAGACACGCGCCCCCGGGCAGAGTCTCGACAAGCTGCCGATCTATTCGTGGGCCATGCTGATCTTTGCGCTGATGATCGTTTTCGCCTTTCCGGCTATCATCACCGCAACCCTCCTGCTCGAGATCGAACGGGCCTTCCACTGGCCTTTCTTCATTGCGGAGCAAGGCGGCGATCCCCTTCTCTGGCAACACCTGTTCTGGTTCTTCGGGCACCCGGAGGTCTACGTGATCTTCCTGCCGGCCGCCGGCATGGTGTCCATGATGGTGCCGACCATGGCGCAGACGCCGCTTTCCGGCTATCGCCTCGTCGTTCTTGCGATCATCGCCACGGGCTTCCTCAGCTTCGGCCTGTGGGTCCACCACATGTTCACCACAGGGCTGCCGACGCTCTCCCTGAACTTCTTCTCGGCGGCGAGCATGGCGGTTGCGATCCCGAGCGGAATCCAGGTTTTCGCGTGGATCTCGACCATCGCATCGGGCAAGCTCCAGATGCGGACGCCGACCTACTTCCTGCTGGGTTTCCTGTTCATCTTCGTGCTCGGCGGCCTCACCGGCGTGATGGTGGCCGTCGTTCCCTTCGACTGGCAGGCGCACGACACCTACTTCGTCGTCGCACATTTCCATTACGTTCTGATCGGCGGAATGGTCTTCCCCATATTCGCGGCCTTCTATTACTGGGCGCCCACCGCCTCGTCGCGGCCCCTTTCCGAGACTCTCGGCAAGTGGGTGTTCTGGCTCATGTTCATCGGCGTGAATGTCACCTTTTTCACGATGCACATCACCGGCCTGATGGGCATGCCCCGGCGCACCTACACCTATATTGCGGAAATGGGCTGGGGCACGCTGAACATGATCTCGACGCTCGGCTCCTACATGATCGGGCTGGGTGTTCTGATCTTCCTCGTGGACCTTGCGAAGAACTTCCGGCCCTTCCGCGGCGAGAATGCAGGCAATGTCTGGAATGCCGGCACCCTGGAATGGCTTCCGAGCGAGAACTACCAGACCCGCTCCATCCCGATCATCACCAGCCGGGAGCCGATCTGGGATCAGCCCAACCTCGCCGAGGATGTCAAAGCCGGACGCTACTTCCTGCCCGGAGCGCAGACCGGAGGACGCGAAACGATCATCACAAGTCCGATCGACGCCCGTCCGCAATACATTCTGCAACTGCCCGGCCCGAGCTGGCCAACCGTGCTCGCCGCTCTCTTCACGGCGTGCTTCTTCCTCGGCCTGACGATCAAGCTGTACATTCCCGCCCTCGTGTGCGGCATCCTAGCCATCGCCTTCGTGATCTGGTGGCTCTGGGGCAGCGATCCGGGTCCGGCAGTGGATCCGGAGATCGACGTCGGCGGAGGCCTCGTGCTTCCCACCTACATGACGGGCTCGATGAGCCACTCCTGGTGGGCGATGATCGTCCTGATCCTCGTGACCGGAACGGTCTTCGCCTGCCTCATCTTCTCGTATTTCTTCCTCTGGACCGTCAATCCCGACATCTGGCCGAGATCTGGCGAGGCCCTTCCCTGGTTCGGCTGGCCCATCGGCGCGGCGCTTCTCTATGTCGCCAGCAGCGCTCTGATCTGGTTTGCGGGCAGAAGGCTGTCTCATGTACCGGAGCGAAGCTCCTGGCCGACCCGCATCGCCCTTATCCTTGCCGTGCCGCTCATCCTTGGCGCCGTTTCCCTCGAGGTTCTCGGACAGCTCTCGACGGAGGTGCGCCCGACGGACAGCGGCTACGGGGCCGTGGTCTACATGCTGTCGTCCTTCCAGGGCTTCTTCGTCACGGTCCTCTCCGTGATGGCGCTCTACACGGTCGCCCGCTCACTGACAGGACGCCTCAACCGCGTGCGCCGCTCGACCTTCGACAACACGCACCTGTTCTGGCACTACGGCGTCGCACAGGGCCTCGTGGCCCTCGTCGTCGTTCACATCTTCCCGCGGCTGCTGGGGTAGGACCGATGGGCGACACCAATTTCATCCGCAGGTCGCTTTTCATGTCCGGAGGGTTTCTCATCTGGGGAGCCCATTTCGGCGTCGTCTACATTTTCAACGCCCTGGCCTGCGCCCGGCTCTTCGCCGGCCAGACCTATTTCGGGTTCGGAGTCGTTCCCCTTACCGTCAGCATCCTCACGATCCTTGCCTTGGCCGCGGTGCTTGCGGTGCTGTTGCTGGCTCTCTGGCGTCGCGGACCGGCGCGTACCTCGCGCGACGACAAGCCCGTCAACGATTTCATGCGTTACACGACCATCACCATCGCCGGACTGTCGCTGGTCGCCATCGCCTGGAACGGCATCCCGGCTCTGATCGTTCCGCCCTGCGCATAGGCAAGATGATGTGGGTTCTTCCCGCCATAATAGCACTGCTGCTGCCCGGAAATGCGCTAGCCCACAGCGACGGCCTGCCGGTCGGGCCCGAAGACGTGTGGCATCACTGGACCTTCGATCCGTGGATCGTCACCCCGATGGTGCTGGCCTTCGGGCTCTATGCACGGGGCGTCGTGCGCCTCTGGGCGAGCGCGGGACTGGGGCGCGGTATCTCCATGCCACGCGTCGCATCCTATGCGGCGGGAGCCCTCGTTCTCATTGTGGCTCTCGTCTCGCCCCTCGATGCGCTCGGGGATACCCTGCTGACGGCCCACATGATCCAGCACGTGCTTCTCGTTGCCGTCGTACCGCCGCTTCTCCTGGCCGGGGGGCCGGGCGCGGCGCTCCCCTGGGCGTTGCCGCAGCGCACCCGCCGCGCCATGGGCCGCAGCGCAGGCCTGCGCCTTCTCGGCCGCCGGACGGCCTTCCTCCTGCGCCCGCTCCCGGCGGCCGCCCTTCATGGCGTAGCGATGTGGGTCTGGCACGCTCCGGCGCTTTACGAGGCAGCCCTGCGCAACGAGGCCATTCACACGCTCGAGCACCTCAGTTTCTTCGTCACGGCGATGCTGTTCTGGCAGAGCCTCGTGCTGGCGGCGCGTAGCACGGCGACCCTGCCCGCTGCGATTGCGGCAGGCTTCCTCACCATGCTTCATGGCGGCTTCTTGAGTGTCCTGATCATCTTCGCGCCGCGGCCGCTCTACACCTGGTACGGCGACAGGTCCGATCTGTGGGGCCTCGGGGCTCTTGCCGATCAGCAGCTCGCGGGCCTCATCATGGGCGTGCCGACGAGCTTCGTTTACCTCTTTGCCTGCGTTGCCCTCGCCGCACGGTTCCTGGTTCCGACGCCGCCCTATCGCATGGCTGAGCAGAGATCCCCCATATGATCCGGCTGAGGCAGATCCTCATCACCGTGCGCGGACAGCTTTGGCTTCTCCCCGCATTCATGACCTTGATAGCTCTGGGGCTGGCCTATGTCATGCTGTCCCAGAGATTCAACTGGACCCAGTTCGGCGACACGGATCTCTGGTGGCTCTTCAGCGGCGATGCGGCGACGGCGCGCAATCTTCTCTCGACGCTGCTTTCCGGCATGATGACGATCACGTCGCTGGTCGTCTCGATGACGTTCGTCATCCTCACCCTTGCCGCCAACCAGCTCGGGCCGCGCCTCATCTGGAGATTCATCGAGGATCGGCAGATCCAATCGATCATCGGGCTGTTTCTCGGCACGATCTTCTACATCGTCATCGTGCTGCGCACCCTGGATGACCAGCTCGCGCGCGCAGCCGTTCCTCACCTTGCGGTGACGGTCGGGACCGTGCTGACGCTGGCCTGCCTGTTCGCCCTGCTCTTCTACGTCCACAAGATCGCGCACTCCATCGTGGCCGACAACGTGGTCGAGCACGTCGCGAGGCGGCTGCACGAATCCCTCAACGATATCCTGCCTGACAAGGAGGATGCACCGCCCCCTCCCGTGGAGGAGGAGCTTCCTCCCCATGCTGCCTGGATTTCCATTGGAGAGGCCGGCTACATCCAGACCATCGATTACAACGTGCTCGTCGATGTCGCGAATGAGTACGACGCCATCCTCCGGGTGCCGGTCCGCGCTGGGCATTTTCTGCTCAGGACCGGCAACCATGTCGAGATCCGCTCGGATAGCCCGATCAATGGCCGGGCCGTGAAGAAGATCCGGAAGGCCTTCGTCATCGGGCCTGAGCGCAATGCGACCCAGGACCTCGAATTCTCGTTCCGGCAGCTGGTCGAGGTCGCCCTGCGTGCCCTTTCTCCGGGCATCAATGATCCCTTCACCGCCATCGCGGTGGTCGACCGTCTCGGCGAGGCCATCGAGGCGATCCAGATGCGGGCACAGGTGCCGGGCCGGCTGCGCGACGAGAAGGGCCACCTTCGCGTCATCGCCAGCCATTCCGAAACCATCGGCCTCGTCGATGCCTGTTTCGACCAGATCAGGCAGGCGTCCAGAGAGAAGCCGGCGCTCCTGATCCATATTGCCGACACTTTGGGCAAGCTGGCAGGCGTTCTCACCGACGAGGGCTCCCGGGAGGCCGCGCTGCGCCAGCTGGACAGCCTTGCCCAGGCAGCCGAGGGCCTTCCCTTCCCCTATGACAAGGATGAAGCACTCCGCAGGATCGATGCTGCCAGGGTCAGCATCGTCGCTTCCGAGCCGGATCCGCCTCCGAAGCAGCGTCATCCGACGCCGACCGACGGAGTCTGAACGGCCGAAACCCGGTTCGGCAGCTTCATGTACGACAGCGTACCGATTCCAGGAATCACGTCACCGTGCTTTCCGGAACGCCTGACAAGGAGGTGGGTTCTCGTACCGAGCGCATGTATGCGGTCCCGGACTCGCCGCATGGCGGCTCACTCCCCAACCGGATGAATGGAACGATGATGAAGCAGCTTCTCCTCTGCACGGTCTTCCTGGCAAGCGCCGCTCCCGCCCTGGCACAGCAGCAGCCGACCTCCACGCCTGGGGATGCACGAGCCGTGTTCAAAAACAGGGACGGACAGACCATTGGCTCGGCGACACTGATCAACACCCCCAATGGCGTTCTGATCAGGGCCGAAGTCTCGAACCTGCCGCCGGGGCCGCACGGCTTCCATATCCACGAAACCGGTCAGTGCGATGCATCCGGGGGCTTCGAGTCAGCCGGAGGCCACTACAATCCGGACGGCCAGCAGCACGGCTACTTCATCGAAGGCGGTCCGCATGCAGGCGACATGCCCAACCAGACGGTCGGGCAGGACGGCAAGATGATGGCTCAGGTCTTCAACCCCAATGTGAGCTTCGAGGGTGACGCGACGCTGTTCGATGACGATGGATCCGCTCTCGTGGTCCACGCCACGGCCGACGACTACCGCAGCCAGCCCTCGGGCGCGGCAGGCGACCGTCTGGCCTGCGCCGTGATCGAGCGCAACTGATCGACACGATTCGAAGGCACGATGGCAGTTGCACAAATCGCGCAGCTGCCATTTTTTCGTGCACGGCCCCGATTGTCTGTACGAGGGTGTACCCTGCCGCCCCCTGGTCGCGTTCCTCCCCTCTATCCTGCGCGTTCGCCCAAGAGGAAACGCAAAAAGAAGAGGTGAACGACATGAATCCGACAAAGGCCCGGGCTCCGGCTGGCGAGCGCCCCCGCAACGACCGAGTGACCGTTATCGGGAACGCCGTCGGCACGGCCGTCAGCGTCGCCGTCTTCAGTACGCTGCTGTGGACGATCGGGCTGCAGGTTTTCTGACCCTGTCGGAGGCGAGCGCAGTTCTCGCCTCCTCCCGTCAGCCTCTCGGCGGGACGACGATGAAAAAGCCGCTCGTCTGCGGTGTGGGAATATGGCCCGGCTGATAGCAGGAATAGTAGTATTCGCCGGGAACTGGCGTCACCAGAGTCACCTGAACGGTGCTTTGCGGCGCGACCAGAAAGCCGCCGCGCACGAGATCCATGGTGAATCCACTGGATTCGATCACACGGCCGAACCTGAAGAATTTGGGTGCAACGAAGGCCACCGGCTGCTCGGCGCGGTTTGTGACATGCAGCGCGATCCTGTCTCCGGTCGGAAGCCACGCCTGCGGCGGCCGGCACTGGAGATTGCCGTTGATGATGCTTGCGCTGACCTCGACGGGCGCGACTCCCGGCGGAATGGGATCCGGAGTGGACGGCGTCGTGGTCTGCGCCGCAGCGGTTCCGGAGAGCGCCGCGAGTCCGGCCAGCGCCGGCAGTACGGCGAGGCGCAGCGAGCCTGATAGAAGCTGCTCCTGAAGCTGTCGGGTTCTCCTCATTTTTTCCTTCCCTTGGATTGCGATGCCAAAGCCTGCTCCTCGCCTGGCACTTCCACCGGCTCGCCCAGTGTCTTGCGGACATAGAGCTTGATCACGAGGATGTAGGTGACGACGGTGAGCGGCGCGGCGATGATGATTCCGATCACGCCGAACAGGAGCCAGAAAGCGAGAACCGCGAAGAGGAGCAGCGCCGGCGGGATGAGAACGGCCCTCCGCTGCACCAGTGGGGTAATGACGTTGGACTCGAGCTGCTGCACGGCCAGGAAGAGGAGTGCCGTCCAGAGCACCGTGCTAAAACCATCTGTCAGCGCGAGCAGCAGAGCGGGAACGGCGCCGATGAAGGGACCGACGATCGGCACGAACTCCATCAGGCCGGCGAAGAGGCCGAGTGCGATTGGCGCGGGCAGCCCGATCAGCCAGGCGCCGAGGGAGACCAGAACCCCGACGATGGCCATGGCAATCAGTTCCGCCATAAGCCAGAGGTGGAGGCCTTCGCCCGCATCGAGCAGCGCCTCGTTGACGGCCTTGTGGCGCGAGGGCGGGAAGAGCTTTACGAGGCCGCGCCGGTATGTGCCCGGATCGACCGCGAAGAAGAAGCCTGCGATGATGATCAGGATCAGGTTGGTAACGACTTCCAAGACCGTGGAGCCGAAGGTCGCCAACCGCGAAAACAGGTCCTGTCCAAGGGACAGGAAGGTGCCGTCGAGACCCGTAGGACGATTCCCTTCCGGCTGCTGAGCAGCCGGGTTTCCGCTCTGCTGCTGCGCCTGCTGTGCCTGCTGTGCCTCCTGAGAAGCCTGATCGCCCATGCTGACGTCCGGCAGCGAGATCCCGAACTGGTTCTCCAGTTCCTGGATCGATTGCGGCAGGCGGCTGGTGAGCTCCGAAACCTGCCCGCGAACCTGGCTGCCGATGAGCCAGAACGCCAGTGCGATGAACAGCGCGATGACGACCGCGCCGATCGTGACGGCCCATGTCTGCGACACTGGAGTCCAGCGCCGGACCGGCGCAGCTGCGGCGAGAAGAATGGTCGCAACGATGAGCGCTGCGAATGTCAGCAGAAAAGCATTCCTGATCTGCCACGCGATGTAGGTCAGCGCGACGATGCCGACCACGACCAGCACATGCCTGACGAAGGAGGCCGAAGGCGTACTGTCGAACCAGCCTTCCGGATGTTCACGCCCCATGGCGCATCTCCCTGCCATTCTTGAACCCTTTCGAGGGCGAACTGCAAAGATCATCACAGAAGACGAACATGACTGCCTTACTCAGATCTGGCGTTTCGCTCCACAGTGAAAGAGCCCCGCTCCTACGCGGGGCGGGAGCGGGGCAGTTTGCTGAAGAGCGATCGGTCAGGAGCCCTCATGGGCCGATGCCCCAGACCTGGCGCCACTCCGAAAATGTCTCTTGGACCGCTTCGGACCGACGGGCCTGGCGCAGGACTCGGCGAGCACCCGCAGGGATAAGCGCCCACGAGGCCCGCGGTTCGCCAGGGAACGCGCGAAGAGAGTGCACAATCGTACAAAGATCAGACCGCGAGCGGAGGGGCCCAAAAGTAAAGCCGCAGGCTGGTCCCCAGCCTGCGGCGATTTTCGCTGAACTTCGACGTACCGAATCTTACGCGGCGGGGACCGGCAGGGCGACGAAGCGCGCCCCTTCCCGGCTCTCGATGCGGAAGAGCACGCTCTTCTTGCCGCCGCTGCGGCTATTCTCCAGCGCCTTCCTGACATCGGCCGGTGTTTCGACCGTCTGGCCCGCAACTTCGAGGATCACGTCGCCGGTCTGGATACCCTTCTCGGCGGCGGGGCTACCAGGCTCCACCTCCACGACGGCGACACCCTTGGAATCGGCTCCGGCGACCTCCGAGCCCGGCGCGAGCCTCAGACCCAGCTTGCCCATTTCGACGCCGACGCCCGGTTCGGCAGAAGCCGTCGTGGCTTCGGACAGCCGGCCGATGGTGACGGAAAGGCTCTGCCTGTCGCCGTTGCGCCAGACTTCCACATCGGCCGTGGAGCCCGCGCTGAGCGATGCGATGATCCGGGAGAGATCCCGCGCATCGTCCACCTGCCTACCGTTGACCGACAGGATGATGTCGCCGGTCTTGATGCCGCCCTTCGCTGCAGGGCTGTTCTCCTCAAGGCGGGCCACGATGGCTCCGTCCGGGTTCGGCAGGCCGACGCTGGAGGCGATGTCCTGCGTCACGGACTGGATCTGCACGCCGAGATAGCCGCGCTCGACGGCGCCCTTCTCCCTGAGTTGCGTCACGACGTTCCGCACGGTCTCGGACGGAATGGCGAACGCGATGCCGACATTGCCGCCGGAGGGCGAGGCGATGGCCGTGTTCACGCCGACCACCTGGCCGCGCTGGTTGAAGGTCGGGCCGCCCGAATTGCCCCGGTTCACGGGCGCGTCGATCTGCAGGAAGTCGTCGTAGGGACCGGCTCCGATATCGCGGGCCCGCGCCGAGACGATGCCCGCCGTCACGGTTCCGCCGAGGCCGAACGGGTTGCCGACCGCCAGCACCCAGTCACCGACGCGCGGGACCTCGGGCGAGAGTTCGACGAACCTGAAGGGCCCTCCCTCGGTCACCTGAAGCAGAGCCAGATCCGTCTTCGGATCGGTTCCGACCACCTTGGCCGGCAGCGTGCGGCCGTCATCCATCAGGACCTCCACTTCGGAAGCGCCCTCGATGACGTGGTTGTTGGTCACAAGGTAGCCGTCCCCCGAAATGAAGAAGCCTGAGCCCTGCGATGCGCTTCTCCGCGGCCCTGGCCGCTGCTGACCGAAGGGGTTGCTGTCGTTCCCGCCACCGGGCCCGCGGAAGCGCCTGAAGAACTCCTGGAAGGGATGGTCGTCCGGCAGGTTGAAATTGGGCACACCCGGGGTGGAGCGGTCCTGCTGCGCCATGCTGGTCCTATTCTCGCCGCCTCGGGCGCGAACGGACACGACCGCAGGCTTCACCCGTTCAACCACATCGGCGAAGGACGGCACCGTGGGCGCCGGGTTGGTCAGGGTCTGCGGCGCCTGTCCCTGCGCCTGAGGCCGCAGCTGCACCTGCTGATCCTGCCCCTGTCCTTGGCTTTGTGCCTGTCCCTGGCCTTGGCCCTGCGCCAGGGCGGGCGCAACGATGCCGGCGGCCCCGGTCAGAGATGCCAAAGCAACGGCTCCAAGGAGAGCGGCGCGGGTTCTGGCCATGGGCCGGAGGCACTGCGGTGCTTTCCTGTTCGGGTGGGAGTGAGGAAGTGTCATTGCTGTAGGCTCCATCAGCTCATCGTGGGTGTTTCCGGGGGGAAGGTGGGGTGCGGCGCGTGAAAGCGTCCTTACGGGGAGGTGAACTGTTTGTAACGTTCGGCCGTCCTCAATGTTCGGATGCCCTAGCCGTCCTGTCCGCAGCCACGCCGGTGCCGTCCGGCGAACGCGCGCTCCCTCGCTGTCCCTATGAACCTGTCAAATGGTCAATCGTTGCGTCGATGACACCCGAAGAGACGAGGTGGGACGCGGCTCTCGGTACGCTTCCGGACCGAGGCTGCGAACCTGGAGCGTGCGCCGACATTCCCCGAATGAACGTGGGACCCGTGCGAACGGCTTCCACTCCAGATGGAGGATTGAAGAATGGTGCTCTCCCGGATCACGATTGCGGCACTGGTTGCGACCGCATTGGCGTCCCCGGCCGTCGCACAAGGCGCCTTTCAGGCCGCGCCGTCCGGCCCGGTGGCCGGAGGCCAGATCTCGCCGGAGGCGCTCTACCAGGGCTGGCGCTCCCGGCAGGTCATCGGAGGAGTGGTTCATCGCCCGAACGGAGATCCGGTCGGCACCGTGCGCGATCTCATCATCGGAGCCGACGGCCGTATCGCCGCGATAGTGGTGGAAGGCGGCGGGGCGTCGGGCGTTCCCGACGTGGTCTATCGCATTCCGTGGGACCAGGTCGGTCTCACGCCCGGGCGGGACGGCGTCGCGGTCAACCTGGCCGGCAGCCGCAACGATCCGCGATACCGCCTCTTCCAGGGCACGGCGGAGGTTACGACCGCTCCTCGGGAATATCGCCTGACCGAGATCATCGGCGACTACGCCCGGCTGCAGACCGGCTACGGCTTCGGGATCGTCACCGATGCGGTTTTCGGCCCGGAGGGCCACCTGATCGCGATCCTTGTCAGCCGGGACGCCGCATCGGGCGGCGGCACCTATGCCTTCCCCTATCCGGGCACGACCGGCCGTTGGGAGCCGCAGGCAAGCTATTACGGCCTGCCTTACGTGACCGACAGGCAGGCCGCGGCAGCGGGCGTCCGCATCGAGCCGCAGCGCTTCCGGAACTCATCCATGTAAGCGAGGGCGGCTCCCTTTACTGGCGGACCGCTCTCAGCGTTCCGGCCAGGGGCTCCGCGATCTCGTCGCAGACGATCCTCCCGTGCTCCGACCGGATGGCGCGGTAGCACTCGCAGGCCTCCGCCTCCAGGCCGGCGCGGTCGAGGATCACGATCCGGCCGCGTCCCCGATGAAGCAGACCGGCCTCCTCCAGGCGTCCCATCGCGGTCGTTACGCCCGCCCGGCGGACTCCGAGGGCGCGCCCCAGGAACTGGTGCGTCAGGGCGATCTCGTTCCCCTCGACCCGATCGTGGGCGAAAAGAAGCCAGCGGGCGAGCCGCTGGCGCAGGGTGTGCCGGGTGTTGCAGACCACAAGCTGGGCGCTTTGCACCGTCGACGCCTGTACGTAGCCCAGCAGCAGCTGCCGCAGGGCCGGAACGTCGTTCATGGCCTGGTGAAGATCGTCGGCCGCGATCCGGAGCGCCTCGCCCGAGACCTGGACCACGCAGCGGTGCGGCGTCCGCGAGGTTCCGAGCACCACGGGCATGCCGGCGAAATCCTGGCAGCCCAGCGTGCCGACCTCCAGCATGCACTGATCCCCGGCGCGGGCGAGCAGCGACGCCAGTCCCCTTTCGATGAAATAGGCATGGGTGACGGGCAGGTTCCGCTCGTGCAGCACCTGCCGCCTCTTGAGAGGAACACGCTGCATATAGGGCGCCAGTTCGTCGAGCGCCTCGGCGGGAAGGGCCTGCAGGATCCCGTTGCGAATGACGCCTCCGGGCTGGCGGGATAGGGGGACACGGCTGTGCTTGGAATTTAGCGAAGATCTTCCGATAGACTCATGAAGGCTGTTCTGGCTGAGTTCCTCGGTGCAGTTGAGCATTTCGAATCTCCCGACACGACGAGTCGTGGTTCGCCGATTTCAGCTGCAGTATCGAACACAAACGCTCGATCTTTCCTGTATTCTCCCCGAAACCACTCGATTCCGGCAGTCGGGCCTTGTAGCAGGCCTGTCAGGAAAATCCTGACGTTCGCACGGGCTCTTCCTTTCACGCGTGCCCGCGTGGAAGATGACATCATTGCCAAGATGAGCGATGTATTGAGCAGAAAACTTTCCTTTCTTCCTCCTGGATCGCGCTTCGCTGCGGGATCCAGAGAAAAGGTTCGCAAGCATCGCATGCTCGGCAGCGACTCTCATAACGAGCCTGTGGCTCTCGATCCAATCCGGCATCCTGCCGGACTGCCCTGGCCGTCTCGCTGGCCCCTCTTCGTCGCCAGCCGTCGAACCCTGCTGTCCCTGGTCCTGGCCGCCATCATCCCGCTCCTCCTGTTCGGAGCCTGGGTCGTCTATCTGATTGCGCAGGAGCAGCGCGCCGATGCCCGCGCTCAAGCCTATCAGACAATGAAGCATGTAGGGGAAAGGATCTCGTCGGAAATCTCCGCTCAGCTGCAGGTCGTCGAATCCCTTGCAGCGTCCACATCCCTGGACCAGCCTTTCCTCTCACGCTTCTATATCGAAGCAGAGCGCATGAAGGCGCTGCAGCCCCTCTGGGCGACTGTCGAGCTGGCGGATCCGTCCGGCATGCAGATCCTGAACCTGTTTCGCCCGCTTGGGGATACCTTGGGCCCCACGGCCGACCGCGACAGTTTCGATGCTGTCCTCCAGACCCGTCGGTCTGCCGTCGGCGGCATAGGTCCCATGGGGCGGATTTCCGGCAAGCGTCTCGTCGCCATTCGCGCACCGGTAATCCGCGACGGGGAGCTGCGCTATGTCGTGACGGTGTCGTTCCTGCCGAACGCCATCAGCTCGATCCTCAAGGAGGCGGGTGCGCCCGAGAACTGGGTCGGCGTCGTCGTCGACTCGCGCGGAAACATCATCGCCCGCACGGTCGCCGAAGAACTCGAGGTCGGTCGTCCCGCAGCTCCCGGACTGCGAAAGGCGATCGCCAGTGCGCCCGAGGGTTTTTACGTGGCCCCGACGCTGGAAGGCATCGAGGTCGAGACCGCGTTCCGGACCCTTCCGAATACCGGAGGATGGTCCGTGCATTTCGGGGTTCCGCGTGACGTGCTGAACGCGCCGGTTTCACGCTCGCTCTTCGTCCTGGCCGGCGGCGGCATCGTCAGCCTGGCGCTCGCCTTCGCTCTCGCGTCGCTGACGGCGCGCGATATCGCGCAGCGCCGGCGCAGCGAAGCCGAACGGTCGGCGCTTGCCCTTGCCGTGAGCGAGGAGCGTGGCGCGGTCGCCGTCGAGGCCGCCGAACTCGGCACATGGCGGTGGGACATGGATGGAGGCGAGGTCGTCGGATCGGAGCGATGCTGGATCCTTCTCGACCTGCCGCGGCGACCGCAGGCCGGCTCCAATGCTCGGATTTCGACACAAGAGTTCCTAGATGCCATCTGCGAGGAGGACCGCCCGAACGTCGAGGCGGCGATGCGGAACTGCATCAACGACGGCCGCACCCTCAATGTCGAATTCCGCACCGCGCACCGGGACGGCAGCCTGCACTGGGTGCGCGCCACGGGCCGCGCGCCACACCTGGTGGGCGAAGCACCAAGGGTCGTCCACGGCGTTCTTGCCGATATCGATCCGCAGAAACGCGCCGAGGCGGAGCGCGTCGATCTCCAGAGACGCCTTGCGGAGGCGCAGGAAAACGAGCAACGCCGCATCGCCAGGGAGCTTCACGACCAAGTCGGCCAGACCGTGACGGGCTTGTCCCTCGGCCTGAAGGCCCTTGAACAGCGGCTTCGGGGGCAGCCCCTCGAGGAGCAGGTGCGCTGGCTGCGCCATCTCACCTCCGAACTCGGCCGCGACATCCATCGCGCTGCTGCGGATCTGCGGCCGACGGCTTTGGACGATCTCGGACTGAAGGAAGCCCTGAATGCGTTCGCTTCCGACTGGAGCGAGCGGTTCGGCATCAGGGCCGACGTGCAGTTCATCGGCAGCGACAGCCGCCTTTCGCCCGACATCGAGACCGCCGTCTACAGGGTCGTCCAGGAAGCCCTGACCAATGTTCTGAAACATGCGGAAGCAAGCAACGTAAGCATCGTCCTGGAGAGCAGGGCCGACAGGCTCCGCGTCATCATCGAGGATGACGGCGCTGGCTTCAATCCGGACGGCGCGCCCGGCCAGACCGACGACGAGAGCAGACGCAGCAGGCCTCCTCTCGGGCTGTCGGGCATTCGTGAGCGTCTGTCACTCGTCAAGGGCAAACTGCACGTCGAGTCGGCTCCCGGCGAAGGCACGACACTCTTCATTCAAATTTCGCTCCCACAAGAAGGAGCCTAGGACCATGCACCAGATCCGCGTAGCACTTGCCGATGATCACCCCGTCGTCCTCGCCGGCGTCAAGGCCCTGCTGCAGGAAGCGCCGGAGATTGCTCTCGTCGGGGAGGCAACGAGCGGACAAGCGGCTCTCGACGTAATCAGAGCTGAAACGCCGGACGTTGCCGTGATCGATATCTCGATGCCTGACCTGAATGGCATCGATCTGGCGAGGCGTGTCGCCACCTCTCACCCGCAGGTGAAGCTCCTGGCGCTGACGGTTCACGAGGACCGCGCCTATGTTCAGCCGCTCCTTCAGGCTGGCGCGAAGGGCTATCTCCTGAAGCGTTCGGCGGCGGAGGACCTTGTGCGGGCGATCCGGGCCATTGCGGCGGGAGGCGTCTATCTCGATCCAGCCATCGCGGACAGGGCCCTCTCCGATGCGGCGCGCGGTGCGGGCCTCCTTCAATCGGGCGCCGAGGACGCCCTGAGCCAGCGCGAGAGCGAGGTCCTGCGGCTTACGGCTCAGGGCTACAGCAACAAGGAAATCGCCGCGCGACTCAACGTGAGCATCAAGACCATTGAAACCTACAAGGCGCGCGCATCCGAGAAGCTCGGACTTCGCACGCGCGCCGACATCGTGCGGTATGGAGCCTCCCACGGCTGGCTCGCGGACCTGGAGAGCCAGTAGGTAGCGCCTCTCTCCGAAGATACGCAGTCTCTTTTTGCATCCGATCGGGCATCCTGATCCGTGTGCCTTCGAGCATGGAAATGGGCCCGCTCGACAATTGCTGCAGAATGTACACTGGAGAACCAACCCTGCGTGCGAAGCTCGAACTGCAGCTACTTCAACGCATTACATTCATGAACCGACGGAGAGTGCATGATCTGAAACTGCTCTCATTCGCTCCTGCACTTCGGGTGGCATCTCCATCGGATCAAAAGCCTGAACCATCATCCTTGGCCGTGTGCCCCACCTGGAAGCTCCCGTTCAGGTGGGGCATACGGTTATTGGGCGAGTGCCTTCAAACGTTCATTTCGCCGCGATGAGGCTCCGAAGCCATACGGCGATCGTGACGCCCAGGAACGCACCGAGGCTGCTCGCGGCGAAGTCATTGACCGAAGCCGCTCGCCCCGGAACCCAGCCCTGTGCGAACTCGAACAGGGCTGCCGCGACAACGGCAATGACGACGAGCGTCCCATAGCCCAATTTGCGGCCGTAGCCCAAAGCGGCCGCCGCTGCGAAGACGAGATACGCCAGAAAATGCTCGGTCAGCCCGCGCCCGATCGGGATCATCTCGGATCCGGGAGCAAGGGACAGGACGGTGATGGCGGCAATGATCGTCCATGTCGCCAAACGGGACAGCTTGATGAGCATGAGGAATGGACCGTCCGCGGAGATTCGCGACTCCAGGTCACTTGATCTCGCTGACGGACCAGTATTCCGGCGCGCCGTAATGCCTATGGAGACGGCTCTCGTAATCCCGGTCGATGGGTCGGTCCGGATCGTATTCCGGTGCGTTTCTGATCTCCTCACGGGTCTGGCCGAGTGTGACGCTCTGGCCGCTCCAGTCGATGTCCCGAATCCAGTTCGGGGCGATCAGGACCTTCTTCCCGGACCACCAATTGCCCGTATCGACGACCATGTAGCGGATGGCCCAGTCCTGAGCATCCACCTCGAAGTCGTCGACATGCCCGATATCGCCGTCGGTGCCCTGGATGTAGTAGCCGGTCACCTCGCCGATGCTGCGCAGGTGAGGATCGCCGGTAGGTTGATGCCGGTCCGCATCGGCCGAAGTCTGGTCGCCGACTCCCGGCACGCTTCTGGAGGGAGAATAGGCGCCCGGAAGCGGGTAGGCGAGGCCGGCTCCCGCAAAACCCATCGGAGGAATGTAGGCGCCGGCCGCGGGCCAATAGGGAGCCCAGCCATAGTAATCGTAGACGGTCTGCTCCATCTGGCGCGAGACCGGCTGGTTGGTGTCGATATCGGGGCTGTCCTTGACTTGGTCTCTCGTCAGGTTGACCGGAATCGCCGTCATGCCGGCGCGGGCCTCTCCGAGATGGGAGGACGGCAGCAGAACCCGCCGGCCCGAGAGCCACCCTCCCGTATCGACGACGAGCCAGCGCACGGCCCAGGTGGCATCGTCGAACAGGAGATCGGAGATCGTTCCGATCTCGCCGTCCGTGGCGTCGATCGAGCATCCGGTAATCGTAGACGCCTTCAGCAGCATGACAGGCACTCCGCAATCGTAAACTCGGGCTTTCACCCATCCATCTCAAGGCTTAACAAGAAGCCGAGACGACCGTTCCCGGGCGGTGCGCCGATCAGTGCATCAACGGACAATGCGTCAGATATCGATCGAGGGAACATAGGATCTCTTTCGCAATTCATCGGGAGTGTGAACCCTCCGCGTTTCGGGAGAGCGGAATGGACCAGTCTGTCTTGAACTCACCGGACGAAACGGCGCTCGCGGCCCGCTCCACGCAGGACGTTTTCGAGGATCATCTCCGGCTGCACAGAGAGGGCTGCCTGGAGGAGGACCTCAAACACAACTACGCCGAGGACGTGCTGCTGCTGACGGAGAACAGTGTTCTGCACGGCCACGACGGCCTGCGGATCTCGGCGAAACGCCTGGCGAAACAACTGCCGGATGCCCGGTTCGAGTTTCTGGCCCGTCAGGTCGAAGGGGAGTTCGCCTTCCTTGTCTGGAGAGCCCAGTCGGATCGTTACAGGGTCGAATGCGGCGCAGACTCGTTCATGATCAAGGACGGCCGGATCTACATGCAAACCATCCACTACCGGCTCCTCGACCGTCACGAACACATCTGACGCGCAGCACGAGAATAGACATTTTCCTTCGCCTCCCTTCCTGCGGAACCGGTCCGCCAACCTGTCGTTAGACAGGCATTGACCCGACCGGCTGGGGGCCCTTCGGGCGTTCACGGTCCTGCTGAAGGGTGACGGATCTCATGGCTGCACTCATGACTCGCCCACCGATGATTCCGCTCCTGCGGTTTGCAGGGGGATGCTGCTGCGCCGTCGCGGCGGCTCTTCTCCTCGCCAGCCTGTGGAATGGAAGTCTCGACGCCTATCTCCTGCTTCTGGCTGGCGCCGCCGGGATTACCGGTCTTTCGCTCTTCGGCTTCGCGACCAACCTCGTCATCCTGCATGACATACGCCTGGAGCTGCGTGAGCGGGGAGCGCCGCCCAGCGTCCGCTTATGAGCGTCATGATGCCGCTCTGACATTCGCGATCCTGAACGCGCTCTCAGGCAGGGCCGGCATGTACGCGAGGTCGATGCGAAGATCCTGCTCCGGCACATCGTAGCGCATCTCGCGGGCCAGCAGCCGCAGAGCCTGCTTCATGAGCTCAATCGTGATCCACTCGCCTGCACAACGGTGACCCGCGTAGTGATCGCCTCCGCCCTGGGGAATGAAGTTGAATGCGCTTCCGTCCCAACTGCGGAAGCGGTCGGGATCGAAGCGTTCCGGCTCATTCCAGGTTCGCGGGTCGCGATTGGTGCCGTAGATGTCCAGCAACACCCAGGCTCCCTTCTCGAAACGATATCCCTTCCAGTCGAAGTCCTGCAGAACCCGCCCGGCGACGAGAGGAAAGAACGGGTAGAAGCGCCGGATCTCCTGAATGAAGAGCTCGATGTCCTCGTCGTCGCCGGTCCGCAATCGGCTGGCGAAGGTGGGGTGCTCGTGCATCGCCAGAGCGCCTAGAACGATGAAGCGCGCGACCGCCACCGTAGGCCGCAGCACATTGATGAGTTCGACTGCCGCGACTTTGACGTCCAGATGTGCCCCATCCTGGTTCCGGTGCAGGGCGATGACATGAGCCGGCGCCTTCTCCGGAATCTTCACGGTCCCGGAACGTATCCCCTCGATGATGCTTCGGGCCCACCGCTCGGAACGCCGGCGCAGGGCCATGCCGCGCCAGTTGCGGGGACCGACCTTTCCGGCCCCGTCGACCATTGCGGCGAATTCCTGCGTCCGGCGGGACGCCTCATCCTCGGTGAGCGGCACTCCCGCCCATTCGCAGACGGCGCGGCAGAGAATCTCCTGGACCTCGGAATGGAGAACGACTTCGCTCATTCCTCCCCATTTCGGGATACGGGCCTGCCAGTGCCTCGCCATCAGATCGGCAAGCTGCCGGATCGCCCTCGGAGACATCAGCGACATGAACATCTGCTTGCGATGATCGTGCGCCTCGCCGTCCAGCGTCTGAACGCTGCCCTGATCCTGCAGAAGCCATAATGCCGTCTTCGGCAATGCCTGCCTTCGCGTGAAGCGGCCCGGCTCGTAGAACTCCCGGGCGGCTTCAGGCCCGCTCATGCAGACGGCCTTCGTAAGCATGAGCCGGGTTTCGAAGAGATCGGATTGATAGCGCCGGCACCGTTCCGGAATGAAGGCATAGCCCTCCGACAGCAGCGCGCGCGTGCTGTCCCAACTCTTGTCGCGCGGAATCCGGGACATGTTGGCCTTGCCTCCGTCAGGTCTCGTGCAGGTCTCGTGCGGGATCGGCCCTATAGGGTGCTCTGGGCGCCGGCCTGCCACTCGCGCTGCACCTGATCGCGGGACTTGGCCAGGTGCACGACATCGTCGATGCCGATGATCCAGATCAGCGGAACGGAGACGTCCCTCTCCCCTGCAGCGGCTTGTGCATCGTCCAGGAACAGGACGTGACCCATCACCTCCCGGATCGCACCCAGGCGCTGCCCGTCGGATGTCATCACGTCCATGCCCTTATGAATCTTGCTGAGGTCGATCATGGCCCAATCTCCTTCAGGCTCCTGGCGAGCGGCCACTTACGCCGTTGGCCGGGGTGTCGTCGGCGTGACCGGGATTTCCTGGGGCGTCGTCGGCGGCACGCCAACCGGCTCCTCCGGCGGGGGCACCGTCTCCGGAGTGGTCGGCGGAACGCCCGTCGGCTCCGGCTGCGGCGTCTCCCGCGGCTCGGGCGGCCGCACCGGGGCCGGGTTGGGATCGCCGGGCGTCGGCTCGGGATAAGGCTGGTTGGGCAGCGGAATACTGGGCACGGGCTCCTCGCGAGGTTCTGGCGGGACAATCGGCACGGAACTCCGTTGTTCCCCGCAGAAGGCGAGGAGCGCGAACCGATCCCCTGTCCGGACCGTTATGCGTTCGAAGCATTTCCTGACATATTCTCCTGACATATTCTCCTGACATATTCCGGACAAGGGCGATGACGTTCAGCAAAACGGCTTGCGAAATCCTGGATCTGTTCCGCGAGACGCACCGGCGGCCGGGTGCACGCATGACATTGGCGACCCTCGATTCCCGCCTCGGCACGGACCCGGCGGTCATCGTCGCCGTCTCGGAACTCAAGGATGCGGGCTATCTCGCAACGCCCGACACGGATTCCGTGGAGCTCACGGCGAGAGGTTTCGACGCCATTCAACTTGGTCGCTATGCAACCGGTCAGGAATGAGCAGCCGGTCCAAGATCCGTACGGAAGATCATATGTGGTGGCTTCTCTCCTCCGAACGGTCCCGGGCGTCCACCTGCCGCTCGACCGTCGCGCTGAGGCGCTGATACATGCCGAGCCCGAGGATCAGCAGCGTTCCGGCCACGAGCAGAAGGGTCGGATAGATCAGCTCCGAAACATCCTTCCCGCTGACGCGGAACACGGTCACGAGCGCTTCGAGGAATACCGCTATGGCAATGGTCGAGATGAATTTCGTCAAGCTTCTGCGTGCTTCCGAGGCGATCCGGCGCTCGCGGCCGTTCAGCACCTCCTCCTCGACGAGGAACTTGGCGACATCGAAGACCGCAATGGAGATGATGGCATAGCCGACGGCGCCGAGCATCGCCTCCTCAAGGGACAACTCCGGAAGCATAAAGGCCATGACAAGCCGCCAGCACCCGAAAACGATCAGGCCGAGCGCAATCAGCATGAGAACCAAGGCGGCGATGCCGAACATGACACGGGACAGAAGTTGCATGCGCGCGGCGCTCCTCTCGGCGTTGCGGCCGGCGTCCCTGGTCCGTGGGAAAGCTGAGCCATTCCTGCACGTATGGCAGGCTGCGTCCTTGTCCAGTGTGGCGGCACAGGAGGATTGCGGTCTGAAGGCGGCAGCTCCTACAGCTTCATTCCGGTGATGCGGAACGGCTCTGACCGGACGTTCCAGTTCCTCTCCCGGCCTTCGACCACAAAGACGACGCGGTCCTCTTCGCCCGCCCAGTCCGGAATCTCGACGTTCACCTGAAGCGTTCCGTCGGCGCTCGTGCGGGCATCGGCGACGATCTCATAGGCCGAGCGCGGCGCTCCGAGGCCGATCCGGACCGGCACGTTCTTCGGCAGGCCCACGGCCGAGACCGTGACCGGCGTCCCGGTGGCGCCCTCCTCAGGCGTCACGGAGACCTGCGCCTTGCTCACATCCAGGCTCGGAATGTCGAGCTCTCCGCCCAACCGCCGGAGGCGCTCGTGCAGATCGGGGTTCTTCCGAAGAAGATCCTCGACAGAGGAGCCGAAATCCCGCGCGATGTCGGCCAGGGCGTCCCCCGCCTCGCGGGCCGCCGAACCGAGGCGCTCGGCCGTACTCGCAGACGGCGATCCCTCCTCGGGCAGCCGAAGCTCCTGCCCGGCGACGAGATCCGCCGAGCCGCGGATACGCGGATTGGCGCGCAGGATGTCGAGTTCGCTGACATTGCAGCGTTCGGCAATGCTGCTCAGGGTATCCGCCCGCCTGACGACGATGCTGCTGCCGCATTCGGTCGAGGTCTGGGCGAGGGCCGGCGAGCCCCCGAGCGTCAGGACGAGGGCGAGGAGCGGAACGAGGCGCTGGCGCATGCGGGTCTTCCTTACGATGATCGCCGCCCCTCCGACATCATACATCATCCGCCTACCGCTCGATAATCTGGACAACCCTGCGGGTATTTGGCTCCACGATGGCGATCCCCTCCGGCAGGACCACATAGAGATAGCTGGTCACCTTCGGGATCTCCGTCACCATGTCCCGGGGCAATCCCCTGAGCGGGACGTTGGGTTGAAGTCTGGAGCCGACCTCGACCCTATCGCCGGAAATGACCGGCTTCAGATTCTGCATCTCGACAAAGGACCTGATCCGGTCCTGCTTGTCTGGCGGCAGTTGCTCCCAGTCCGAAGCGGCATTCTGCGGTGCGCCTGCTTGCGGGGCCTGCGCCTGCGCTGCAGACAGGCCCGGCAGCACAAGCAGGGCACTGGCGAGCAGGCCGGATCTCAAGACGACATTCATCCGACCGTCGGGGCGGTGCATGGACAAAGCTTCGAGACCCGGCGCGCTCATTCTTCGGCTCCTTCGTTCCGTCACTGCTGGCTCTCGACGGTGCCCGTCTCGGTCGGAGAACCGCCGGAGCGCTGGATATTCACCATCTCGCTGCCGCTCAGAACCGTGTACGTCCGGCCGTCCTGATTGACCGAAGGCATGTTGCGAAGCTCATCTTCACCGATGCCGAAGACTATGAGATTGCCGGATTGCAGCGTCATGTTCTCGACCGGCAGCGCAACCTGCTTGTTGCCGGGCCAGCGCGGTCCGCGGTAGGTCACGAAGGCGTAGGTCCTCTGATCGTTGCCGCGGACGAGGCCGTCGACTTCGCCGATCTGCACGCCGTTCTCGTTGAGGACATCCATGCCGGTTATGCGCTCGGCCTGGAGGCCGCCCTGCGACCCGGCTCCGTTCTGCATGGCCTGAGCCGTTTCGATGCAGGCCTGATACTGGTTGCCCTGGCGATAGACCTGCATCTGCTGCAGCGCATCGAACGCTTCAGCCGGCGGCCTCTGCTCCAGGACATTGATCAGCCGGTCGCACTCCGCCTGTGCCGCATCGGTTTGGGCATGGCCCGAACTGGAGAGAATTCCTGCGGACAGGACCGTCGCCAGCAGCCCGGCGAGCATTTCATTCCTCATGATCACTCATCCCTTTGCTGTGGTGGGAGGCCGCGGAACGGGCATCCCTCATCGCCCATGAGGCGAACAGACCGCATGCGGCACCGTTCCTCACAAGGTCCGAGACTGTATTGAAAGACGGTACGCTAACGCACATAACCGGCTACAGGATTGGCTTGGCCATGAGCCACTGGTCGAGATGCTCGATGGCCGCCTCGCTGCCATCGCTTCGATAGGAGAATCGTTCCTGCAAAGGTCCAACCACCCTCCAGCCGAGCTTCTCGTAAAACCGGAGTGCGCTGTCGTTGTCGCGCTCGACGCCAAGCTCAGCCCGGACAATCCCGCGCTCCCGCAAGGCCGCCTCGGCGGCATCCATCATGTGCCGCCCGATGCCGCTTCCCTGCAGGGGATAGAAGGTGCGAACGGCCCAGAGATAGGCGATTCCCTCGGCCCTCTTGCGGGCGAAGTCGATCCAGACCTGTCCGACGGGAAATCCAGCGCTCACGCCCAGCAGAAGCAGTGCGTCACCGCGCTCCTGGGCATTGAAGGCCTCGCGGATGATGTCGCGCTGGCGCGTGTAGAGCCCCATCCATTCGAGCGCCGGGAGATCCCGTTCGAGGCAGGGGCGGACGAGCACTTCGATGGTCGCCTTGAAGCGGCGGCACGCGCCCGGGTCGTCCATGGCGGCTACTCCGGTACGGGCAGTCCGACCCTGCCGTACATCTCGGCCCGATGCTGCTGCCAGTTCTCCAGCACGCATTCGGTCGCCGGACGATCATAATAGCTCCATGGCAGGTTGCGGGCGTTCAACCCGACGAAATGCGCACCGGTCCTGCCGAGATAGGGCTGGTGGGGCCAGAAGGGTGAGCAGATCGTGACCTCGTCCGTGGTGACCACATGGGCTTCCCGATCAAGATCGAGCGCGACGACCTGCAATCCCTGCTCGTCCAACTCGGAGCGCAGCGGCACGGAGTGGCGCTCCAGCACCCGCAGCAGGGCCGCCCCTAGATCGTAGCCCGGCGGCAATCCGCGAATTCCGGTGTTCCGCGGCTCTGGCCGCGTAAGGTCCGTGAAGGCGCCGTGCGCCAGCTTCATATCGGCCTCGATGAGGCAGCGCGGTTCGCTCTCGTCGAGCCAGGCGCGGATCGCCTCGGGCATGTCCCAGAGGATGCAGTCGTTGTCGAGCGAGATCTCGTATCGGTCGGGAAACAGGCGCAGGGGCGCGAGCTTCCAAGCGACGCCCTCGGCCATGGAGCCGTCGAGGTAGTGCTGGAGAAAGCCCGGCATGTCGTCAGCACTTGCAATGCGCCACTCGACGCCGTCCGGCACGCTCCCGGTACGATGCTGGGCTTCCTCGACAGACACCGTATTCACGCAGACCAACAGTTGCGCATCGGGGCCGAAGACCCGGCGCGCGCCCCAGAGGGACAGGCGCAGCGCCTCGAATCCGGGCAATGAGACGTCGCCGATGGTCCAGCGTATGCCGATGGGGCGCTTCATCGTTCTACCTCCCGGGTGGATGGAGAATGCGGGCGAAGGTCGGCGTATCGGCCGCGCCCCAGCGGTATTTGTAGGGCTCCTGACCGCGGAGGAAATCGAAGACGCGTCCCTCCTCCCGTTCGGCCTCCGCAATGGCATGGCCGACCAGCACGGTCCCGAGCCCCAGGCGTTCGAAGTCCGGATCGAAGCCGCCGATATAGTAGCAGGCGCGCTGCTTCGAGAGTAGGACATAGAGCGCCGCCACGATCCTTCCATGAAGCCTGAGCGCATAAAGGCGCAGGAGACCGGCCGCCTGAAGCGCCGGCAGCGCTTCGCGATGCCAGGCGAGGACACGGGGATCGGCCAGAACGCCGGGCTCCTCGCGGCTCAGCCACCGACGGGTATGCAGCTCCACGAGTTCGTCGAGAATGTCAGGACCGGCGCGCTCCGCCTCAGCGATGCCGGTCCTGTCGGCCCGGCGGCGGTAGTAGCGCAGGTTCTGAGCCATGTTTCGCGGCAGTTCGGCCGGCAGGGTCATCTCCACGCACGGCTCGCTGTGGCCGCGAGTTTCCGTCCATCCGTCCGGTAACTTCGCCTCGAGCAGCAGCGAACCGGAACGAAGCTGAAACAGGTCGAGAGGCTCGCCGAGCTCAGCCAGGCCGCGGGACACCTGCGCAAGCTCCAGTTCAGGATCGAAGATGCCGTCGAGGCGGTCGGAAGTGCCGGCGCCCCATGGGAGCAGCCGCCCCTCGCGCCTGAACAGGGGCAGGAGGCCCATCAGTCTTCCCTGATCCCGCAAAGCCAGGATACGGCTTTCGCCTTCGCTGAACTGCCCGCGCCACGGCACGAGCCATGCCGGGCTCTGGAAAGCGGATGCGGCGGGATCGCGATGCCAGAGATCCCACCATTCCTCCTCGAGGCCGGCGGGATCGGAGAGGATATCCACCTTCATTGCCCGGCCAGCCATCGGTACGTGTCCATGTACCGCTCCGCGGTCTGCTGCAGCGAGAAACGGCGGCGCGCCACCTCGCGGCAAGCCTCGGGATCGAGGTCGCCGGCCGCCTTGATGGCGTCTGCCATCTCGCGCTCGTCGCGCACGAGGAAACCGGTGCGGCCATGTTCGACGATGTCGGCGAGTGCGCCGTTGGGCAGCGCCACGACCGGCGTTCCGCAGGCAAGCGCCTCCATGGCCACAAGCGAACTGGTTTCCTGCGCCAGGCTCGGAACGACGAGACAGCGTGCAGCGGAGAGCAGACGCCGCTTGCGGGTAAAGCCGAGCGGCCCCAGGAAGCGCCCGCGACCGTCGAGCCTCGGCACGATTTCCCGCTCAAAGTAGCGGCGGTGTTCGTCATATTCATAGACCTTACCGCCGATCAGCAGCGGGCGCCCGGCCCGGTGAGCCGCATCGAGAGCGATGTGATAGCCCTTCTCCGGGCAGACGCGGCCGAGGGCGAGAGAAAAATCCCTTTTGGCGTGGCGAACGACGGACAGTTCATCGACCGGGACGCCGTTCTCGATGGGAGGCAGCAGGTTGCGGCCATGCGGGCAAGCCCGTTGCTGGGACGCAGAGACGCAATGCAGCCACGTCCTTGGCCGCTCGGGCATGAGCGCTTCGGGCGGATACCAGGACGGCGGCAGGTGAAGCGTTGCGAGAGCGGGCGCTCCAGGCGGCGGCAGATAGCAGGAGAAGTCAATGCCGTGCAGGTGAACGAGGTCGATGCTGTAGCGGTCGAGCGCCGTGGCAATGGCCTGCCGGTGGTTTGCGTGAGCCTGCCGCCAGGCCTCGGGGCCGAGCGGGCCCTTCAGGACCGGCACGGGGACCAGGGTTCCCTCGACCTGCGATCCCTCGCAGGCGACGACGAAGGATCCATGCCCAGCCTCCACCAGGCTCCGATCGAGGAAGCTCAAGACCTGCTCTGCGCCGCCGACGGTGTCGGGACTGACGGCGGCAAGGGGAAAGGCAACGCTCAGAACCCTCAGCATCAGCGCAGCCCCAAGCTGTCGAGGGCATCCGCAGCAAGCCCGAGCCACCTGTCCGAGCGCATGCCCCACGCGAATGAATCGAAATAAGCGCCGTTATCGTGCGGCGGCGCAGTAAAGCAGTAGCTCGGCGCCAGGCGAAACCGCTCGGCATCGACACCGAAGGGCGCCAGGGTGCGCTGCTGGCTGCGATAGACCTCCAGCATGCGCCTCTTCACCGTCTGCGCCTCGGCACGCAGCACGATGCTTTCGCCCGGATCCGCTCCGGATGCGAACAGGCCTGTCGCCAGCTCTCCGCCCCCACCCCTGTGATAGGATGCGAACTCGACCACTCGCGGCGGCTCCTGGCCATCTCTCGCCAGGAGAGCGGCGGCCGCATGCACGGCGAAGGCCACGGCATCATGGTCCGGATGACCCATCTCGTAGGGATGGGTCATCACGAGACAGATGCCGCGGTCGCTCATCCAATCGGCAAGCCGATGCGCGAGAGCCGTCATTTCGAAAGAGGCCTGCTGGTCTCCGATGCCGAAGCATTCGAGCCGCTCTTCACCAATTCCCGCCACAGCCATGGCCGCAATCATCTCACGGCGGCGCAGCGCTGCATAATCCGCCCTGCTCGCGCAGCCTGCGGCCCGACTGTCCGCGAGATCCGCGGGAGCCCCGTCCGTAACGGTCAGGATGCTGATGTCGGGGATTGAAGCAAGGTGTCCGCCGACGCCGATCGTCTCGTCATCGGGATGAGCTGCGATGAGCGCGGCGCGCCCCCGCGGCGCAACCAGCAAATGCGAGAGTGGAGACATTCCGCTCAGAGGATCATCCAGGACAAACATGCAGCTGCCTTACGGACGAGTTCTCACGCGCCGGAGCCCGTGCTCCGGCGGCCGCAAGAGAGAGTTGGAAGTCGGAGCGCGAGGGGCTTGAGCTGCGCGGATTACCGCGCAGCCTTATGATCGCCGTGCTCCCTGCGCTCAACAGTGTCTCGGCCCACAATCTTGCTGAACAAGCCGTCCTTCTCGTACAGCAGGGCGAGCTTGCTCTCCTCGAACTGCTCGAAAAACTCGTCCCAGGAAATTTCCGTCAGGGCGTCGTGCTCGGATTGCGGATTGTCCGGGAACATGATCCGGATAATCCCGACATCGTCACCCTTGTGGGTGCGCTTCACTGCCGCCGGCTTGCTGCCCTTGCTCTCCGCCCATTTCCGGATGGTGTCGTGATCGGTCGTTGTCTCGGCCATGACGCGTTACCTTCGGTCCGTTACAAACGTCACGTCAACCGAGCAGCAGCAGCCATGTTCCTCCGAATCCGGAGCATATCCGGATTCATTTTCCAGGCGATTTGGAGTCGTTCCTCAGAGTCTTTCCGGAGGCTTCTGGAACTCCTCCACATTCCCCGATTGAAGGCGATGAAGGGGATTGTCGATCAATTCCCGGGTTGATGCGTTGTCGCATCGGACAACCAAGGACAGGAGCTCATGAACACTCCCAAGACGGACGATTTTCGGCTGGAGCGGCGCGGTGACAAGCTGGTGGTGGTGTTCACCCCGACAGGCCGCGAATATGCCTACACCCTTCAGGACGGGGGACAGCTTTCGAAGCCCGACGTATCGCCGCCGCAGGCGGCCGTCGGCGACTATGCCGAGGACGACCTGCGCAGGACGGCGGACGAGCTGGCAAGGCTTGCGGTTTCAGGAGCGCCCGACTGAGGCGCCCTGCTAAGCGGCGCTGCTTGCATGCGGCAGCGGCATCCAGCCACGCACATGCTCGTCGAAATATGCCGCCGTTCCAAGCTTGGCGGAGAAGACGCGCCAATAGGTGGCGCCCGAGGCGGCATCATAGGTCCACGTGCCCATCGTGACGGGCGAGCTTGGCGGGGCCGCATCGTCCTCGATCCAGAGGATGACCGGCGTGCCGTCCCTCGGCGCCGTCTTGATCGAGTGCCAATTGCCCATTCTGATCTCGTTCTCGCAACGAAGCCGACGATCCGGACGCTTGGCGGTGCCTGCAGGGAGCGACCGCTCCCCGCGGATTCACCGCGCCGCAAGTCCTGTCCATGACATGGTTCTCCGCGGGCCGCGTGCAAGTCTCTTCACGGGAATGACAAGGAGTGGAGCTATGGTCCGCAGCCTCTACGCGCAGCGCGGGAATCGGAACCGTTCGGCCGCTCTCGAATTCGCCTGATATCGGCCTGTCCCCGAAATGGAGCACTCTTCATGCCCGAGACCACATGGTGGAAGCGCGGTATCGTGTACCAGATCTATCCGCGCTCCTTCCAGGACACCAATGGCGACGGCATCGGCGACCTGAACGGGATCCGGCAACGCCTCGACTATCTCGTGCAGCTCGGCATCGACGCGGTTTGGGTCTCGCCGATCTACCCGTCGCCCATGGCCGATTTCGGCTATGACGTGGCGAACTACTGCGGCATCGAGCCGATCTTCGGCACGATGGAGGATTTCGACCGCCTGATCGCGGAGGTCCATGCCAGAGGCCTCAAGCTGATCCTGGATTTCGTGCCGAACCACACCTCGGACCAGCACCCCTGGTTTCTGGAGAGTCGCTCCTCGCGCAACAATCCGAAACGGGACTGGTACATCTGGCGCGATGCGAAACCCGACGGGTCGCCGCCGAACAACTGGATCAGCAATTTCGGCGGNCCAGCACCCCTGGTTTCTGGAGAGTCGCTCCTCGCGCAACAATCCGAAACGGGACTGGTACATCTGGCGCGATGCGAAACCCGACGGGTCGCCGCCGAACAACTGGATCAGCAATTTCGGCGGTTCGGCCTGGGAGTGGGACGAGGCCACGGGCCAGTATTTCTACCACGCCTTCCTGAAGGAGCAGCCGGACCTGAACTGGCGCAACCCGGAAGTGCGCGCCGCCATGTACGACACCCTGCGTTTCTGGCTCGACCGGGGCGTGGACGGCTTCCGAGTCGATGTGATCTGGCATCTCATCAAGGATGAACAGTTCCGGGACAACCCGCCCAATCCCGGCTATCAGCCGAGCCAGGCCGAGATCAACCGCTTCCTCCAGGTCTATTCCGCAGACCAGCCGGAGGTGCACGATGTGATCGCCGAAATGCGAAAGGTCCTGGAGGAACACGAGGAACGGGTGCTGATCGGCGAGATCTACCTGCCCCTGGAACGCCTCGTCGCCTATTACGGGCAGGACCTGTCAGGCGCGCATCTGCCGTTCAACTTCCAGCTCGTCCACACCGCCTGGAACACCCGCGAGATCGCCGCGCTCATCGACGAATACGAAGAGCGCCTGCCGGAAGGCGGATGGCCCAACTGGGTTCTCGGCAACCACGACCAGCCGCGCATCGGCGCCCGCGTAGGAACCGCCCAGGCGCGCGTCGCCGCCATGCTACTCCTGACGCTCCGGGGCACGCCGACGATGTATTACGGCGACGAATTGGGCATCGGAAAGGTCGAGATCCCGCCGGAAGCCGTCCAGGATCCTTGGGAGAAGAACGAGCCCGGTCTCGGGCTCGGCCGCGATCCGGAGCGCACGCCCATGCAGTGGGACGGCACCGCCAAGGCGGGCTTCACCACCGGCGAGCCCTGGCTTCCCCTGCCCTCCGACTACCGGACCTGCAATGTCGAAGCCCTGTCGAAGGATCCGACATCGATCCTCACGCTCTACCGGCGGCTCCTTGAGTTTCGGCGTCTCCACCGGGCGCTCAGCGTCGGCGACTACGTCCCGCTGGGCACCCAGGGCGATGTTCTGGCCTATGAACGGCGGCACAGAACGGAGCGGCTTCTCGTGGCCATGAATTTCGGCCACGAGCCTCGGAGCGTTCCATTACCGGATCATGCGCCGCAGGGACGAGTGCTGCTCTCGACGCATCTCGACCGTGAGGACGAGGTGATCGGATCGGAACTCCAGCTTCGCCCGGACGAGGGCCTTGTCGTGCTCCTGCCGGACGGTGCCTGAGTCGAAGCGCTCAGGCCTGCACCGCCGCGGCAATGTGGCAGGCGCGGTCGTAGACCTCCTTGTACTTGAAGGCGGACCGCTCCCAGCCGTGGGGGCGGCTCATGGCGGCGCGGCGCATGGCTGCCAGCCGCGAGCGGGAGCGGAAGGTCTCGAGCCCCCGCTTGATGGCATCCCGGAAGCGATGAACGCAGGGCTCGCCGAAGAGGAAGCCGGTGACGCCGTCCTCGATGGTGTCCGCGAGACCGCCTGTCCTGTGGGCGATGGGCAGTGACCCGAAGCGCTGCGCATACATCTGGCTGAGGCCACAGGGCTCAAAACGCGAGGGCATGAGCAGGAAGTCGCTGCCTGCATACATGCGGCGCGCATCGACCTCGTCGAAACCGATCCTGACGCCGACGGAGCCCGGATGCCGCTCCGCGAGAGCCTGCAATGCCCGCTCGAACCTGGCCTCGCCGCGCCCGGTGATGACGATCTGGCCGCCCTGCGAGACGATGGTCTCAGCGGCCGAGATCGCGAGATCAACGCCCTTCTGGTGGACGAGGCGGGAGACGACCGCAAAGAGCGGCCCGCGCGACAGCGCCAGTCCGAAGCTCTGGCGGACATGGTTGGCGTTGGCGCGCTTGCCCCACCAGTTGTCGGCGGTGAAGGGACTCACGAGGGATGGGTCCGTGCTCGGGTCCCAGCTCTTGTCGATGCCGTTGAGAATGCCGTCGAGACGTCCTTCCTCGGCGCGGGTGCGCAAGAGCCCGTCCAGCCCGCAACCGGATTCCGGCGTGGTGATCTCCTTAGCATAGGTAGAGCTCACCGTCGTGATGTGGGACGAATAGTAGATCCCCGCCTTGAGGAACGAGAGCTTGCCGTGAAACTCGACGCCCTCGATCTGGAAGGCGGCGTCGGGAATGCCGAGATGCGACAGGCGCTCGCGCTCGAAGAGGCCCTGATAGGCCAGATTATGAATCGTCAGGATGGTCGGGATATGCTGCCCGCGCCAGGCGAGATAGGCCGATGCCAGGCCCGAGGGCCAGTCGTTGAGGTGGAGCAGGTCGGCGCGCCAATGCGGATCGGCCGTGCCGCAGGCGATGTCGGCGGCGGCAAGGCCCAGACGCGCGAAGCGGATGTCGTTGTCGCTCCAGTCGGCGCCGAATTCATCGACATAGGGCGAGCCGTCCCGGTCGTAGAGTTCGGGACACAGGAGGACATAGACCGTCAGCCCGTCCTTCGTGATCGTCCGCCCGAGTCCGCATTCGGGAATGCCGGCGCTCGCGGGCAGGCGCGCGATTTCCTCCACATGCCCGATCTGCGCCAGCACCTGACGGTAGCCGGGGATCAGGATGCGAACGTCGTAATACTGTTGCAGGGCCCTCGGCAGCGCCGCCGAGACCTCGCCCAGGCCGCCCGCCTTGATGTAGTCCGCGATCTCGGACGTGACGAAAAGAATGGACCGCTGTGTCTTGAGGGAAATGAAATGAGAGTTATTTCGCCGCTCGACAGGCGACAGTTTCAGGCGAGCCGAAACGGCTTCCGGATGATGGGGTTCCAACATTTTGACACGAAGGCGCGCTGCCCAGTTGACTCCCGCGCCAGGGGTGAGTCCCGCCCATAACTCCCCGGGAACGAGGATGTTCCACAAAGAAGCTCGAAATTTTTCGCCCCGGCGGACTTGCCGCAGCACCGGCCTCGATAATCTCACCTGATACGGCTGAGACAATCAAACGGCGGCCCTGGTCGAACCTTTTGCCAGGAAGACCGTTCGTTAGGGCCTTTCCGAACCTGTGGAGATCCGATGAGGCGATTTCACCCGATGCCCTTCGGGGCTGAGTCGACGGCCGAAGGGACACGCTTCGCCCTGTGGGCTCCAACCGCGAAGGAGGTCCGCCTCGTTCTCGACGGAACCGAGCGATCCATGCCGGCGGACCGTGACGGCTGGTATCGTCTCGTGGCGGAGGAGGCGCGAGCCGGAAGCCGCTACGGCTACAGGATCGACGGCAATCTCACGGTGCCTGACCCGGCCTCCCGTTTCCAGCCGGACGACGTGCATGGTTTGAGCCTCGTGGTCCAGCCCGATGCATATGAATGGTCCGATACCGACTGGCGCGGACGGCCGTGGGAAGAAACCGTTCTGTATGAGGTGCATGTCGGCTCGGCGACGCCCGAGGGCACCTATGCGGGCCTGATGCGGAAACTCGAAACCCTGCGCGAGATCGGGATTACGGCCATCGAGCTGATGCCGCTCGCCGAATTCCCGGGCCGGCGGAACTGGGGCTATGACGGGGTCCTGCCCTATGCGCCGGATGCCTCCTACGGCACGCCGGAGGATCTGAAGCGGCTCGTGGAGCGGGCGCACGAGCTTGGCCTCATGGTCTTCCTCGACGTGGTCTACAACCATTTCGGTCCGTCGGGGAATTATCTCCACGCCTATGCCGAGCCCTTCTTTACGGCACGCCACCCGACGCCCTGGGGCGCAGGCATCAACGTGGATGGCGAGGGCAGTCGCGTGGTGCGCGACTTCTTCATCCACAATGCGCTCTACTGGCTCGAGGAATACCATTTCGACGGGCTCCGCTTCGATGCGGTCCATGCGATCCAGGACGACAGCACGCCCCATTTCATCCAGGAGCTGGCGACCCGTCTCCGCGAGGCCTTTCCCGACCGCCATATCCATCTCGTGCTGGAGAACGAGGCCAACCAGGCGCGCTGGCTCGGCCGCGGTCCGAACGGCCATCCGCCTCTGCACACCGCGCAATGGGCCGACGACATCCATAATTCGTGGCACGCTCTCCTGACCGGCGAGAACGAAGGCTACTACAAGGACTATGCGAACCGGCCTCTCGAACATCTCGGCCGGTCGCTGGCGGAGGGCTTCGCCTATCAGGGCGATCCGGTCCCGCACAAGGGCGGCACTCCCCGCGGAGAGCCCTCGGGTCATCTGCCGCCCACGGCCTTTGTCGCCTTCCTCCAGAACCACGACCAGATCGGCAACCGCGCCTTCGGCGAGCGCCTGTCCGATCTCGTTCCGCCGGAGCGGTTGAGCCTGGCCCGGGGGCTTTTCATCCTCGCCCCGCAGATCCCGCTGCTCTTCATGGGAGAGGAATGGGCGGCCTCATCCCCGTTCCAGTTCTTCGTCGACTTCGAAAGCGAGCCCGACCTCGCCAAGGCCGTGCGCGAGGGACGGCGGGGCGAGTTCAAGAAGTTCAAGGCCTTTTCGGATCCTGAAGCGTCCCAGCGCATTCCCGATCCCACCGACCGTGCCACTTTCGAGCGCTCGAAGATCGACTGGTCGGAGGCCGAGCGCCCGCCGTATCGGAACGTCCTGTCGGAGACCCGCCGCCTGCTCGACCTGCGCCGGGCGGAAATCGTGCCGCTGATCGCAAGCCCCTATCGCGGCTCGCAGCGCGAGGTCTCGCCCGAGGGCACACTCGACATCACCTGGACATTCGAGGCGGGCACGCTCCGCCTGCTCGCGAATTTCGGCAATGACACCATGACCAGAACCATCGACGAGAGCATGCGCGCCCTCTGGTCGAGCCCGGACGCCATCAGGAGCGGCGCGGACCTGCAGCTTCCCTCCTGGTCGGGGACGATCCTGAAAGGGGATTCCGCATGAGCGAGCTCAACGCGCTTCTGGAGCGCATGGCGGCCCTCGTCGGAATTTCCTCAAGCTACACCGATGCCTTCGGCAAAAGCGTCCAGATCACCCCCGAGACCCGGCGCGCCCTGCTCGCCGGGTTAGGGCTCGATATCGAGACGGAGAGCGCGGCTCAGGACAGCCTGGCCAGGCTGGAGCAGCTCAAAGGCGGCGCCGTGCCGGCGGTCATTCCCGTCGAAGCGGAGCAGCCCGGAAAGATCCGGCTCAGGAACTCGCCGGGGCCGGTCGCGTGGCATCTGGCCGAGGAGAACGGCGCGACGCATGAGGGGCGTCTCGCGAAGGGGGCATCTGCTCTTGAGATCCCTGCCCTGCCCATGGGCTATCACTGGCTGCGCATCGGCGAGGTTCAGGCCACTGTCATCGCGGCTCCGGCGAAGTGCTGGCAGCCGGAGAGCCTGGAACGGGGAGCCCGGCTGTGGGGCACGACGGCCCAGATCTATTCCCTGCGATCGGAGGATGATTACGGGATCGGCGACTACACGGATGTTGCCCTCGCGGCCGAAGGCGTCGGCGCGCTCGGAGGCGCATTCCTGGGCCTGAGCCCCGCCCATGCGCTCTTCACGTCGGACCGCTCGAAAATCTCACCCTATTCCCCGTCCTCACGCCTGTTCCTCGAGCCGCTCTACATCGACCCGGCCGCCGTGAAGGGCTTTGCCGAGAGCGGCGCAGCGCGGCTTCTCGACGAGCCGGACATGCAGCAGCGCCTTGCGCGCCTGAAATCCTCGCAGCTCATCGACTATGCCGCCGTGTGGGCGCTCAAGCGCCCGCTTCTCGATGCCTTGTGGAGTCATTTCCGCGAGACAGGAGATCATGCCGCATTCGAAGCCTTCAGGCAGGAATGCGGAGAGGCTCTGGAGGCCCACGCCACCTTCGAGATGCTGTCCGAGCATTTCCGCGAGCAGGGAAGGCACTGGCTCGGCGAGTGGCCGGAAGCGTACCGCGATGCGAAGTCGGACGAGGTCCGCCGCCTGAGCGCGGAGAAGTCGGAGCGCGTCGCCTTTCATGCCTGGCTGCAATGGCTGGCCGATTGCCAGTTCGAGGACGCCGCGGAGCGGGCGCGCGCAGCCGGCATGCCGGTCGGGCTCTACCGCGATCTGGCGGTGGGCGCGGATAGCGGCGGCTCGGAAATCTGGGCGACGCCCGACCGTTTCGCTCCCACCCTCTCCGTCGGCGCTCCGCCCGATCCGCTCGGGCCGCAGGGACAGGATTGGGGATTGCCGCCCTTCAATCCGCTCACCCTCGAAGAGCAGGGCCTGGCGGCCTTCCGCGATCTCGTCACGGCCAACATGCGCCATGCGGGCGCGATCCGCATCGATCACGCCTTCCAGCTCCAGCGCTTGTTCCTAATCCCTTCCGGGGCTCCGGCCTCACAGGGCGCCTATATCGATTATCCGTTCGAGGCGATGCTGGCGGTGCTGCGCGTGGAGAGCCACCGCAACCGCTGCCTCGTCATCGGCGAGGATCTCGGCACCGGACCGGAGGGCTTCTCGGATGCGATCATGGAAGCCGGCATCCTCAGCTACCGGGTCCTCCCCTTCGAGCGCGAAGAAGCCGCCTTCAAGAAGCCGGAAGATTATCCGCGCTCGGCGCTTGCCGTCTTCACCACCCATGACCTGCCGACTTTCGTGGGCTGGTGGCGCGGGCTCGATGTCGACCTGCGGCAGACCTTCGGCATCTTCGACCCCGAAACCGCCGCCCGCGAGCACGCCGCGCGCATGGCCGACCGGCGCCACTTCGCGCAGGCGCTCGCGGAAGAAAATCTTCTCCCCTCGCCCGGAGCGCCGGAGGAGCCGCCTCTCGAGGAGGCCATGCGCTACCTGGCGCGGACGCGATCCGCTCTCGCCGGGCTGCAGATCGAGGATGCGTCGGGCGAACTGAACCAGCCGAACCTGCCGGGCATGGATGTGGGCCATCCCAACTGGCGGCGGCGGCTCTCCAACACCGTCGAGTCCATCACCGCGCCGGGCAGCCTCATGGCCCGCCTTGCCGTCGTCATGGCGGAGGAAGGACGGGATGCCCGCTCCCGTGCGACCGCGCTTGCCGCGCCGCCGCCCCGGGCCACCTACCGGCTGCAGTTCCACAAGGACTTCACCTTCGACGATGCGGTCGGGATCGTGCCGTATCTCGCAGAACTCGGCATCAGCCACGTCTACTCCTCGCCGATCCAGGCGGCGAGCCCAGGATCGACCCACGGCTACGATATCGTGGACCATTCCGTCATCAATCCGGAGCTCGGCGGCGAGGAGGGTTTCCGGCGTCTCGCAGAGGCCATGAAAGCGCACGGGCTGCGCCTCGTGCTCGACATCGTGCCGAACCACATGGGCGTCGGCGGCAAGGACAACGACTGGTGGCTCTCCGTGCTCGAATGGGGCAGGCTCTCGCCCGTTGCGGATGCCTTCGATATCGACTGGGAGCGCCCCGGCGCGGGCGGCAAGCTCATCGTGCCCTTCCTCGGCAAGCTCTACGGGCAGGCTCTGGAAGACGGCGAACTCAAGCTCACCTTCAACGAGGACGAGGGCAGCTTCAGCGTCTGGCATTGGGAGCACCGCTTCCCGATCTGCCCGACGAACTACGCGGCGATCCTCGATCGGGCCATCGCCTCCTTGAGCGACCCGGCGAAGCACGATGCGTTCATCGCGCTCGCCGAGCGCTTCCGGAGCCTGAGCGATCCAAGCGAGGCCGAGAGCCTCAAGCGCGCGCTGGCCGAAGCCGCAGTCCACACAGCTGCCGTGAAGCAGGCCATCGACAGGGCGCCCAAAACCATCAACGGTGCGCCTGGGGCGCCGGACAGCTTCAATGCGCTGCACCGCCTCATCGAGGCTCAAGCCTATCGCCCGGCCTATTGGCGGGTGGCGTCGAGCGACATCAACTACCGTCGCTTCTTCGACATCAACAGCCTGGCCGGAATCCGGGTCGAGATTCCGGAGATCTTCGAGCGGACGCACGAGCTCATCTTCCGTCTCGTCGACGAGGGGCTCATCCATGGGCTCCGCATCGACCACATCGACGGCCTTGCCGATCCGGAGGACTATTCCCGCGCCCTGCAGCAGAGGGTTGGGCCCGGCTTCTATGTCGTGGTAGAGAAGATCCTGGAGCCGGGCGAGAAGCTGCGCCCCTGGCCGGTCGCCGGCACATCGGGATACGACACGCTCAACCTGATCGACGGCGTCCTCGTCGACACGGATTCAGGAGAGGCCTTCGAGCGCATCTACCGGGAGCGCTCTGGCCTTTCAGGATCCTACGAGGCCCTCCTGAAGGATGCAAAGATCGAGATCACCGAAAAGAACTTCGCAAGCGAGCTGGAAGTGCTCGCCTCGGACATCAAGACCATCGCGGATGCCGACCGCCGCACGCGGGACTATACCGTCTTCGCTCTGCGCCGGGCGCTCGTCGACATCATCGCGGCCTTTCCGGTCTATCGCAGCTATCTCAGGGCCGGAGAACCGGATCCTGAGGACATCCGCCTCATCGAGGACACGGTGGAGCATGCCAAACGGGAGAGCTCCCTTCCCGACACCACGGTGCACGACTTCATCGCGGCGGCGCTCCTCGGCCGCATCGGGAAAGCCGGCGAAGCGGATCTTCGCCGCTTCCGCCGTCGCTTCCAGCAGCTGACAGGGCCCGTGATGGCAAAGAGCCTGGAGGATACCCTGTTCTACCGCTATGGCCGCCTGATCGCCCTCAACGAGGTCGGCGGCGATCCGGGACATTTCGGCATCCCGCTGGCAGCCTTTCACGAGATGAACCAGGAACGGGCGCGGGACTGGCCTCACGCGATGATCGCCACGGCCACCCACGACACCAAGCGCGGCGAGGATGCGCGCGCGCGCCTGATCGCCCTGTCCGAAGTTCCGGATGAATGGGCGCAGGCGCTCGATCTCTGGCGGGAGGCCGTGACCCCTCACCTTTCGAAGGTCGAAGGGGCGCCCGCTCCCGATGCCAACGATCAGGTGATCCTGCTCCAGGCCCTCCTCGGCGCCTGGCCTCTGGAACTGCTGGAGGAAGCGGATGCCGATCAACTGACATCCTTCCGCGAAAGGATGGAAGGCTACGTCACCAAGGCCCTGCGGGAGGCAAAGCGGCATACGAACTGGGTTGCGCCGAACGAGGCTTATGAGAACGCCGCCCTCGGCCTTCTGCGCACGATCCTCGATGCGAAGAGCCCCATCATCGCGCGCATCCGCCCCTTCGCGCAGCGCCTCTCGTTCCTCGGCATGCTGAACGGCCTGTCGCGCACGGTCCTCAAGCTGACCTTGCCGGGCGTGCCGGACATCTACCAGGGCACCGAGTTCTGGGACTTCTCCCTCGTCGACCCGGACAACCGCCGTCCCGTCGACTATGCCGCGCGCATGAAGGCTCTCGACAAGGACGTGAGCTCCGCAATCCCGTTCGCGGATTGGCGCAGCGGCCGCATCAAACAGAGCATCCTCTCGAAGCTCCTGCACGACCGCGCCGATGCGCCCGCCCTCTATGCGGAGGGCGATTACGAAACCGTCGACATCCGCGGTGACAAGGCATCCCATCTCGTCGCCTTCGTCAGGAGAAACGGTCCGGATGCGCTCGCCGTCCTCGTTCCGCGCCTCTGGGCGGGGCTTACCGGCGAGGGCGAGGCGGCGTTCGACAGCGCCATCTGGAGCGATACCACCATTGCCCTCCCCGAGGGCCGCTGGCGGAATATCCTCGACGGCCGCAGGATCGATGTTGCGGACGCCGGAATACCAGCAGGCGATCTCCTGGCGCCCCTGCCCTTCGCCGTGCTGAGACTCTCCGGAAAAGGAGGATAATCCGCCGAAAGATATAGCCCCGCTTGGTTGGGACTTTCCCGGCCATTCGCGCGTTGAAGCAATGACCCTTTTCGCTCCGAGATCCATAATGAACGATACAACAGACACTCGAATTCCCGCTGGCGAGGTCGTGTCGCCCTCAGTCAGGCACCGGTCCCGGATACGGGAAGGATTGCCCTACCCTCTCGGCGCCACATGGGACGGACTCGGAGTCAACTTTGCGCTCTTCTCCGCCAACGCCACGAAGGTCGAGCTCTGCCTCTTCGACCAGGAGGGCAAGCGCGAGCTGGAGCGGATCGAACTGCCCGAGTACACGGACGAGGTCTGGCACGGCTATCTGCCCGATGCGCGCCCCGGCACGACGTATGGCTATCGGGTTTACGGACCCTACGATCCCAGGGCCGGTCACCGCTTCAATCCCAACAAGCTCCTGCTCGACCCCTATGCAAGGCAGCTGATCGGCGACCTCACCTGGAACCCTGCCCTTTTCGGCTACACCATCGGCTCGCCCGATGCCGACCTGTCCTTCGACAAGAGGGACAGCGCGGTCTTCATGCCCAAATGCCGCGTGGTCGAGTCGGCCTTCACCTGGGGGCACGAGCGCCGGCCCCGGACTGCGTGGGAAAAGACCATCGTCTACGAGGCGCACCTGCGCGGGTTCACCATGCAGCATCCCGCCGTGCCCAAGGAGATGCGCGGCACCTTCTCCGGCCTCATGCACCATGAGGTGATCGAGTACATCAAGAATCTTGGCGTCACCGCGATCGAGCTCCTCCCCATCCACGCCTTCGTAGACGACAGCTACCTCATCGAGAAGAAGCTCAGGAACTATTGGGGCTACAATACCATCGGCTTCTTCGCGCCCCAGCCGCGCTATCTGGCGACCCCGTTCGTGAACGAGGTGAAGGAGATGGTGAACCATTTCCACGAAGCCGGCATCGAGGTGATCCTGGACGTGGTCTACAACCACACCGCCGAAGGCAATGAGCTTGGGCCGACCCTGTCTTTCCGGGGCATCGACAACGCGTCTTATTACCGTCTCGCTCCCGATCCGCGCTACTACGTCAACGATACGGGCACGGGGAACACGGTCAATCTCAGCCACACCCGCGTGCTGCAGATGGTCACCGACAGCCTGCGCTACTGGGCGCAGGAGGTCCATATCGACGGCTTCCGCTTCGACCTCGCCACGATCCTGGGCCGCGAGCCGCACGGTTTCGACGAGGACGGCCGGTTCCTGGACGCCGTGCGGCAGGATCCGGCGCTCAGCGGGGTCAAGCTCATCGCCGAGCCGTGGGATTGCGGGCCCGGCGGCTATCAGGTCGGCCGGTTCTCGCCCGGCTGGGCCGAGTGGAACGACCGCTATCGCGATACGGTCCGCGCCTATTGGAAGGGAGACGAGGGCAAGCTGCCGGAACTGGCGACGCGGCTCACCGCCTCGGCCGATATCTTCAACAAGCGCGGTCGCAAACCCTGGGCCTCCGTCAACTTCGTGACGGCCCATGACGGCTTCACCCTCAACGATCTCGTTTCCTACAACGAGAAGCACAACAAGGCGAACGGAGAGAACAACAAGGACGGACACGACCATAACCTCTCGTTCAATTACGGCGTCGAGGGACCGACGGACGATTCCGAGATCCACGACATCCGCTATCGCCAGATGCGCAACATGCTGGCGACCTTGCTGTTCTCGCAGGGCACGCCCATGCTGCTGGCCGGCGATGAGTTCGCCCGGACCCAGAGGGGCAACAACAACGCCTATGCTCAGGACAATGAAATCTCCTGGATCGACTGGCTCGGGATCAACGGCGAGAGTGCGGAGCTTCTCGACTTCACGCGCAAGCTCATCAGGCTGCGCCAGTCCCTCCCTATCCTGCGCAGGGGACGCTTCCTGTCGGGGCAGTACAACGAGGAGCTGGACGTCAAGGACGTGACCTGGCTCACTCCTGCAGGCGACGAGATGACGCCCGAGCACTGGCAGAACCCGCATGCCCGCTGCATCAGCATCCTGTTCGACGGACGCGCCCAGCCCACCGGCATCCGCAGGCGCGGCACGGATCTTACCCTGCTCCTGATCCTCAACGCCCATGACGAGACGGTGAAGTGCAAGCTGCCGGAGGTCGTCGGCGGCTCGTCCTGGATGTGCCTTGTCGACACGAACAATCCCGACCAGGACGAGCCGGAGGAGTTCGCGTTCGGCAAGGAATATCCTGCGGTGGAGAAATCTCTGCAGCTGTTCCAGCTCAAGCCGGAGAGAAGGCGCGGCGCTCAGCCCTCCCCCTCATGACCCAACATGGGCGCAGGCGCGGTAGAGACTGGCATACTGCCGCGCCGGCCGGCTCCAGCTCACGTCCGTCGCCATGCCGTTGCGCTGCAGACCGCGCCAAGCGTCGATGTCCGGCCAGAGTTCCTTCACCCGCGCGATGGCGTGGGTGAGGGAAGCGGCATCGACGGGAGAGAACTGGACACCCGTTGCGACACCCGCGGCCAGCGCCGCTTCGTTCGCATCGATCACCGTATCGCTGAGCCCGCCGACGCGGGAGACCACCGGCACGTTGCCGTAGCGCATGGCGCAGAGTTGCGTCAGCCCACATGGCTCGAAGCGGGACGGCACCAGGAGCGCGTCGCTTCCGCCCTGGATCTGATGGGCCAGCGCCTCGTCATAACCGAAGGCGCATCCGACCTGGCCCGGGAAAGCTTCGCTCGCCGCACGAAATCCGTCCTCGAGCCTCCGGTCGCCTGCGCCGAGCAGCGCCAGCTGCGCCCCGTCCTCCAGCATGACAGGCAGGGCGTCGAGAAGGAGGTCGAGCCCTTTCTGCTCCGACAGGCGGCTGACCACGCCGAAGAGAAGAGCGTCGGGGTCGGGCCTCAGACCGAGGCGGACCTGCAGTGCTTCCTTGTTGGCCGCACGTGCATCGAGACGATCCCCGTCGAAAGGAGCGGCGAGATGCGGATCCGTGGCGGGATTCCAAACCGCGTCGTCGATCCCGTTGAGGATACCCGAGACGATCCCGGATCTTGCCCTGAAGAGACCGTCGAGCCCCATCCCACCTTCCGCCCTCTGTATCTCTCTTGCGTAGGTCGGCGAGACCGTCGTGATGCGGTCGCTGAGCTGCAGGCCCGCTTTCAGGAACCCGATCTGTCCGTAGTATTCGACGCCGTCGATGGTGAAGGCCTCGGACGGAAGACCCAGCTCCGAGAGAAGATAAGCCGGAAAGGCGCCCTGGAAGGCGATGTTGTGCACCGTCATCACGATGCCCGGGCGGGGCCTGCCCGAAAAGTGCAGATAGGCCGGCGCCAGCCCCGCCTGCCAGTCATGCGCATGAATGACGTCCGGCATGAAACCGGGCGCAAGGCCGTGCCCGAGATCGGCGGCGATGCGGCCGAGCGTTGCGAAGCGCCGCGTATTGTCCGGCCAGTCCTGGCCGTCGGGAGCCACATAGGGCGAGCCGGGTCTCTCGAAGAGGTGCGGCGCATCGATGACGAAGAGATCGAGCGCCCCTGCCCTTCCTCTCAGGAGCTGGACCGATCCGCCATGCAGGTTGCCGTAGCGGTGGACGACCTGTCCGTGCTCCAGAGCGTTGAGCACCGCGGGATAACCGGGAACGAGGGTGACGACGCTCACACCCTCTCTTGCGAGCGCACCCGGCAGGGCTCCGGCCACATCCGCCAGTCCGCCTGTCTTGATGATGGGATAGATTTCCGACGTGACGGACAGGACATTCAGAGGCCTCATCCCACCAACCTGTCGATCATCGGCTGCGTGATGAGGCAGATTCCCCGCTCGGTGCGGCGGAAGCGCTGGGCATCCCGTTCGGGATCCTCGCCGACCACCAGCCCTGCCGGAATGCGTACACCACGGTCGATTACTACGTTCCTCAGCCGCGCCGAGCGGCCGATGTCGACATAGGGCAGGATGACCGCGCCGTCGATCTCCGCATAGGAATGAATGTGCACGCCGGTAAAGACGAGCGACCGGCGCAAGGTCGCTCCCGACACGATGCTGCCGCCGGCCACGAGCGAGTTGATGGCCTGTCCGCGCCGTCCGTCATCGTTGTGGACGAACTTCGCCGGCGGCACCATTTCGGCGAAGCTCCAGATCGGCCAGTCCCGATCGTAGAGATCGAGCTCGGGCACGGTCGCCGTCAGGTCGATATTGGCTTCCCAATAGGCGTCGACCGTGCCGACATCCCGCCAGTAGGAATGGGTCTGGGTGCGCGAGCGGACGCAGGAGTGCGTGAACCGGTGCGCAACCGCCTTTCCGTGCTCCACGAGATAGGGAATGATGTCCTTGCCGAAGTCGCGGTGCGAGCCGGGCGTCGCCGCATCCCGTCGCAACTGGTCGAACAGAAAGCGGGTGTTGAAGACGTAGATCCCCATACTTGCAAGAGCCATGTCGGGATTGCCGGGCATGCCGGGAGGATCGGCGGGCTTCTCCAGGAAGGAGACGATCCGGTCCGTCTCGTCCACCGCCATCACGCCGAAACCGACAGCCTCCATGCGCGGAACCTCGAGACACCCGACGGTCACGTCCGCGCCGCTGTCGACATGCTGCCGCAGCATGACCTCGTAATCCATCTTGTAGACGTGGTCGCCTGCAAGAATGATGATGTATTCCGGATCGGCGCTCGCGATGATGTCGATGTTCTGGAAGACCGCGTCGGCCGTCCCCTCGTACCACATGGTCTCGGAGACGCGCTGGCTCGCCGGCAGAAAGTCGAAGCTCTCGTTGCGCTCGGGGCGGAAGAAGTTCCACCCCCGTTGCAGGTGGCGGATGAGGCTGTGGGCCTTGTACTGCGTCGCCACCCCGATCCGCCGGATGCCGGAATTCAGCGCATTCGACAGGGCGAAGTCGATGATCCGGGCATTGCCGCCGAAATAGACCGCGGGCTTGGCGCGGACATCCGTCAGCTCCATCAGGCGACTGCCGCGCCCTCCTGCGAGAATATACGCCATCGTGTGGCGAGAGAGAGGTCCGGGGGCTGCACTTGGAATAGCCAAAACGGGATCCTCACAACAGGAGAGGCTGCATGCAAAGCCGATACTGAAAGCCGGCCCGGGCGCTCGCCGCCCGTCCCCGCTTCATCGACCCTTTTGCCCCGAAAGCCTTGCACCTGCGACCGGGCGAAGGCTCTTGTCGCCGCCGCCCTTATGAGGAGGTCCGGGTCGTCCGCCTGCGCTTCGTGGCGCCACCGGTCGTCGTTGCGGGCTCGCCGCTCTCCTCGGGCTTCGCCGCCGTGCTGCGCTTCCTGCGCTGCTTTGCGGCAGGAGCAGGAGCCGTCTCCTCAGGGGTGGCCTGCGTCTCGGTCGTTTCGGTCGCCTCGCCCGTTGCGCCAGGAATCACTTCCGGGCCCATGTCCACCGGAGCCTGCGCCCCGCTCTCCTGCCCCTCCTGAAGAGGATAGGATCCGACATCGCTGGCCGTTCCGCCGCCCACGTCGCTCTCCGTCTGGACATCGGACTGCCCCCGGAGCTCGTGCTCGGCCTGCAGCCAGTATTCCTCATCACGGCCAGGGAGGCATCCGTTCTGCATCCAAAGCTCGTAAGCCCGGTCACGGATCTTCTGTTCAAGGTCTTTGTCCATGATCATCCTTCAGTGTCATTCACCCGGCCCGGCCAAGCGGCTGGGAGCAGGTCGGTCCCGCATCCGATCGCAAGCGTCCCCATTCAACGAATGCGAACTGTGCAAAGTTATTGGGCGTCGCTCTAGATTGACAACGGCCGCCGCAAAATTCCGTTGCAAATCCGGGCGATAACTCCATTGGGCCAGCCTCTCGCACCGCCCGGTCGGACGGAGGCACGGCCACTGCGTCGGCTAACGAAAAAAGCTTGGCCTTTTTTGCGAACATCCATTCTCCCACGGCGTTTCAGACAAGGATGATGGATGAGGTTAAGGCTTTGGCTGACCCCGGCGAGACCCACGGCCTGCCCCGCACGATGCCCGATGCCAGGCGCGCGGCGCTCAATGATCGATATTTCAGCCGGGACTGGGATTTCTTCCGGCGCGGCCTGATCACCCTGATCCTGATCGGGCTCGGCTATTTCCTATGGCTCACAGCGGCGGTCCTGCCGCTCATCTTCGCGGCGATCCTGCTCGCCGTTCTCTTGAGCGCGTTCGCCGACCTGATCGCACGCTACACGCCGGTCTCGCAGAAATGGTCGCTCATGACCGCCACGATCCTGGTCGCCCTGCTTCTCGCCGGCTTCTTCATTCTCTTCGGATCCCAGATCAGCGGACAGGTCACGCAGCTCATCAATATGCTGCCGGAAGCGATCGACGCGGTCGGAGAACGGTTCGGCGTCGCCAGCGCGACGCAACAGATCGAAGAGGCCATCGCCGGGAGATCGAACCTCAGCACCCTCTCGCAGGCGGCAGGGTTCGGCTATAACATCATCGGCGCCTTGGCCAACCTGGCCTTGGTCATCGTGGCGGCGATCTACCTGGCCGCCGATCCGAAACTCTACCGCCGCGGCACCGTGAAACTGCTTCCGCCGAGCCAGCACGAGCGCATTTTCGATGCCATGGATCTGGCCGGCAACGCGCTGCGTCTCTGGTTCGCCGGACAGCTCATCACCATGGCCATCGTCGGGGTCGTTTCAGGTCTGGCCTATTGGTGGATCGGATTGCCCTCACCCGTAGCGCTCGGTCTCATCGCGGGCGTGACCAACTTCGTCCCATTTCTCGGCCCTATCCTCGGCGCGATTCCGGCGGTGATCTTCGCGCTCGTCATGAACCTGGAGACGGTGCTGTGGACTCTCGGCGCCGTCCTCGTGATCCAGCAGCTCGAGGGGAATGTCATCACGCCCTACATCCAGAGGCGTGCGGTATCGCTGCCGCCGGTTCTGGCGCTCTTCGCGATCCTCATCTTCGGGCTGCTCTTCGGGCTGGTCGGCATCTTTCTCGCCGTTCCGCTCGCCGTCACATTGTCCGTCCTGGTGAAGAAGCTTTGGGTTCGGCAGACGCTGGGCGAGGAAACGGAGATCCCCGGCGAGGATGCCGTTCGGGACGAACCCACCGTCCGGTAGCGGGCGGACCGACGTCTTATCCGCACGCGGGCCCTTCAGGACCATTGTACACCCGCGCAGTCGTGCAGCGCGCGACGATGGATCGTGCACGCGCAGCCAAGCCGGCGGAATTGGTACGGCGTCAGACACAGAGGCACTCTATTTGTGCTCACGCTTGAACCTATTCGTTCCTGATGGGGTTCGATTGCAGTGGGTTTTGAGACATCGCGATGCGGTGCCGGCCCCGTTCTCAGGAGAGATCATCGCTGCGTTCGGACAGGGCTTCGGCCGGCTCCGAACCCGGCGATTGTTCCCAATTCGATGGATGGAGATCAAGTCGATGTTGACCAAACAACTGCTTCTCACGACGGCTCTGGCCGGTTTCCTCGCCGTTGGCCAGGCTCATGCGCAGGGCTCCAGCGGCGGCTCCGGCGGCCAGCAGGGCACCTCGGCCGGTCAGGCCCAGGGCGGCCAGCAGGGTCAGCGCGTGGCTCAGGAACAGAGCCAGTCGCAGGGGACCCAGATCTATGTCAGCACGGCTGGCACCCGTCAGATCCAGCAGGCGCTGAACAAGGCCGGCTACTCGGT
>NZ_JAJATX010000050.1 GCF_020866965.1 Microvirga roseola
TCAGGAGGTAATTAGAACTCTAAACCTGCAACTGTAGTGCTAGGCCCTCTCCGGCCGCAACGATGGTGCCCGAATAGGCCATCGATGAACGGTCGCCCAGGGCAGCGTCGGCAGCCACCGGCTCCTCATGTTTCTCGGATGCGACCGACTCCCCCGTGAGGATGGCCTCCTCGATCAGGAGCCCGCGGGCTCGCACGAGGCGCAGATCGGCCGGCACTCGATCTCCTGCCTCCAGGAGAACGAGATCGCCCGGCACGAGCTCCGTCACGGGCACGCTCGATCGCTGCCCATCCCGAAGCACATTGGCATGCGGCGAAATCATGTTGCGGATAGCGTTGAGGGCGCTCTCCGCCTTGCCTTCCTGGACGAAGCCAACGATGGCATTGATCAGAACCACCGCCACGATCACCGCCGCATCCACTGCATGGCCCAAGGCCCATGCGGCGACCACTCCGGCCATGAGGAAAAAGATCAGCGCATTGTTGAAGTGCAACAGGAAGCGAATGACCGGATGGCGTCCCTTGGCACCAAGCAGCGCGTTCGGGCCATAGCGCCGAAGCCGTGCCTGGACATCGTCCCGCCCCAAGCCATCGAGAGACGTGTTGAGGCTCGCCAAAACCTCCTGGGCCGCCTTGGCATGGCAGCTGCTATCCGCGGCACCGGGAGGCGGAGCCTCGGCGATATCCGCACTGTCTCTCATCGTTGCTCCAGCGATGGCACAAAACGTTCCCGCCAAACCGGCCGGGCAAGACTCCGGCTACTACCTTATGTGGGCTGGAATTGGCGGCACACCCCGGGAGCAACCCAGGCGTCGGCCGTGGTTCATGTCGCCATCCCATCGCTCTCAAGGTATGCGCGCAGAATGTCATCGCCTTGACCTATCTCAAGATCGTTCAGCATTCTCAGCCAGTTGCCGATGAGCGATGCCATATGCCTGTCGCGTCTTTTGGCCGTGCGCCAGCCCAGAGCGATGGCGGCAGCCCTGCCATTCGTGAATGGCAGGGCTGAAGTTCCAATGTTGTCTCAGCTGTGACGGTCACGCCTGCGTGCGGACCAGTAGTCCTGCACATGCCGTCCATAGTCGGGCTGCGAGAACGGCTCCTCGCCTGCTCCATAGCTCGGAGCTCCCATCAGATCCTCCTTGTCGACATCAACGACATAGCCCTTCTTGTCAGTGTCGTAGGTCAACATGTTCCAGGGCAGCGGATGGTATTTCTGGCCAATGCCCAGAAAACCTCCGAAGCTCATCACGGCATAAGCTGCCTGCCCCGAGCGCTTCCCGACCATGAAGTTGTACACTTCGCCGAGCTTTTCGCCCCGGCGGTTGTAGACTGTCGTGCTTTCGACCTTGTTGGACGCGATCAGATCTGCCGTTTCATCATGTTCGACGTTTCTGCCCGATCTTGTCCGGCTCCGGTGGCGTGCATAGTGATCGCCTGCCGATCTCTTGAACCTGGCCCGACCTTGGCCGCCCGCCTTGTCCGTGCGAACGGATGAGGCAATCATGTAACCAGCCGTGCCTCCAAGGAGGATACCGAGCAGAATGATCCCATCGTCGAGAGCAAGGCCGGTACGGGTTCGCGGACGCTCACCGCGACTCAACCTATCGTACTCATAGACCCTGAATTCATCATCGTAATCCGTCGCGAACGCTCTGCCTTCACTACCCGCCCCGTAGGACGAAGATCCTGCTCGGGTTCCGGTGCTCGGTTGCGAGCTGCCGGTGCGGTACGTCTCAGCCATAGGCACCTCCTGCGTAAAGGGTTATGAGCCTGCGGCCTCCTGGGCAGCCGGCCTAGCTGACTAACCCGGCTGGCAAGGGATGGTTCAGGTTTCGATCACTCCCCTGCCCAGTTGCTACGCACGCCTCCCTGTCCATCATTGGATCAAGCTGGGCCGTGCCATTTCGTTCGTGTCCTATGAGTGGCCAGGATACTCTTCCGGCAGGACGAACGGAAAAGGTCCGGGTGCGCGGTCCACATAGGCCATATGTGTCACAAGCCCCGCCTCCCTTGTCCAGTGGTGGAGAAGGAAGGCAGGCGGTTCCAGAACGAATGCCGAGGGTCCATCCGCCGTCAGATCGAGCGCAACCTGATGGGCGACCGATGGTGCGATCTGACAAAGCGTTCCAGCGAAACGGGTGACGATGGGGCGGTGGTGGTGGCCTGTGAGGATGCGCTCCACCTGGGGATGGCGCCCGATGAGCGTAGCAAATTCCTCTGCCCCCTCAAGCAATCGGATTCGATCCATATGCGCAATGCCGCAGAGGACCGGCGGATGATGGAGGCACACGATTGTCGGCACCTCGGGCGCTGTTTCGAGAGCATCGGCGAGAAAGGTCAATGTTTCCGGCGCAAGCGCGCCGTGACTGGCTCCGGGTACCAAGCTGTCGAGAGAGATGATCCGCACAGGGCGCGTTTCGACGACGTAGTTCAGATAGCCCGTCGGGGCCATGTAGCCGCCCTCTCGGAAGCACTCGCGCATCGCATCTCTGCGGTCGTGGTTGCCTGGAACCGCATAGACCGGCATCGGCAAGCGCGCGAGCAGGCTTCGTAGGATCGCGAATTCCTCCTCCAGACCGCAATCCGTCGCATCGCCCGTCAGCACGACGAGGTCAGGTCTCGGCCGCAGCCGCAAGAGAGCGTTGATTGCCCGTTCGGCTAAGACATTCGTTTCCGCAACTCCATAGGCGAGTTCGCCCCTCGGGCGGATGTGAAGGTCGGAGATATGAGCAATCAGCATGGAGGATCTCTGATGGATTTGAGGAATCAGACGGTGTCTTCTGGGAGCTCGAGAACTGCAGATCGTTCGATGGAGAGGCCGATCCGGTCGCCATTCGCCACACCCAATGTCGCTGGCGCGTCGATGAGAATTGGCTTCTCCGCACCAATCACGACGGTGAGGCGTCGCGTGGCGCCGAAGAACGTGGAGCCTATGACCGTTCCCACCAGGCCCGCGTTCTCGGCCCCGATCACCCGTACGGATTCGGGCCGGAACCAGAGCGCCGTGTCGCGATCCGATCCTCCGATTTCGAGGCTACCGCTCGGCAGGGAGAGGCGCCCGCCCCGGACGCACCCGTCGACCCGGTTCATGACACCCACGAATTGCGCCGCAAAGCGCGTCGCCGGCCGCTGGTAGACGACCTCTGGTGTATCGATCTGGACAATGCGGCCGCGGCTCATGACCGCGATGCGGTCGCCGATTGCCATGGCCTCCGCCTGGTCATGTGTCACGTAGACGGCCGTGATGCGGAAGGCGCGAAGGAGCGCCGCTATCTCGACGCGCAGATGCTCGCGCAGGGAAGCGTCGAGCGCCGCCAGGGGCTCGTCGAGCAACAGCACCCGTGGCCTGATGGCGAGTGCGCGGGCAAGAGCCACGCGCTGGCGCTGACCGCCGGAGATGCGGTCTACCCGGCGAGCAGCGAACTCGGTGAGGCCCACCATAGCGAGGAGCCTTTCCACCTCGACCTGCCGCTTACATTTTGTTACTCCCCGCACTTTCAGTCCATAGCCCACATTCTCCGCAACCGTCATGTTGGGGAAGAGCGCATAGGACTGGAAAACCATGCCCACCTGTCGGTGCTCGATCAACGTTCCGGTCACGTCTTCCTGATCAAAGCGTATAGAGCCGCCCGGGTCCGGCTGCTCGAGGCCAGCAATCAGACGCAGCAAGGTGGTTTTCCCGCAACCTGAGGGCCCTAACAGCACGAGAATTTCACCGGCTGGAATTGTTAAGTCCGTCGGCAGCAATGCCGGATGTCTGGCTTGAAATGTCTTGCCGACGGATGCGATCTCGACCGTAACTCCGTGGGCTATTCTGACTGCTTGGTTCATGGGCTCGCCCTCCGGTCGGCGGCATGGGCGATGAACTGCATGGCGAGGAGCAAGGGCATGATCATGATAAGGAAGACGAGCGTGTAGGCTGAAGCAATCTCAAGACGCATGGAGGCATAGGAATCGGCCAGACCGACAGGAAGCGTTTTCGTGAGCGGCGTGTGGAGCATCCAGGTGAGGTTGAACTCCCCGATGGAGAGCGTCACCACGGTGAGGGCGCCGGCTAGAATGCCGGGCCGGGCGTTGGGGACGATCACGTCGACGAAGCGCTGCCATGAAGAGGCGCCGAGGCTCGCCGCTCCCTCGTCGAGGGCCTGCCAGTTGATCGCAGCTAGCACCGCAATTACAGCTCTGAGCATGAAAGGGAGCGTATACAGCACGTGACCGATGACGATGAAGGCGGTCGAGCCGCGGAGATCACCGCTGCCGCCATAGGCGATGATGAGAGCGAGCGCGAGGGCAAGGCCTGGAATCGCAACGGGCAGCGTGACGAATTCCTCAATAATCCGCGCGAGGCGACCTCCCCGGCGGACGAGCGCATAGGCTGCGGGCACGCCGATGATCAGCGTGATGGCAAGCGTTGCGAGCGCAACCAGAATCGAGCGCATGATCGTATCGGCGTAAAGGTCACAGACCTCCATAACCCAGGCAAGGGTCAGGCCTTCCCTCGGCCCGCGCGCATAGCTTTCCGAGAGGCCCGCCAGGATTGATATGATCGTGGGGGTGATGAGAAAGCCCGCAACCAGCACCGTGACAGTGCCTGCCATCAGAGTCGTTGCCCGCATTGCCCTACCCCGCCGCTGCGACGGCGCTGCCGGATAAGCTTCGCGCTACGGTGAGCACGATCCAGGTCAACAGGCCCAATGCCAGTGAGAGCGCCGCCGCGCTGGCCATGTTCGCGGCGAGCGTAAATTCGGTATAGATCACCATCGGCAGAACCTCGATCCGTGCCGCAAGCGTAAAAGCCGTACCGAACGCACCCATCGCGGTGGCAAAGCACAGAGCCCCTGCCGCAAACAAAGCCGGTGTCAGAGCCGGCAGAACCACGTCACACTGAATCGCGAAGGGTCCGGCGCCGAGCGAACGTGCAGCCTCCACGAGAGCAGGGTCGAGCTTCTCGACCGCCGCTATGACGGTGAGGATCACACGCGGGATCGAAAAATAGACATAGCCTACGAAGAGACCCGTCATCGAATAGGCGAAGACGATCCTCTCGCCTGTCAGTGCTTCGCTCGCTCCGCCGATAAGCCCAAGGCGACCGCCGAGCAGAATGACCATGAAGCCCACGACCACGCCTGGAAAGGCAAGCGGGAAAGTCAGCATGGAGACGAGAAGATTGCGGCCGGCGAAACGGCGGCTCGCCAGGAACTGGGCCGCGACCGTGGCGATAGCAAGCGTCGCGACGGTCGTTGCGGAAGCGAGCGCAACGGTCGACAGGAGGCTTCTGAGATAGCGCGCCTCCGTGACGATGGCTGCGTAAGCCGCCAGCCCGCTGCGCCCTCTGCCGGCGACCAGCACCAACTCAGCAAGTGGCAGCAGCAGGAACGCCGCTGCGAAAGCTGTGAGCGGCGCGAGGAGCAGAATGTCAAATCGGGTACGGGTCATGGGCGGGGGCTCGGGGCGGCGCGGGAAAGCCCGCGCCGCCAGTTTCATTCAGCGGACCTCGGCGAGGTAACGGTCGGAGAAGGCCTTCTGCACGGTCTCGGCTTTGCCCCAGTCGACGGACTTGGCGCGGGAATACTCCGCATCCGGCAGGAAGCGGGCCTTCACATCGGCAGGCAATGCAATGGGTCGGGCCGGACGCAAATAGGCATTGGTCCAGATCGCTTGGCCCTTGTCGGAGAGCAGGTAATCGAGGATTTTCTTGGCGTTCTCTGACTGCGGTGCGCCCTTGTTGAGCGTCATCACATAGGGAAACGACACCGTTCCTTCGCAGGGGATCACAAATTCGAAGGCACCCTTCTCGGTGTACTTCGCCCGGTATGCGTTGAAGTCGTAGTCGAAGAGGATCGGCAACTCGCCCGAGACCACACGCGCATAGGACGTCTGCTTTGGCACGATAGGATCGTTGTTTGCGAGCTGTTTGAAGTAGTCCAGGGCCGGATCCATGTTGTCGAGGGATCCACCCAGCGCCTCGTTCACGGCGACTGCACCGACATAACCTACGGCCGCAGAGCTCGGATCAAGGTAGCCGACGAGACCGCGGTACTCAGGCTTCAGAAGATCGCGCCAGCACGCCGGAACGGGCATGCCGTTGAGCGCATCCTTGTTGACGAACAGACCCAGCGTACCCTGGTGCACGGTCCACCAATGCCCTTCGGGATCCTTGAGGCCCGCCGGGATTTCGTCGAACCGGGCCGGCTTGTAGGCCTGCGTCACGCCCTCGTTCTTCGCCTTAATTCCGAAAGTGATGCCATAATAGGCCATGTCAGCGACCGGATTGGCCCGCTCGGCCAGAACCTGCGACAGCGCCTGGCCGGAGTTCTTGTTGTCGTGGGGCATCTTGAGACCGAGATCGGCCTCGACGGCCTTGAGGGCAGAAGCCCAGTCCGCCCACTGAGGCGGGCAGTTGTAGCAGATGGCGTCGGCAGCCTTCGCCGGCAACGCGAAGGCTGCCGACGTTAGGGCGAGGACGCCGAGTATAGATGTGCAAGCGTTCATCTTGNGCAGAAGCCCAGTCCGCCCACTGAGGCGGGCAGTTGTAGCAGATGGCGTCGGCAGCCTTCGCCGGCAACGCGAAGGCTGCCGACGTTAGGGCGAGGACGCCGAGTATAGATGTGCAAGCGTTCATCTTGAGCTCTCCTGATGGACGAGGTTCTGGGAGGATTGACGCCGTTTGCTCAGGCGCACTTGCGCGACCGGCGGCTGAAGGGTGCCGCCTGGACGGAAGGTGTGATTGATGAGGAGGCGCTGGGACTCACATCTGCCTGCCGCCAGCTCCAGCAGCAGCGACACGGCCGCGACCCCCATGGTACCGGCTGGCTGCTCGACCGTAGTAAGCGGCGGGTCCACCAGACGGCCGAGCGCGATGCCGTCGAAACCTGCAACGGAAACCTGTCCTGGCACGTCGAGGCCGAGCCGCCGCAGCGAAGCGATGACGCTGAGCGCCAGGAGATCGTTCGAGGCGACAATGGCCGTAGGTCTCAAGCGGCTGACCAGTTCCGTCAGGTCCACATCGTCGGCGCCTACAATGAAATCCACCTCCGTCGGTGGTTCAACGGGTAGGCCTGCTGCACTAACTGCGTCCGCGTAACCCAAGTAGCGCAGGCGCGAGCGGTCGGAGGCCGCGAAATGACCTGCCACGAAGACGATGCGGCGGTGCCCGAGCGCGATCATTTGCTCGACGAGCGCCCGGCTTGCCCCCCGGCTGTCCACGGTAACGGCGGAGATCCTGCGATCACCTGGATCATTGTAGACGAGGACCGTGGGGATGCCCTGCCGCTCCACGAGATCGAGAGCGAGGCTGTCGTACGGATCACAGACGGTCAGCACGAGACCTGCGGGACGTTCGGCGAGAAGCGCCTCGACAGCCTCACGCTCGCGCCCGGGATCATAGTCGGATTGCGCGATGAGAACGGAGAGGCCGGCTGCGCGCGCCCGGTCCTGGATGCCGGCAAGCGATGCAGCGAAGATCGGGTTCGTGACGCTTGGCACGAGAACGCCCAGGATGCGCCGTGACCGGCGAGCAAGGCTGCGCCCGACCTCGCTCGGTTGAAACCCGAGCTCCGCGACAGCCACTTCTACGCGCGCACGCATGGCGGGGCTGGCAGGACCTGTGCCATTCACGACCCGGCTCACGCTCGCTACGGAGCAGCGAGCCTTCTGTGCGACATGATGGATGGTGACAGGGATCATTGCAGCCGACTGGAAACGTTTCCAGGACCCTAGGCGACCTCCATGACAGGCCCGCGACGGCGTTTTCAGCGATTTTCAGGAATGTGGAAAGATGCGAGAGCCGGCATCTCAGCCTGAGAGCATTCCGTTGGGGATATCTGCTTCGTCTGGAGAATCATACAGCCGGAAGCCCATACCGCCTATCGCCCGGCAGCGGACGTGAGATGAATTACGGAAGTGGTGTCAGCCGGCTGCCTGAGGTGCCGCATAGGTTGTGAGCGCCTGCTCGAGGCGCAGCCAGGCGGCTTCGGAGCCGGGCAGGCCGAAGCGCAGAAGTCTGGGGTCATGTGCGAAGCGCCGCGCCCAAATGCCTCGTTGCCCGAGATGCGAGAACAGGACTGGAGCCTGACTGCTCTCCGCGAGGCGGTAGAGAATCGTGCCTCGCGGCGGCGAAGCTGAAAAAACTGCAAGAAGAGCGTCGAGACGTCGGGCGTCGGCAGCGCGGGCTTGCCGGGTTGAGGCCAGCCAGTCGTGATCCAGCAAGGCGCGCCGCCCCACCTCGATGGCAGGCCCCGAGACGGCCCAGGGACCCAGCATCGCTCTCAGCCGGCCGGCGAAACCCTGGTTCGAGATCGAGAAACCAAGCCTGACCCCGGCCAGGCCATAGGTCTTGCCGAAGGAGCGCAGGACGATGGCATTATCTGGAAGAAGCGGAACGAGCGTCTCGTCCGCATCGAAATCGGCGAAGGCCTCGTCCACGATCAGCCATCCGCGCCGCTGCCGGAGATGTTCGGCGATGGCGAGCAGCTTTTCCCGACCGACAATCCGCCCATCGGGATTGTTGGGGTTCACCACGACCAGGATGTCCGCGTCCCCGGCCTGCCCCGGCGTTCCGATCTCGGCGACCTCGTGCCCCGCCTTGCGCCAGGCCTGCGCATGTTCGGCATAGGTGGGGCCGAGGATGGCCACCCGCGCACGCGGCCAGAGGGACGGCAGCAGGCTGATCAGGACTTGGGTTCCGGGAGCCGCCACCACCATTTCGGAACCGGCCGCCCGGTAGGCCTCGGCTGCGGCCCGTTCCAGATCATTGTGGGCTGCGGGGGATGGCAGCCTCTCGAACAGGGAGGGTGGCAAGGGGGGCACGGGATAAGCTATGGGATTGATCCCCGTCGACAGATCGATCCACGGTTGGGGCGCATCCGGAAAAAGCCGTGTGGCTTCATCAAGGTCGCCACCGTGCCAGATCTGCGTCTCACTCATCGATCTCACCCATGATCCTGCCCGACAGCCTGTTCATCCTGGTCCTCGCCCTCGCGACGGAAGCAGCCTTCGGCTATCCGAACTGGCTTTATACGGCGATCGGGCATCCCGTCACCTGGATCGGCCGGTTGATCAAGGCGCTCGACCGGGGGCTGAACCGTGACGAATGGAGTTTCAGGCATCGCCGCGCGGTCGGCATTCTCGCCCTTCTGCTCCTGCTGGCCGCGACCGGTTCTGCAGCTTGGCTGCTGGAGAGCCTTCTCCTTCCCATAGGAGGCATGGGCTATGCGGCAATCGCCGTTCTCGCCAGCGCTCTCCTGGCTCAGCGCAGTCTCCACGAGCATGTGGCTGCGGTCTCGAAGGGGCTCCGGGACGGCGGCCTCGACGAAGGAAGGCGGGCCGTGTCCATGATCGTCGGGCGCAACCCGCAGAGCCTCGACGAAGCCGGCGTTTCCCGCGCCGCCATCGAGAGCCTGGCGGAAAACTTCTCGGACGGCATCGTCGCGCCTGCTTTCTGGCTCGGATTGGGAGGCCTCACGGGAGCGGCGCTCTACAAGGTGGCCAATACCGCCGACAGCATGATCGGGCATCGCACGCCCCGGCACGAGGCCTTCGGCTGGGCGGCGGCCCGCTTCGACGATCTCGTGAACCTGCCCGCCTCGCGCCTGACGGCTTGCCTCATCATCGCCGCCGCCGCCCTGAACCGGGGCGCCTCCCCGCGCGCGGCGCTCGAGGCCGTCCGGCGCGATGCCTCCCATCACCGCTCCCCCAATGCGGGGTGGCCCGAAGCCGCGATGGCGGGCGCCCTGGGCCTGCGGCTCGCAGGGCCGCGCATCTACGGGGATGTGCGGGTCGAGGACCGGTGGATGGGCAATGGGCGCGCGGAGGCGACGGCGCAGGATATCGAGCGGGCGCTTGCCCTCTACCGGACGGCTTGCGGCCTCCTGTTCGGGCTGGCAGCTGGACTTGCCCTCCTCGCGTCCCTCATCGGGCGCTGATCGCAAGCAGCCGGTCGCAATCGAGGTGCGCCTCGAGGTGATCGGCGAACCGGTCGAGAATGTCGTCCACGAGAGCCTCATAGGCGAAACCGCCGCTCTCGGCCCCGAGCCGGTCGAGCCAGCGCTTCCGCTGGCGGTCGTCGGCGAACAGGCCATGCACATAGGTGCCGGCCACCCGCCCATCCGCCGAAACCGCGCCGTCGAGGCGGTCTGCTTCCAGCCGTGCGAAGGGGCGCGCGGAGGCGTCCGGCCCCGAGGTCTCGCCGATATGCATCTCGTAGCCCGACAGCGGCGCTTCGTCGGAAACGGTCATTCCGGTTACCGCCTCAAGCCGCTTCCTGGCGGTGAGCGTCGTCGTCACGTCGAGAAGGCCGAGCCCCTCGACCGAACGGCCCGCCTCGCCCTCGATGCCGAAGGGATCGTCGATGCGCCGCCCCAGCATCTGATAGCCGCCGCAGAGACCCAGCACCTGCCCTCCCCGCCGGACATGCGCCTTGAGGTCGATGTCCCAGCCCTGAGCGCGAAAGAAGAGAAGATCGTCGATGGTGGTCTTCGATCCGGGTAGAAGCACGAGCGCCGCATCGGCGGGAAGCGGTTCGCCGGGCTCGACCAGCGCCACCTCGATCCCTGGCTCCTCGCGCAGAGGATCGAAATCGTCGAAATTCGAGATCCAGGGCGTCACCGGAACCGCAATCACGACGGAACCCTTGCCGTGCCGCGATCCGGCCCGCCTGAGGCCAAGGCCGTCTTCCGCGGGAAGGCGGGCGGCGTCCGCGAAGTGCGGCACGAGCCCCATGGCCGCCCAGCCCGTGCGCTCGGCGATGATGCGCATCCCCTGGTCGAACAGCGTCGGATCTCCCCGGAAGCGGTTGACGATGAATCCCTCGATCATGGCGGCATCCGCCTCGTCGAGTACCGCCTTCGTGCCGACGAGGCTGGCGATGACCCCGCCCCGGTCGATATCGCCGACCAGCACCACGGGAACGTTCGCCGCGCGGGCAAAGCCCATATTGGCAATGTCGCCTGCGCGAAGATTGACCTCGGAGGCGGAGCCCGCTCCTTCGATAAGCACGAGATCGGCCTCGCCCGCGAGCTTCCCGAAGCTCTCGAGCACTGCCTCCAGCAGGCGGGGTTTCCAGGACTGGTACTCGCGCGCCCGGGCCGTCCCGACGACGCGGCCCTGGACCACGACCTGGGAGCCGATTTCGCTCTGCGGCTTGAGCAGGACGGGGTTCATGTGGACGCTGGGCGGGACGCCGGCGGCTCGGGCCTGGAGCGCCTGCGCCCGCCCGATCTCGCCGTCATCCGCCGTCACCGCGGCGTTGTTCGACATGTTCTGCGGCTTGAACGGGCGGACCTTGAGGCCCCGCCGCGCGAAGACCCGGCAGAGGCCCGCCACGAGCAGCGACTTGCCGACATTCGAGCCGGTGCCCTGCACCATGAGCGCACGCATCAGAACTCGATGCCTTCCTGCGCTTTGACCCCTGCCGCGAAGTGGTGCTTCACCAGGGTCATCTCGGTCACGAGATCGGCCGCCTCGATCAGTTCCGGTTTGGCGTTTCGTCCGGTGACCACGATGTGGAGACCCTCCCTGCGCCGCCGCAGCGTTTCCACGACATCGGCCAGGGGCAGGTAATCGTAGCGCAGGGCGATGTTCAGTTCGTCGAGGACCAGGAAACGGATGTCCTCGCGGGCCATCAGCTCCTTGGCCTTGTCCCACGCCCGCTCGGCGGCGGCCACGTCGCGGGCCCGGTCCTGCGTTTCCCAGGTGAATCCCTCGCCCATGGTGTGCCACTCGATCTGGTCGGCGAACCGGTCCAGGGCAAGACGCTCGCCGGTTTCCCAGGCCCCCTTGATGAACTGCACCACCCCCACGTTGAAGCCGCGCCCCAGCGCCCGGAGCATGAGACCGAAGGCCGCCGTCGACTTGCCCTTCCCAGGCCCGGTATGGACGATGAGGAGCCCCTTCTCGACCGTTTTCGAGGCGACCTCGCGGTCCTGCACCTCCTTGCGCTTGATCATCTTGGCGCGGTGGCGCGCCTCTTCGTCCGGAGTCATGGGTCCTGCTTCCCTGTGGAAGGGCCGCACCATGAACACCCACAGGCCGGATTTCAAGGCCGGGGCCTGCGAGGGGCAGGCTTGAAAGATGTCCTCTGCCCCGGTAAGCGTGTATCAGACGGTGCCCCGGCAACGGGGTGAAAAGGGAATGCGGTGAGACACCGCGGCTGCCCCCGCAACTGTAAACGGCGAGCCTACGCTCCAAATGCCACTGGGACTTCCTCCCCGGGAAGGCGGTAGCGCAAAGCATCGAGCCGTGAGCCAGGAGACCTGCCGTCATTCACTGCTTCTATCGGGTCTGTCGGACGGGGTGTGCCGATGGTGACCGTAGTCGAACGATCGGCAATCGTTCGGTTCCGTCCGTGGAAGCTCAACAGACCTCACGGTCTCCCGACGGAGAGAACGATGCCTGCACCAAGCCTGCCCAAGACCCGCCTCCTTGCCCTGACCCTCGGCTGCCTCGCCGCCGCGACGCCGGCCCTCGCCCACCACCCGATGGGCGGCGTGACTCCGACCACCTTCTTTCAGGGCCTGTTGTCCGGCTTGGGGCACCCGGTGATCGGCCTCGACCACCTCGCGGCCCTGATTGGCGTCGGCCTGGTCTCCTCCCGCTTCTCGCGCGGCCTGACCCTTCCCGCCTTCTGGATCGTCGCCATGGCGGCAGGCGTCGGCTTCCACCTCGCCAGCGCGACCATTCCCCATGCCGAACTCCTCGTCGCGCTGAGCGTCGTCATCATCGGCCTTACGGCGACCGTGCGCACCACCTTGTCCTATGCCCTGGTTGCGGCGTTGTTCGCCGCAGGCGGAGCCCTGCACGGCTATGCTCTGGCCGAGTCGATCGTCGGTGCGGAAACCGCCCCGCTCGGCGCCTATCTCACGGGCCTCGTCGTGGTCCAGACCGCTCTCACGACCGGCATCGCCATGGCGGCTCGCCGCTTCGCGAAGGATTCCTTCGCAGCACCCTCGCTCCAGATGCGCCTGGCCGGACTTGCCGTCGCCGTCACGGGCGCCGCAGTCCTGGCCCTTCCGGCTTTCGCCTGAGCGGACAAGCCCCGGCTCATGACCTTATCTCCGCAAGAGATCTGCCTCCATGTCTGCGTCACCTGCCGCGAGGCAGGTGGCCCGGACGACAAGGCGCTCCGGCCCGGCGCGATCCTTCACCGGGCCCTCACCGAGGCGCTCGCCCAACCCGGCGCGCCTGCGGTGCGGGTGGAGGCGGTCGAGTGCCTCTCCGTCTGCAAGCGCCCCTGCACCATCGCGGTGTCGGGCCCCGGACGCTGGACCTACATCTATGGCGACCTGAACGCCGAAGCTTCGGTCGACACCATTCTCGACGGGCTCCGCCGCTATGCAGCCACCCCGGACGGTCTCGTGCCCTGGCGCGAGCGGCCGGAGGCGTTCCGCAAGGGCGTGGTTGCTCGCATTCCCCCTTCCAAGACAGGCACCGCGGCTTGAGCCAAGCCGCCGAAAGGCTCTCCTCATGAGCGATCTGACCAAGATCCCCTGCACCATCATCACCGGCTTCCTCGGCGCCGGCAAAACCACCCTGGTGCGCCATCTGCTGGAGAATGCCGGCGGCCGTCGCCTGGCGGTTCTCGTCAACGAGTTCGGCGACCTCGGCTTCGACGGCTCATTCATCGAAGGCTGCGGCATCGAAGGCTGCACGCAGGAAGACATCGTGGAGCTGCCGAACGGCTGCCTGTGCTGCACGGTGGCGGATGATTTCATCCCGGCCCTGAACACGCTGCTCAACCGGCCCAATCCGCCTGAGCACATCCTCATCGAAACCTCGGGCCTCGCCCTGCCGAAGCCGCTGGTGCGGGCCTTCAACTGGCCGGACATTCGCTCCCGCGTCACCGTCGATGGCGTGATCGCCGTGGTGGACGGCCCTGCCGTCGCCTCCGGCGCTTTCGCGGAGGACCCGGAGGCACTGGAGGCCCAGCGCGCCTCGGATACCTCCGTCGATCACGAGAACCCGCTGGAGGAGGTGTTCGAGGACCAGCTTCTCTGTGCGGATCTCATCCTCCTCAACAAGACCGACCAGATGCAGGCCGGCGAGCGCGCCGAGGCCATCGCGGAGATCAACAAGCATCTGCCCCGCGCCGTGAAGGTGATCGAGACCGCCCACGGAAAGGTGGACCCGGCCGTGCTGCTCGGCCTCGGGGCCGCTGCCGAAGCCGATCTCGAGGCTCGCCCCTCCCATCACGAGACCGCCGAGGATCACGACCACGACGATTTCGAAAGCATCGCCATTCCGGTCGATGCGGTCGCCACGCCGGAGGCGCTGGTCGCCCGCGTCGAGCGCGCGGCGGAAGCCGCGGGCGTACTGCGCATCAAGGGCTTCGCGCCGGTGGACGGCAAACCCATGCGCCTCGTCGTCCAGGGTGTCGGACAGCGCGTCGCGCACCATTTCGACCGTCCGTGGAAGGCCGGCGAGGCCCGTGACGGGCGCATGGTGGTGATCGGCCTCAAGGGCTTCGACGTGAAGGCCGTCGAATCCGCTCTGCGAAACGGGTGAGATGCACCTCCTTCCGGTCACAGCGGTTTCCCTCGACGAGGGCTCGGAGGCCATAGACCTCCAGCAGCCCCCGGGCGATGTCGTCGTCCTCTCGTTCGCGGACAGTGACCTCGGCGCGCTGGCGGCTGCCCACAAGCGCAGGCCGGACGGATTCTCGCTCCGTCTGACCTCGCTCCGGCGCCTGCGCCATCCCCTTTCCGTCGATCTCTACATCGACAAGACAGCAGCGAAGGCGCGCTTCGTCCTCGTGCGCTGCCTCGGCGGACGCGACTATTGGCGCTACGGTCTCGAGCGTCTGTCCGAAACATGCCGCGCGCGAGGCATCAAGCTGGCGGTGATGCCGGGTGACGACCGCCCGGACCCCAGGCTTGCAGCCTATGCCACGGTTTCCCCATCTCTTTGCGACGAGCTGGAATCCTTTTTTCGAGCCGGCGGCATCGGCAACATGGGCCGCCTGCTCGCACGCATCGGCACGGAGATCGGCCATCAGAAAGAAATGGTGGAGCAGCCGGTGGCTGCGCCACACGCCTTCGCCTGGACGGCGGAGAGCGGCATCGTTGAGCCCGAGGCGCTGCTCTCGGATCCACGTCCCCTTGCATATATCCTTGCCTATCGCTCGACCATTCTCGCTGGCGACACGCAGGCTATCGAGGCCCTCTCGGAAGCTCTTCGCGCACGCGGCCTCGCCCCCCTCGTGCTCGCGGTTTCGAGCCTGAAGGACCCGCAGGCCGTCTCGGCCATCCGCCGCACGATCCAGGCACGCCGCCCGGATGTGATCGTGACGACGACGGCATTCTCGGCCCGCGACGATGCCGGCTTCGTGCTCGACGAGGCCGATTGCCCTGTGCTCCAGGCGATGCCTGTCGGAAGCGCGAAGGAGGCCTGGGAGGCCTCCCTCCGCGGTCTCTCCGCCGCGGATCTCGCCATGCAGGTTGCCCTGCCCGAATTCGATGGACGCATCGCAGCCGGACCCATGTCGTTCAAGGCGGAGGAGCCCGCCGACCCGGCGATGGGCTTCTCCCACCGCGTGCAGGCGCCGGACCCGGCCGGCATTGCCGCTGTTGCGGATCTGTCCGCTTCATGGGTGCGCCTCGCCCGAACTCCGCGCCAGGACCGGCGGCTGGCGCTCGTTCTCTCCGATTACCCGGCGCGCGGCGGCCGGGCCGGTTTCGCGGTGGGGCTCGATACGCCCGCCAGCGCCTGCGCGATCATCGACCTGCTGCAGGAGACAGGCCACGAAACGCAGCGGAACTTCACCGCTCACGACCTGATGCCGCGTCTGGTGGAGGGGGAGCGCTCCTTCGCGGTCCCGCTCTCCGTTTACCGCGCATGGCTCGGCTCCCTGCCCGATAGCTTGCAGGCTTCCATCGCCGAGCGCTGGGGCGGGCCTGAAAGCGACCCGGCTCTGGACGGCGATGCCTTCTGTTTTCGCGCTTTGCGCGCGGGAAACATTCTTGTGGCCCTGCAGCCTGACCGGGGCCACGGGCACGACCGGAAGGGCTTCTACCATGATCCGGAATGTCCCCCGAGCCACGGCTATCTCGCCTTCTATTGCGGCCTGAGGAATGTGGAGAACATCCACGCACTCCTGCATCTGGGCACCCACGGCACCACCGAGTGGCTGCCGGGCAAGGCCGTAGCGCTCTCGCCCGCCTGCTGGCCGCGCCTCGCCACCGGACCGGTCCCGGTGGTCTATCCGTTCATCGTCGACGACCCGGGCGAAGCGGCTCCCGCCAAGCGCCGGATCGGCGCAGTGACCGTCGGGCACCTGACGCCGCAGACCGGCGAGGCCGGATTGCATGGGGAAGCTGCGTCTCTCCGTGAGCTGGTGGAGGAGTTTTCATCCGCCCAGATCCTTCACCCGGGACGGGCCGATCTCGTCGCCAGGGAAATCCTGGAGCGCGCAAGGACCAGCGGGCTTGCCGAAGCCTGCGGGGTCGACGACGCCATGCCCATGGACGAGGCCCTGACGCGCCTCGATGCCCATCTTTGTGACCTCGGCGAGGTGACGATCCGGGAAGGCCTCCATGTCTTCGGACACGCCCCCGGCGGTTTCGAGGCCTGCAGCGAAGGCGAGCGCGAGAATCTGCTGAAGGCTCTCGACGGGCGCTTCGTCATTCCGGGTCCGGCAGGCTCGCCCTCTCGCGGGCACACGGAGGTTCTGCCAACGGGCCGCAACCTCGCAACGCTCGACCCGCGTGCGATTCCCACCCGCGCGGCGACGGAACTCGGCTGGCGGGCGGCAGCGGAGGTCGTGCGCCGCCATCTGCAGGAGGAGGGCGACTGGCCGCGGCGGATCGTGATGGACCTGTGGGCCTCGCCTACCCTCCGCTCCGGCGGCGAGGACATCGCCCATGCGCTTTCGCTCATGGGGGTGCGCCCGACCTGGGATCATGCCTCAACCCGCGTGACCGGCTTCGAAATCGTGCCGCACCCGCTGCTCGATCGTCCGCGCACCGACGTCACCGTTCGCGTCTCCGGCGCATTCAGGGACACGTTTCCGGATCAGATCGCGCTTCTCGATCAAGCCGCGCGAGCCGTGGCGGCCCTTGACGAGGACGACGAGTGGAACGAACTCGCCGCCGCCCGCAGGCGCGGCGAGACACTCTCCCGCGTGTTTGGAGCCGCACCTGGCATCTATGGCGCGGGCGTCTCGGCACAGGCCCTGGACGGCGAATGGAGCGTGAAGGACGATTTCGGGCGCACCTATCTCGCGGGCACTTCCCACGCCTTCGGAGCTTCAGGGACGGCCAGTGCGGATGGAAGCTTCCCGCAGCGTGTCCGTCAGGCCGAAGCGTTCGTGCATGTGAGCGACGTGGCCGAACGGGATATCCTGGAGGGCGATTCCGCCGCTGACGCCATCGGCGGCTTCGCGGCGGCAGCCGGAGCCCTGGGCTCCTCTCCCGCCCTTTATAGCCTCGACACGAGCCGCCCGCAGAACCCGAAGGCCCGCACGTTGTCCGAGGACGTGGACCGGCTCGTGCGCGGCCGCCTGACAAACCCGCGCTGGATCGCGGGCCAGCTCCGTCATGGCTGGCGTGGGGCCGCCGAGATCGCACAGGGCGTCGATGCCCTCTTCGCCTTCGCGGCAACGACGGATGCCGTCTCGGCTGCGGCTTTCGACCTCCTGTTCACGGCGCTTCTCGCCGATGAGCCCGTTCGGACGCAGATCGCTGCCGCAAATCCGGCCGCCGCCCAGGCCATTCGGAACCGTCTCTCGGAAGCCAGGCAGCGCGGCCTCTGGCAGAGCCGCCTCAATTCCGTGGCAGCGTTGTTCGAGGATGACCGACGGGAGGCAGCGGAATGACGGCTGCGACAACCATCGCGCGCCGTGGCTGGTGCCCGGGCGTGCGCCGCCCCATGGCGACGGGCGATGGGCTTCTCGTGCGCCTCCATCCGCTTGCCGGCAGGCTCTCGGCGGATCAGGCGCGGCTTGTCGCCGAGGCCGCGCGCCGCCACGGCAACGGCCATCTCGACATTACCGCTCGCGGCAACCTCCAGATTCGGGGCGTGCGTGATGAGACCTATCCCGGCCTGATGGAACTGCTCGACCGCGAAGGCCTGGTCGAGCCGGAAGGCGACGGTCCCAACCGTCTCGTCATGGTCTCGCCCCTCGCCGGTCTCGATCCGCTCGACCGTTTCGATGCGCTTGCCCTGGCGCAGACTATCGAGGACAGGGCCCGCTCCATCGAGGGACTTCCCGCCAAGCTCTTCGTGGCCATCGATAGCGGCGGCTCCATGCCGCTCGATTCCATGGGCGCCGATTTGCATCTGCTGGCTCGGGATGAGTACGAGCTGGTTTCCTTCGGCGTCGCATCGCCCGGTGGGCTCCACTGGATCGGGGCGACCTCTCTCGACCGCGTGCCGGATGCGGTCATCGCCATCCTGTCTGGCTATGCCGGGATGAGGAAGGCAGGACGGACAGAGGCCTGGCGATTGCGCGACCTGAAGCCTGATCTGGTCCGTGAACTCGCAGCAACGGCTGTGCTCGAAGCCGCCCCAGCTCTCCGCCCGCAGCCTCCTGCACCGCGGGCCGGCATTCTGGATATCGCGGGCGGAAAAGCCCCCCTCCTCGCGCTGTCTTTCGGCCGCTGCACAAGTGCGCAACTGGAACAGGCCGCCGCATGGAGCGAGCGCTTCGGCGCAGGTGAGATCCGCCTGTCCTTCACTCGCGGCATCCTGCTGCCGGGTCTGGCAGAGGCTCATCTGACGACCGTACTGGGTGAGGCGAGAGATTCCGGGTTCATCATCGAGCCTCGCGATCCCCGCCTGTCGTTCCTTGCCTGTCCCGGCAGGCCCGATTGCGCCAGCGCCCTGACGCCCGCCCCGGCCGACGCCTTACGGCTCGCGCGTGCCTGGAGCGAACGGCTTTCGCAAGGGACAACCCTTCACGTCTCGGGCTGCCGAAAAGGCTGCGCCCATCCGAGCAGGGCGGACCTCACGCTCGTTGGCCGCGACGACGGCCGTTATGACGTCATCCCGAACGGCTCCACCCAGGATGCCGCCCGACTTCATCTTTCCATCGAAGAACTCATGACCCGTCTATTGCCCCTGAAGACCCCGGACGACCCGGATCGCGCCTTTGCGGAGAACGTGCGATGAGCAGCCCCCGCGAGTACATCCGCGAGGGTGCGGAGATCTATCGTCGCTCCTTTGCCATCATCCGCGCGGAGGCGGACCTGTCCCGCTTCTCCGGCACCGCCGAACGCGTGGTCGTGCGCATGATCCATGCCTGCGGCATGACCGATCTCCCCGCCGATGTCGAACTCTCGTCCGACTTCGCCGAGGCAGCCGAGGAGGCCCTCCGGCGCAGCGCTCCGATCCTGTGCGACGCCAAGATGGTGGCGAACGGCATCACCCGCGCCCGGTTGCCTGCGAACAATGCAGTGATCTGCACCCTCGACGATCCGCGCGTGCCCGCGCTTGCCACGGAGCTCGGCAACACCCGCTCGGCAGCGGCCATGGAGCTGTGGGGCGAGCATCTCGAAGGCTCCCTCGTGGTCTTCGGCAACGCACCCACCGCCCTCTTCCATCTGCTGGAAAAGCTCGATGCCGGTGCGCCGAAACCCGCGGCGGTCATCGGCATTCCCGTCGGCTTCATCGGCGCGGCGGAATCCAAGGATGCCCTTGCCCGCGATGGCCGCGTGCCGTACCTCGTCGTTCACGGACGGCGCGGCGGCAGCGCGATGGCGGCTGCGGCGGTCAATGCTCTCGCCAACCCCGTCGAGTGAGGCAGGCATGACCCAAGGGACGATCCGATTCTACGGCCTGGGGCTCGGCCCCGGCAATCCGGATTACATGACGGTGCGTGCCCGCAACGTGCTGGAGACGGCCGACCGGCTCGTTCATTTCTGCAAACGCGGCAAGCGCGGCAACGGCCGCACCATTGCGGACACCGTCGTCGGCAGAGACCCGGAGCGGGAGATCGCCCTCGTCTATCCGGTCACGACGGAAATCCCGGCCGATCATCCGGATTATGCCGCCGCCCTGAATCCCTTCTACGAGGCGGCGGCGGCGCAGCTGCTCTTGGAGATCGAGGCGGGCCGAACCGTTGCCGTCCTGTGCGAGGGCGATCCCTTTTTCTACGGCTCCTTCATGCACCTCTGGTGGCGGCTCAAGGACAAGGTGCCGACCGAGGTCGTGCCGGCGGTTTCCGGAATGTCCGGAGCCTGGACCCGAGCCGGCGCGCCGATCACCTGGGGCGACGACGTGCTGACCGTGACCCCCGGAACGCTGCCTGAGGCGGAGCTGACGCGCCGGCTCTCCGGCACGGATGCCGCCGTGGTGATGAAGCTCGGACGCAACCTGCCGAAGGTGCGTGCGGCGCTCGCAACAGCGGGCCTTCTGGAACGCGCCATCTATGTGGAGCGCGCCACCATGGCGGAAGAGCAGATCGTTCCCCTACCCGAGCTGCCGGATGATTGGGAAGCTCCCTACTTCTCGCTCATCATCGTACCGGGCCAAGGGAGGCGCGTATGACGGGCCACCTCATAATCATCGGCCTTGGTCCCGGCGATCCGCGCTGGCTGACTCCTGCGGCTTCCGAGGCGCTGGCCTCGGCCACCGATCTCGTGGGTTATGGCCCCTATGTCGACCGCGTACCGGAAAGACCCGGCCAGCGACGCCATGCTTCAGACAACCGCGTCGAGCTCGACCGCGCGGGCCTTGCCCTCGGCCTTGCCGCGGAGGGAGGCCGTGTCGCCGTGGTCTCCGGCGGCGATCCCGGCGTGTTCGCCATGGCGGCGGCGGTGTTCGAGGCGCTTGAGAGCGGCGACCCCGCCTGGCGCAGCCTCGACATCCGCGTGGAGCCCGGCATCACGGCCATGCTCGCCGCCGCCGCCCGCGTGGGCGCGCCCCTGGGCGGCGACTTCTGCGCCATGTCGCTCTCGGACAATCTCAAGCCCTGGGATATCGTGGAGGCGCGCCTGCGAGCGGCGGTTGCCGCCGATTTCGTGGTGGCTCTCTACAACCCGATTTCCTCCGCCCGGCCTTGGCAGCTCGGCGCAGCCTTCAAGATCGTCGCAGAGATGCGCAGCCCCGACACGCCGATCATTCTCGCCCGTGCGGTGGGAAGGCCCGACGAGCGCATCAGGATCCTGCCGCTCGCCGAAGTGGAGGCCTCCCTGGCCGATATGTCCACCGTGGTGATCATCGGCGCCAGCACGACCCGGCTCATCGAGAAACCCGAGGGCGATGCGCCTTGGGTCTACACGCCCCGCTTCTACGGAGAGCGGCCGTGACGGCGTTCGAGCCAGTCGAGCGCCGCCTCGGCAGTCGTGACCTCCTCGACGCCTTCGGGCTTTCCAGGCCGCGCCACGATGATGACCGGCAGGCCCAGGGCGCGCGCGGCGGCAATCTTCGGATAGGTGGCAGCCCCTCCGGAATTCTTCGTCACCACCACCTCGATGCGCTCCCGTTCCATGAGCGCGCGCTCCGCAGCCTCGTCGAAGGGGGCGCGGTCGCGAATGGCAACGACGTTCGGAACGGGCAGCGCATCGCCAACCGGCTCGATGGTGCGGACCAGATAGGTATGCTGCGGCCCGGCGGCGAAGGGCGGGAGCTCAAGGCGGCCCACCGTGAGGAAGACCCGGCGGGGCGCCTTCCCGAGAGCATGAACGGCCGCGTCCATGGACGGCACCTCGGTCCAGCGGTCGCCCTCGCGAGGGCCCCAGGGCGGACGGCGAAGGGCAAGCAGCGGAACACCGGCCTTCGAACAGGCCTCGGCAGCATTGCGGGACATGATGGCGGCGAAGGGGTGGGTCGCATCGACCACCGCCTCGACCCGCTCGTCGTGCAGGAAACGGACAAGACCCTCCACGCCGCCGAAGCCGCCGATGCGGGTTGGTATCGGCATGAGGCGCGGGTCGCTGGTGCGGCCGGCCATGGAGAGAACGGGGCTGAACTCGGACCGACCGGCAAGCCGCGCCGCGAGCGCGGAGGCTTCGGTGGTGCCGCCCAGAACGAGAATGCGCATGAGCCCCTTTTCCTCGAATTCTGACCTTAAGTCGAGCACGGCACCGGGCCGCCCCTGGCTGACCGTCATCGGCATCGGCGAGGATGGTCGCGCGGGCCTCTCCTCTCTGGCGCTCTCAGCTCTCGACCAGGCGGAATTTGTCATCGGAGGCGCACGCCACCTCGACCTTGCTGCCCCCTTGGCTGCGCGCGCACAGACCTGGCCGAGCCCCTTTGCCGATGGCTATCCGATGGTCCTGGCGCGCCGGGGCCAACCGACCTGCGTGCTCGCGACGGGCGATCCGTTCCACTATGGCGTAGGCGGCGAACTCGCCCGGCTGATTCCGGCCGATGAAATCGTCTGCTTTCCGCAGCCCTCCGCCTTCAGCCTTGCCGCTGCCCGCATGGGCTGGTCCCTGCCGGATTGCGACTGCGTGAGCCTTCATGGGCGGACGCTGGAACGCGTCATTCCCCATCTTCAACCGAATGCGCGCTTCCTCGCATTGTCGTGGGATGGCTCGACACCCGGCAGGCTCGCAGACCTTCTGAAGGCGCGGGGCTTCGGGGCTTCGATGATCACCGTGCTCGAAGCATTGGGCGGACCGCGCGAACGCATCCGCCGCGCGAGCGCGGCCGCCTTCGACATTGGGGAGATCGATCCGCTCAATACGGTGGCCCTGGAAGTTTTGGCAGCGAATGACGCCCGGGTTGTCACCCTTGCCCCCGGCCTCCCCGATTCCTGGTTCGAGAATGATGGCCAGCTCACGAAGGCGGAAATGCGTGCCCTGACGCTGGCGGCGCTGGCCCCCAGGACCGGCGAACTGCTGTGGGACATCGGCGCGGGTGCAGGCTCCGTCGGCATCGAGTGGTGCCTGCGCCACCCGCGGAACCGCTGCATCGGGATCGAGGAGCGCGGCGACAGGGCAGAGCGGGCGCGACGCAATGCGGCCGAACTCGGCGCGGTGGCCCTCGAGGTCCGGTTCGGCCGCGCGCCCGAGGCGCTCGCCGGCCTGCCCGCGCCGGATGCGGTGTTCATCGGCGGCGGCGCGCCCGAGCCCGGCGTATTCGACGCCGCCTGGACGGCGCTCAGGCCCGGCGGACGCCTCGTCATCAATGCGGTGACCTTGGAAACCGAAACCCTGCTGGGCTCGCTCCATGCCCGCCATGGCGGAGCGATGCGGCGCTTGGCGCTCTCGCGCCTGGAGCGCGTCGGAGGCATGCACGGCTGGCGGGCTGCGATGCCCGTCACGCAATGGGTGGTGACGAAGGCATGATCGTGGCCGGTGTGGGATTCAGGCGCAACGTCGCCGCAGACGAGATCGTGGCGCTCGTGGAGCAGGCCATCGCCCGTGCCGCCCTGACGGGCGACGCGCTGGAGCGGCTCGCAACGGTTGCGCCCCTTGCCGCGCTTCCCGCGTTCAGGGAAGCGGCGCGCCGCCTTGCCGTCGATACGGCCAGCGTTGCAGAACCCGACCTGACAGCTGCTGCGCCACGCGTTGGCACGCAATCCGCACGCGCCCTCGCAGCCTATGGTGTCGGCTCGGTCGCGGAGGCCGCGGCCCTCGCGGCAGCCGGACCCCGATCGGAACTCATCCTGGAGCGCATCGCCTCAGGCTCCGCCACCTGTGCCCTGGCGCGACGGAAGACACATCCATGACCGTGCATTTCATCGGAGCAGGCCCCGGAGCCGCCGACCTCATCACCGTGCGCGGGCGCACGCTTGTCGAGCGCTGCCCCGTCTGCCTCTATGCGGGCTCGATCGTTCCGCCCGAAATGCTTTCCTGGTGCCCACCTGGGGCGCGCCTCGTCGACACGGCGCCCCTGGATCTCGATGCCATCACCGCGGAATACGTGCGGGCCCATGAATGCGGCGAGGACGTCGCACGACTGCATTCCGGAGACCTTTCGATCTGGAGCGCCATGGGCGAGCAGATCCGGCGACTTGAACCCCTCGGCATCCCCTACACGATCACGCCCGGCGTTCCCGCCTTTGCGGCCGCCGCCGCCGCGCTCGGGCGCGAGCTGACGGTGCCGGAAGTCGGACAGTCGGTAGTCCTCACCCGCACATCGGGCCGGGCCTCCGCCATGCCGGAGACGGAGCGGCTTTCCACCTTCGCTCAGACCAAGGCGACGCTTGCCATTCATCTCTCGATCCATGTGATCGACAAGGTCGTCGAGGAGTTGCTGCCGTCCTACGGTGCGGAGTGTCCGGCCGCAGTCGTCTGGCGCGCATCCTGGCCGGACGAGCGGGTCATCAAGGGCACGCTGGGCACGCTGGCCGCCATGGTGCGCGCCGAGAAGCTGGAGCGCACCGCCCTGATCCTCATCGGCGAGACGCTCGCGGCAAAGGACTTCCGCGACAGCGCCCTGTATTCGACCGGTTATGACCGGCGCTTCCGGCCCAGTGCCCGCGAGGGCAGCTGATCATGCATGCGACCTCAGGTGACCGGATGGAACGGCATGCGGCCGACGAGAGCGCCGTTGCGGTCGAACACGATGATTTCCAGTGCGATGGCGGATCCGCTCAGAGCCTTGGCGGCGGTCTTCCACGCGTGCTGCGCCACCACGTCTCCCAGCGGGATACCGAGACGCCGGGCTGTCTCCAGAACCTCGAGGGCCGTGTTGGCGTCGCGAGCCGCCTCTGCGAAGGAAGGTTCGGCTCCCGCCTCCGCAAGACGCATCGAGAGCCAGTCGAGGTCGACTGCGCCGGAGCGCGAATGGAGATCGAGCAATCCCTGCCCAAGCTTGGTCATCTTGGCGAAGCCGCCTGCGACCGTCACCTTGGGCACCGGGTTGCGCCGCAGGTATTTCAGCATGCCTCCGGCGAAATCGCCCATGTCGATGAGCGCCTGCTCCGGCAGACGGTACAGAGCCTGAACGGCTTGTTCGGAGGTCGAGCCGGTGGCTCCCGCCACGTGATCAAGGCCGCCAGCGCGCGCCACATCGATGCCGCGATAGATGCTGTGGATCCAGGCCGCGCAGGAATAGGGCACCACCACGCCCGTGGTGCCGAGAATCGACAAGCCGCCCAGGATGCCCAGGCGCGGGTTCAGGGTCCTGCTGGCGATCGCTTCGCCGCCGGGAATCGAGATTTCCACCTCGACATCCGTGGGGCCGCCGACGCTCTGGGCGGCCTCCTCAAGGTTGTCGTGGATCATCCGGCGCGGCACGGGATTGATGGCGGGCTCCCCGGGCGGCAGAGGCAATCCGGCCCTGGTGACGGTGCCGACGCCCTCGCCTGCCCGGAACGTGATGCCCGATCCCGGCGCGCCAGCGCGGACGGCCGCGATCACCAGCGCCCCATGAGTCACGTCCGGATCGTCGCCGGCGTCCTTCACGATGCCCGTCCGCGCGCCGCCATCGCCCCCCTCGGCGAGAGCCAGGGAGAAGGCAGGCCGCGCTCCACCGGGAAGAGCAATCTCCACCGGATCGGGGAAATCACCCGTCCGCCAGCCCAGATAGGCCGCTTTCGCCGCCGCCGTGGCGCAGGCACCCGTCGTCCAGCCGCGGCGCAACGGTCCGGCGGGTTTCAGCTCGTCCATGCGCCCTCACCTGTCCTTCCCATGTCGTCATATAACCATTTCATAGTCCTCGGTCATGCATGGAGGCAGGCATGACATCCATTGCCGATCTTTCTCCTCCCTTCCTTCCCGGCACGGTCTGGCTCGTGGGAGCAGGTCCGGGCGATCCCGGCCTCCTCACGATCCATGCCCTGAACGCCCTGAAGGCCGCTGACGTCTTAGTGCACGACGCCCTCGTCGATCCGGGCATTCTCTCCATGACGCGCAAGGATGCGGTTCTCGAATATGCGGGAAAGCGCGGAGGCCAGCCTTCGGCCGCGCAGAGCGATATCTGCGAGCGCCTCATCGCCCTTGCGCGGGAAGGCCGCCGGGTTCTGCGCCTCAAGGGGGGCGACCCTTTCATCTTCGGGCGCGGAGGCGAAGAGACGCTGGCCCTGGCCGAGGCCGGGATCCCGTTCCGCATCGTTCCCGGCGTATCGAGCGGGCTGGCCTCGCTCGCCATTCACGGCGTTCCCGCGACCATGCGCGCGACGAACCATGCCGTGATCCTCGCCACCGGACACAGGGCTCCCGACCAGCAGGCCGATTGGGCGGCTTTGGCGCGCACCGGCGCCCCCATCGTGCTCTACATGGCAGTCTCGAACCTGCCCGGCATCGTTGCGGAGCTGATGGAGGGCGGGTTGCCGGGCTCGACTCCCGCCCTTGCCGTGCATGGAGTGACCACCGCCCGCGAGAATGTCCTGGAGGCCTCTCTCGATCAGTTGCCGCATCTGGTGGAGGAAGGCGTGATCCGCTCGCCTGCCATCATCGCCATCGGCGCCATCGCCACGTTTCGCAGCGCCATTCACAACCACCTGCTGGACTATGGCGTCGAGGCCGCACAATGAGCCCTGCTCCCGGCCTGCTGATCGCCGCTCCGAGGTCCGGCTCCGGCAAGACGACCGTCGTGCTCGGCCTCCAGCGGGCGCTTGCCCGCCGCGGGCTGCGGGTGCGCGGCGCCAAGTGCGGACCGGACTACATCGACCCCGCCTTCCATGCGGCGGCGACCGGCGCGCCGAGCTTCAACTTCGACAGCTTCGCGATGGGCCGGCCTCTCCTGAATGCGCTTGTGGCTCAAACTGCCGGCGACGCGGACATCGTGATTGCCGAAGGCTCCATGGGCCTGTTCGACGGGGTGCGCCAGGAAACCGGCCGCACCGGCGCGAGCGCCGACATGGCCGCCCTCTTCGGCTGGCCGGTCGTACTCATCCTCGACGTGTCGGGCCATGCCCAATCGGCCGCCGCGGTGGCCTTGGGCTGCGCCCGCTTCGACCCACGCATCACGGTCGCAGGCGTGGTGCTGAACAAGGTGGCGAGCGAGCGCCACCGCAGGCTCGTCGAGGACGGCATGGCGCGGATCGGCCTGCCCGTCCTCGGGGCCCTGACGCGGAATGATGCCCTGTCCCTGCCCGAGCGCCATCTCGGTCTCGTTCAGGCCGGAGAAACCGACGAACTCGACCAGCGGCTGGAACGCCTTGCCGATGCCGTCGAGGCAGTCATCGACATCGACCAGCTGGTTGCCCTGGGGCGTCCGACACAAGCTGACGCCGCTACGGCGGGGACCGCATTGCCGCCGCCCGGGCAGCGCATCGCTCTGGCATCGGACCGGGCTTTCTCTTTCATCTATCCCCACCTGCTCGCCAGCTGGCGGGCGGCGGGAGCGGAGATCCTGCCCTTCTCTCCGCTCGCGGACGAGCCGCCGCCACAGGATGGCGATGTCTGCTGGCTCCCCGGTGGATACCCGGAGCTTCACGCCGGCCGCATCGCCAGCGCACAGCGCTTCCTGCAGGGTTTGCGCGCCTTTGCGCAAACCCGTCCGGTTCACGGGGAGTGCGGAGGCTACATGGTGCTGGGCGAGACCCTGGAGGATGCGGATGGGCATGTGCATCGCATGGCCGCTCTTCTCCCCGTCAGCACGAGCTACGCCAAGCGCAAGATCCACCTGGGCTACAGGGTGGCGCACCTTCTCCATCAAGGGTCACTGGGACAAGCCGGCCAGCGCCTCATCGGCCACGAATTCCACTATGCGTCCGTCACACGAAGCGACGAAAGCCGCGAAGCAGCCTTTGCCGCAATCGCCGACGCTGAAGGCACCGATCTGGGAACGGCTGGCCACAGGATCGGACAAACGACGGGAAGCTTTTTCCATCTGATCGCAACCGGATGACCTTGGGTGGCCAGGAGCAGATTCAGCGAGCAGGCTGCGGCGGGAACAGGGACGCTCGGCGATTCTCGCGTCCTGGTCAGGAATGAATGGCCACACTGGTCCCGGGCGGACCTCCGGTTGACTCGGCAAGCAGTGACGGCCTGTCTGGCTCCATGCCTGGGGCGACCATCTCCGGCCTGCTCGCGAGCCGCCTGACCGCATCAATGACGGCCTTTGGGCAAACATGATGGGCCATGTGCCCGACGCCAGGCAGCTCGACGAGTGCGGCATTCGGCAGGTCCTGCCAAAGCCGCCGGGTCTGGCGCTCGGGATCGACGATCTTGTCGCCCATACCAGTGATCAGGACGGTTGGAGTGTTCACCTGGTGGTAATGCGGAGACAGGGTATCCGCTGTGGCGTCGAGGTATTCCATATCGAGGGCTGCCGCCCTGCGATGACCGGGGCGGCAGCAGAGTGACACCGGGAAAGCCTTGAATCGCTCCGAAACGGGACTGGGCGCAAACAGGAACCGGATCACGCCAGGGGCAATCAGCCGGGTCAGCGGAGGCAATACCGTGTGGCGGAGAAGAAAACCCATCCCCGGCGTGGCGGCAACGGCGACGACTTGGGCCAGCGGCCGTTCGACCGCGTAATAGAAGCCGGAGACCAGCAACAGGCCCGCCGCCTTTCCCGGGAAGGTCAGGGCATGGGACAGGGCGACGAGCGTCCCCCAGGAGTGCCCGACCAGGATCGGCTGCTCGATGCCGAGTTCATTCAGCAGGTCGTCGAGCCATCCGGCCTGATCCTCCGGAGTTTTGAGGTCCCGCAGCGGCTGGCTGCTGTAGCCGTATCCGGGCCTGTCGATCGAGATGACGCGGTGAGATGCGGACAGGGCGTCGAACACCCCCGCAACGACGAAATCATCGAGCAGCCCGCCCGCCCCATGGAGCAGAACGACAGGCTGCCCCCGCCCGGCCTCGCGGATCCGCAGCCAGCCACTCCGCGTCGGGACGAAAGAGCCGGTGGGGGGATGGATCCGCTCGGCAGCCAAGGTCTGAAGACCCGTGGCGAGCGCGCTGCCGGCCAGTGCACCCATCGCCCACAGTCCAATGCGGCCGTGGTTATTCTCAAAATTGCGTCTCGGCATGTTTCTCACTTGGACAGACAGGTCGGACCGATTGGGAAAAGATGTTCGGCAGAGCCGAACTGCCGGTGTCGCGATGCACAGGGAAAGTCGTACGGCACTTGTCCCACGGCGGGCCTGGGGACGTGCCGGAGGCTCGCTCGCCTTCTGCCCTTGATGCGCGAATGCGAGCCTTAGTCGGTGCTGCGCCCCTGGGCCTGTCGCCCCGCTTGTGCTCTAACCCGCACCGCGACAGGCCTGCGGGCCCGGCTCCGTAGGCTCGGCCTGTCACTGGCAGCCAGAAGCAGCACCAATGCCACAGAAAGCCCCAATAGCATTGTCGGATCGAACACGATTCTCCTCCATGGTATGCCGCGCCACCATTGTCGGCCCGGCTGTTCGATTGAGTCTCTGAAGCCAATGCCTCAGAGACGCACCGGTTTCGGCTGAGCAGAAAAGATCGATCGCTTCAGGGCCGGCCAGTTCACTTTCCACGTCCAAGTAAGCAGAGTCGCGGATTTCCTGTACGCCGCTAGATCGTTCCTGAGTTCCTGCCGGAACAGAGCGCCAATCGCCTGGTTAGCGGTCCAGCCTCGAAGCAGGACGTGCCGCATCTCATGCGGTCAGTGGATCCATGGTGTGGTGCGCATTCGAGGTTGTTTGTCCTCAAAAATGTGGAGACGACCATGACGACCCGATCCTGGCGAGCACTCACGGCGAGTGCAGCGGCCGTTGCAGCTCTGCTGTTCGCAGCACCGGCCTCGGCCCAGTTCTATGACGATGAGTATGGTTATGGCGCAGGCTACGGATATGGCGCCGGTTACGGATACGGGGCCGGGTATGGCGATTATCTCGGCGGATATTACGACGACTACACCGGCTACTATGAGGAAGAGGAGGACGACTGGTTCTGAGCGCCGTCTGACAAGCGCCTGGCATTCGCCCTAGCACTACAGTTGCACCTTTCGTTTGCGATGTGAGGCTTGCG
>NZ_JAJATX010000051.1 GCF_020866965.1 Microvirga roseola
TTATAGCAAAGCTTGTCCCCACAGTAAAGAACAAATTGAGAACATTCCTTCGGGATCACCGGCACTTCTCTATTCGGCCGATTCAGTCAAGCACTTTCCATCTCTTCGGCTCCCTAGTGGTGGCTGTCCTGCGGGTTCTCGCTTCTCTCCGGAATCGGCGCAGCGGCCGTTCCACCATGGGGTCAGAAGAATGAAGTGGAACGATCTGGGCCGCGTCCTTCTGCAACGATGATGCGCAAGGTACAAGCGCCGGGTGCGGACTCACTTCATTCATCGTCCCGCAAGGGACAGACATCCGCCTTGCGGCGGAACCTTGTGTTTCTGCTTCGTTTGACTGGTCAACTCGGTGCGATCATGCCACCTGAACCGCCTTCGTCCAGCGGAACTCGGTCCCATCGCACCACATCCGATGCAAAATGATCGCCAATCGCCGGGCGAGCGCGACAACGGCCTTTCGTCCCCCACGCCTCCTGGCCACGTTCATGGCCCAAGCCTTCAGCCAGAACCACTTGCTCACCCGAGTGAGCATGGTTTGATTTGCTTCAAACAGCAGGGTTCGCAACATGCCATCACCGCAGAGCGAGATGCGACCAATCCGATTGCTTTCTCCGGATTGGTGCAGGACCGGAGTCAACCCGAGGGCAGGTCCCACCGCTTTGGAACGCCGGAACCGCGCTGGGATGTCAATCGTCGCCACAAAGGCCAGCGCCACCACGGGACCCACTCCAGGAACCGTCATCAAACGCCGGCACACCTCGTCATCCCGGACCAGCGCCAGCAGCTTGCGGTGCAGAGCCGCGAAGTGCTCGCGTAAGGACCGGCGGACTTCCAGCAGCTGCTGCATGATTCCCATCAGGTCAGGCATGCTCTCGGCGAGTTCATGAATGCGGGCCTCGAACTTGCCCGCGCCGACCACCCCGACTTTGAGGCCGAAGTTGCGAAGCAGGCCACGGATGTCGTTCTCAATGGCAATCGCCTTCTCCTGCAAGAGCTTGCGGGCGGTCAGCAGCGCACGGCGCTTCTGGTTCGCCAGCGTCTTGACGTGAACGGGTCGGAACAGGTTGACCCGCATCATCTGGGCAATGCCGTGGGCATCATTGCGGTCGGTCTTGTTGACCTGGGCCTTGAGGAAGGCCTTGGTGTGTCGGGTCTCGATGCACACGACGGGCAAGCCTGCCCTGGCGAGCCCATCGAAGAGCCATTGGGAGAGCGGGCCCGCCTCAAGCCCGATGCGCCCGAAGTGCCAGGCAGGATCCTGCAGGAGCTTGAGAAGGTCCTCTGGATGGCTGGTGACCTTGATCTCACGGCAGATCTTGCCCGTCTCATCCACGATGCATACCGACGTCTCTTTGACCGAGATATCCAAACCCGCGTAGTGCTTCATGCTGCGCTTCTCCCACTGAGGCCGCTCTCCACGACCTTGTTGTACCATCAGCCTGAGGCGCGGCTCTTCTCACTATGGAAATGGGAGGCACCGACGGCAGGCCGAATACCCCATCTGGGCCGGGGATGACGGGGGGGCGGCGTCAGTTCTGGGGAGTGTCATTCCCGGCCGAAGCGCAGCGGAGGGGAAGGGAATCCCCCTCGCACGCGCTGCCACTGGATCCCCTTCCCGGTCCTGCGGACCGCCGGGGATCACAGCTGGAAAAGCTGGCGCCTCGTTCAGCACCGCCCGCGCTCACCCGCCGGAGCGGGTGAAAGCGCCAATCTATCCCACCTGCTGGCGCGCGAACTCCGCTACCAGATCGGGATAGCGCTCAATGGGCGGAAACTTCTCGAAGCTGTGGAGAGCCGGCGTCTTCGCCCAAGGCAGGGCCTCGCAGGTATNCACAGCTGGAAAAGCTGGCGCCTCGTTCAGCACCGCCCGCGCTCACCCGCCGGAGCGGGTGAAAGCGCCAATCTATCCCACCTGCTGGCGCGCGAACTCCGCTACCAGATCGGGATAGCGCTCAATGGGCGGAAACTTCTCGAAGCTGTGGAGAGCCGGCGTCTTCGCCCAAGGCAGGGCCTCGCAGGTATAGGTCTCCATGAAGGGCGTGAAGCTCCCCGCATCCTCCAGCATCGTGGCGCGGACATTGACGAAATCGTCCAGGCCCTCGGGGCGGGTGAAAAGCCAGCTCATGCAATGGGGGCAGAAGAGGTGGCGCGTGGTGCCGTGGAGGCCGCCGATCACCGGCTCGCCCTGCAGCACCTCGAAGCTTGCGCTGGGATAGACCACGCTCAAGGAGAAGGCGCTCGCGGTCATGCGCTGGCACCCGGTGCAGTGGCAGGCCATCGTGAGGATGGGCGCGCCCCGGACCCGGAAGCACACCTGCCCGCACCGGCACTCGCCTTCGCGCACGACATCCTGCTCCGCCATGGGTCTCTCCTTCGACTCGGAACGCCCCGAGCCTGCCGCTCGTCGCCTTGCCGGTCAATGCACGGGAGGGGCCTCCTATTCCGGGATTCCCCGGGCAAAGGACAGGGCCCTGGCAGGCCTACCGGAATCCGCGACCGGAACGATCAGCCCTTCCGGCGGCGCGTTCTCGCCTGCGCTGTCGGGGTCGATGAGGATGCGCACCGCGCCCTCCCCCGCCGCTTCGACGGAGCGCGGGACCGGGAAGGCCTCAGCCCTGAGAATCGTGTGGCTCCACCAATCGTAGGGGCCGAGGCGCACCGTATAAATGCCGGCCGTGGTCGCGCCGCAGCCGTGGCGCTCGATGACCAGAGGAGGCTGCGTTCCGCAAGCAGTCCCTCCCCCGTCGTTTCGGACGAGCACATGAAGGCTCCGAAAGCGGCGACGAGGCCGACGGGTACGGCGAGCAGGGATGCAAGGACGCCCAACAGAAAACCCAGCCGACGCCAGGGCCGACTGGGTTTGCGCGAAATGCGGAACGCGATGAGGGCCGCGAGGACGCAGAGGAGGAAGAGAACGCCCCACACGGCCGAGAGCCTTAGATGTGGATCACCCGGTCATAGGCATCCATGACGCTCTCGTGCATGGTCTCGGAGAGCGTCGGATGCGGGAAGACGGCGTGGATGAGCTCCTCCTCCGTCGTCTCCAGGTTCATGGCGATCACGAAGCCCTGGATCAGCTCGGTCACTTCCGCGCCGATCAGGTGCGCCCCCAGAAGCTGGCCGGTCTTCTTGTCGAAGATCGTCTTCACGAGACCTTCCGGCTCGCCCAGCGCAATCGCCTTGCCGTTGCCGACGAAGGGGAAGCGGCCGACGCGGATGTCGTAGCCCTGCTCCTTCGCCTTGGCCTCGGTGAGACCGACCGATGCCACTTGTGGGTTGCAATAGGTGCAGCCCGGAATCTTCGCCTTGTCCATGGCGTGCGTGTGCAGGCCCTTGATGGTCTCGACGCAGATGACGCCCTCGTGCTCGGCCTTGTGCGCCAGCATGGGCGGGCCCGCCACGTCGCCGATGGCATAGATGCCGGGCACGTTGGTGCGCCCGAGGCCGTCGGTGACCACGACGCCGCGCTCGATCCTCACGCCGATCTTTTCAAGGCCCAAATTCTCGATGTTGCCGACGACGCCGACGGCGGAGATCATCCGCTCGGCGGTGATGGTCTGCGTACCCTTGCCGTCGTCGATGGTGGCGGTGATGGAGTTCGCACTCTTCTCCACCTTCGTGATCTTCGCAGCCGTCAGGATCTTCACGCCCTGCTTCTCGAAGCGCTTGCGGGCAAGCCCTGCGATCTCCGCATCCTCGACGGGCAGGATCTGCGGCATCACCTCGACCACCGTCACCTCGACACCCATGGTGCGGTAGAAGGAGGCGAACTCGATGCCGATGGCCCCGGAGCCCATGACCAGCAGGGACTTCGGCATGGAAGGCGGCACCATGGCTTCGAAATAGGTCCAGATCAGCTTGCCGTCGGGCTCGATTCCGGGCAGCGCGCGGGGACGCGCGCCGGTGGCGACGATGATGTGCTTCGCCTGATAGGTGCCCGGCTCCAGAATGCCCTTCGGCGCGGGAGCCTGCGGCTGCATGGCGGGCTTCTTCGTAGCGGTGACCACCACCTCGCCCGGCTTGGAGATGGAGGCCTCGCCCCAGATCACGTCGACCTTGTTCTTCTTCAGCAGCATGCCGACGCCGCCGTTGAGACGGCCCGAAACGCCGCGCGAACGGTTCACGATGGCGGCCGCATCGAAGCCGATCTTCTCCGCCGACAGCCCGTAATCCTTGGCGTGCTCCATGTAATGGTAGATCTCGGCCGAACGCAGCAGCGCCTTGGTCGGGATGCAGCCCCAGTTGAGGCAGATGCCGCCGAGATGCTCGCGCTCTATCACCGCGGTCTTGAACCCGAGCTGCGCCGCGCGGATCGCCGCCACATAGCCCCCCGGCCCGCCGCCGATGACGATGATGTCGTATTGGTTTGCCATTTACGTCTCCAACTCCCCTCCCCCTTGCGGGGAGGGGTAAGGGGTGGGGGTGGTGCGGACAAGCGCCGCGTGGATAGTGTCGAGCACGACGTTCATGTTCTGCATCACATCAGCATTGCTGAACCGCAGAACTGAGAATCCCTGGCTCGCGAGGTAAGTTGTGCGCCGGGTGTCGTAAGCGGCGGCTTCATCCGTCGTATGCTGACCGCCATCGACTTCGACGATCAGCTTTGCCCCGAGACAGCAGAAATCGGCGACATAGGAGCCGATAGGGACCTGCCGGCGGAAATGCGTGTCGTCCAGAGGCAATCGATTTCTCAGATGCCACCAGAGGCGTTCTTCCGGCTCGGTCAGTACCCGCCGGAGAGCTTTCGCGTTTTGAGCCGCGCGAGCCGATACCGGCTTTGCTGGCGGTTGGTTCCAGGACATTGCGCGTTCTGTCAGAGCGAGCATGCGTCACGACCCCCACTCCTGCCCCTCCCCGCGAGGGGGAGGGAAAAGGGTGGAGCCTTGTCTCACACCAGCATCCCCATAGGGTTCTCGATGAGACGCTTGAACTCGGCCAGCAGCTCCGCGCCCAGCGCGCCATCGACCACGCGGTGATCGCAGGAGAGCGTCACGGTCATGGCCTGAATGACGGCGGGGGCGCCGTTCTTGACCACAACCCGCTGCTCGCCCGCGCCGACGGCGAGGATCGTGCCGTGAGGCGGGTTGATGACGGCCTGGAAGTCCTTGATGCCGTACATGCCGAGGTTGGACACGGCAGTCGAGCCGCCCGTGTATTCCTCCGGCTTCAGGCGGCGGTTGCGGGCGCGGCCCGCCATGTCCTTCACCTCCGCCGAGATCGCGGTGAGCGTCTTGGTCTCGGCCCTGCGCACGACCGGCGTGAACAGGCCGCCTTCGATGGCGACCGCCACGCCCACATCCGAATGCTTCATCTTCAGGATGCGGTCCTCGGCCCAGACCGCGTTGGCGTTGGGAACGCGCTGGAGCGCGACGGCGAGCGCCTTGATCACGAAGTCGTTGACCGAGAGCTTGTAGGCGGGCTTGCCGTCCTTGTCCTTGGAGGCCGCCGCATTGATCTGCTCGCGCAGGCTCATCAGCGCATCGAGATCGCAATCGAGCGACAGGTAGAAATGCGGCACCGTCTGCTTCGACTCGACGAGGCGCTTGGCGATGGTCTTGCGCATGCCGTCGAGCGGCACTTCCTCGTAGGTGCCCGCCTCGAACATGGCCTTGACCTGATCCGCGCCCATGCTCGACGCGAGGACCGGAGGCTGCACGGGCTTCGCGGCAGGTGTGCCAGTGGCCGGAGCCGCGGCAGGCTTCGCGCCGCCGCCCTGGAGCGCGGCGCGCACGTCCTTCTCCACGATGCGGCCATGCGGGCCCGAACCCTGGACCGAGGCGATGTCGATGCCCGCTTCCCGCGCGATGCGCTTGGCGAGCGGCGAGGCGAAGACGCGATTGCCGCCGCCCCGCTGCTGCCCTGCCCCGTTGGGCTTGCCTGCCTGAGCCGGGCCTGCAGGAGCCTGATCGACGCGGGCATAGGACATATGCGCGGAAGCATCGCCCGGCACGGTGTTGGCCTGCGGCTGCGGCGCGGATGCCGGGGCAGCGGGCGCGGCCTCGGCCTTCGGCGCGGGAGCCGGAGCGCCGCCGCCTGCGGGAGCCGTGACGCTCTTCGGGTCCTCGCCCTCGCCTGCGATTAAGGCGATGACCTGGTTGACGGGCACGTCGGCCGTTCCTTCCGGCACGACGATCTTGGCGAGGACGCCCTCGTCCACCGCCTCGACCTCCATGGTGGCCTTGTCGGTCTCGATCTCGGCGATCACGTCGCCGGACTTCACCGCGTCGCCTTCTTTCTTTAGCCACTTGGCAAGGTTGCCCTTTTCCATGGTGGGCGAAAGCGCGGGCATCAGGATGTTGATGGGCATGGCGTTTTAGAATCCTGACTTGAGAAAACTCAGTTGATGGCCTGCGTGGAGCCGGGATCGGACGGATCGTCCAGCTCGGCCTGGATGCCTGCCGTGATCTCGGCCATGGCCTCCTCCTCCGAGAGGTCCGTCTCCATGGCGTAGACACGCGCGGCGTGACGGGCGAGATCCACCAGGAGCACGCCCCAGGTGAACGGATCGTCGAAGGCGCGGCGCAGCGCGATGCTCACCGCCCCCTCGACCACCGAAGCCCTCAGGATTTCGATGCCGCCCTTTTCCTGAGCGTCAGGCGGAACGTTGAGGGCTTCGAATTTCCGTTCAGCCATGATGTCACCTGTAGCAGACGGCCTTCGCCGCCTGGACGACCTCGCCGACATTCGGCAGGGCGAGCTTCTCGAGGTTCGCGGCGTAAGGCATCGGCACGTCCTTGCCGGTCACGCGGGCCACGGGCGCGTCGAGATAGTCGAACGCGTTCTCCATGATGCGCATGGCGATCTCGGCGCCGACGCCGGATTGCGGGAAGCCTTCCTCCACCGTCACGCAGCGGCCCGTCTTCATGACGGAGGCGATGATGGTGTCGGTGTCCATCGGACGGATGGTGCGAAGGTCGATGACCTCGGCGTCGATGCCTTCCTTCTCCAGCTCCTGAGCGGCCTTGAGCGCATAGGTCATGCCGATGGAGAAGGAGACGATGGTGACGTCCTTGCCCTCGCGGTGGATGCGCGCCTTGCCGATGGGGATGGTGAAGTCGTCGAGCTTCGGCACGGGGAAGGATTGCCCGTAGAGAATCTCGTTCTCGAGGAAGATCACCGGGTTCGGATCGCGGATGGCGCTCTTCAGGAGGCCCTTCGCGTCGGCGGCCATGTAGGGCGCGATGACCTTCAGGCCGGGGATCTGCGAGTACCAGACCGTGAAGTCCTGGCTGTGCTGCGCCGCCACGCGGGCCGCAGCGCCGTTCGGGCCGCGGAACACGATGGGCGCGCCGAGCTGGCCGCCCGACATGTAGAGCGTCTTGGCCGCCGAGTTGATGATCTGGTCGATCGCCTGCATGGCGAAGTTGAAGGTCATGAACTCGACGATGGGCTTGAGACCCGTAAACGCCGCGCCGACGCCGACGCCCGCGAAGCCGTGCTCCGTGATCGGCGTATCGACGACGCGCTTGGCGCCGAATTCCTGCAGCAGGCCCTGGGTCACCTTGTAGGCACCCTGGTACTCGGCCACTTCCTCGCCCATGACGAAGACGGCGCCGTCGTTGCGCATCTCCTCGGCCATGGCGTCGCGAAGGGCCTCGCGGACGGTCATGTTGACCATCTCGGTGCCTTCCGGGATCTCGGCCATGGCGTTGTAGCCTGTGCGGTTGGTGATGACCGACGGCGCGGCCGGCACGGACAGATCCGCCTGCTGCGGACGCTCTGCAGGAGCGGGCCGCTCGGCCATGCCTTCCGCCTGCATGTCAGGCACGGGAGCCTGCTGCGGCGCGCTCGGTCCCGGCGCGGGAGGCGGCTCGCCGCCGCCCTGAGCCGGCGCACGGGAAGCAGCCGAGGACACGTCCTCGCCCTCGCCCGCCAGCACCGCGATGGGCGTGTTCACGGCGACGTTGTCGGTGCCGTCGGAGACCAGGATCTTGGCGAGGACGCCCTCGTCGATCGCCTCGACCTCCATGGTCGCCTTGTCGGTTTCGATTTCGGCCAGCACGTCGCCGGGCTTGACCTTGTCGCCTTCCTTTTTCAGCCATTTGGCCAGTTTGCCCTGCTCCATGGTGGGCGAGAGGGCGGGCATGAGAATATCGATCGCCATTGAAGACTCGTTGTGATTGTCGCTGCGGCGAGATGCTGGGGAACGGCGCGCGAGACGCACCGCTTACAGGAGAATATCCGTGTAGAGCTCGGACGGATCGGGCTCAGGATCGTGCGTGGCGAACTCGGCCGCCTCGTTGACGATCTCGCGCACCTTGCTGTCGATGGCCTTCAGCTCGTCCTCGGACAGCTTCCAGCTCTCCAGCAGACGGCGGCGCACCTGCTCGATGGGGTCGTGCTCCTCGCGCATGCGGGTCACTTCGTCCTTCGTGCGGTACTTCGCAGGATCGGACATGGAGTGGCCGCGGTAGCGGTAGGTCTGCATCTCGAGGATGTAGGGGCCCTTGCCCGAGCGGGCATGCTCGATGGCCCGCTGGCCGGCGGCGTAGACCGCGCGGACATCCATACCGTCCACCTGCTCGCCGGGGATGCCGAAGGAGAGGCCGCGCTTGGAGAAGTCGGTCTGGGCCGAGGCGCGGTTCACCGACGTGCCCATCGCGTAGCGGTTGTTCTCGATCACATAGACGACCGGGAGCTTCCAGAGAGCCGCCATGTTGAAGCTCTCATAGACCTGGCCCTGGTTGGCCGCGCCGTCGCCGAAATAGGTCAGGCAGACATTGCCGTTCTCGCGATAATGGTTCGCGAAGGCGATGCCGGTGCCGAGAGAGACCTGCGCGCCGACGATGCCATGGCCTCCATAGAAATGCTTCTCCTTGGAGAACATGTGCATGGAGCCGCCCTTGCCCTTGGACAGGCCGCCGCGGCGTCCCGTCAGCTCGGCCATGACGCCCTTCGCGTCCATGCCGCAGGCGAGCATGTGGCCGTGATCCCGGTAGCCGGTGATCACCTGGTCGCCCTCTTTCGTCGCCATCTGCATGCCGACGACGACGGCTTCCTGGCCAATATAGAGGTGGCAGAAGCCGCCGATCAGGCCCATGCCGTACATCTGGCCGGACTTCTCCTCGAAGCGGCGGATCAGCAGCATGTCGTTGTAGGCCGCCAGATCCTGGCTCTTCTCGAATTGGGGGGTATTGGGAGCAGCTCCTCGCGTGGAGCTCTTGTTGGAAGTGGACTTGTTAGCCGTGCCGGACGCGGCACGGCCCGCCTTGCGGGCAGCAACAGCCATCGGGTCCTCCGAAGGGTTTCCTCGACGAAAGTTGTAGCGCAGTCGAAATCGGAAAGCGAGAGGCGCGAACGGTGTATCAGACGATACGGTGAACGCCGCAACCCTCTGCTCCAAAACGCATATTTTTGATGAACCGAAGTTCAGTTAAGCAGAATATTTCGGCTAAGGATCGGGCCCGGTGATGATCACGAGATCGTTGCGGTGCACACGTCCCAGCATGAGCCGCGCCCGCTCCTCAAGAAGGTCGCTGTCGATCTGATCGCTGCGCAGAAGCGCGATGCGCCGCTCCCAATCGGTCCGCCTCGTCTTCAAAGATTCCAGCTCCGCGGAAAGCTCCGCCACCTGGCTTTCATACCGTTGCTGGGCCTCGATGCCGCGGGCACCGCTATGGGCGTGGTGGACGAAATAGCCGACCACCGCCGCCGAGACGCTGTAGAGCATCAGCGGGATCAAGAATCGACGTGCGCGCCTGCGGATTACCATGCGCCCGAGTCTTACCCGGTCATGGTTAAGGAGGAGTTGAGGATGAGCGACGCTGCGCGCCTCTAGAGCGGGTTGCGTCCGGTGGAATCGCAACCCGCTCTAGAGGCCTTTCGTTTGTCGCCATTTCAGATGGAAAACCGGTTCCCACTTTTCCTGAAATGGCTCTGACGGAAGAGGACTGCGTCCCGCTCAAAAGAAAAGCCGCCCGAAGGCGGCTTTCCTGTCACCTTTGCGGCGAACACTCTTAAGCGAGAGCCTTCAACGCCGCCCGGCCTGCATAGCGGGCCTGGGAGCCGAGTTCCTCCTCGATGCGGATGAGCTGGTTGTACTTGGCCAACCTGTCGGACCGGGCGAGCGAGCCGGTCTTGATCTGCCCGCAATTCGTCGCGACCGCGAGGTCAGCGATGGTGGAATCCTCCGTCTCGCCCGAGCGGTGGGACATGACGGCCGTGTAGCCCGCCCGGTGAGCCATATCGACGGCCGCGAGCGTCTCGGTCAGCGAGCCAATCTGGTTGACCTTGACCAGCAGCGAGTTGGCGACGCTCTGCCGGATGCCCTGCGAGAGGCGGTTCACGTTGGTGACGAAGAGATCGTCGCCCACGAGCTGGCACTTGGAGCCGATCAGGTCGGTGACGGCCTTCCAGCCCTCCCAGTCGTCCTCGGACATCCCGTCCTCGATGGTGGCGATGGGATAGGCGGAAACGAGCTTCGCCAGGTACTCGGCCTGCTGCTGGGGCGAGAGCTTCTGGCCGGTGCCTTCATAATGGTAGGCGCCGTCCTTGAAGAACTCGGTGGCGGCGCAGTCGAGGCCGATGACCATGTCCTGGCCCGGCTTGTAGCCCGCCTGCTCGACGGACTTCATGATGAAGTCGAGAGCCGCCTCGGCGGAAGGCAGGTTCGGGGCAAAGCCGCCCTCGTCGCCCACATTCGTGTTGTGGCCTGAATCCTTGAGGGCCTTCTTCAAGGTGTGGAACACCTCGGCGCCCATGCGCACGGCGTCGGCAATCGTCGGCGCGCCGACGGGCATGATCATGAATTCCTGGAAGTCGATGGGGTTGTCCGCATGCGCGCCGCCATTGATGATGTTCATCATGGGCACGGGCAGGACGCGGGCCTGCGTGCCGCCCACATAGCGGTAGAGCGGCAGAGCGGCGGCATCGGCGGCAGCCTTGGCGACAGCGAGCGAGACGCCGAGAATGGCATTCGCGCCGAGACGCGCCTTGTTCGGGGTGCCGTCGAGCTCGATCATGGTCTCGTCGATGAGGACCTGCTCTTCCGCATCCAGGCCGCCGATGGCGTCAAGGATCTCGTTGGTCACGGCGTCCACCGCCTTGAGCACGCCCTTGCCGAGATATTTAGACTTGTCGCCGTCTCGCAGCTCCACCGCCTCATGGGCGCCGGTGGAGGCGCCCGAAGGCACGGCGGCGCGGCCCATGGAGCCGTCTTCCAGGGTCACGTCCACCTCGACCGTGGGATTGCCGCGGCTGTCGAGGATCTGGCGGGCGAATACGTCGATGATCGCAGTCATGAAGGACGACTCCTGAAGGCTTGAGCAGCGGCCGGTGCGGCCTCACGTCATGGGCTGGGTTATTGACCGAAATATCCAGGTGGGCAAGGACGGCAAGAGCAATTCAACCCTCGATCCAAAGAGCAATTCAACCCTCGATCCAAGGCGAAATAGAGTGACGGACACGAACCTCCAGCTCGGTCAGGCGAGCGCCCTGCCCCAAACCCCGGAAGAGGCCAAGCTCGACCGGGTCCCGAACCCGCATCCCGACACCGATTATCTCGCTCGTTTCACGGTGCCGGAATTCACCTCCCTCTGCCCGGTCACCGGCCAGCCCGATTTCGCGATCCTCGTGATCGACTATTCGCCGGGGCCGTGGCTCGTGGAGTCCAAGTCGCTGAAGCTCTACATGCACAGCTTCCGCAACCACGGCGCGTTCCATGAGGACTGCACGGTGGCCATCGGCAAGAGACTGGCCGAACTGTTGGAGCCCCGTTACCTGCGCATCGGCGGCTATTGGTATCCGCGCGGCGGCATCCCCATCGACGTGTTCTGGCAGACGGGCGAGTTGCCGAAGAACCTCTGGCTCCCGGACCAGGGCGTCGCGCCCTACCGCGCCCGCTGAGCGGCGGGCCGCATCAGCACGTAGGAAGCGGTCAGGCCGACGCTCAGGATCACGAAGGCGGCGAGGCCCGTCGAGGCGGAGAGGCCGACAGTGCGGAGGCCGAAGCCCATGAACACGACGCCGAGCGCCTGACCGCAGAAGAACGAAAAGGCATGGAGCGCGACCGCCGAGGCGCGCGCTCCCGGAGCGACCTCCGTCACCTGCACCTGGAAGGTGTTGTGGAGCATGTAGAAGCCGAGGCCCAGGAGGATCATGGCGACGGCATCGAGCGTCCAGTCTCCGGCGAATCCCAGGATCACCAGGGCCAGTCCGGCGAAGAATCCTCCACCCATCAGGATCCTCCCGATGCCCAGCCGCCGCAGCATCCAGGCGACGAGCGCCGAATAGAGAAGGCCGCCGACAGCAAAGCCGCCGAGGGCGAAGCCCGCCTCCGCAGCCCCGCCTTCGCCGCGCTGCTCGAGAAGCGGCGCGATGTAGGGGAAGATGCCGAAAACCGCCGTGGCTTCGACGAAGACAAGGCCGAAGAGCGTAAGCGCCCGCGGATTGGACAGGATGGCCCGGTAGCGGGCCAGCGCCTGCCCCAGATCGAACCGTCCGCCTCCGACCGCGCCTCTGAAACCGATGAAGGTCGCGGCAAGAGCGGCGCCCATCATGACGGTGGAAAGGGTGAAGACGCCACGCCAGCCGATGAGTTCCGCCAGCAAACCGGCGAAGGCGGAGCCTGCCAGCTGACCCACGATCACCGCCACCAGATAGCGGCTGAGCGCCACCTGCCGCCGGGCCAGTTCCACACGGTCGCCGATGAGCGCGATCGAGAGCGGAACCGATCCGCCCGCCGCCGCGCCCGCCAGGATGCGAAGCCCGAAGAGCGTGGTGGTGTCGGGAGCGAAGATCGAGCCTGCCAGCGCAAGGAAGAGCAGCGACAGGGCCACCTTCATCACACGCTCCTTGCCGAGCGCATCGCCGATGGGGCCGAGGATCGGCTGGATGAAGGCGTAAGGCAGCGCGAAGGCGGCGGAGAGGAGCGCGATGGTCTGGACGCTCGAATTCAGGTCCTGGGCGATGATCCCGACCATGGGCTCGACGGCGCGGGAGGAGAACGTGCCCGCAAAACCACTGGTGGCGAGAATCAGGATCAGATTGCCGGGGGACATGGAGCCTTGCGCGCTGAGGAAAGCTTCCTAATCCATAGCACTCCCTTGCGGAAAGGCGAGCGGCGGTAAGGCAGACCTGCCCTCCTCCACGGTCATGGCGCTCGTCCGAAAACCAGCCTCATCCTGAGGAGCAGATGCAGGCTGCGTCTCGAAGGATGACCAGAGAGCACGGGAGACGCCCTCGTCCTTCGAGATGGTCGCCCCGCAGCCTCCTCAGCTAGCAAGCTGCGGACGTTAAGGCGTTTGCCCCTTCGCCAGCGCGTCGAAAGCCATCAATTGGGCGAGAAGCGGCTCCAGCTCCTTCAGCGGCACCATGTTAGGGCCGTCGGAGGGAGCCTTGTCCGGGTCCTCGTGCGTCTCGATGAAGACGCCTGCCACGCCGACCGCCACCGCCGCACGGGCGAGGACCGGAACGAATTCGCGCTGGCCGCCGGAGGTCGCGCCCTGGCCGCCCGGCTGCTGCACCGAGTGGGTCGCGTCGAAGATCACCGGCGCGCCGGTCTCCGCCATGATGGGGAGGCCCCGCATGTCCGAGACCAGCGTGTTGTAGCCAAAGGACGCTCCACGCTCGGTGAGCATCACGTTGGAATTGCCCGCCACCCTCACCTTCGCGGCCACGTTCGCCATGTCCCAGGGGGCCAGGAACTGGCCCTTCTTCACGTTGACGACCCGGCCGGTTTTCGCCGCAGCGACCAGAAGGTCGGTCTGGCGGCAGAGGAAGGCGGGGATCTGGAGGATGTCGACCACCTCGCCCACGGGGGCGCATTGATCGTTCTCATGCACGTCCGTGAGAACAGGCAGGCCGAAGCGCTCCTTGACCTCTGCGAAGATCGAGAGCGCCTTGTCGAGGCCGATGCCCCGGGCGCTGGCGATCGAGGTCCGATTCGCCTTGTCGAAGGAGGATTTGTAGACCAGCCCCAGCCCAAGCCTCCCCGCGACCTCCTTGAGGGCCGCGGCCATTTCAAGCGCGTGATCGCGGCTTTCCATGGCGCAAGGCCCGGCGATGATGCTGAGCGGAAGGCGGTTGCCGAACCGGACGGAGCCGGCGCTGACGACGGTTTGCTGTTTCGTATCGGTCATGCGCCGTCACTAGCCTTTTTGAAGGGCCAAGCAAAGCGGCGATGTGTCGTCGCGCCGGGGCTTCAGAACGTCATCGCCGCGGCGTTGATGATGCCGGCGGAGAGGGAGGCGGCTCCCAGGAAGAGCGCAGCCGCCATTTCACCTGCCGCGATCCGCTCGGAGAGGTTGGGCATGACCACCCGCACGAGCCAGTAGACGGCGATCTGCACCGACAGGGCCACGAGGCCCCAGACGAGGCAGTCGACGATGGTCTGCGCATGGACGATGGCGCTGGCGAGCGGCAGGGCGAAGCCGACGAGGCTGAAGCCCAGGGCCGTCGCCGCCGAGATCACGTTCTGCCGGATGAGCGCGAATTCGTTGTGCATCGTCGCGAAGGTGTAGGTGGCGAGATAAAGCCCCACCAGCGCGGTCGCAATGACGAAGAAGATGAAGAAGTCGGGCAGCCCCGCCAGAGATGAAGTCACGATAGTCCCCCAAGAATCGGTTCTATCGAATTTTCGCTGGAAAGGGTGAATATTACGTTTCTTCGAACGCGATCGCGACTCCAAAGGCCGCGCTCGCCGGCACGACGAGCCTGGTCCCGATATGCTGGTAGGGCACGCCTTCTCCATCCATGAGCTTCGCCTGATGGCCGAGATCCTCGACCCGGACGGCGAAGGCGACGAAGGACGGCTGGTCCATCTCCGCTTCCACAGACCCGTAGATCTCGGCGGCGTCGTCTGGCGTGATCACGTCGAGGTGGCTTCCCGTGAGGCTGAAGGACAGGTCGTGCGCCTCCGAGCTGCGGGGCTCCGCCCCGGTAAAGGCCGTCAGGAATCCTCCTAGGCGCTCCGGATCGGGAGCCGCGAGCGCCACGGCTGCGAAGGCCGTGGCCCTGTTGTCGTGGCGCTGGAAGGCCGGGTTCCAGAAGTTTTCCGGGTAATCCTGCTGGCAGACGAAGAAGCCCGCGCGAGGAGCTTTTTCCAGCCGGGCGAAGGCCAGGGTAAAGGCGACCCGAGTCTCCGAGCCGTCGGGCTTCTTCCCCTGGCGCTCGAAGTGGAAGGGCTCGAAGGAGCCGATTTCCTTCTCGGCGAAGAGCACGGCGTCGGCCTCGGCGTCCTGGCTGTCGAGGACCAGCATGGCGAGGCCCTCGCGATGGTCCAGGTAGTCCCGGACGAAGGCCCCGAAGCTGAAGCGGCCCTGCTCGTGCGGGGCGATCTGCGCGCCCTCCCCGATTCCGATCAGCTCGATGAAGGCGTTCGGCAGCTGGATCAGCCGGTTCTCGGTGCCCCAGGGATGGCGGTTGCGCGCGCCGACCTGGAAGCCGAGCCGCCGGTAGAAATTGGCGGCCTGGTCCAGGTCGCGAACGGCAACGACGAGATGATCGATCCGGCGGGGCATGGCATTTTTCCTGTTTATCACGCCCCTGCAAAGCTGGAGTCGCGACGGCTCAGGTCAACGTCAGACCAGCCGGCTCTGCACCACGGCGGCGTGGATGAAGCTCTTGAAGAGCGGATGCGGCTCGAACGGGCGCGACTTCAGCTCGGGGTGATACTGGACGCCGATGAACCAGGGATGGTCCTCGTATTCCACGATCTCCGGCAGGATGCCGTCCGGCGAGACGCCGGAGAAGCGAAGCCCCTTCGCCTCCAGGCGGTCGCGATAGGTCATGTTGACCTCGTAGCGGTGCCGGTGGCGCTCGGAGATGTCCGTGCCGCCATAGATCTCGGCCACCTTGCTGCCCGACTCGAGCGCCGCCTGAAAGGCGCCGAGGCGCATGGTGCCGCCGAGGTCGCCGCCGGCCGCGCGCTTCTCGAGCTCGTTGCCGCGCAGCCACTCGGTCATCAGGCCGACGACCGGCTCGTCTGTCGGGCCGAACTCGGTGGAGCTGGCATTCTCGATCCCGGCAAGCGACCGCGCCGCCTCGATGACCGCCATCTGCATGCCGAAGCAGATGCCGAAATACGGCACCTTGCGCTCGCGGGCGAAGCGGGCCGCCCGGATCTTGCCCTCGGCGCCACGCTGGCCGAAGCCGCCGGGCACCATGATGCCGTGGATGCCTTCGAGAAAGGGAGCCGGATCCTCATTCTCGAAGATCTCGCTCTCGATCCATTCCAGGTTCACCTTCACCTGATTGGCGATGCCGCCGTGGTGAAGCGCCTCGATAAGCGACTTGTAGGCGTCCTTGAGGCCCGTGTACTTGCCCACGACGGCGATGGTGACCTCGCCTTCCGGGTTGTGGACCCGGTCGGAAATGCGGGTCCAGCGGGTGAGATCGGGCTTGGGCGCGCTCTCGATGCCGAAAGCGGCCAGAACCTCGTTGTCGAGCCCGGCCTCATGATAGGCCAGCGGCACGTCGTAGATGGAGCGGGCGTCGCGGGCCTCGATCACGGCGGATTCGCGAACGTTGCAGAACAGGCCGAGTTTGCGCCGCTCGTCCCTCGGGATCTCGCGGTCCGTGCGGCAGAGCAGGATATCGGGCTGAATGCCGATGGAGCGCAGCTCCGCCACCGAGTGCTGGGTCGGCTTCGTCTTCAGCTCGCCTGCGGACGGAATGAAGGGCAGCAGGGTGAGGTGAACATAGATCGCCCGCCCGCGCGGGAGGTCGTTGCCGAGCTGGCGGATGGCTTCGAAGAACGGCAGGCCCTCGATGTCGCCCACTGTGCCGCCGATCTCGACCAGGACGAAGTCGAAGCCCTCGTTGCCGGTGAGCACGAAGTCCTTGATGGCGTTCGTAACGTGCGGAATCACCTGGATGGTGGCGCCGAGATAATCGCCGCGCCGCTCCTTGGTGATGATGTCGAGGTAGATGCGCCCGGTGGTGATGTTGTCGGCCTTGGTGGCCGGCACGCCGGTGAAGCGCTCGTAATGGCCCAGATCCAGGTCGGTCTCGGCCCCGTCATCGGTGACGAAGACCTCGCCGTGCTGATAGGGGCTCATCGTCCCCGGATCGACGTTGAGATATGGGTCGAGCTTGCGAAGCCGGACCTTGTAGCCACGAGCCTGGAGAAGCGCTCCGAGGGCTGCCGAAGCCAAGCCCTTGCCGAGCGAAGACACCACGCCGCCGGTGATGAATACGTACCGCGTCATGGACCCCTATCCATTAATAAAGAGAGCCGATTCGCAATCGCGAACCGAGCTGATCTCTGACCATCCACACAAAAAGAGAGGGCCGGAAGTTCCGGCCCTGAGCGTCACCTTACTGTGACTGAGGCACCTGCGGCGCCGTCGGGACCGGCGCGGGTGCCGGTACGGCGGGAGCCTCAGGAGCCGGCGCTGCCGGCTGCTCGCCCTGGAGCTGCTGCAGCTGCTGGAGCACGTTGCCGCCGGCCGGGGCCGCCGGAGCGGCGCCGTCGAGAATCGAGCTGGGGGCCCGGTTCGTCGTCGCCAGGACCGTGAGCGCAAGGCTGGTCAGGAAAAAGAGACCCGCCAGGATCGCCGTGGCGCGGGTGAGCGCATTGGCCTGGCCGCGCCCGGTCATGAAGCCGGAGACGCCCCCGCCTCCGCCACCGCCGCCGAGGCCCATGCCGCCGCCCTCGGAGCGCTGCAGGAGAACCACCCCGATCAGTGCCAGGACGATGATCAGGTGGATAATGATGAGAACTGTTTGCATCGTTCCATAAACCTCAAGCGGCTGAGCCACAGGGCGTCAGCCGCTCGCAATCCGTTCGTTGCGGCGGCCTTAGCATAGGTGTGCCCAGGATCAAAGACCCACAAGACCCCTTTTGACACCCTCAGCCCAGATAGGCTCCGGCAATGGCCAGAAAATCGGCTGCGCCGAGGCTGGCGCCGCCGACGAGAGCGCCGTTGACGTTCTCCACAGCCATCAGCTCGGCCGCATTCGAGGGCTTCACCGAACCACCGTAGAGAATGCGGACCTTCGGCGCCTCGGCCTTGCCGACGAGGCGGCGCAGTTCGTCCCGGATCAGGGCATGGACTTCGGCCACGTCCGCCGCGGTGGGCGTCAGGCCCGTGCCGATGGCCCAGACCGGCTCGTAGGCGACCACAAGGTTCTGTGGATTGGAATCGACCGGAATCGAGCCGCGCAGCTGCTTGCGGACCACGTTCAGGGTCTTCCCGGCCTCACGCTCCTGCCGCGTTTCGCCGATGCAGACGATGGCGGTGAGGCCCGCCCTGTGTGCGGAGACCGCCTTCGCGCAGACATCCGCGTCCTTCTCGCCATGGAACTGGCGGCGCTCGGAATGGCCGACGATGACGTAGGTCGCTCCGGCATCCGCCAGCATCTCGGCGGAGATGTCGCCGGTATGCGCGCCGAGCTCCTTCGCGTGGCAATCCTGACCGCCGACGGCGACCCTCGAGCCCACGGATGCCAGGGCGAAGACATGGAGCAGCGTTGAAGGAGGGCAGACGAGGAGATCGACCTTAGCCTTGAGGCCAGGGGTGTAACCGGCATGAATTTCGCTCAGGACCTTGGCCGAGGACCTCAGCCCGTTCATTTTCCAGTTGCCCGCAACCAGCGGACGCGGCCTATCGACGCTCATTCTGAAAACTCCCGTTACGCTTGATTACATGGCACTAGCAGAGGCTTGATCGGTCTTTCAACCAGACTTGCCCTTTTCCCCGGGCCTCTGATCGGCTATCGGCGTCTTAACGAGTAAATTTCAAAACGGGTTCACGATGCTTCGAGGAATGCGCAAGGCTGGGCAGACCCTGGTCGGCAAGATTATCGCCACCATCTTTTTCGGGGCTTTGATCCTCAGCTTCGCGATCTGGGGCATCGGCGACATCTTCCGGGCCCAGGCTCCCACGACGGTCGCGCAGGTCGGCGAGACCGAGATCACCGTCAACCAGGTGAGCAGCGCCTATACCAAGGCCGTGCAGCAGCTCGGACGCCAGTTCGGCACCGTCATCACCCCCGACCAGGCCCGCGCCCTGGGCATCGACCAGCAGGTCGTGTCCAACCTCGTGAACGAGGCGGTTCTGTCCGAGAAGGCCCGGGAGCTGGGCCTGAGCGTCTCCGACGAGCTGGTCGTCCGCTGGATCGTCGAGAACCCCGCCTTCCGGGGAGCCGACGGGCAGTTCAACCGCGCCCTCTTCGATCAGGCCCTGCGCAATGCCGGCCTCTCGGAAGCCGGTTTCGTGCAGGAGCAGCGCGCCGCCATGACGCGCATTCACCTGGCGGAGGCCCTCGCCGCCGAGCTGCCCGTGCCGGCCGCCGCCCGTGAGGCTCTCCACCGCTACGCCAACGAGCGGCGCGCCGCCTCCTATTTCGTGCTGACCCCGACGATGGCCGGCGAGATCCCCGCCCCCACCGCCGAGCAGCTCCAGAGCTTCTATGATGAGCGCCGGAGCAGCTACATGGCTCCCGAATACCGGGCCCTGAGCGCCATCGCCGTGGATGCCGCCGCTCTCGCCAAGCCCGACGCGGTCTCGGAAGCGGATGCCCGCCAGCGCTACGAGCAGCAGAAGGCGAATTACGGCAGCCCCGAGCGCCGCACGGTCCAGCAGATCACCTTCTCCTCGCAGGAGGAGGCCCAGGCCGCCGCCGACCGGATCCAGCAAGGCGCGACCTTCGAGACGATTGCGACGGAGCGCGGCCTGACCGCGCAGAGCCTGGAGCTCGGCACCTTCACCAGGGCCGAAATGCTGGACCCCGCCGTGGCTGACGCCGCCTTCTCCCTTGCGCAGGGTGCGGTCAGCAATCCGGTGGCGGGCCGCTTCGGAGCGGTGCTGGTGCGGGTGACGCAGATCCAGCCGGAAGCCGTGCGCTCCTTCGAGGAGGTCGCTCCCCAGATCCGGCAGGAGATCGCCCAGGAGCGCGCCCGCGAGCAGATCGAGACCATCTACTATGAGATCGAGGACATGCGCGCGAGCGCCCGTCCGCTGGCGGAAATCGCCCAGGAAAAGGGTCTGCCCCTGATTCAGATTCCTGCGGTCTCCGCCGTCGGCCAGGACAAGGCCGGCGCGCCGGTCAGCCTGCCGGAGCAGGAGGCCGTCGTGCGGGCCGCCTTCGCCTCCGATATCGGTGTCGACAACGAGGCCGTCCGGATGTCCAACGGCGGCTATGTCTGGTTCGACGTGACCGGCATCGAGCCGTCCCGCGAAAAGACCCTCGACGAGGTCCGCGACCAGGTGACCGCCCAGTGGAGGGAAGACCAGATCGCCCAGCACCTCTCCGAGCGTGCGCGTGAACTGACCGGGCGCCTGGCGAGCGGCGAGGCCATCGAGGCCGTCGCCCAGTCGGCCGGCGCGCCGGTGAAGACGGCCACGGATCTGACCCGCGGCACGGCCAAGGACGATCTGAGCGCCGAGGCGGTGAACCGCATCTTCGCCGTTCCCGCCGGCAATGCAGGCAATGCCGCGACGGGCGAGAATGCGCGCGCCGTGTTCAGGGTCACCTCGGCGACCGTGCCGCCGATGGTCACGACCACCCAGGAGGCCGAGCGGATCGAGACGCAGCTCCAGAACGGCATGAGCGACGACCTGATCAGCCAGTACATCGCCCAGGCCCGTCAGGATCTCGGCGTCACGATCAACCAGCAGGCGCTGCGCCAGGCAACGGGCGGCGAATTCTAGGCCCATGTCCACAGCGCCGGATTTCGACACTTTCGCGCAAGCCTACGAGGCGGGCGAGGCAGGAATCCTGCGCGCCACTCTCGTGGGCGATCTGCTCACCCCTGTCGCGGCCTTCCTGAAGCTGCGGCACGGCCGCCAGGGCCCGGCCTTCCTGCTCGAATCCGTTGAGGGCGGCGCAACGCGCGGGCGCTTCTCGATGATCGGGCTCAATCCCGATCTCGTCTGGCGCTGCCAGGACGGCGTGGCTTCCATCGACCGCCATGCCTTGAGCCGCCTGCAGGAATTCCGTGTCGAGGAGCGTCCGCCACTGGAAAGCCTGCGCGCACTCATCGCCGAGAGCGCCCTCCCCCTCGGCGACGATCTCCCCCCCATGGCGGCGGGCCTGTTCGGCTATCTCGGCTACGATATGGTCCGCCTCATGGAGCGGCTGCCGGAGCCCAATTCCGACGCCCTGAGGGTCCCGGACGCCATTCTCATCCGCCCCACCATGATGGTGGTGTTCGACGCGGTGAAGGACGAGATCTCCCTCATCACCCCCGTGCGCCCGCAGGCCGGCGTGTCGGCGAAAGCCGCCTACGAGACCGCCCTCGCGCGCCTGGACGACGTGACCAGCGCGCTCGAACGCCCGCTCCCCATCGAGGACCGCAGCGACCCTACCAAGATCGACTTCGAGCCCCCCGTCTCGAACACCACGCCGGAAGAGTTCGAGGGAATGGTCGCCAAGGCGAAGGAATACATCCGCGCCGGCGACATCTTCCAGGTAGTTCTGTCCCAGCGCTTCGAATCCGCCTTCCCCCTGCCCGCCTTCGCGCTCTACCGCTCGCTGAGACGGGTCAATCCGGCGCCGTTCCTCTGCTACCTCGACTTCGAGGATTTCCAGATCGTCTGCTCGAGCCCTGAAATCCTGGTGCGGGTGCGCGACGGCAAGGTTACGATCCGGCCCATCGCCGGGACCCGCCCGCGGGGCGCGACCGCCGCAGAGGACCGGGCCCATGCGGAGAGCCTGCTGGCGGACCAGAAGGAGCGCGCCGAGCACCTGATGCTGCTCGATCTCGGCCGCAACGATGTGGGCCGCGTGGCGGAGATGGGCTCCGTCCAGGTCACGGATTCCTTCTTCCTCGAATATTACAGCCAGGTGATGCACATCGTCTCGAACGTGGAGGGCCGGCTCGACGAGAGCTTCGATGCCCTCGACGCCCTCGTGGCGGGCTTCCCGGCCGGCACGGTCTCCGGCGCGCCGAAGGTGCGCGCCATGCAGATCATCGACGAACTGGAGAAGGACAAGCGTGGTCCTTACGCCGGCTGCATCGGCTATTTCGGCGCGAATGGCGAGATGGACACCTGCATCGTGCTGCGCACGGCCGTGGTGAAGGACGGGCGCATGGCGGTGCAGGCGGGTGCCGGCATCGTCTACGATTCCGATCCGGCTTCCGAGCAGCAGGAGTGCATCAACAAGGCGAAGGCCCTCTTCCGTGCGGCGGAAGAGGCGGTCCGTTTCGCAAGCCAGGCGAGGATCGGCCAGTGATCCCCGCCCGAATGCTGCCCTTGACCGGGCTCCTCCCTTACGCGAACGTCGGCAGGCCATGACCCGCGTCCTCGTCATCGACAATTACGACAGCTTCACCTGGAACCTGGTGCATCTGCTCGGGCCCCTCGCCACCTCGGTCGAAGTGGTGCGCAACGATGCCGTGACGACGGACGAGGTGCTGGCCTCGCAACCCGACGCCATCGTGCTCTCGCCGGGCCCCTGCACCCCGAACGAGGCAGGCATCTGCCTCGACCTCGTGAAGCACGCCTCCCCCGAGATTCCCACCTTCGGCGTCTGTCTCGGCCTCCAGACCATCGGTCAGGTCTTCGGCGGCACCGTCTCCCGCGCGCCGCTGCCCATCCACGGCAAGGTTTCGGATGTGGAGCATCACGGCACGGCCGTGTTCCGGGGCATCAACGGCCCCTTCAAGGCTACGCGCTATCACTCCCTGATCGTGGACCGGGAGACCTGTCCGGCCGACCTCCTCGTCACCGCCGAGACGGCGGACGGGCTGGTCATGGGCCTGTCTCACCGCGCGCTGCCGATCCACGGGGTCCAGTTCCATCCCGAAAGCATCCTGTCGGAGCATGGGGTGATGATCATGCGCAACTTCTTCGACCTCGCGGCGGAGTGGAACGCCACCCGTTCCAGCCGCAGCGACGCCTCTCCCGCAGGGCATTGAACCGATGGAATCCTTCAAATCCTACCTCGCCAAAGTCGCCACCGGCGCTTCCCTGACCCGGGACGAGGCGCGCTGGGCCTTCGACGACCTGCTCTCCGGCGAGGTGACGCCTGCCCAGGGCGGCGCCTTTCTCATGGCTCTCCGGGTTCGCGGCGAGGCGCTCGACGAGATCGTCGGCGCGGTTTCGGCCATGCGCGGGCGCATGCTGAAGGTAACGGCTCCCGAGAAGGCCGTGGATATCGTCGGCACCGGCGGTGACCATTCCGGCAGTTACAACATCTCGACGCTCGCCTCGATCATCGTGGCGGCCTGCGGCGTGCCCGTCGCCAAGCACGGCAACCGGGCGGCTTCCTCCAAGTCCGGCACGGCGGACGTGCTCTCGGCCCTCGGCGTGAAGCTCGGCCTCGACCCGGCGGGTCTGGAGCGCTGCCTGAAGGAGGCGAACCTCTGCTTCATGTTCGCCCAAACCCACCACGCCGCCATGCGCCATGTGGCCCCGACCCGCGTCGAGCTCGGCACCCGCACGATCTTCAACCTGCTCGGGCCGCTGTCGAACCCTGCCAGCGTCTCCCGCCAGCTTCTCGGCGTTTTCTCGGAGGCCTGGCTCGAGCCGCTGACCCAGGTCCTCAAGGAACTCGGCTCGAAGAAGGTCTGGACAGTCCACGGCTCCGACGGCTTGGACGAGATGACCACCACGGGCCCGACCTTCGTGGCGGCGCTGGAGAACGGCGCGATCCGCCGCTTCGCTGTGACGCCCGAGGAAGTCGGCCTGCCGGTGGCGAAGCTGGAGGACCTGAAGGGCGGCGACCCTGCGCATAATGCGAGAGCGCTGCAGACCGTTCTGGATGGCGCACGCACCGCCTATCGGGACGTAGCCCTGCTCAACGCCGCCGCCTCCCTCGTGGTGGCGGACGAGGTCGAGAATCTCCGCGACGGGCTCGAGCGTGCCTCCCAGGCCCTTGACACCGGCGCAGCGAAAGGGACGCTTGAGCGTCTCGTCCAGGTTTCCAACGCCTGACCGGCAAGGGCTTGAAACATGAGCGACGTTCTCGCCCGCATCGAAGCCTATAAGCGCCGGGAGATCGAAGCGGCGAAGGCCGCCGTTCCGCCGGTCGAAATGGAGCGCCGCGCCCGCGCGGCCTCCCCGGCCCGGGGCTTCGCGAAGGCCATCGAGCGGCACCTCTCCGAAGGCCGCCCGGCGCTGATTGCGGAGGTGAAGAAGGCCAGCCCGTCGAAGGGACTGATCCGCGCCGATTTCGACCCGCCGCAGCTTGCGAGAGCCTATGCAGAGGGCGGCGCGACCTGCCTTTCGGTTCTGACCGACGAGCCCTCCTTCCAGGGCAGGCCGGAATATCTCATGCAGGCGCGCGAGGCATCCGGCCTTCCGGCCCTGCGCAAGGATTTCCTCTTCGAACCCTACCAGGTCTACGAGGCCCGCGCCTGGGGCGCCGACTGTATCCTCGTCATCATGGCGAGCGTCACGGATGCGGAGGCCCGCGCCCTGATCGATACCGCCCATGACCTCGGCATGGACGTGCTGGTCGAGGTGCACGACCGCGCCGAACTGGAGCGGGCGCTCCCGCTCGGCACGAAACTCGTGGGCATCAACAACCGGAATCTCCGCACCTTCGATGTTCCGCTCGGCGTCAGCGAGGAACTGGCGCCGCTGATCCCCGCCGACCGGATCGTCGTCGGAGAGAGCGGCATCTTCACCTTTGAGGACATCGAGCGCCTGACGAAGGTGAACATCCGCACCTTCCTCGTAGGCGAGAGCCTGATGCGGCAGGCGGACGTGGCGGCGGCCACACGCCGGTTGCTCTTTGGCGAGGCGGCATGACGAAGCTCACGCATCTGGATGCTGCGGGCGCGGCGAACATGGTGGACGTCTCGGAAAAGGACGTCACCAGCCGCACCGCGATCGCGGAAGGATGCATCGTGATGCAGCCCGAAACTCTGGCGCTGATCCGCCAGGGCGATGCCAAGAAGGGCGACGTGCTGGGTACCGCGCGCCTTGCCGGAATCATGGGGTCGAAACGCACGCACGAGCTGATCCCCCTCTGCCATCCTCTCCTCATCTCCAAGGTGAAGGTGGAGTGCGAACTCGACGACGACCTTCCCGGTGTGCGCGTGATGGCGGAGGTGAAGGTCTCGGGCCAGACCGGCGTGGAGATGGAGGCGCTGACAGCGGTCTCCGTTGCCTGCCTGACGATCTACGACATGGTGAAAGCCGCCGATAAGGGCATGCGGATCGAGAACATCCGCCTGCGCCTGAAGACCGGCGGCAGGTCCGGAACCTACGAGGCCCCATGAGCCTGATCCCGGTTGAGGAAGCGCTCAAGCGCATTCTGGACGGCATCCAGCCGCTCGAGGGCGAACCTGCGCCGCTCGCGGCCTGCGCAGGCAGAACATTGGCGGAGGATGTTTCGGCTCTTCTCGACCTGCCTCCCTTCCCGGCCTCCGCCATGGACGGCTATGCTTTGCGCAGCGCCGATGTCACACAGGTTCCGGCGAGCCTTCAGGTGATCGGCGCGAGCGCCGCAGGAAAGCGTTTCCCCGGGACGGTCGGAGCCGGAGAGGCTGTGCGGATCTTCACCGGCGCACCGCTCCCCGAGGGCGCCGATGCGGTTGTGATCCAGGAGGATACAGAAGTCTCGGGCGACCGGGTGGTCGTCAAAGATCTTCCCCGCCCCGGCCGTCACATCCGCGAAGCCGGGCTCGATTTCCGCTCCGGCGAAGTCCTGCTCAAGGCGGGCCTGCGTCTGGATTCCCGCCACATCGCTCTGGCTGCCGCCATGGGCCACGGGGTCCTTCCCGTCCGCCGCAGGCCCAAGGTCGCCATTCTCGCAACGGGCGACGAACTCGTCCGGGCCGGAGAGCCTGCAGGTCCCGACCATATCACCGCTTCCAGCCTCCCCGCCACCGCCCTGATCACCGAGAAGGCCGGGGCCGAGGCCGTGGACCTCGGCATCGCCCGGGACACGCTCATTTCCCTTGAGGAGCGCATCCAGGCCGCACGCAATGCAGGCGCAGACATTCTCGTAACGTTGGGTGGCGCCTCCGTCGGCGAGCACGACCTCGTGCAGCAGGCGCTGAAGGATCAAGGGATGGAGCTCGGCTTCTGGCGGGTCGCCCTGAGGCCGGGAAAGCCCCTGATGCATGGAAGGCTCGGCGGAATGGTCCTCCTCGGTCTTCCCGGCAACCCGGTCTCGACCCTGGTCTGCACCATTCTCTTCCTCATTCCCGCCATCCGCGCCCTGCTGGGCGATCCCCGCGCCGGCGAGGACCCAACGGAAACGGCCGTCCTGGGGACGGAGCTCCCCGCAAACGGCGACCGGCAGGACTACATGCGGGCGAGCCTGACCTTCGAAGAGCGCGAGATCACGCTGTCGTCGGGCCGGCAGCGAATGAGCCTGCCCATCGCCACCCCGCACACGAAACAGGATTCCTCCATGTTGAGCATCCTGGAGCGCTCGGATGCTCTGATCGTGAGAGCGCCAAGAGAGCCTCCAGCTTTTGCGGGAGAGACTTGCCGCATCGTTAGGCTTGGAAGGTTCTGTTAGAAGCACCGAGAGATCTGTCTGGAGATGCTTGATCGCCCGGCAAGATCAACGAGTTCTCGCCACGTATCGCTTCCGCCGCGAAGCTGTTCGACATAGGACAAGTTGCTCATTTACCCCACTTATGAAAGGTTATAGTGCTTCAAGAAATAGCTCGATGAACGGGCTGTATTAGGGGCCAGATATGGCAGGCTACAATTTCGACGGCGCTCTTTCCAATCTCTCTCTCGACGAGATCTTAGTCGGCGCTACGGTCCAGGCTCTGGAGCAGCACACGTTCGGTCTGAAAAATGCGACCAACGGCTACACGATCACCTTCGATGGTTCCGGCTTCGAATATGTGAACGGCGCTCCGACCAACGGAAGCATCAGCGGCATCAGCGTGTATGACGCAAGCGGAAACTGGGTCTACAACGTCGAGGGCATCAATCCAGCCACAAGCTCTCTGGCCGCCTTCTGGAACACCTTTGCTGCCTACGCCTATTCACGGGCAGGAAGCGCCGCTGCCTTCGGCGCCATCCTTGCCGGCCCGGATACGATCCAGGGTGGTGACAACCATGATCGCATCGGCGTTTATGGCGCTGGTGATACCGTCATGGGCATGAACGGCAACGATACGTTCCTCGTCTATAACGGGGCAACGGATGTCTTCATTTCCGGCACCAACGTCAGCGGGGATGACACCGGTGCTCAGACGGACACGATCGAGCTCCACGGATCGGCGAGCTTCCGCAACGTTCTGAATATCGATGCGCTGGTCTTTACCTACAGCGGCACGGCGACGAAGACCGTCACCTACAATGCGAACAGCCATTTCGGCATCACCTATGTTCAAGGTTCGAGCGTAGGAGCCGATACGATTTGGTTCAAAGGCGGCTCGGAAGCGGTAAACCTCGATCTGTCAAAAGTGGCCTTCGGAAACTGGGCGCGCGCCGATCAGACGGTGCTCGTCGACTTGAATACGGACCAGTCAGCAATCCTCGATGATCGCTTCGTCGGCAGCACGGTCAACGAGCGGGTGACCACGGGCAATGGCCGCGATCTTCTCTACGGAAATGATGGCGACGACTATCTCGATGGTGGCGACGGCATCGACGTGATCGATGGCGGCAGTGGCAGCGATACTCTCATCGGCGGCGGCGGCGAAGGTCCCAATATTCTCCGAGGCGGCAAGGGCAATGACGTCTACAGCTTCCGCGAAAAGGTCGATGTTATCATCGACAATGGGGGCCTCGACAGCCGGATGGTCAGAAAGAATGCGACCCAGTCCGCAAAGGAAAAACTGTTCGAGGGGCTCGCCGTGGACGAGACCTTGAGCGTCCGCAAGACGGTGAAGCTCACGGGCAATGCCAAGGCCAACATCCTTCTGGGTCACGGTGGAAAGAACACCCTGAACGGCCTGTCGGGGAACGACATCCTCGAAGGGCGCGGTGGCAACGACCAACTGAACGGCAGCACCGGAAACGATAAGTTCTATGGCGGTCTCGGCAAGGACACGCTCAGCGGCGGCACGGGCAAGGATGTCTTCTATTTCGACACGGCCCTGGATACCCGGGGCAATGTCGACAAGATCGTCGGCTTCTCGACCAAAGATGACCGCATCGCGCTCGACAGCGAGATCTTCACCGTCCTCGGACAGGGCAAGCTCACGTCTTCGTCCTTCCGCGTCAATAATAAAGCCAAGGATTCCAACGACTACATCATCTATGACAAGAAGAAGGGTGTGCTCTATTACGATGCGGACGGCTCCGGCAGCGCCTCTTCCTTGACGAAGTTCGCTCAGATCGGCAAGAAGCTGAAGCTGACGGCTCCGGACTTCCTCGTGATCTGACCCTTTTTGGTTTCAATGATGCCGAGGGGCCGCAGTCTTTGATTGCGGCCCCTTTCCTTTTGCCCCGAGCCCTGCCTCAAGGTGAGATGCCGCAGCGGCCTGCCGTCAGACGACAGAGTTTCAGGTGGACATTCCCCAAAGCCCACCCAAGTAAAGCAAAGGAATATGTGCCTGCTTTCTATTTAAAATGACATATCATTTGCAATAAGCTTCCTTCCCGAAGGTCCAACTCGCGACAGCCCCCACAGGCGACCGGGGCAGCAGAACGATCATCAAAGGGGGAGAAGCCGTGGCATTTTCAGTTTTTCGCGTCGGCCAGGAACTGCGGGTCAATCAACACCGGACGAGCGACAAAATAGATCCCAAGGTTACAGGCCTCCCCGATGGCTGGCTGATCACATGGTCCTCTGATGGGCAGGATGGCAATGCTAGCGGGGTCTACATGCAGAAGTACAGTCTGCAAGGCGTCCCGCAGTTCCTGGATCGTGGTGTTGCGGTCGACCGTCTGGTGAATACCGGATCGACAACAGGCGACCAGATCTGGTCGACGGCGACCGCACTCGCAGGCAATGCCGGCTTCGTCGTGACCTGGATCGAGCGAAACGCAGACGGAAGTCAAAGGCAGGTCTTCCAGCAGCACTATAGCCTGGATGGGACGGCACAGGGGGCTGCGCAGCAGGTCAGCGGGACTCATGATGTCGAAAATGTTGAACACCTCGTGTAGGCGCAAAGTTAAATTGTCAGCACTGAGCAAAGTCAAAATG
>NZ_JAJATX010000052.1 GCF_020866965.1 Microvirga roseola
TAAGCCATACTTCAGGGAGGATCACTTCTCAGGAGGCAGACCACCCGGCATCTCGATCGGACATAATGGTCAGATTGCCTTCAGCCTGACCATCTTCTATTCAGACCAGGAAGACCTCTATATCTATCGGACCAGCCCGGACGAGCCGACCCGGTACCGCTACCAGGACACATGGGAAGAAATGCAGGTCGTCGATGAGGTGTTCTCCGTCAAGGGAGCGCCCGACCAGGTTCTTTCTCTCAAGTTCACGCGACATGGCCCTGTAATTCTGGAGCAGGCCGACCGGAATCGAGCCTATGCGGTGCGGTCCGTATGGTCCACTCCCGGTTCAGCTCCTTACCTGAAGAGCCTGTCATCCTTTCGCACGGGAAACCTTGAGGAGTTCCGCGCGGCGATGCGCGGCTGGGGCGTGCCGTCCTCGAACCATGTTTTCGCCGACACGTCGGGCACCATCGCCTGGGTTCCGGCGGGCTGGACGCCGACCCGCCCGAATTGGGATGGGCTTCTGCCTGTTCCTGGAGACGGACGATATGAATGGGATGGATTTCTCGACAATGAGGACCTTCCACGTGTCGTTGATCCGGAAGAGGGCTTCATCGCAACTGCCAACGAGATGAACCTGCCGGAGGATTATCCTCATCCTGTGGGGTATGAATGGATCGACAACTCACGCACGACACGCATTCATGAAGTGCTCCATGCTTCGCCGCGCCACTCGGTCGAGGATGCGTGCCGGCTACAGACTGATGTGGTCTCGATACCGGCGCGACGCCTCTGCCGCGTGCTGAACACGATTAATGCGAACGGGGAGGCCGAGGCTGCCCTGTCCCTCCTGCGCAGCTGGGATCACTCTCTAGCTTTCGACAGTGGGCCCGCAGCACTCTTCGAGGTGTGGTGGACGAAGCACCTCAAGCCGAGCCTCTTCAGGATCTGCGTCCCCGATGCGTCCCTGCACGCGCTCCTGGCCCCCGGGGATACGGAAGGCATTCTCCAGGCAATTGAGACACCCGATAGCCGCTTTGGGCCAGATCCGATTGAGGCGCGTGACGCGCTATTTCGGGCAACACTTGCCGCTGCATGGAACGACTGCGCCGCTCGCATGGGGCAGGACCCGGCGGGTTGGGCCTGGGGCAAGCTGCATCATGCCTTCTTCGAGCACCCGCTGTCAGCTGTCCAGGAAGGCGGCGAAGCGTTCGATATCGGTCCCTTCCCGCATGGAGGCAGTGCTGCGACCCCCATGCATACGGGCTATCGGCTCTCGGACTTCCGCACGATAGCCGGAGCTTCTGTCCGGATGGTGGTCGATGTGGGGGAGTGGGATCAAAGCCGCTGGATCAACGCGCCGGGGCAGTCAGGCGATCCACGCTCGCCTCATTACGAGGACTTGGCGCCGCTATGGGCGCAAGGACAATATGTGCCGATGCTCTATTCGCGAGGTGCCGTCGAGGCGGCTGTGATCCAAAGAATCAGACTTGAGCCGAAGCATGTAACCCCTTCGAACGCCCAGGCTCTTCCTGTCGAGGGGATGAGAGCCGCGGGGGCGTGACCCGGGGGCGATCAAGCTGTGGATCTGCCTATTGCGCAGGAGCGCAGGACAGTTGCATCGATGCCTTGCTCTCGAGCGAGAGCGTCGCCGCATGCGGAAAACCAGCTCTCCGTCCATCGCTTGTTCAATAGCTGAGGGCGCGGGCGGCTTCGATAGCGAGCGGTGCGAACCGCTTGCGAAAGTCTTCTACTGTCCATTCGCTTAGCGATCCGGCGATATGCACGGCAGCCACAGGCTGCTGCTTGTCGTTGATGACAGCAGCAGAAAGGACGATCTCGCCGACAAGGCTCTCCTCGGCCGCATAGGCGTATCCCTCCTGGCGGGCCTCGCGGACTTTTTCCCAGATCTGGTCGAGGTCGACGATTGTCTTCGGTGTCAACGGGCGTCGTTCGGAACGCCGGAGGATGTCATCCACGGCCGAGTCATCGAGATGGGCGAGGATTGCGCGCCCTCCGGATGAGCAGAACGTCGGGATGCGTCGGCCTGCAAGAGTCGCAAAGAAAGTCTCGCGCTTGCTCTGCAGCCTGATGGCATAGAGAATGGTGAGATCATCGAAAAGACTGAAATCAACACGTTCGCCGGAATTCTTGCGGAGTTCAATGAGGATCGGCGTCGCTCGCTCGATCAGAGGATTGGAGCGAAGATAGTCGAAGGCTCTGTCGAGAAGACGTCTTCCTGGCATCAGCCCGCCGTCAGGAGAGCGTTCAAGATATCCGAGACTCAGAAGGGTTTGGGCCGCGCGTTGAGCGGCGCTTTTCGTGACCTGAGCGCTTGCAGCGATTTCACTCAACGACATAGGCTTGGCATCGCGGCCAAACGCTTCGAGCACATAGAGGGCACGCGCCACGGATTGTAGAAAGAGGCGGTCATCCACCTCAACAAGCTGGTCGCCCCGAGTCCTGAGGCTGCCAGCACGCATATCTGATGCCGTGTCATTCATCATGGGTCCGATCCTCGCAAGCCAATCCCGTTGACGAAACCTATACGAGTAAGTAGGCTCGTAATGCAACACGTATGTATCGTACAGCGATACGAGCGCAGGGGATGCGATTGCTCGACCAGACATCTATGCCGGTAATTTCCCAGGTTTTGCGGGTCGCAGGAATCTCTCTGCGCCAGAGCCATCCCGAAGGCGATGGATGCAAATGTTGCGCAAAGCGGGGCTAGGGCAATGAATAAACTCCGCCCTGTTACCGGCCGTTTGCTTAAGTCGGTCGCGATCATCGCAACCATCATCATTCTCAACTTCCTTCTGATTCGGCTTGCCCCGGGTGATCCGGCGGCCGCAATGGCAGGTGAGGCAGGCGCGGCGGATGAGGCTTTCATGGCTCAGCTGAGGGAGCAGTTCGGTCTGGACCGGCCCGTCTACGAGCAGCTTGCCTACTACTTCGCCGACATCGTCCGCTTCGACCTGGGTTATTCCTATCGGCAGCGGGAATCGGTGCTTGGTCTGATCATGGACCGGCTCCCCGCAACGCTTCTGCTGACAATCAGCGGCTTCGTCGTCGCATTGGGCCTGGGCCTCCTTCTTGGTATTGCCTCGGCCATGCGGGTCGGGCGCGTAACGGACCGGCTGATTTCGCTGTTTGCGCTTCTGTTTTACGCCACTCCGCTCTTCTGGGTCGGCCTGATGGCGATCATGCTCTTTTCCGTGTGGCTGGGCTGGCTGCCATCGTTTGGGATGGAGAGCGTCGGCGCCGGCTACACCGGCTGGGCCCGGGCGGCTGATATCGCTCACCACCTCATTCTTCCTGCGGGAACGCTCGGCCTGTTCTATGTGGCGGTCTATACACGCCTGACCCGCGCCTCGATGCTAGAAGTGAAGGATATGGACTTCGTGCGGACGGCCCGGGCAAAGGGATTGAGGCGCGGCCTCATCGTCCGCCGCCACATCCTGCGCAATGCCATGCTGCCGATCATCACCTTCGCGGGCATCCAAGCGGGCCAGTTGGTCGGAGGAGCCGTTCTTACCGAAACTGTTTTCGCTTGGCCGGGAATAGGACGTCTCGCCTTCGATGCGCTGTTGCAGAGGGACTATCCAGTTCTGCTGGGCGTGTTCCTCGTCACGTCCATCATGGTCGTTGTCTTCAACATCGTCACGGATATCGCCTATCGCATTGCCGATCCACGGATCGAGGTAGCGTCATGAGCTCAACCCTGTGGCGACTTCTCAAGAATCCAAGTGCCGCAATCGGCATCGGGCTCTTGTTCTTGGTTATTCTCGTTGCTGCGCTGGCTCCCGTGCTCTATCCACAGGACCCGTGGGCCATGGTTGGCCGTCCGTTCCTCCCGCCCTTCACGGACCCGCAGTTCCCCCTAGGCACCGACATGATGGGGAGGGATATTGCAGCCGGTCTCGCGTATGGGGCTCGCGTCTCGCTCCTCGTCGGCATCGTCTCGACCGCCTGTGCGATCATACTCGGCGTTACCTTGGGCGGCATCGCCGGCTACTACGGCGGACTTGCCGATGACGGGCTAATGAGGGTCACCGAGTTCTTCCAGACCATCCCGACCTTTATTTTCGCCCTCGTTATGGTTGCGATCCTTAGCCCATCGATACAGTCGATCATCGTCGCAATCGGTATCGTGAGCTGGCCGCCGGTGGCGCGCCTTGTCCGAGCGGAGTTCGCGAGCTTGCGCAGCCGGGAGTTCGTGCAGGCTGCCATCGCGCTCGGTGAAAGCGATCGCCACATCATCCTGCGGCAGATCCTGCCGAATACGTTGTCTCCCGTCCTGGTGATGGGCTCCCTGATGGTTGCGTCGGCGATCCTAACCGAAGCGGCGATCAGCTTCCTGGGATTGGGCGACCCAAACATGATGAGCTGGGGCTACATGATCGGCGCCTCGCGGACGGTGATCCGGCAGGCATGGTGGATGAGCTTCTTCCCAGGGCTGGTCATCGTGCTCGTCGTACTGACGATCAACCTTGTGGGTGAGGGCTTGAACGATGTGCTCAATCCACGGCTGGCCAGAAAGGGGCGGGCATGATGAGCCAGCGGCTTCTGACGGTCGAGGAGCTGACCATTGCGCTTCCCTCCGCGGGCGACCGGGTCAACGCAGTGGAGAATGTCAGCTTTCACCTGCATCCCGGTGAGATCCTCTGCATCGTCGGCGAGTCCGGTTCTGGTAAGTCCATGACCGCCTCCGCGATCATGGGGCTGCTGCCTGACACAGGTGTGACGGTACGGTCGGGCCGGATTCAGTTTCGCGGGGAAGATCTCCTGCAGATGAGCGACGAGCGCTTTCGCGCCATCCGTGGCTCGCGCATCGGCATGATCTTTCAGGAGCCGATGACAGCCCTCAATCCCGTCATGCGGATCGGGGACCAGATCGAAGAGGTTCTGGAAGCCCACAACGTTCCGAAGGCGAACCGGCCGGAACGTGTGCTGTCCCTCCTCAAGGCTGTCGGCCTGCCGGAGCCGGAAGTCCTGGCGCGGCGTTATCCCTTCCGTCTGTCCGGCGGGCAGAGGCAGCGTGTTGTCATTGCCATGGCGCTGGCGCTCAAACCGGATATCCTGATCGCGGACGAGCCCACGACAGCTCTCGATGTCACCACGCAGGCCCAGATTCTCAAGCTGATCCGCGACATTCAGCGGGCCCAGGGTATGGGCGTCATCTTCATCACTCACGACTTCGGGGTTGTTGCCGACATAGCAGATCGGGTTGCTGTGATGCAGCATGGCCGCATCGTCGAGATCGGCCCTGTTCGGGACGTGCTGGACCGCCCTTCGAACGCCTATACCCAGTCCCTGATCGGGGCCGTGCCGCAGTTCCGCGACAGGCCGCTGGCGCTTTCAGCAGGAGCTGAGCCTGTCGTCCGGGTCCGAGGCCTGAGCAAGACGTACGTAACCCAAGGCGGCCTCTTTACTCCGATCAAGGAATTCAAGGCCCTCGACAATGTAAGTTTCGAGATCCATCGCGGCGAGACCCTGGGCCTTGTCGGCGAAAGCGGCTCAGGCAAGTCGACGGCCGGGCGGTGCCTCGTGCGTCTGATTGATCCGAATGGCGGGGCCATCGAGTACAAGAACACCGACCTCGCCAAGTTGTCCCGGCCCCAGCTTCGGCCGTTCCGTTCCAAGATCCAGATCATCTTTCAGGACCCTTTCGCCTCGCTCAATCCCCGCCACACGGTTGGCCAGAGCATCATGGCCGGGCCGTTGGCGCATGGGATCGATGCAAGGACTGCCCGTGAGCGCATGACCCGTCTCCTGATCCGGGTCGGACTTGATGCGTCTGCCGCGGACCGTTATCCGCACGAGTTCTCGGGCGGCCAGCGCCAACGCATCGGGATTGCACGGGCACTCGCCGTCGAGCCGGATCTCCTGGTGGCTGACGAGGCTGTCTCTGCCCTCGACGTGTCCGTCCAGGCGCAGGTGCTCGAACTGCTTCGCGACATTCGCGAAGAGTTCCAGCTCGCCATGCTGTTCATCACCCATGACCTGCGCGTTGCCTCTCAACTCTGTCATCGGGTCTTGGTGCTGCACAACGGCCGCGTGGTCGAAAGCGGAGAGACAACATCGGTCTTCCGGAGCCCGCGTGACAGCTATACGCGGAGCTTAATCGATGCAGTGCCGGGTCAGGAGTGGCTCCGTTCGTCCGGCGGGGACCCGACCGTCAGAACATTTGCCTAACGAAAAGAGGAGGGACCAATGAAAAATCTAGTACTCACCCGTCGCACGCTGCTGGCGGGAGCGTCTGCCACATCGCTGCTTTCACTACTGCCAAAAACCTCGCTGGCGGCAGACGGATCCAGCGTCCTGAACGTCATTGCCTTCCCGGAGCCTCCGACGCTCTTCATCGGCCTCGACCAGAACGGTTCGACCCAGACAGTCGCGGGCAAAATCTATGAAAGCCTTCTCACCTACGACTTCGATTTTACCCCACGGCCGAGCCTCGCAAAGTCGTGGGAGGTCTCTCCCGATGGCCTGACCTACACGTTCAAGCTGCAGGAAGACGCCAAGTGGCACGACGGAAAGCCCTTCACGGCCGATGACGTGGTCTTCACGACCAAGGAATTCCTGATGGAGGTTCACCCGCGGGCGCGCGTGATCTTCGAGAACTGCGAGACCATCGAGGCTCTCGACCCTCATACGGTTCGGTTCGTCCTGAAGAAGCCATTCGCCCCGTTCCTGATGGCGTTCGAGATGTCGACGTCGCCGATGATCCCAGCCCACCTCTACAAGGGCACGAACTACAGAACCAATCCGAACAATGCGAAGCCGATCGGAACGGGCCCGTTCAAACTCGCCGACTGGCAGAAGGGCTCCTTCATCCGCCTCGTCCGCAACCCGGATTACCACGGCGAAGGCGAGCCGCACCTCGACGAGATGTACTTCCACATCCTGCCGGACGCGGGTTCCCGCGCTCTCGCGCTGGAGCAGGGGCGCGTGCAGCAGACCCAATTCCAGGATCTGGAGCCTTTCGACGTGCAGCGGCTGGCCAGCCTGCCGAACATTGAGCTGATCACGAAGGGCTATGAGTTCTATGCGCCGGTCGCGCGTATCGAGTTCAATACGCGGGTCAAGCCGTTTGACGACAAGCGTTTCCGCCAGGCGATCAATTACGCCCTAGACCGCAAGGCCATTCTGAACACGATCTTCTTCTCGCAGGGTCGCGTCGCAACCGGCCCCCTGAACAGCAAGACGCGCTTCTATGACCCGGACGTGACCCGCTACGACTACGACCTGGCAAAGGCCAAGGCCTTACTTGACGACATGGGGCTGAAACCGGACGCCAACGGGGTGCGCACGCAGGTCAAATTTCTTCGCCTACCTTGGGGCGAGACCTGGGCTCGGTTTGCTGAATACGTGAAGCAGTCGCTCGGGAAGGTCGGAATCGCCGTCGAGATCGAGTCCGCCGATCCCGCCGGCTGGACCTCGCGCTATGCGAACTGGGACTTCCAGATGACGTCGAACTATCCCTACCAGTTCGGCGATCCGGCCCTGGGCGTCGCGCGCTTCTTTGTGTCCAGCAACATCCGCAAGGGCGTCGCCTACAGCAACAACACGGGCTACACGAACCCGCGCGTTGACGAGCTTTTCGCCGCGGGTGCTTCCGCTCTCTCGAAAGAGGACCGGCAGAAAGCCTATAGTGAGGTCCAGAAGATCCTCACCGAAGAGGTTCCGATGGCGTGGCTCGTGGAGGTCGACTTCCCGACCCTGCTCGACAAGCGCTTCACGGACGTCGTGGTTTCCGCAATCGGCGTGAACGAGACCTACCGCCGTGCTCGTAAGGTGGGTTGATGACCGTAGGCGATGCCCCCGCACGGGCATCGCCTAACCACAGCAGTCAACACTTCCGAGCCACGTGGCCTGGCGCTCGCAGGGTGCGGGCCAGCGGGGTTGCACCCGAATACCTTGCCCCATCAGGAAGTTCGATCATGACGCAATTTATCCCGGGCCAGTCATTTGCCGGACTAAGGGCGGTCGTCACGGGAGGAGCGTCCGGGATCGGCTTCGCCACGGCACGGTTGCTTGCTCGGGGCGGTGCCCAGGTGGTTGTGCTGGATCGTGACGCTAGCCGCCTTCAGGCAGCCTGCCTCAGCCTGGAAGAGGATGGGGGCGCTGCCCGGGGGTACGCATGCGACATCAGTCTGGAGCAGGACGTTGCTGCTGCCTTTTCTACCATCGCGGAGAATGGCGGCCTGGATATCCTGGTCAACAGCGCGGGCATCATTGGGCATGTAGGCCCGCTTGAGGAATGCCCGGTGGAGGATTTCGACCGCGTGACGGCGATCAACGTTAGAGGGACATTTCTCTGCTGCCGCTCGGCAGTGGCAATCATGGAACGCAAGGAGCGCGGCTCCATCGTCAACGTCGCATCGACTGCAGGGCTCGTCGGCTCCCGCCGGCTCGGCGCTTATGCCATGTCAAAGGCCGCCGTCACGTCGATGACCCGCTCCTTGGCGCTGAGCTGCGCAGGAAAAGGCATCCGTGTGAACGCAGTTTGTCCCGGCTCCATCGCCGGAGATATGCTAGAGAGCACGTTTACAGAGCAGGATCGCGACGCGCAGCGCCAGACGATGGCGTCAATGCATCCGCTCGGACGCCTCGGCACGGCAGAGGAGGTGGCAATGACCGTGGCGTTTCTGGCTTCTTCCGCAGCTGGCTACATCACGGGCGTCACCTTGCCGGTCGACGGCGGGAGGCTGGCATGACAGGGCAGGTTGCTATCGTCACCGGTGCCGCACGTGGAATTGGAGCGGCGGTCGCAAGGCGTTTCCTGAGAGACAGGGGCCGTGTGCTCGCGGTGGATAAGCAGGAGGAACCTGAACCCGAGCTGGCGGCATGTCTTGATGAGAAACAGGCTCTCTATCTGAGTTGTGACCTTGCTAGGTCTGAGGCCGCCGATCATGCCGTCCGTGAGGCGGTCGAACGGTTCGGCCGATTAGACATCCTCGTTAACAATGCAGGCATTGGCGGCGCGCGCAGTGTTGCCGAGACGGATGACGAGAGCTGGGCGCGGATTTTAGATGTAAACCTCGGTGCAGCCTTCCGGCTGTCCCGCGCCGCTCTGCGTCATATGCAGCCGCAAAGGTCGGGGGTCATCCTGCATATCAGCTCGATTTACGGCGTTGTCGGCTACAATGGCATCGCCGCCTATGCGGCCTCGAAGGCAGCGCTCATCGGCCTGACTCGCCAGATGGCGGCAGATTACGGGCCGCACGGAATCCGCGTGAACGCGATTGCGCCCGGATTGATCGAGACGCAAATGACCCGCGCGCGCCTGGAAGATCCCGTCTATCGCGACCTCATGCTGGGCGGGACACCGTTGGGACGTCCGGGCAAACCGGACGACATCGCGGGAGCAGCGGCCTTCCTTTGTTCGGCTGACGCCTCCTTCGTTACGGGACAAGTTCTGAAGGTGGATGGCGGCTGGAGCGTGACAAGAATTTCGGCGGGCGCTGGCCAGGTCTGATCTGAGATACTCTGAGATCGAGCAGCCGGGCCTCACCCTCGCGGCCGAGTCAATCGGCGACGTTTGCTCTACTCTCGTCATCTCCGGTGAATCGCCACATTGTTAGCCAACTGGTGTTGAGTGGTCGAGCAGCCAAGGCCGTAGCTCGTTCGACCAAGCACGATGTGTGTAAACCGTCCGCATGTTCTGGGCCGTATTCAAAAACTCCGGATGGTCGGGGGCTATGGCAGCAATCCCGCGATAGCGATTAAAACTCTCGCTCTCAAAAGGATCCCCGCTTGGTCCTTGATAGACATCTATGATCGGAAGCGCTCAGGCCACCGCCTTGTAGGAGGCGCAGGTGGTAGAGCCAGCCTCATAAAGGTGAGCAGCATGGACACCTGAATACCAGTCCATGAACTCCTTGAAGTCCCGGTCGGGCATGTCGACTTCGATGACGTAGAAGATTGGCTCGCTTATTCGGGGCATCCTTTTTGGGCGCTTCTCTAGAGCACGACGGCCAGTCCCCGCAAAGCCTTCCGCGCCGTAGCTTGCAACGGTACGACATGCACCATCAGCTCTGCGGTTAGCGCAGATCCGCGGGTTGCTGCAGCGAGAAGGGCATGTTGCGGACTTCCGACCACGGAACGTCGAACCTCGTCATGTACTTGAGCGTAAACTTCATCCGGCTCATTCGCCAACCGTCCGGCGTCCGTACATACTCATCGTCCTCCATGGCTGCCATGAAGACCGGAACGTTGCCCTCGGTGAGCGTCGACGTCTGCCAAAGCATCCAGGTCGCCCTTGCACTGTCCCCGTCAACCTCGATAATCGGATTAACGAAGTAGTGCATGGCAAACGTCCAGGCTCCCTTGCGGACGTAGCGGTAGATTTCCTCTCGCCCGTGATGAACGCCGAAATGGTCTCCGCCATCCCAGACCGCGTCCTCTGTGAACAGGGAGGCCTGCCGCCGTGCCAATTCCTCGAGCTCTGCTTCTGACTTCCTTTCGTGGGAGTTTGTATACTTGTCATCCGCGTACTTTGAATAGAACGCCTTCAGTTTTCTGATATCCTCAATATCCTCAAGGCGCTTTATGCGCCGCTCCAGGTCACCCATGGAAAAACTCCTTTGTTCGTCTGCAAGGAAAGAAATGAGTTCGCGCGCATTATGTTAGCGGCCGTGAAAGAACAACAGCTGGCGGGGTTTGGAAACGGCGCTCGCCCAGACACCTTCGCACGGCAGCGTGCGGTGCTAAGTATCATAGCCACTCAGGGAGCTTTCGGCGGGCCGATATTGAAAGGAGCGCTCGAGGTCTTAGGGATTGAAGCGCCCCATTCGAATTGGTAGCGTCCTATATGACGGCCTCGATGAGGAACGGGCCTCGGCGGGCGAGGGCGCCTCTGAAGAGGTTCAGGAAATCCTCAATGGTCTCAGCGCGTCCGGCCTCAACCCCCATGCCGTTGGCCATAGATACCCAGTCGAGCGCTGGATCGTCGATGTTAAGCATGCGCCGTGCATTGTGGCCAAAGTTGTTCACGCCGACATTGCGCATCTCGCCTTGCAGGATCGCATAGGATCTGTTGGCGAAGATGATCGTCACAATATCGAGATTCTCGCGGGCTTGGGTCCACAATCCCTGCACGGTGTACATGCCGCTTCCATCCGCCTGAAGTCCGATCACCTTGCGGTCGGGACACGCGACGGCGGCCCCGATGGCAAGCGGGATACCGATGCCAATGGCTCCGCCCGTAAGTTGGATGTAGTCGTGAGGAGCCGAGCGCTGGGAGAGATTGAAGAATCGGCGGCCGGACGTGACCGCCTCGTCACAGATGATGGCTTTCTCCGGCATTAGGGCAGCAACAGCGAGCGTGATCGCATCCGCCGTGAGTTGTCCGGAGCGGGGATAGTCGAGCCCAGTGCCGTATTGGACCACGGGCGCAGGAGCATCGGGTCTGACGCCGAGTTCTTCCGCAAGCCGGGCGAGTTCGTTTCTCAGATCGTCCCCAGGTCGCGCAAACTCGATGACTTCGCAATCATCTCGGATAAGGCGTCCGGGTTTTCCGGGATAGGCGAAGAAGGCCACGGGGACTTTCGCGCCGATCAGGATCAGGTTGTCGATGTCCCGTAGCGCTGCAACGGCCTCGTCGACCGGGTATGGGACCTTGGTGACGGGAACCCGACCTATACCGCGCTCAATGCGTCCGTTGGACATCTGGGCGAGCAGACGCACACCGGTTGCGTCCGCGATTCGTCCTGCAATCTCGAGGGCATCGGCACGGAGTGCGCGGCCTGTCAGCAGCAATGCCGTGCGGCCGCCCGACCTGATCGCTGCCACGGCGGCACCGAGCGCCTCCTCGGGAGCTGTTGTTGGAGTAGGAACTTTGGTTTGCTCGACGGCCGAGGACGCAACTTCGCCCCAGGCTGCGTCAGCGGGAAGAATGAGTGTCGCAATCCCGGGCAATGACATCGCCGCCTTGTAGGCCTCGGCCGTGGCTCGTCCCACATCTTCCGGGCCTTCAACACGCCCGACCCAGTGCGACATGGGACGGGCCAGGCTCTCGATATCGCTAGTTAGTGGCGCATCATGCTGTAAGTGATAGCTTGCATGATCGCCTACGATGTTGATCATCGGCGTGCGGGCCCGCTTTGCGTTGTGGAGATTGGCGAGGCCATTGGCGAGACCCGGCCCGAGATGGAGCAGGGTCGCCGCCGGTTTCTCGGCCATACGGGCATAGCCATCGGCGGCGGCCGTGACGACACCTTCGAACAGTCCAAGCACGCAGCGCATCTGGGGCTTGCGGTCGAGCGCCGCCACAAAGTGCATCTCAGACGTGCCAGGGTTGGCGAAGCACACTTCGACATCATTGGTCAGAAGCACGTCACATAGGCGGTCGGCACCGTTCATCTTACTCTCACTTGCCTCAAAGTTGTCCATGCCGGCTGTGTCTCAAAATTGAGCCTTCACTCGGCAGCACTTGCGAATTGCCCCAGACGATCGAAGGCGATCTCGCCATCGAGAATGGTCATCTCGCAGCGAACCTGCGTCTCGACGACTTCCGGTTCGACGGTGAAGATGTCGTGAGACAGGATTGCAACGTAAGCCGCCTGTCCGGGCACGAGGCGCATCACCCTCAGTAGATACGGCCAGCCACACAAGGCTGACCGCTTCTTCAGGGCGGCCGCAATCAGGCTGCCTTCTCTGCCGCCTTGTAGCCGAATATCGACTTAACCTCGAGGAAGTCCTCGAAGCCGTAGCGCCCCCATTCCCGTCCGTTGCCCGATTGCTTGTAGCCGCCGAACGGCGCGGCAAGGTCACCGCTAGCGCCATTGATATGCACCATGCCGGCCCGGATCCGGCGGGCGACATGACGCGCACGCTCCGGGTCGCCCGAGGTCACGTAGCTCGATAGGCCGTAGATGGTATCGTTCGCTATCGAGATGGCCTCATCCTCGCTCTTATAGGGCAGGATGGAGAGCACCGGTCCGAAGATCTCCTCGCGGGCGATGGTCATGTCGTTCGTGACATCAGCGAAGACAGTCGGCCGGACGTAGTAGCCGCGGTTCAGTCCTTCTGGACGCCCTGGGCCGCCCGTGACGAGGGTCGCACCTTCCCTTATGCCGGCTTGGATCAGGTCCTGGATCTTCTTGAACTGGACCTCGCTGACGACCGGCCCAATCATCGTGTCCGGCGAGCGGGGATCGCCGGCGATCGTCTCCTCGGCCACGAGCTTCGCGAGCGCAGCAGCCTCTGCCTGTCGGGCCTCCGGCACCAGAAGCCGGGTCGGAGCGTTGCAGGACTGGCCGCTGTTGAGGAAACAGCCGCGAGCCCCATGGGTGATCGCCGCCTCGAAATCCGCATCCACGAGAATGATGTTAGGCGACTTTCCCCCCAGTTCCTGGTGCACGCGCTTGACGGTTTCGGCCGCCGCCTTGGCGACCTGGATTCCAGCCCGGGTAGAGCCGGTGAATGATACCATGTCGATCGACGGATGGCTGGAGATGGCATGGCCTACGGTCGGGCCATCCCCATTGACCAGATTGTAGACACCTGCGGGCACTCCGGCTTCATGCAGGATCTCCGTGAACACGATGGCCGAAACCGGCGCAACCTCGCTAGGCTTCAGCACCATGGTGCAGCCCGTCGCGAGGGCCGGAACGACCTTGCAGGTGATCTGGTTGAGCGGCCAGTTCCACGGCGTAATCAGGCCGCAAACGCCGACGGGCTCGCGCACCACGAGCGTGTTGTTGATGAACTCCTCGAACTCGATGGTCTTGAGAACTGCGATGCCCTGCTGGATGTGTCCCAGTCCGGCTCCGGCCTGCGCCTGCTTGGCTAGAGTCATGGGAGCTCCCATTTCTTGGGAGATCGCCTGAGCGACGTCGTCGTAGCGTTTCTTGTAGACGCTGACGATAGACTCGAGGAGTTCGATGCGCTCCTTACGGCTAGTGCGGGAATAGCCGGAGAAGGCCCGGTTGGCGGCAGAGACTGCATTGTCCACGTCGGCCTCGGTGCCCAGGGTAATGCGGGCGAAGCTTTCCTCTGTCGCTGGATTGATCACGTCTAGGGTTCGGCGCCCCTCCGGTTGAACCCATTGTCCGTCGATGTAAAAGGAGAGATGTTCGTCCATCGTTCCGCAGCGTCCTCTCGATGTCCGTGGTTTCGACTTTCCTATCTTTGCTCGAAATTCTATCCACGTCCAACGGAAAAGACATCGGCCGTTATAGATAGGGGATCGGCCGTTATAGATAGGGGGGAGTGCACGCGCTAACCACCTCGCAAATACATGTACCAATGTTTCTAAAACGGTGCGGGATGCGGCTGTCGAAGAGGTAGGAATCCCCGGCCTTGAGAACCTGAACCTGATCACCGACGGTGATCTCGAGTTCTCCGGACAGCACTATCCCCCCTTCATGGGAGTTGTGCTCAAGCATTGTCGGGCCAGTATCTGCGCCCGGTTCATAGCGCTCGTGCAGGATCTGCAGGCCGTGCTCACGGGCATCTCCGACCTGCCGCAATGTCATTCGTTTGTTCTTTTTCTTGTTGATGCTGCCGAGCTTCGATGTGAGGTCGATCAGTTCGTCGGGATTGAAGAAGACCTTGTGACGTTCTTTGGCCTCTTCCTGGAAGAAGTCGGCCATGGTCATGGATACGCCTCCCAGGATTTTGCGCAGCGAGGCGACGGACGGGCTGTTCTTGTTATGCTCGATCATTGAGATCAAACCGTGGGTGACGCCGGCCCGGGCCGCCAGTTCCCGCTGTGAGAGACCGGCCGCGACCCTGATCTCCTTCAGGCGTGCTCCTACATCAAAGTCCATCTGATCGTCCGAGTTTCTCAAGATCATCCCTTGAATTGCTCAAAATTTTGAGCAACGCTAGTCCACGCCGAAATTTTGTCACCTAGTGAATAGCTGGAGTCTCTCGATGAGCGCAACATCCGCCCTCCAAAGCCGCCAGAAGGCCGCCGTTCCTCAGGGAATCGCGACCAAGGTGCTCTATGCGGTGCGAGCCGAGAATGCCGAATTGTGGGATGTTGACGGAAAGCGCTACATCGACTTCGCGGCTGGAATTGCAGTCCTGAACACCGGCCATCGGCATCCTGCCGTGGTACAGGCTGTCGCTGAGCAGGTGGACGCCTTCACCCACACCTGCTTTCACGTTGCGCCCTATGAGAGTTACATCCGTCTCGCCGAGCGCCTGAACGCGATCACGCCTGGCGATTTCGCCAAGAAGACGTTGCTAGTCACGACAGGGGCAGAGGCTGTCGAGAACGCCATCAAGATCGCCCGCAAGGCGACGGGGCGTTCCGCCGTTATCGCATTCGGCGGCGCTTTCCATGGAAGAACCATGATGGGAATGGCGCTGACGGGGAAGGTGGTTCCTTACAAGAAGGGGTTCGGGCCTTTTCCGGCAGAAGTCTACCATGCTCCGTTCCCAAAGACCTTTCACGGGATCGACGGCACAGGGGCCATGGAGGGGCTGCGGCAGCTCTTCCTGAACGATGTTGACCCTGCACGAGTGGCGGCGATCATTGTCGAGCCAGTTCAGGGCGAGGGCGGCTTCTATATCGCGCCCTTCGAGTTTCTGAGGGAGTTGCGAGCGTTGTGTGATCAGCACGGGATTCTGCTCATTGCTGATGAGATCCAGACCGGTATCGCCCGTACGGGGCGCATGTTCGCGATCGAACACGCTGAGGTCGCTGCCGACCTCGTCACGATGGCGAAAGGACTCGCCGGCGGATTCCCGCTTGCAGCCGTGACGGGGCGGGCAGAAATTATGGATGCCGCCGATCCGGGAGGACTAGGGGGCACCTATGGCGGCAGCCCCATCGGTGTTGCTGCCGCCAATGCCGTTCTCGATGTCGTCGAAAGCGAGAACCTGACTGAGCGTGCGATGCAGATCGGCAATCTGATGCGCGAGCGACTTGAGGATGTGGCTCGTCGCAACAGCCTTAATTGTATCGGCGAGGTTCGCAATCTTGGCGCAATGGTGGCCATTGAATTCGTCAAGGGTCGCGACTCCCGCCAGCCGGACAGCGCCTTGACGTCGGCGATTGTGTCAAAGGCGCAGGAAAAAGGATTGATCCTGCTCTCCTGCGGTATTGATGCCAATATTGTCCGCATTCTTGCTCCGCTGACCATTCCATTTGAGCAGATCGAGGAAGGCTTAGATATTTTTGAGGCTGCGCTTGCGGAAGTCACGACTTCGGAGCCGGTCGCTCTGCGGGCCTGAGCCTCTAGTTCTCCGGAATGCAGACGGATGAGCGCCTCTTCCGGGAGGCACTCATCCTAGGCCGGTGTGCCGCCGTTCCTGACCGGGAGCGATAGAAATGCGAGGAACAAATGCCGAGTCAGCTTTTCCAACCAGTCCAACTTCGCAACCTGACGCTTTCCAACCGCATCATCATCGCGCCAATGTGCCAGTACAGCGCCAATGATGGAAATGCCTCCGATTGGCATATCGTCCATCTCGGCCATCTTTCCTTGTCCGGGGCCGGTCTGCTGATTATCGAGGCGACCGGAGTTGAGCCGCGCGGAAGAATCACTCCCAACTGTCTTGGCCTCTACAGCGACGAGAACGAGGAGGCATTGTCTCGTGTTCTCAAAGTGGTGCGCTCCTACAGTGATATGCCGGTCGGGCTGCAGCTTGGACACGCCGGGCGCAAGGCCTCAATGATGCGGCCCTCGGACGGCAGGGGGATGATCCCGCAGGACAAGGGCGGCTGGCAAACCGTAGCTCCCTCCGCGGCAGCCTTCTCGGACGACTGGCCGCACCCGGAGGCGATGGATCGGCAAGTAATGGACGAGGTTATCGCCGCCTTCGTACAGGCAACGCATCGCTGTGTCCGCCTGGGTATCGACCTGCTGGAGATCCACAGTGCACACGGCTATCTTCTAAGCAGCTTTCTGTCTCCTCTGGCCAATCTTCGCACCGATCAGTATGGCGGCAGCCTCCAGAACCGGATGCGGTTCCCGCTTGAGGTATTCGAAGCAGTGCGGGCGGAATGGCCGAAAGAGCGTCCCCTCGGTGTCCGCTTCAACGGGACCGACTGGCTCGACGGCGGCATAACCACCGACGAGGCGGTGCGTTACGCATTCGAGCTCGCAAACCGAGGTTGCGATTATGTGGACGTTTCCTCCGGCGGTAACGGCTTCGCAAAGATTCCCAATGGACCAGGGTACCAGGTGCCTTTCGCAACGCGGATCAAGAACGAGGTTGGCATCCCGACTATGGCTGTGGGCCTCATTCGTGCGCCGCAGCACGCGGAAGCGATCGTCCGAGGTGGGCAGGCTGATATGGTTTCCATCGGACGAGGTTTCCTGAATGATCCGCGCTGGACTTGGCATGCTGCCGAGGTGCTCGGAGAGAGGATCCATGTTCCACCTCAATACATGCGCGCTGCGACGAGCGCCGATATTCCCGATTGGACCCGCTAGACCCACTGCGCACTGCGGTGCCGCATCTGTGCATCATAGACGGTACGCTCTGGCAGGTGTGAAGCGGCGCCAAAAGACGACCGCCTTCGACATGGGCGCGACGAGAGCGGCAACGCGCTCAGCCGGGCCCGCCGCCGCTTCTTGTCGAGGCTTCGGATCTGCGGCTGCTGGCCGGGGTACACGATCATGGCTGAAGACCGCTACGGCTGCGCCGGGCGCCGCTCCAAGGGCATCTGTCAGAATGACTGCATGATCAGCTGTCAGGAGATCGAGACCCGCTTTCTCACTGCCCTGAAGCAGAACCTGCTCACGCCGGAACTTGTGGCGGAGTTCACCCGAGCATCCAGTAGCAGGTGAACCAGCTCACGAAGGAAGCTAGCGGCGAGGCCGCTGAAGGTGCTGAGGCAATCCTGCACGGCGACCTGGCCCGTATCCTCGATTTGTGCGCAGCAGGCGCAGAGGAGGCGAAGAGGCCACCCAAGTTTTCTCGAGCCCAGCTTCGGTAGGCCATCCCGCAGCCAGCTTTGCTTGATCTACTGGGTCGGTGGGATCGGGTCCGGCACCTTGTTCTTCACCGGGGGGACTTGGCGGAGGTAGACAAAGACCGCCTTCAGGTCTTCATCAGTCATCCGGCCGTAGTTCGGCCATGGCATCGGCGGGAGAATCTGCCGGCCCTGACCCTGGTGCCGGCCGGTGCGCATGGTCTGGATGAACTGCTGTTCCGTGAAATCCCGCAGCACGCCGGTCTCCGGGTCTGGAGTGAGGTTAGCGGTAAAGCTCACGCCCCAGGGACCGGACCAAGCCGTATTCGTCTGCGAGACGGCGCCTCCCCAGGGTGCGGGGACAGTTGGGGCCACCTTGATGGCGATATCCTGCGGATGGCCCGAGAGCGCCCGCGTCATGTCCGGCTCGGGACCGCTAGAGCCCATGGTCCAGGGCGTATGGCAGTCGTGGCAGCCGCCGACCGTCACAAGATACTCTCCCCGCTTCACCAGCGCGCTGTCGGCATTGTCTTGGGCGGAGGCCGTGCCGGAAACCAGCAGGGCGATCTTCAACAGGAGCGGTAGGGCATGGCGCATGGCTATCTTCCCTTCTGTTTCAGGTGGACTTCCTCGCGGGGTTCACCATGTTCGGAGATCCATCGATACAGCAGCGACACAGCTTCAATGTCGACCAGCTCGGTTCCGAGCGGCGGCATCTGCAGGGCGGGATAGCGGGAGGATACCCGCTGCATGAGCCCGCTGCGCTTCGGGTGGCGCGGATCGATACGCAGCACCGCATCGGGTGACTGGCCGGGAGCCGGTTTCCTCACCGGGTAGCCAATCGTAGTTGCAAGCGCAGACTGGCCTATGGCTCCGGCGTTTTGGCGCAGGAACAGCCCGATGTTCTGCAAAGAACCCTGCTCGTTATGGCAGTGGCCACAATTGCCGTGCATGTAGCCGAGCGCGGTCCGCTCCGTTGGTGACTTGGCCACAATGCGGAGCGGCGTCTCGAGCATTGCCTGGGGCAACCCCACAAGGAGACCTTTGTCGACGAGGTAGCGAAGGTCGATGCCAGGCTCGGGCCGAGGCTCGGCATGCAATGCGCCGGGATCCCGGTCCGGCGAGAGCTGGAGGGCGCTGAAGCCTAGCACCTCGACACGGTCGCCCAGGTGGCATGCCTTGCAGTCGCCGATTCCGGGAATGGTGTGTGAGCGCCCGTTCGCCAGCTGATACGCCCCGCGCTTGCCGCGCGGCCCGACGAGGTGCGCCTCGCGCCCATCCGCACTCCAGGCATAGGCAGCATAGAGCCATTGCCCGTCGGACCGGCGCTCGAGATAGCGTGTTTCCACGCGTCGGCCGCTGAACGAAAACTCTTTCCAGAACCGTGTGCCGACCGGGAAGACCCAGGCATCCGGATCGGCGGCATCGATGGTGGTGCCTGGCGGCAGCGAGATCCACCGGCGCTTGACAGCCCCATCGCTCCAGAGCGGATATTGTGGCGCGAAGGCGAGATGACTGGGGTCAATCTGCAGGCTGCCGAAGTCGTCGTAGAGGCCGGTCTCCTGGAGCGTCGGCAGGGGGGTAGTCACTGTCCGTGAAGCGGCCGCTACACCCTTGAGCAGGCTGAGGGACAGGATCAGCATCGCTCCAGCCGCCGCCCAGCGGCGGCCCTGACCGGCACCGAACCATTCGGCCGTGACAACAACCTTGGCCATGCTCGTCTTCCTTCTTCCAGGACGAACGCATGCCTGTTGATACGTCTTCTCTCATGCTGCAGCGGTGATCCTACGCACGTTCGTGTCGCGCGCTGAAAACTCTTCAGTATAGGAGCCGCTTCGATAGGCTCCCTTATTGACACAAACACAAAGCAGCAGAGCTGGTACCAGCTACTCCATTGCCCTCCGTCTCGCATTCCGGGCGATCGGCACATATTGAGGTGCAGTGCAGAAAGCCCCTCCCAGCATTGGAGATAAGAATACTGTAGATCTCCTTGAGGAGGATTAGCAAATGGCACTCGGCGGACCTTAACTTAAGGTCTGGGGTCAGACCGTAAGCAGAACTTCAGGCTTGAGTCAGACTTCCCCGGAATCTGAGCCAGTTTATTGCGGGATGGGGTCAGACTTATAGCTGCTCGAATGTTTGTCCCTGTTCGAATGAAGCACAGCCGAGCCAGCATCGCCACAGACTTTCTCAACGGCCTGCTAGATCACTAGTTACGTACTCATATCGTATGCTGGCATTCTCGATCATTGCCACGCAAGGGATAAACTCGTCGACCATGCCCCCAATCTTTGGGTCCATCATTAGGGATGGTTGTTGAGAAAGCCGCTTCGATCTTGAAGCAAATGTTCCTATGATGCAGCTTGCTTGCATATAGACGCACTGTTGGATGGACGTGAAACATCGGAAGCAGGGATCTGACGCAACCGCCAGGGACATCCTCGGCCAAACAACAAACACCAGTAGGTCAGCATCATGTTTTCGTTGATTAGCCTCCATGGCGCTTGGAAAAGCAAAGTACAACAGATAATAATTGACTCTTTTGTCTCACTGATCGGTGTGTCGCTATTCGATATCGTAGCTGGCTCGACCTTTGCCAACGGTAACGTTTTAAAATATCTGTCCTCCAGATTTGCATACGGCTATTATATCAGAGTGATAATGGGATATGTAGCCGTGTATACTTGCCTAGCAATGGTCGAACTTGGATCAGGTTTCATTTACGCAAGGCGGGGCGATGAAGTAGCCGGGTGTTCAGCCCATCGCCCCATTCAGCTCTGTCATCAGGCCGCGCGGGATGCGACTGTTCGCATGATCAGATCTCTCAAGCCGCGCTCCTCAGCAGTCATATCCGCGGAGCGGATAGCCCCAAAGGAGACTGCTGCACCAGCCGTCAACTCAGGTGCCTCAACAAGGCTGTCTGGTCCCTGTAAACGAAACGAGACTGGCGAAAGCGGGCCAAATAGCAGCGCACGCTCCAGATCCGGCCAACGACCGAGGTCAGGCTCTACACCAGCATTGCGGGCAAAGAGCAGCGCCAGCACCTGCATTGGGATGCTCTGGGGGCCTCCACGCATTGCACGGCACCGGGTCAGGCCGGCGGCCATCGCCTCGCGGCTTGGTGCCGGTATAACACCTGCCCACGTGTAGGCGGTCCAACGTGCCTGGAGCTCGAGAACCGGGAAAAGCGGTCCGACCTGATCGTAGAGGCCTACGAAGGCGAGCCCCTCGAGTTCCGGATGGAAGGTATGATCGCACAGGTCGAGATGCGTGTGGTCGAGCCCAAGCGTGGCGGCCACCTCCGGCGCTAGAAAGGGCAGCGACAGCCGATAGCCGGTTCCGAACAGGATCGCGTCGAACTCACCCTTGCTTCCATCGGCAAAGCCAATGGTGCGGCCATCGATGGCCTCGATCCAGGGACGGACGGTAATACGCCCCTCCGCCACGAGGGGGAGGAAATGCTGCGACTGCGTAATTCCGGCGGCGAAGATGTTCTCCTCCGGCGTCATCGCGCCGACCTGATCGGGCGACCCGGCTGCACGCAGGATCGTCGCTTTCAGTCCAGCCGCAAGATCGTCCGGCGGCAGGATCTCGCCTGCGAGCGCCGCCGCTCGCGTGAACATCACATGATCGGTCGGCACCCCGGCCAGCAGCTTGGGAAGGACGTAGCGCTGCCGACGGTAGCAGACCGTCACGCTGCAGGCGCCGGACAGGGCAATGTCGGAGGCGATTTCAAGTGCGCTGATCGAGCAGCCAGCCACAAGCACGTCCTTACTGCGGTAAGCCTGCCCCCCATCGTACTGGCTGGTGTGGGCTGTCCCAAGCGCACCGGTGAAGCCGTTGAGTCCTGGCACCGCAGGAACCTCTGGGGCCACATAGCGGCCCGACGCGACCACCACACGGGCGAAGCGCTCGGTCCGGACCTCGCCGTCCCGTCGCGAGCGCAGGAGCCATCCGCCACCGTCTGCTTGTTCGAGCCGCTCGACCCAGGTTCGGCAGCGGATCCGCCGCATCAGCCCGAAGTGATCGGCATAGCACTCCAGATAGGCGTGCATGTCCTCCCGACTGGGGTAGACAGGTGCTCCCTCCGGATGGTCTAGATCCGAAAAGCGGGTCATGACACGGCTGGTGTTGGTGCGCATGCCGCGCCAGGTGCCGCTCAGGGGTGAGGCCGCGTTCCACTGCCCGCCGGGGCGGTCCGCTGCCTCGAACAGGACGGGTTCGAAGCCATGGCTCACCAGCCAGCGGGCGGTCACCAGACCGGCTGGCCCAGCGCCGATGATGGCAACAGCATTGGAGGGCATTTCTCGGGAGGCGGTATTGGTCATCGTAGGCTCCTTCTATGGAAGCCCTGGAATAGGCCGATCTGCGGTCCGCGTTTCCTAAATGCTTCCTAAGCACCCTGTGCCGGTTTCCTAAAAGGTTGCTAAGCCTTTATGCTCCACCGGCAGGAGACCTCGCAGCGTGCTCATCAATCAAGACCTCGCAGCCTTCATGGCAAGCCCGGTGATGATCATTCTGGGCACCCGCGACGGCTCGCTGGCGCCGGAGATTGCCCGGGCGGTTGGAGCCGTCGTCCACAGAGAGGAATGCTGTGTCGACTTGATTGTCTCGGAGTGGCAATGGACAAAGACGGTGAGCAACATTCGCGCAAATGGCCAGCTTGCCGTCACCTTTGCCCGCCCGTCGGACTATGTGTCTTACCAGGTGAAGGGGTGCGCCGTGGTCGTTCCGACTGCGGTCGAACACGTCGCTCTGGCAGGGCGCTATATGGAAAGCATGGCGTCCACTCTTAGTGAACTCGGTCTGGAGAGAGGGGTTGTGGCACCCTGGCTCGTTGGCCGGGATCTGGTCACCCTGCGCCTTTCGGCACAGGAGATCTTCGTGCAGACGCCCGGCGCCAAGGCCGGCCAGCTCATCGAGCGGCAACCATGACGATCCGGCTCCGCGACCTCGCCGCCTGCTTTGAGGGCGTGATTCCGTCCATCATCGCCACCGCGGCGCCCGATGGCACACCGAACATCTCCTATCTGTCTCATGTCGGGCTGGTCGATGACGAGCGCGTCGCGCTGTCCAATCAGTTCTTCTCCAAGACGGCCGCGAACGTGCGGGCAAACCGGAATGCTGCCGTGCTGATCGTCGACCCGCGCGATGGGAGGCAGTACCGGCTCGACGTGACGTTCGAGCAGACCCTGGACAGCGGCGAACTGTTTGAGGAGATGGCCATCCAGCTCCGGGCGACCAGCACGCAGGTAGGCATGGGCGAGGTCATGCGACTGCGTGGTGTCGACATCTACCGGGTGAGGGCGGTGCATGTTGTCCCCTCGCCGAGTCCAACTCAGGAGGTTGTCTCTCGGGAAGCAGGGCATCAGCTCATGGCCGCAGCCGTGGTCGCCCGCAGGGTTGCCGAGGCGACCGATGTCGGCTCCATCGTCGATGCTGTTCTGGATGGGCTCTGCGATACATTCAGATCCAGCAATGCCATGCTGCTGCTGAGGGACACGACCGGCGACCGTCTCGTCACCGTAGGCAGCTACGGCTATGACAGGAGCGGTATCGGCTCGGAGGTGCTGGTCGGTGAAGGCATCATTGGGACAGCGGCCTTGGACCGGCGGCCTGTGCGGGTCAGTGACATGAGCCGGGTGCGGCGCTTCAGCTCTGCGGTTCAGGCCTCGTCGGACGAGGAGAGCCGCACACGCAGTATCGCTCTGCCAGGAATGCTGGACGCCATGAGTCAAGTCGCCTTACCGATGGTCGCACACGGCACCTTGCGCGGCGTTCTGTTTCTGGAGAGTTCTGAGCGGCTCGCCTTCACGAAAGAGGACGAAGCGGCGTTCGCGGTCGTCGCAATGCAAGTGGCGGCGGCTCTTGCACTCGCCGAGGCCGAAGCTGGCGAAGGACAATCCAGTGCACCGACCACTGCAGACAAGCCCATGACGACGGGGCGGCAGTTCCGCGTCGTGCACTATGCCTACGATGATAGCATCTTCATCGACAATGAGTACCTGATCAAAGGGGTGCCCGGGCGGCTCCTGATGCACCTACTCCGCATCCATCAGTGGGAAGGGCGCACAGAATTTACCAACCGCGAGATCCGGCTCTCGGAGGAGCTGCGCTTGCCGGACATCAAGGACAACCTCGAAACGCGACTGCTTCTGCTCCGTCGCCGGCTTGAGGAGAAGGCTACCCCTGTCCAGTTACTCCGAGTTGGCCGTGGCAGGATCCGTCTGGATCTCACCGGGTCCGCAATTTTGGAAGAGGTCGCTTGATAAGCAGAAGGATAATTGCAATCAGATGCTCCGCCGCATCGCTCACCCGTAGCAATTCTCAAACGGGCACTAACACTCGCCTGTCTTCCTTCCAGGCTCGACGCCTCCTCGGCAGAGACTAATTATAGCAGTATTATCGAACGGCAATGCGAATTTCTATTGCAGAAAAGGTTCGTCTTCGACGCACCTGTCCTACTTGAGCCAGCATGCCCGCTACATGATGATACTCGCTTTGTACATCAGGCTGCCTGACTGAGCTTGTCAGGCGAAAATCCTGCTTTTTTGGCGTAACCCTTGACGATTGCAGCGCGCTCTTCGTGGGAAAGAACCTGGTCTATATCGCTAAAGCCGTTCGGCGCGAGCTCCTCGACGGCATCGATAACACCCTCGGGCCCACCGGTCCGGTTGGAGCGGACGATCTCGGCGGTTTTAGGAAGACGGTCCAGTTCATAAGACACAAGTGCTTGAACCGGATGCTCTGCCGTCACGAGCTTGTCCGCAAGGGAACGGGCATCAAGAATTGCCTGACTCGCACCATTAGAGCCTACCGGGTACATCGGGTGCGCCGCGTCACCGAGGAGAGTGATGCGCCCATGGGTCCACCGGGGCAGCGGATCACGGTCGCACATCGGATACTCCCAAAACTCGGGCGTCTCCTCGATCAGCTGCCTCACATTGAGGTGCGGAATGGAGAAGCGATCCACATGAGGCATCAGTTCCTCGCGTCTGCCGGGCCGCGACCAGTCCTCCCGCCGGGGCGGCGGTGCGGATCCGTCAGCCAGCCGGACAGCGACAGCCCAGTTGGTGAGCTTCACTCCCGGCCGCCAGCCTTCGGCAATGGGGTAAACCACGACCTTCGCGCGCATCCCGCCAGCAACAATCATGGAGCGGCCTGTCAGGAATGCTGGCCATTCCATGGCGCCCCTCCACAACATTATGCCATTCCAGGAGGGTGCCCCCTCATCAGGAAATAGCTTGTTGCGCACGGTCGAATGGATGCCATCTGCTCCGATCAGTATGTCCCCTCTTGCGGTGTGGACGTGACGGCCAGCTCGGTCAAAAAAATACGCGGAAACCCCTCCTTCGTCTTGACTGAACGCACCAAGACGGCACCCGGTTCTAACAGCCTCGTGCCCAAGCCGCTCCTCAACCGCCCGGTGGATGACGGCTTGAAGGCGCCCGCGGTGGATCGAAAACTGCGGAATATCGAAGCCCGCATCAATGCCTCTCGGTTCTCGCCAAATTTCCTGTCCAAACCGGTTGGTATAAATTAGCTCGTAGGTTCGGATGGCCACCTCATCCAACCGCTCCAACAGACCGAGCTGCTTGAGCTCCTTGATCGCATGGGGGAGCGTGTTGATCCCGACTCCCAATTCTCGGATGCTGTCGGCCTGTTCGTAAAGTTCCGCCGTGATGCCCCTCGAGTGAAGCATGAGGGCCGCCGTAAGGCCGCCGATTCCACCACCGACGATGATAGCCTTCATCGTTATCCCCTCCTGGTTTCAACTGAGGCTGATGGCAGCTGGATGCTGCAGGCGCTCAAGCTGCTGCCTGTCCTGGAGGGGGCAAGAATTCGACCTCGTGCTGCGCGGACAGCGCGACGACTGCGTCTGGTGCCTGCTCGGTCATATTGTGGATACCCCAGAACAGATCATAGAGCTTACGAGTTGGGGAGACCCAGAACAGGCATTTCGCAGTAGCCCCCGACTTGTTGAAGATCCCGTGCGGCACGCCCATGGGAAGGCGGACCAGATCGCCTGCGGTCGCCGATGTCTCCTCGCCATTCAACCAGAAGTCCAGTCGTCCTTCCAGGATGTAGAGGTATTCATCCTGTGTCGGATGGATGTGGGGCGGCACGAAGGTATCAGGCGGGAACGTCGCGTGCCAGGAGAACGAATGCTCTGTCAGGTGCTTAGGCACGTATGTCTGTCCGAGAATGTTCCACTTGATCCCGTCGAGCCCCTCATTGGCCCGTGTGATGCCTGCTGTCTCGCTCATTGGTCACTCTCCCGATTTACTTTGATATAGCTTTGTGGTGCATCCCTGAATGGAACTAGCGAAGATCAACTCTGGGGCCTGCATTCCTTGGCATAGGCATCCTGGTAATCGTCGAACACCTTCTCGGCGATTTCGGTCTGGAACTTGCCGTCTGGACGCTTGGCCACCTTCACCAGATAGAAGTCCTGGATTGGGAAGTTGTTGGGGCCAAACTTGAAGTCGCCGCGCAGGGACTTGAAGTCCGCCTTCTTCAAGGCCGCGCGCAGCGCGTCCTTGTCGCCGGTCTTGCTGCCCGTCGCCTTGAGGGCGCTGTCGATTAGGAGCGCCGCATCGTAGGCCTGCATCGCATAGGAACCGGGAACAGAGTTGTAGGCAGTCTCATAGGCAGACACGAACTTCTTACTCTGGGGATTATCCGTGTCCGGCGCCCAGGTCATGCCGCCGAACATACCGAGAGCGGCGTCCTGCTGCGCGGGCAGTGTCGACTCATCGACCGTGAAGGCTGAGAGAAATGGAATTCGGTCAGTCAAGCCGGCCTGTCTGTACTGCTTGACCAGGTTCACGCCCATACCGCCCGGCATGAAGGTGAAGATCGCGTCAGGCTGCAAAGCGGCGACCTTCGCAAGCTCGGACTGGAAGTCGAGGGTGTTGAGGGGGACGTAGGATTCCTCGACGACCTCGCCCTTGTAGTGCCGCTTGAATCCCGCGAGGGCATCCTTGCCGGCCTGGTAGTTCGGCGCCAGGAGATAAACCTTCTTGTAACCGCGGTCCTGCGCAACCTTTCCCAGGACCTCGTGAACCTGATCGTTCTGGTAGGAAGTCACAAAGAAGCTAGGATCACACCCCTTCCCGGCGAACGTCGATGTCCCGGCGTTGGGGCTGATCAAGATAACACCAGACTCGGTAACAGGTTTATGGATTGCCTGCAGAACATTGGAGAAGATCGGGCCGACGACAAAGTCGACCTTGTCACGCTCCAGCAGGCTCTTGACCTTTGTGACGGCAACATCGGGCTTGAGTTCATCGTCGGCAACAATGACCTCAACGTCTCGGCCACCCAACTTTCCCCCGAGATCCTTCAGGGCGAGATTGAAGCCGTCGCGGGCCTGCTGTCCGAGCACGGCGGAGGGGCCAGAGAGCGTTAAGACTAGGCCGACTTTGACCTTCTCCTGCGCAACTGCGGGCATTACGACGGAGCTCAGAAGTGCCACGGCACTGAGTAACGATAACAGCTTCATCACGCGTTCCCTGAAAGAAGTTTTTATTTTCAAGAACTGAGTATCGGTAGGACATCGTCTGCTGACAAGACTCAAAAATTCGCAGAAAATAGGAATATTGGCAGAAAAATTATGAATGACGCTCTAAAGCCTGCCCGAGCGGCGGGAGCCATGGCGGCACCTGAACTGCGGCTCGTCTGTCACACGTCTTTATGACGTGGCTGGGACCGCCACTGGAAGCAAGAAAGATGGACAGTTGGCCAAGCGAAATGATGCTGCTCGAACAGCCTAAACAATGCGTATGCATCCAAATCGTGCAGCCATTTATCGCCGAGGTTTCGAAGACTTGGATCTCTGCTCACAGATGCTGAGTGTTGGGCAGCAAAAGAAACCATCTTTTTCTAATCGAGAGATCACTGGCTTACAGGAATAGAGCGGCTCCAGAGATATCTGGGTAGCAGGTGGCTCGTAACCCCACCTGCTTCAGGTCCACTGTCGTTGATTGCGGAGACATGAAACCACCGGCAGTTGCTTCCCGCGAACGGCCCGACCCGTGCCGGCAGTGCTTATTCTTTCCGAGGCTATTTGATAGGCCGCACTCGAATGCGGCAATCCTTACTCCCAGGGGTCCTCGACTTGGCCTGAATTCAAACGCTGAGCTAAGAAGTTAACGAACATCTTTACCTTGTTGGGAACGAAGCGCCGGTGAGGGTGAAGGATGTAAATCTCAAGGGAGCCGGTAAAGTATTCGGGGAACAGCGAGATCAACTTGCCTTCCCGCAACTCGCGACCGCATACGAACGTCGGGAGCCAACCTAGCACTACAGTTGCAGGTTTAGAGTTCTAATTACCTCCTGAT
>NZ_JAJATX010000053.1 GCF_020866965.1 Microvirga roseola
CAGGCTCCGTCTCACCCGGCCTGACTGACACTTTGACTTTGCGCCCCAAGCGACATTTCAACTTGGTTGCCACACCTCGATGTCACCGTACTTCCAGGAGGCGGACGGCTGACAACCTGGAGCGCTGGTAATGGAAGCGGCAACGGCTATGGAGTCTATCAGCAGCGGTTTGACGGTTCAGGTGCTGCACTGGGCAATGCAGTTCTCGTCAACACCTCAGTAGCAGGGCACCAACAGCATGCGACTGTTACTATGCTGGAGGACGATCCTGCCGATCCGAATGACGGCGGTTGGGTCGTTGCCTGGGTCAGTAATCCCGTGGCCGGAGGAACCCACTCCGACCCGCAAGCGAACATCTATATGCAGCGCTTCAATGCTGACGGCGTGGCCGTTGGCGGCGAATTGCTGGTGAATCAGACGACATACTAGAACCAGACCCGCCCTCAAGTTGCGATGCTTCCTGACGGCGGCTGGCTGGTCGTGTGGGAATCCAAAGAGCAGGATGGAGATGGCCGCGGCATCTACATGCAGCGGTACGACCGGCATGGTGTGGCGCAATACGATACTGGCGAGGTGAAGGTAAACCAGACTACAGCAGGTTCGCAGGCCAGAGCCCGGGTCGAGGTGCTTGGCGATGGCGGGTGGGTCATCGCCTGGGAGGCAGGAAATATACCGAAAACGATATACCAGCGGTACTACGATTCCAATGGAACGACAGTCGGCCCCGACCTGCCGGTCAGGAATGCCTATAATGGTGCTCTTTTCAGCAGTGAGGCAAGTATCGCCGAAACTCCGGATGGCGGCTGGGTTGCGGCATGGCTCACGCAGTTTCCGGACTCCTCCCACACGAGCATCATGCAGCGCAGCTTCACAAAGTTAGCGCAGCAGGTACTCACGACCCAGCAGGAATACGCCCTGGGAACCGATGCCGATGAGGTTCTGCAGGTCGGGGCGAACAGGCTGTCCTTCGGCGATGTTGTCGACGGAGGCCTGGGCAACGACACATTGCAGATGATCGAGGCTGGCGATCTCGATATCTACTCTAACCACATCAGGGGCTTTGAGGCCATCGTCGGCTCGAGTGGCGATGACGTCATCATCACCGACTCACATCTTCTCGCGCCCGTGATGACGATCGCCGGTGGCGACGGTGAGGAGGAACTCCAGTTCTTCGACGGTGATCAGCCCTATGACCTGAGAGGGAAGACAATCACCGGCATCGAGCGCATCGTGCTGCATGATGTCGAGGCAACCCTCCATGTCGACGATGTCTCAATGGCGCCCCTTGCCTTCGGCCCAGGCTTCGGCGAAGCAGTCAGGCTGCATGGCCGTACTTTCACATTGGACCAGCGGCTCCAGCTTTTCCGGCAGGGCATCGAGAACGTCGTCGATGACAACGGAACCTGGACAAATGCCCTCCCGGAGCTTTCCAACATCAATGGCGACCAATTGGTCGTTGCCGCAGGCGGTTCGGGGCGTCTCGATTTTGGCGGCAATGCCATCGTCACGGAGGATACCGGCCGCTTCACATCGCTCCTGGTGCAGATTGCGAACGGCGTCCGGTCACAGGACCGCCTGCGTCTCCATGAGACAGGCCAGGTGACGATTTCCGAGAACACCGTCTCGGTCGACGGAACTGCTGTCGGCACGATAGATGCTGACGGATCGGGGCAAGAGGGCCTGAAGATCAATCTGAACGCGAATGCCAACCCGGCGCGTGTAACGGAACTCATCCGCGCCCTCAGCTTCGAACATAACACGGCCGTGAATCCAGTGACCGACGCTCGGGACGTGATCATCACGCTCGTCGATGGCGGCGGGGCCCAGAATGAGGCCGTCGTATCGGTCAGAGTGTCAGGCACGGGCGGAAGCGGGAATTCCGCTCCGACGATACAACTCGCCCCCGGTACTCCCAAAGGTTTCGACAATGGCCTGATCTCCCTTTTCGCAGGAACGGCTGTCAACGATCAGGAAGGTCACACACTTACCGTCAGAGTCACTTTGGATGCCGAGAACAGGGCAAAGGGCGTTCTCGTGCCACAGGCTGGATTTGGGCAGTACGATCCTGAAACAGGTATTTTCACAGTGACAGGCAGTGCCGGGCGGGTGACAGATGCGCTGAACAGTCTCCAGTTCAATCCACGGGACCGGACCGGACCTGTCGGAGAGATCGAGACGGCGACATTTCGGATCTTCGTCGACGATGGGATTGAAACGACTAACCGGACGCTCAGTGTAGAGTCCGCAATCGCCAACCGTCCGCCGGTCGTCAAGTTCACTGCACGCAGTCTCTCCGAGCTTGCAAAGAACGACACCGTGGCCGGACTCTTACCCGTCACCGATCCGAACGGATCAGAGGAGACACTCACCTATTCCCTCCTCGGTGCCGAGAGCGCGCCATTCTCGCTCGTCAGCAGAAACAGATCACCCATTCAGAGCCTCCTCGACAGGAGACTCTGAATCACACCTCAGCCCAAATTAATAGGTCCTGAGCCTAGGCTTGCGGAACACAGCAAGAACGGCTACCTTGTTCTTGCTTTGTTTTCAGAATCGCTCCCTCGCGGAGCAGTAAGGGCCAGCCATGCTGACGCGTAAACAGCACGAATTGCTCCGCTTCATTCATGAGCGGCTGCGTGAAACCGGGNGCGGAACACAGCAAGAACGGCTACCTTGTTCTTGCTTTGTTTTCAGAATCGCTCCCTCGCGGAGCAGTAAGGGCCAGCCATGCTGACGCGTAAACAGCACGAATTGCTCCGCTTCATTCATGAGCGGCTGCGTGAAACCGGGGTTCCGCCGTCCTTCGACGAGATGAAGGACGCCCTCGATCTCAAGTCGAAATCCGGCATCCACCGCCTCATCACGGCGCTGGAGGAGCGCGGCTTCATCCGCCGCCTGCCCAATCGCGCCCGCGCCCTGGAAGTGATCCGCCTGCCCGAGAGCGCCAGCGGCGCCGCGGGCCAGCGCCGCTTCACCCCGAGCGTGGTCGAGGGCGGCCTCGCCGGCAAGGCGAAGACGGCTCCCGCGCCTGTCGCCGAGGAGCGGCATCGCGACACCGCAACGATCCCCGTCATGGGCCGGATCGCCGCCGGTACGCCGATCTCCGCGATCCAGAACCGCAGCCACTCCGTCACCCTCTCAGGCGACTTCCTCACCCAGGGCGAGCACTTCGCCCTCGAGGTGCGGGGCGACTCGATGGTGGAGGCCGGCATTCTCGATGGCGACCTGGTGGTGATCCGCAAGCAGGACACGGCCAATACGGGCGATATCATCGTGGCCCTGATCGACGAGGAGGAGGCGACCCTCAAGCGCTTCCGCCGCCGGGGCTCCTCCATCGCGCTGGAGGCGGCCAACCAGTCCTACGAGACCCGCGTCCTCGGCCCCGACCGGGTCAAGATCCAGGGCAAGCTCGTCAGCTTGGTTCGTCGCTACTGATCTCCTCTCCGGGAAGATCCTGCTCGGGGACAGGCCGCGCCTGACGTGGCCTGTCCCGAACCGGCGGGCGCCCTGCTTCCGCCGGTTCGGAGCCCGTGAGGGCCAGCACCTCGCGTCCCTTGCGTACCGAGCGCAACTCGATCCCGTCGCGCATGAAGCGGATGGTGGTTGCACCGCGTGACAGAAGCGCCTCACGGTCCAGGACCAGGGCCGCCCCGCAGGTCGGCGGAGCAACCAGGCGCGTGACGATCACCCGCGCCCGACGGCAATCCTCCCCGAAGGCGGCCATGTCCTGGACGAAGGCGACAGGCCGCCCCGCCCTCCCTGCGACGACGCAGCCTGCCCTGTCGCATCGCGCACCCTGACGCAGACTTGCGTCTTCGGGGTTCCTGTCGTCGCCATCGGCGCGAAGCCATTGCTCGGCCACGAAGGAGGACGGCTTTCCGACCAGCGTCAGTCGCCCGCCGGCATTGCGTATGGCCGCTCCGGCTCCGTCCCGGTCGATATAGCTGTCGTAGCGCTCGGGCGAGGCTGCGAAGGCAAGCCCTGCCCCCGCCGGCACGAGGGCAAGCCAGCGCAGGCGCGATGCGGGGATCGTCAGGCCCAGGAGCGCCAGACTCAACAAGCCGAGGGCGCCAACGCTCAGCGCCGGCACGACGACGGTCGAACCGCTGAAGCCGCCGACCCAGGACGAGACCTCCAGCACCTGGGAGACGGCGGCTCCCATCAGCTGCCAGACCGGCCGGTCGAGGCCGAAGGGTAGGCCAATACACCGAGCACGGCGGAAGGCATCACCACCAGCGAGACGAGCGGCAGCGCGAGCGCATTGCCGATCAGGCCATAGGGATTCAGGGTCTGGAAATGGTAGGCGGCGAAGGGCGCCGTGGCGATGCTGGCGATCAGGGTCGTGGTGAGAAGCCCGAGGCCCGCCCGGCCGAACCAGACCAGCCCTCGCTCGACCAGGGTGACGGGAGCACTTCCAACACCGTCGCGCTGCATGAGCGGCACGAAGGCGATCATCGCGGCGACCGCCCCGAAGGACATCTGGAAGCTCGGCCCCACAAGCGCCTCCGGCTCGCGCGCCAGCACGATCAGCGCCGCGATGGAGAGGTTGCGGATGCTCAAGGCCGGCCGGTCGGCCAGGATCGCGCCGAACATGACAAGTGTCATGACAAGCGAACGCTCCGTCGCAACGTCCGAGCCTGAAAAAATGCAGTAGGTCGTCGAGCCCAGCATTGCGGCGACGGCCGCGATCTTCTTGATCGGCCAGAGCAGGACGAGGCGCGGGAAGAAAGAGAGGATCGTGCGCGCGAGCCAAAAGAAGGTGCCGGCCGCCAGCACCATGTGGAGACCGGAAATGGAGACGATGTGATATATGCCGGCGGCCCGGAGCACGTCGTTGGTCGGCTCGTCGATGAGACCGCGCTTGCCGGTGACGAGCGCCGCAGCCACCCCGCCCGCAGAGCCTCCGATGGCGGCGGCGATACGCTGGGTCAGGGTATTGCGGGCGTCGTCCACCAGAGCCGCCAGGCGCAGGGACCCATCGGGCGGCGTCGGGGGATCGAGGCGGCGGACTTCGCCGGTGAAGGAGCCGACCGCGCCGATCCCCTTGAAATAGGCATCCCGGGCGAAGTCGTAGCCGCCGGGCCAGGCGGCCTGCGGCGGCGGAAGCAGGCGGGCCGTGCCGCCGATAAACTGCCCTGCCGCAAGCCCCTCTCCCTTGCGCAGGGAGACCCGCACGAGGCGGGGGCGCTCGGCCTCCTCCACGTCCTTCATCGTGACGACGCGCAGAAGGAGTCTCTTTCCCCCTGCGCGATCCTCCACCGCCCCGATGAATCCCGTCACCGGAACGATCATGATCCGTGTCAGGGCGGGCGCTGCGACGCTGCGAGAGCGGATCACGCCGGCGGCGAACCCGGCGAACAGGGCTGCAAGGCCGATCAGCACGGCAACGGCCACCGAATTGCGGCGCAGGCGCCAGCCTGTGGCAGCGCACAGGCTCGCGGCCCCCAGAGGGGCCCACAGCGCAGGCGAGCCTTCGGCTTGGAAGAACAGGACAATCCCGAGCCCGAAGCAAACCGCGATCCAGGGGAAGAGGCGGCGCTGCTCGCTCTCTCGGGCAAGATTGCGCGCCAGCCATTCGCGCCCGCCGGAGAGGTCCCACGACAGCCGAGGAGCCCATGACCGGGGCAGAACGGCGGCCTGTGCGGCAAGCCGATGGACCCGGCGGGGCGTTCCTCTGTTGTCCTGATCCATGGCTTCGACTTAACGCAGGGTGGGTTGCATGCTAGACCACCGCTCGTTCCGGCCCAAGCCGTCCTGTGGATGAGTTGGAAGCGTCGCGAACATGCGATAAGCCCCGCGATCCTAGAGTTCTAAACCAAGGTTCCCCTGCCGATGACCGTCGTCACCCGTTTCGCCCCCTCTCCTACCGGCTTTCTGCACATCGGAGGCGCGCGCACGGCCCTGTTCAATTGGCTCTATGCCAAGCGCCAAGGGGGCAAGATGCTGCTGCGCATCGAGGACACGGACCGGGAACGCTCCACGGATGCGGCCATCGCCGCCATCCTGGACGGGCTGAAGTGGCTCGGCCTCGATTGGGACGGCGATGTCGTCTATCAGTTCTCCCGCGCCGCGCGGCACCGCGAGGTGGCCGAGAGCCTGCTCGCCCAGGGGCGCGCCTATTACTGCTATGCCAGCCAGCAGGAACTCGAGGAGATGCGCGAGGCCGCCCGCAAGGAAGGCCGTCCGCTGCGCTATGACGGCCGCTGGCGCGACCGCGACCCGTCCGAGGCCCCCGCCGGCGTGAAGCCCGTCATCCGGCTGAAAGCGCCCACCGAAGGCGAGACCGTGGTCGAGGACGAGGTGCAAGGCCGCGTGGTCTGGCAGAACAAGGACCTCGACGATCTCGTCCTCCTGCGCTCGGACGGCACGCCCACCTACATGCTCGCCGTGGTGGTGGACGATCACGACATGAACATCTCGCACGTGATCCGCGGCGACGATCACCTGACCAACGCCGCGCGCCAGACGCAGATCTATCAGGCCTTGGGCTGGGATGTGCCGAAGATGGCGCATATCCCTCTCATCCACGGGCCCGACGGCGCCAAGCTCTCGAAGCGTCATGGAGCGCTGGGCGTCGAGGCCTATCGCAGCATGGGTTACCTGCCGGAGGCGTTGAGAAACTATCTCGTCCGCCTCGGCTGGAGCCATGGCGACCAGGAGATCTTCTCGACCCAGGAGATGATCGATGCCTTCGATCTCAAGAGCATCGGCCGCTCACCCGCGCGCTTCGACTTCGCGAAGCTCGAGAACCTGAACGGCCATTACATGCGTCAGGCCGACGACGAGCGTCTGGTGCAGGCCCTCGAGAACCTGCTGCCGGAGCTCGACAAGGACGAGCACCATCTGGGTCGCACCTTCAAGCCGGCCTTGAAGCAGAAGCTTCTGGCCGCCATGCCCGGCCTGAAGGAGCGCGCAAAGACTCTCGTGGAGCTGCTCGACAGCGCCTATTACCTTTATGCCGAGCGTCCGCTGCAACTCGACGAGAAGGCGGCAAGCCTCCTGGCCGACGGGCTTTCGCGCCTTGTTGGGATCCCTGAGAAGCTCGCGGCCGTGTCCGACTGGTCGGCCCAGAGCGTGGAAGCGGTGGTGCGCGAGCATGCGGAGGCCGTCGGCGCAAAGCTGGGCCAAGTGGCGCAGCCGCTGCGCGCGGCGCTCACCGGCCGCGCGACCTCTCCGGGCCTCTTCGATGTCATGGCGGTGCTCGGCAAGGATGAAACATTGGCTCGCCTGCAGGACCAGTTGAAGGATGCGCCCGCTGCATAGCGGGCGCATTATCGCCTTTAGACGTGCTTGCCCCCTCCAGACGGATAAGCTACCGAAACCTCCATATTCCCACCGACCGGCAGACCTCGGTTCGGCAGCCCCTTTCGGAGACCCTTCTCCCCCCCATAGGCTGCCCTAGGTAATGCCCGGCCTCCAGTTGAAAGGGCGAAGACGCATGAGTTCCAACACCAGCACACTCACAGTCGACAACAAGGCCGTGGAACTGGCGGTGAAAGAGGGCACTCTCGGCCCGAGCGTCATCGACATTTCGAAGCTCTACGGTCAGTCCGGGATGTTCACCTACGATCCCGGCTTCACCTCGACCGCCAGCTGCGAGTCGAAGATCACCTATATCGACGGGGACCAGGGCATCCTGCTCTACCGGGGCTACCCCATCGAGCAGCTCGCCGAGCACGGCGACTTCCTCGAGACCTGCTATCTGCTCCTCTACGGAGAGCTGCCGACCGCAGCGCAGAAGGCCGATTTCGACTACCGCGTCACGCGCCACACCATGGTGCACGACCAGATGAACCGGTTCTTCACCGGCTTCCGGCGCGATGCCCACCCCATGGCGATCATGGTCGGCTGCGTGGGCGCCCTCTCGGCGTTCTATCATGACTCCACCGACATCTCCGATCCGCACCAGCGCATGGTCGCCTCGATGCGCATGATCGCGAAGATGCCGACGCTCGCCGCTATGGCCTACAAGTACCATGTGGGCCAGCCTTTCGTGTACCCGATGAACGATCTGGACTACACGTCGAACTTCCTGCGCATGTGCTTCGCCGTGCCGGCCGAGGAATACAAGGTCAACCCGGTGCTCTCGCGGGCTCTGGACCGGATCTTCATCCTCCACGCCGACCACGAGCAGAACGCCTCCACCTCGACGGTCCGCCTCGCGGGCTCCTCGGGCGCAAATCCCTTCGCCTGCATCGCGGCCGGCATCGCCTGTCTCTGGGGTCCCGCCCATGGCGGCGCGAACGAGGCGGCGCTCAAGATGCTGGAAGAGATCGGCACGCCCGACCGTATCCCGGAATACATCGCCCGCGCGAAGGACAAGAACGATCCGTTCCGTCTCATGGGCTTCGGCCACCGGGTCTACAAGAACTACGATCCGCGCGCGCGCATCATGCAGCGGACCACGCACGAAGTGCTCAACGAGCTCGGCATCAAGGACGACCCGCTCCTCGATGTCGCCATGGAGCTCGAGCAGATCGCGCTCAAGGACGAGTATTTCGTCGAGAAGAAGCTCTACCCGAACATCGACTTCTACTCGGGCATCACGCTCAAGGCGATGGGCTTCCCCACCTCCATGTTCACGGTGCTCTTCGCGCTCGCCCGCACCGTCGGCTGGATCGCCCAGTGGAGCGAGATGATCGAGGACCCGTCCCAGCGCATCGGCCGCCCGCGCCAGCTCTATACCGGCTCGCCGCGACGCGAATACGTGACGGTCGCCCAGCGCGGCTGATCGTCCAGAAGGTCGAAAAGGATAAGGGGCCGAAAGGCCCCTTTTTCATGTCCGCCTTCCGGCTTCCAGTACTTCCGCCACGATCCGCGCCGCCCGTTCGCTCGGCGTCTCGTCGCCGATCCGCATGAGTGCGTCGAGCTTGCCGAGGGCCTCCATCTGCCGGCGGCGCTCGGGGCTATCGCTCATCAGGGGCGTGAGGGCCTCGGTCAGCTTCTCCGGCGTGCAATCCCACTGGATCAGCTCGGGGATGACGTTCTCGCCGAGCACCAGATTGGTGAGCACGATGGAGGGCGCCTTGATGAGGTACTTCAGCACTTCCTCGATCTTCGACACCCGGTAGGCCACGACCATGGGCACGCCCGAGAGACCGAGCTCCAGGGTGACCGTGCCGGAGGCGGCGAGCGCGAGATCGGCCTCGCGGAAGGCGGCCCATTTCGCGGCCTCGCCCTCCACGATCCGAGGCTTGACGCTCCAGGCTTGCGCCCGTTCCCGGATCTCCCCGACGAGGTGAGGAACGGCCGGAATCGTGACCTCGAAGGGACGAGGCGAGCGCTCCTTCAGGAGCGCCAGCGCCGCACCGAAGGGCTCCATCAGGCGGCTGACCTCGGAACGGCGGCTGCCGGGGAGCACGAGCAGCTTCAGGGGCGTATCCGCAGCCCCGCCCCGCTCGCCCGGTGCCGGCCTGATCTCGTCCAGGCGCTCGATGAGCGGATGGCCGACATACGTGGTCGGCGGGCCGCCCAGGCGCTGATGCGCCTCCGGCTCGAAGGGCAGCAGCGCGAGGAGATGATCGACATAAGCCCGCATCTTAGGCGCCCGCCCCGGCCGCCAGGCCCAGACCGAGGGACTGACGTAATCGACGATGGGGATGTGCGGCGCACGCTGCCGCACGGCCTTGGCGACGCGATGGGTGAAATCGGGGCTGTCGATGATGACGAGCAGGTCCGGCTTTGCCGCCGCGACGGCATCCACGGTGAACCGGATGCGCTTGAGGATGGTCGGCAGGCGGGCAATGACGGCGGAGAAGCCCATGACGGCGATCTCGTCCAGCGGGAAGAGGCTGTCCAGCCCCTCCTTCCTCATGGCGTGGCCGCCGACGCCGCCGAAGCGCAGACGCTCTGTGCCGAGCCGGCCTTTCAGCCCCCGCATGAGCTTTGCGCCGAGCTGATCGCCGGATTCCTCGCCGGACACGAGCCAGATCGTCAGGGGCTGCGTCTCAGTCATGGAAGGCGTCCATCCAGGGGAGGTCGACGGCGACGAGGAAGAGACCGAGGCGGTTTGCCGTCTGCAGGGTCTTTTCCTGCTCCAGCACGAAGGTCGAGCCTGCACCGATGGCGATGCCGGAGAGCCCTGCCCTCGCCGCCTCGACGACGGTTCTTGGGCCGATGGTCGGCATGTCGACCCGCAGGTCCTGCCCCCGCTTCGCGGCCTTGATGAGAACGCCGCCTTCCCTATTGCGGCGCAGACCGAACCAGGACTGGCGGAGTTCCCTCACCCGACGCAGCATCCGGTCGGTGCCCTCAGGACCTTCGATAGCGAGGACGTGCTCGCGGGCGACGATGGCGGCCTGGCCGATGTCGAAGGCTGAGACGGAGGTAAGGAGATCGAGCCCGACGGCGATGGCCTGCCGGTCGTCCTCGCCAGGCTGCAATGCACCTTGGAAGGCCCTTCCGGCCACGAGGTCCGGGGCGAGCTCATGCGCGCCGACGACGCGATGCCCCCTCTCCTCCAGCAGCATCACGGCGCCGCGCAGGACCTGATCGTCCCCGCGGGCGATGACCTCCTTCACCTCCTGCATGTTGCGCAGGAGTGAATAGGCTCCCAGCAAGGCAGAGAAGCCGGGACGGCGAACTGCCCCGACGAGGGAGACGGCCTGAGGCCGCCACCCGTCGAGGGTGCTCATGATGGTCTTGAGATCGAGAAGATCGACGCTCGCATGGGCCTGCCGGCGCAGCTCAGGCTGCGCGAAACCGCGGAAGGCCAGAACGCGGTAGTCCTGGCCCGTCCTGGCGAGGTGCTTCACGAGCTGGATGGGCAGCTGTCCGGCGCCTGCGATGATCGCAATCGGTCCGCCTTCCGCTCGCGCCTTGTCGTCGGGCCGCATCGTCTCACGCCAAACCGCTGCACATCGCACTCAGATGCCCTGGCTTAACCCGCCGAGCTGACGGGATCCCGCGGCGTGCAGATCGCCCGGTCCTTCCCCTCGCGGATGAAGTCGAGGATCTCGTGCACGAAGGGATGGCTGTCGAACTCCGCCGCCACATCCTCAACCCGTTCGACCAGCGTGCCCTCATCCGCGAAAAGAAGGCGATAGGCGCGCCGGATGTCGTGGATCTGCTCGCGGGTGAAGCCGCGGCGGCGCAGGCCGATGATGTTGAGGCCGGCCAGATGCGCCCGGTTGCCCATGGCCATGCCATAGGGAATGAGGTCGTTCTCGAGTCCCGACATGCCGCCGACGAAGGCGTGGGAGCCGACGCGGGCGTACTGAATCACGGCGGAGCCGCCGCCGAAGATCACGAAGTTGCCGACGGTGACGTGGCCCGCGAGCATGACGTTGTTCGACAGGATGCAGTCGTTGCCCACCTTCGTGTCGTGACCGACATGGGAGCCCGCCAGGAACGCGCAGCGGTCGCCGACGACGGTCTTGAGGCCGCCGCCCTCGGTACCCGGATTCATGGTCACGCCTTCGCGGATCATGCAATCGGCGCCGATCTCCAGCGTGGAGACCTCACCACGGTACTTCAGGTCCTGCGGGATATGCCCGATGGAGGCGAAGGGGAAAATCCGCGTGCGGGGGCCGATGGTGGTGCGTCCGGCCAGCACGACATGGCTGAGAAGCTGGCACCCCTCCCCCAGTTCGACCTCCGGGCCGATTGTGCAGAAGGGGCCGATCTTGACGCCCGGGCCGATCTTCGCGCCGTCCTCGATGACGGCCGTCGGATGAATCACCGTCTCCATTATTCGAGCACCAGCATGGCGCTGACTTCGGCCTCGCAGACGAGGTTGCCGTCGACCTTCGCCTCGCCCTTGTACCACCACATGTTGCGGCGGTTGTTGAGCTTCTTCATGTGGAACTCGACCCGGTCGCCCGGCTCGACGGGCTTGCGGAACTTCACCTTGTCAATGGTCATGAAAAATACCTGCTTCGGCTTCGCCTGCTGCGCGATCTTCGATGCCACGCAGATGGCGCCGGCCGTCTGAGCCATTCCCTCGATCAGGAAGACACCCGGGAAGATCGGGCGCGACGGAAAATGGCCCGTAAATTGTGGCTCATTGAAGGTGACGTTCTTGATGCCGATGCAGGAATTGTCGCCGTCGATCTCGATGATCTTGTCGACCAGCAGGAACGGATAGCGATGCGGCAGCAGATCCAGAATCTGCATGATATCGGCGGTTTGAAGCGTGGTGGGCGCTTCGGACATGACCTGAACTCCGGAAGATTGGGGCGTCTTCAAGGAATGTTATGAAGACGCGTCGTCGTCTTTGGCGGAATCGCCCTGCGATGCAAGCTTTTTCAAAGCGGTGATCTCGCGGAACCACTCGCGCATGGGCCTGGCGGGAATGCCGCCCCACCGGGCTCCGGCCGGGACGTCGCCGTTGACGCCGCTGGTTGCGGCGATCTGCGCACCCATGCCGATCCGGACATGGCCCTTTACGGCAACCTGGCCGCCGATGGCGGCAAAGTCCTCGACCGTCGTGGACCCGGCGATCCCGACCTGGGCCACGATCACGCAATGGCGTCCGATCACCACGTTGTGGGCGATCTGGACCAGGTTGTCGATCTTCGTCCCCTCACCGATGACCGTGTCGCGGCTCGCGCCCCGGTCGACGGTGCTGTTGGCCCCGATCTCCACGTCATCCTGGATGATGACACGGCCGACCTGCGGCACCTTGAGATGCCCCTGCGGGCCCATGGCGAAGCCGAAGCCGTCCTGGCCGATGCGGACGCCCGGATGCAGGATGACCCGGTTGCCGATGAAGGCGTGGGAGACGGTCACGTGAGGCGCGAGCGTGCAATCCCGCCCGATCTTTACGTTCGGCCCGATGACGGAATGGGCCCCGATAAGCGTCCCCGACCCGATTTCGGCATGAGGGCCGATCACGGCGCCGGGATCGACCCGGACGCCATGCTCGAGCCTGGCCAAGGGGTGGACGAAGGACCCAGGTGAGATGCCGGTCGAGGCAAAGGACGACTCAGGCCGCAAGGCCGAGGGGAACAGAAGGCCGAGGACCTGCGCAAAGACCCGATAAGCCTGGGGCGTTACAAGGGCGACCGTGTGGGCCGGAACCTTGGCGGCATAGCGCGGCGTGACGAGGCACGCTGCGGCGCGGGTCGCGGCGAGCGCCCCCACATAGGCCGGATTGTCCATATAGGCCAGATCGTCGGGACCGGCGCTCTCGAGGGGAGCAACGCCACGAAGCAAAAACTCCCCGTCGACATCGTCGGGGAGTTTCGCATTGGCCATCTCCGCCACCTGACGCAGGTTGAGCGTCTGGCTTTGCGGGAAGAAATTGGTTTCCGTCATGAAACAAAAAGCGAGGGCGCCATGCGGCGCCCTCTCCGGTTAGAAGCGGGTTCCACCCGAGAAACGGAAGGCCTGGGTCCGGTCGCCACCGATCCGGGCGCCGTTCGGCGCCAGGATTCCCTCTTCCTTCGACAGCGCAACAGCGTAGTCGAAGCGGATCGGGCCGAGCGGCGATGCCCACAGGAGCGATGCGCCGACCGACGAACGGATCTTCTTACTGTCGAGAACCGTGATGCAGTTCTGCGGCACGTTCGGGTCCTGACGGCAGCCGTCGATCGGATCGAGAATGCTGCCGGTTCCGACGTTGAAGTAGGTCGGACCCTCATAGCCGAACAGCGTACCGGCATCCGCGAAGACGGCGCCCTTCAGGCCCAGATCCCGCGGCAAGCCGAAGATCGGGAACTGCACTTCGAGCGAACCACCGAAGTAGGTGGTGCCACCGATAGCATTGGCGTTGGTATCGAGGCTCGAGATATCACGCGGGCCGATGCCGTTGGTGGCGAAGCCACGAACCAGCGACGGGCCGAGGAAGAAGTGATCGACGATGCGCAGGTCGCCGCCGTTGCCGATACCCCGGTTGTTGTCGCCGAAGCCCATGATGTGGCCGCCCTGGACGCGGGCGATACCAACCACGTCCTCGAACAGCTCGTGGTAGTAGCGTGCATCACCAGTGGCGCGGAAGTAACGCGAGTCACCGCCGAGACCGGCGAAATCCGTCTTGCCTTCGAAGTAGAAGCCGTTGCGCGGATCCCGGGTGCTATCGAGCGTGCTATAGTTGAAGGTCAGGCCCGCCAGCGAGGTCAGCGTCTCACCCTGCGATTCCTTGATCGCGAGCGAGGCTTCACCGTTGCCTTCACAGAAGAAGCGGTTCGGCGTGCCGTCCGCATTCAGCTGCGTATAGCCGGGGATCGGGAACGAGCAGTCGTTGTAGGGCTGCTTGAGATCGTTCGGGATCTCCAGTTCCTGCTGGTACAGCGAGTAGCGCAGCGTGAGCGTGAACTCTTCCGTGAACGGCAGGCCCAGCCGCAGCTGACCGCCGGTCACGCGGTTCTCGTAGCGGGAATACCGGGTCTGATCGCTGAACTTCGAGAACAAGTCGATGCCCGCTGACATCCGGTAGCCGAGGAAGTACGGCTCCGTGAAGGAGAAGTCGATGCCGTGCGTGCGCTGGCCCAACTGGCCCGCCAAACGGACGAACTGGCCGCGGCCGAGGAAGTTCGATTCGCTGACCGACACCTCGCCGATGAAGCCGTCGGCGGTGGAATAGCCGCCGGAGATCGCGAAGGAGCCGGTGGACTGATCCTCCACATCCACGTTCACCACCACGCGGTCGGGCGAGGAGCCCGGCTCGTTGGAGATGCGGACGCGCTTGAAGTAGCCGAGATTGTTGAGGCGGCGCTCAGCGCGGTCGATCAGCACCCGGTTGTAGGGGTCGCCTTCGCCGAGGTCGAACTCGCGACGGATCACGTAGTCACGGGTGCGGGTGTTGCCACGCACGTTGATCCGCTCGATGTAGATGCGCGGACCATCCTCGACCACGTAGCCGAGATCGATGGTTCCCGTCTCGGGATTGCGGGTGCCGACAGGGCGGACCTGCGCGAAGGGATAGCCCTGGCGAGCGATATCGGTCGTGATCGCCTGGACCGACTTCTCGACGGCCTCGGCATTGTACACGGAGCCGGCGGAGGTCACGACCTCGTCGCGCACGGCCTCAGCGCTGATCGCAGGGATTCGGGAATCGACGGTGACGTCGCTGATCCGGTACTGCTGCCCCTCCTCGAGCGCGATGGTCACAATGTAACCCTCGGCGGCAGGATCGAACGTCACATCGCTCGAAACGATGCGGAAATCCGCATAGCCGTTCTTCAGGTAATAACGGCGGATCAGCTCGAGGTCGGCAGCGATGCGATCCGGATCGTAGATGTCGGAACTCTTGAGGAAGCTCAGGATGTTCGTCTCGGTGGTCTGCATGATGCCGCGCAGACGGCTCGACGAAACCTGGTTGTTGCCGACGAATCGGATTTCCTTGACGCCGGTCTTGTCGCCCTCGACCACCGTATAGACAACGTCGACGGTGCCGTTGGGGAGGTCGACGATGCGCGGGGTCACCTGGGCGAGACCCCGGCCGGAGCCGCGGTAGATATCGAGAATGCGCTGGACGTCGGCGTCGACCGTCGCCTGATTGTAGGGAGTCCGAGCCCGCGTCTGGAGCTCGCCCTCGAGCCTCGAGGCCTCGATCTTCTTACTGCCCTCGACCACGACCCGGTTGATGACGGGACCCTGCGAAACGGAGGCCCTGCGGCTTCCCGGAACAGCCTGCTGGGCAAAAGCACTTTCCGCTGCAGCAATACCGGCAATCATCGCGCTCATGGCGATCATTGCCTTGGCGGCCGGCTTTTTCCGGCGTGGCGTGGTCGTCGACATCATCAACTGGCCCGTTTCTTTATCGTTTTGTCCATTGCGGGGCATTTCCCGCAGGTAGGAACTTCTGCCCCAACCTATGGTGTGGTCCCGCTTGTACAAACTTTCGCCGCTATTGCAAACGGCGGTTCCCCTGTACGGCGGCGATTTTTACCTTGCGTGGCGTCCTTGTCACGTTCCTTGGGCCATAAAGCTTGTGCCAAGGTGAACAAGATCGTTCCAGGTCGCGAAGAGCATGAGCATTGCCACGATGGCAAAACCGATTCTGAAGCCGATTTCCTGGGCTCTTTCGCTCAAAGGACGCCCGCGAACGGCCTCAATGGCATAGAAAAGCAAATGCCCGCCGTCGAGGAGCGGAATAGGAAAAAGGTTAACGAGACCGATCGAAACCGACATGAAGCCGATGAGGCTGACGAGGCTGTAGACTCCCCCCAGCTCAAAGGCCGTGCCGGAGGCCCGGGCGATGCCGATGGGCCCGGAGAGCTGGTCGGCCGATTCCCAGCCCAAGACGAGCCTTCTGAGAAAGTTGAGCGTTCTTTCGACCAGATTCCAGGTCTCAACGGCGCCCGCCTTCACCGCCTCGAGAGGCGTGTATGTGAGACGCCGGATGGCTGCCGGATCCCGGGAAGCCTCGACGCCGAGAAGACCGATCCGCTGCTTGCCGAAGGGAGTCGTCCGCTCCACGAAGTTCGGGGTTGCGTTGAGCACCACGTTCTGCCCGTCGCGCTCAACCGTGAAAGCGAGGCTCTCTCCGGCGCTGGAGCTCACGAGGAGCTGCATGTCGGCAAAGGTGCTGATTTCCCGGCCGTCGATGGCGACGATGAGGTCCTTGGGCTGGAAGCCTGCCCTTTCGGCAGGGCTCCCGGGCTGAACCGCCTCGATTCGCGGCTCCAGGACCTGGCGCCCGTTGAAGTAGTTGAAGCCGGCGAAGATGGCGATGGCCAGGATGAAGTTGGCGATCGGCCCCGCCGCCACGATGGCGGCCCGCTTCGCGACGTTCTGGTGCGGGAAGCTCACGGCCCGCTGCTCCGGCGTCATCCGTGAGAGATCATCCTGATCGGGCACGCTCGCCGGGTTGAGGTCCCCTACGAACTTTACGTAACCCCCTAAGGGAATCGCGGAGATCATCCAGCGCGTCCCGTGTTTGTCCGTCCAGCCGAACAATTCCCGGCCGAATCCGATCGAGAAGGCGGTGACGCCGACCCCGCAGAGGCGTCCCACCCAGAAATGGCCGAGTTCGTGGATGAAGACCACGACCGTAAGGACCACGAGGAAGGAGATCAGGGTCAGGAAGACGGAGCCCGTGATCATCGAAAGCCAGTCCATTATCATTCCCTTCGCGCTGCTCAGCGCAGCGTTGAATCAGCGGAGGCAAGCAACTGCCGTGCAGCGGCGCGGGCCTCCTCGTCGATAGCAAGAGCGTCCGAAACGCTCGATGGCGCATCCAGGCCTCCTCGCGAAAAGGTGGAGCAAACGCGCTCAACCACCTCTGAAATGGCATAAAATCCTATCTGCCCTGCCATGTAGGCGCCGACGGCAATCTCGTTGGCGGCGTTCAGGATCGTCGGGATCGCTCCACCGGCCTGCAATGCGGCCTTGGCAAGGGACAGGCACGGAAAGCGCGCCTCGTCCGGCCGCTCGAAGGATAACCGGCCAATCGCGGCAAGATCGAGACGGGGCAAATCCATCGGCAGGCGCTCGCGGTGCCGAAGCGCATTTGCGATGGGCACCTTCATATCCGGCAAAGCGAGGCCGGCCGTCACGGCCCCGTCGCGCCACTGGACAAGGCCGTGAACGATGGCCTCCGGGTGGACCAGAACGTCAAGGCGCTCCGGCCCCAGGTCGAACAGGTGGTGGGCTTCGATCAGCTCGAGCCCCTTGTTCATCAGGGTCGCCGAGTCGATGTTGATCTTCGATCCCATGGACCAGACGGGATGGGCCGAGGCCTCCTTGGCGCTGGCCGCAGCGATGCGCTCGCGAGGCCACGTGCGGAACGGGCCGCCGGTGGCGGTTATCACCGCCTTTTCCACATCCCCGTTCCGTCCGGCCGCAAGAGCCTGATTCAGGGCGTTATGCTCCGAATCCACAGGCATGATCTCCGCGCCGCAGCGGCGGGCATCGGCCATGAAGGCGGCCCCGGCGCAGACCAGGCTCTCCTTGTTGGCGAGCGCAATCCGCCCTCCGGATTTCAGAGCCGCGTGGGTGGGACGAAGACCCGCCGTCCCGCTGATGGCAGCGAGGACCACGTCCGCCTGACGCTCCGCCGCCTCTAGCACGGCGGGCAGCCCCGCGCCGCTCTGGATGCCGGTTCCGGACAAGGCTTCCTTGAGCGCCCCGCCCCCGCCCTCGTCGGCCAGCGCCGCAAAGCTGGCCCCGAGCCTGCGGGCGACATTCGCCAGGGCCAGCGCATCGCGTCCGCCGACGACGGCCTCGACCCGGAACTCCTCGCGGTGCGCGAGAATAACGTCTTCGGTGGAGCGGCCGATGGAACCTGTCGCCCCGAGGATGGTGATGGAATGCGCCATGAACAACTATTCTGCAAAATGAAAGATAAGAAGCACGAGTCCCATGAGCAGGGATACGGCCCAGAAGCCGTCGAGGCGGTCCATGACGCCGCCATGGCCGGGAATGAGGTGGCTCGAATCCTTCACATCGCAATGCCGCTTGAGAGCCGACTCGCCCAGGTCGCCGATCTGGCTGGCGACGGAGGCGATCAGCGACAGGATGATGGTGTTTCGAAGGCTGAACGGCTGGACCAGCCCGAGCCTTTGTGCCCCCCAGACCACCAGAAAGCCGCAGATGGCCGCAGCCAGCAACCCACCCAGGAAGCCGGACCAGGTCTTCTTAGGGCTGATGGGCAGACAGAGCTTCGGGCCGCCGAAGGTCCGGCCGGTGAAGTAGGCGGCAATGTCCGTCGCCCAGACCACGGCGAACATCCACAGAAGGCCGAGAAGACCGAGATTCGGGTGGGCGCGCACGATGGGCGGCACGACGACGATAACGGCGGCATAGGCGAAACCCGAGGCGGCCCAGAGCCTTCCGCCCCCATCCCGCGCGATCAGCGAGCCTACGGCCAGGAATCCGAGAGCGACAGCCACGGAAGTGGTCAGGCTTGCTCCGATCAGGAAGAGAAGCGTCAGCGCGGCCAGCCCGAGGCCAAGGAAGATCTGCACGAGGCGGCGCGGCTGCACGCCCGTCATATCCGTCCATTCGACGAGCATGGCGATTCCGGCAGCCAGCCAGAACAGGGCGAAAGGCCAGCCGCCATAGTAGGCGGCGAACAGCGCAACCGCGATCATGACGATCGCCGAGCCGATGCGGGATGTCAGTTCCTTCGAAAGGCCCAGGGCGGCTGCACGCGGTTGGGAGCGGCCGTCATCCGTGGCCATGATCAGACCGCCTGGGCGCTGAGGCCGCCGAAGCGGCGTTCGCGCCTGAAATACTCGTCGATGGCAGCCTTGAAGGCCGTCTCGTCGAAATCGGGCCAGAAACCGGGCAGGAAGACGAATTCGGAATACGCTGTCTGCCAGGTCAGGAAGTTCGAAACCCGCTGCTCGCCGGAGGTGCGGATCACGAGGTCGGGATCCGGAATGCCATGGGTGTCGAGTCCGGACTCGATCGCCGCCATGTCGATCTCGGCCGGATCGAGGCTTCCCTCCTTCACCCTCTGGGCCAGAGCCCGTACGGCGCTGACGATCTCCTGCCGCCCGCCGTAGTTGAAGGCGATAATGAGAGTAAGGCCCGTGTTTGACCGGGTCAGGTGCTCGGCCTCGTCCAGGAGCAGGCGGATGTCGGATGCCAGCCCCTCGCGTTCACCGATGATTCTGACCCGGATATTGTTGGCGTGGAGTTCAGCCAAGTCGTGCCGGACGAAGCGCTTGAGGAGGCCCATGAGGTCGGAGACCTCCTGGGCGGGACGGCGCCAGTTCTCCGCCGAGAAACTGTAGACCGTGAGATACCGGATGCCGAGATCCCCCGCGATGCGCACCGCGCGCCGGATCGCCTCGACACCGCGCCGGTGCCCCTCCAGCCGGGGCAGCCCGCGCTGGGCGGCCCAGCGGCCGTTTCCATCCATGATGATGGCAACATGAGCCGGCATGACCCCGCCTGATTCCTTGCAGGCATAGGCAGGGGCCGATCGCTTGGCTTCGCCGTTCATGAGAATATCCAATGCCGCCTGAGGATCAGACGTGCATGATTTCCTTTTCCTTGGTCTCGAGAAGGCTGTCGACCTCGGCTACATACTGGTCGGTCGCCTTCTGGACCTGCTCGGCCTGGCGCTTGCCGTCGTCCTCGCTGATCGCCGAATCCTTCTCGAGCTTCTTCAGCAGGTCGAGCCCGTCGCGCCGAACGTGGCGGATGGCGATGCGAGCCTCCTCGGCGTATTTGTGCGCGACCTTGACCATCTCCTTACGGCGCTGCTCGTTCATCTCAGGGATACGCAGGCGGATGATCTGGCCTTCGGTTTGGGGATTGAGGCCAAGATCCGATTCCCGGATCGCCTTCTCGACCGCACCGACCATGCCCCGGTCCCAGACCTGGACGCTGAGCAGGCGCGGCTCCGGCACGTTCACGGTGGCGACCTGCGAGATCGGCATCGGCGAGCCGTAGGCATCGACCTGAATGGGATCAAGAAGATTCGGCGAGGCACGCCCCGTCCGAAGACTAGCCAGATCGTTCTTGAATGCATTGATGGCGCCCTGCATGCGGCGCTTCACATCGGCGAGATCAAAGGTGGTGGCCATCGAATCCTGTCCTTACGCGAACTTTTCAGCTGTTGTTATTATGGGCTTACGCTTCCCAAACTCTAGCATCAAGGCCCCAGATCAAGGAGATACCACTGTCGAGGGAACTTTGCCCTGGAGAAGAGCGGTCACCGAGCTCGGGGCGTGAACCGAACCCACGATAATGGAGAGCCTGCTCTCGCGGGCAAGGGCGAAGGCCGCCGTATCCATCACTTTCAGATCCTTCGCGATAGCCTCGTCGTGGGTGAGGCGGTCGAACCGGACCGCATCGGGATTCTTCTTCGGGTCAGCCGAATAGACGCCATCCACCTGCGTGGCCTTCAGAACGGCATCGCAGCGCAGCTCCGCGGCCCTCAGAACGGCAGCCGTGTCCGTGGTGAAGAAGGGATTGCCCGTGCCGCCGGCCAGAACAAGAACCTGCCCCTTGTCGAGATGGTGCAGCGCCGGCTGGCGCGCATAGGTCTCGCAGATGGTCGGCATGGAAACCGCCGACATGGTGCGGGCGGCGACGCCCGCGGCGTTCAGGGCCGTCTCGGTGGCAAGCGAGTTCATGACGGTGCCGAGCATGCCCATGGAATCGGCCGTGGGACGGTCGATCCAGCCGGCCGCGCTCATCCGGGCTCCGCGGATGATGTTCCCGCCGCCGATCACGATAGCGATCTCGAATCCGGCCCGAGTGGCCTGCGCCAGATCCTGGGCGAGGCCCGACAGGGTCTGTGGATCGAGCCAATAACCATCGGGAGCCATCAAGGCCTCTCCCGAGAGCTTCACCAGGATGCGCCGGAACTGTGCCACTGTCGGACCTTTCTTGTTTCTGGAGAATCGCATCGCCTCTCGGGAGAGGCCAGAAGCCCACCCGCATACGATGCCTTTGGGAGCGGCCTACAACAATCCCCGGTTTCGCATCCGGAGATGATGTGCATCGGCTACGCTGGCCCTCTCATGAAAACGGCGGCTGAAGCGCCGCCGTTTTGCCGAAGGTTCGATTTAGGCCTTGAGCCCGGCCTGGGCGGCCACCTCGGCCGCGAAGTCCGGGGCCTCCTCCTTCTCGATGCCCTCGCCCAGGGCATAGCGGACGAAAGCCTTGAGGGTGACCGGCTTGCCGGCCTTGGACTCGGCCTCCTTGAGGACCTGGGTCACGGTCTTGGAGGGATCGTGCACGAAGGGCTGCTCCAGGAGGGTGACTTCCTTGAAGTAGCTCTTCATGCCGCTCTCGACGATCTTCTGCATGACATGGTCCGGCTTGCCGGCATTCTTGTCGCGCAGGATCGCGGTCTCGCGTTCGATGGTCGCCTGATCGACGCCGGATGCATCCAGGGCCACCGGATTGGTGGCGGCCACGTGCATGGCGATCTGGCGGCCGAGCGCGCCCAGAACGGTCACGTCGCCCTCGGACTCGAGCGCCACGAGCACGCCGATCTTGCCGAGGCCGTCGGTCACGGCGTTATGGACGTAGGTCGAGATCACGCCCTTGGAGACTTCCAGCTTGGCGATGCGGCGCAGAGTCATGTTCTCGCCGATGGTGGCGATAAGCTCCTGCAGGCGGTCCTTCACGGTCGTGGACGAGCCAGGGAAGGTGGCAGCCTCGAGAGACTCGACCGTGCCGTTGCCGTTCAGGCCGATCTTGGCAGCTTCGCGGACGAAAGCCTGGAACTGGTCGTTGCGGGCGACGAAGTCCGTCTCGGAGTTGACCTCGAGGATCGTCGCGACGTGGCCGGACGACTCGACGGCGACGAGACCCTCGGCGGCGACGCGGCCGGCCTTCTTGGCGGCCTTGGAGAGACCCTTCTTGCGCAGCCAGTCGATGGCGGCTTCCATGTCGCCGTTGGTCTCGGCGAGAGCCGCCTTGCAGTCCATCATGCCGGCGCTGGTCGTCTCGCGCAGTTCCTTCACCATCGCAGCGGTAATGTTCGCCATGGCTAATCCTTTCACGGGTTCATGCATACAGGGAGCCCGGCGCTCGTGGAACGCCGGGCTCGATTTTTCGTTCAAGCGCCGCAGCGGATACGCGGCGCAAGAGGCTTACGCAGCAGCGGCCTCAATCATCGAGCGGGCCTGGTCGATCCAGCCATCGCGCTCGAGACGGCCGTTGAGCTTCAGGTCCTTGTCGAGCTGGGCAATGTCGGCCGGCTGCATGGCGGCCAGCTGCCAGTAGTGGAAGATGCCAGCCTCGTTCAGCTTCTTCTCGAGCTGCGGACCGACGCCGTTCAGCTTGGTCAGATCGTCCGGAGCGCCGCGGGGAGCCGCCAGACGCTCGAACTGCTCGCCCTCATAGGCGGCAGTCGCGGTGTCGTTGGCAGGAAGCTCCTCGGCCATCGGGTTCACGGACTCGCCGATATCGATGCCCATGGCGCCTGCGCCGCGGGAAATGCCGTCGAGGGCGGCGCGAGCCACGAGATCGCAGTAGAGCGAGATCGCACGGCCGGCGTCGTCATTGGCCGGAACCGGGAAGGTGATGCCGTCCGGATCGCAGTTCGTATCGACGATGGCAGCCACCGGGATGCCGAGGCGCTTGGCCTCCTGGATCGCCAGCTGCTCCTTGTTGGTGTCGATGATGAAGATCAGGTCGGGCGTGCCGCCCATGTCCTTGATGCCGCCGAGAGCGCGCTCGAGCTTCTCCTTCTCACGGGCGAGCATGAGGCGCTCCTTCTTCGTGAGGCCCTGACCGCCGCCGGCGAGGATCTCGTCGACCTTGCGCAGACGGGCGATCGAGCCGGAGATCGTCTTCCAGTTGGTCAGCATGCCGCCGAGCCAGCGGGAGTTCACGTAGTACTGCGCCGAACGCTTGGCCGCATCGGCGACGGCGTCAGCAGCCTGACGCTTCGTGCCGACGAACAGCACGCGGCCGCCCTTGGCAACGGTGTCGCTGACGGCCTGAAGGGCGCGGTGCAGCATCGGAACCGTCTGGGCGAGGTCGATGATGTGGATGTTGTTGCGGGTGCCGAAGATGAAAGGACCCATCTTCGGGTTCCAGCGGTGGGACTGGTGTCCAAAATGCGCGCCAGCCTCAAGCAGGCTGCGCATCGAGAAATCGGGAAGCGCCATTAGTTTTACTCCGGTTAAGCCTCCGCGGAACAGTGGACCGGACATTCCGGCCACCGGGGTTTCCTCATAGGTGCATGAGGGGATTCCGCGTGTGGGATGGGGGCGCGTATAATTGGGAAGTGTCTAGAACGCAAGTCAAAACTGACTTGTAGGGTCCGCCGCCTCAGCCCTCTAGCCGGGGGGGGTAACCGCAGTGATCGGCTTCTGCATCTGCGGTGATCCAGCCGTCTATATAGTTTTCTCGATCCCGTTGATCCGCATACGGATTGGGATCTGCCTTTCGCCCCTGTACCCGCCTTTCATACCCAGCTCCCCAAGCTGGGCTATTAGGATCCACATCAAAGCGCTCTTGTTCGGCTCTGCCCAGCAGCAAGAATAAGGATCTTAGTCTAAAGCCGGGTAGCAAGTTCCACATATAACAAACTCACCCTCACTCAATTCATATGTACATCCACCACCCCCGGCACGGCGCGGAGAGCCCCTGCGATCTGAGGCGTGGCCATGTATTTGCCGGGAAGTTTAACCTCGACCTCCCGGTCTCCGTCATCCAGGATGAGGACCAGGGAGACCTCACCCTCGCCTCTTGCCTTCAGGCGTTCGAAGACACTGGTGATGGGCCGCTCGTCGCGCAGGAAGATCCGCATGCCCTTCTGGTGCTTGGCGATCGCCTCCTCCAGGGGTTCGGCCATGCCGATGCGCGCCCTCACCTCCTCGCCCTCGACCCCCGCCTGCAGCATGAGGACGACGGCGGTGCCGGGCTCCAGGACTTCGCGCAGGCGCATCAGCCCTTCCGAGAAGATGATGGCCTCGAACTGCCCGGTCTGATCCGAGAGGGTCAGGATGCCCATCTTGTTGCCGGTCTTGGTGCGGCGCTCCTGCCGGTCGAGCACCGTGGCGGCGACCCGGCCCACGGAGTTGCCCGCCTTGACCGAGCGGCAGAACTCGACCCAGGTCTGGACCCTCAGTTTTTTCAACAGATCGCCGTATTCGTCGAGCGGGTGCCCCGAGAGGAAGAAGCCGACGGCGTCGTATTCCCGCTGGAGCTTCTCGGCGGCGGGCCAGGGCTCGTAGGAAGGTATGCGCAACTGCACGTTTGCGGAGGCCATGCCGCCGAACATGTCCACCATGCCGCCATTGGCGGCCTCGTGCGCCTGCTGGGCGAGGCTCATCATGGCGTCGATGGAGGCACAGGCCTTGGCCCGGTCCGGCTCCAGCTCGTCGAAGGCGCCGGCCGCGATCAGGTTTTCCAGCGTACGCTTGTTGAGCATGCGCGGATTGATGCGCCGGGCGAAGTCGGCGAGGTCCTTGAAAGGCTCATCCCCCCTCGCCTCCACCACGCTTTCGACGGCTTGCCGGCCGACGCCCTTCACGGCCGCCAGGGCATAGAGGATCGAGCCCTTGCCATCCTCGTCATAGACCACGTCGAACACGACGCCCGAGCGGTTGATGGAGGGCGGGATCACCTTGAAACCGAGGCGCTGCGCCTCGCGGCGGAATTCGGAGAGCTTGTCGGTGTTGTCGAGGTCGAGCGTCATGGACGCGGCCAGGAACTCGACCGGGAAATTGGCCTTCAGGTATGCGGTCTGGAACGCGACCAGGGCGTAGGCCGCCGCGTGGCTCTTGTTGAAGCCGTAATCCGCGAACTTGGCGAGCAGGTCGAAGATCTCGTTCGCCTTCGCCTTGTCGAGCCCGCCTTTGGCCGAGCCTGAGACGAAGCGCTCGCGCTGGGCATCCATCTCGGCCTTAATCTTCTTACCCATGGCGCGGCGGAGCAGGTCGGCATCGCCCAGCGAATAGCCGGCCAGCACCTTCGCCACCTCCATCACCTGCTCCTGATAGACGATGATGCCGAAAGTCTCGCGCAGGATCGGCTCGAGCTTGTCGTGGGGATACCAGTCCTTCTTGTTGTGCTCGTCCTTGCCGAGCTTGCGGGCGCAGTAGACCGGGATGTTCGCCATCGGACCCGGCCGGTAGAGGGCGACAAGCGCGATGATGTCCTCGAAGCGGTCGGTCTCCATCTCGACGAGGGCCTTGCGCATGCCCACCGATTCCACCTGGAACACGCCGACCGTCTCGCCGCGCTGGAGCATTTCGTATGTCTTGCGGTCATCGAGCGGCAAAGCCGAAAGATCGATCTCGATCCCCTTCCGCCGGATGAGATCGACGGCCGTGCGCAATACGGTAAGCGTCTTCAGACCCAGGAAGTCGAACTTCACGAGGCCTGCCTGCTCGACCCATTTCATGTTGTACTGGGTCACCCGCATCCCGGTCTTGGGGTCTCGGTAGAGCGGCACCAGTTCCTGTAGGGGACGATCGCCGATTACGACGCCTGCCGCATGGGTTGAGGCGTGGCGATGCAGGCCCTCGAGCTTCTGCGCGATGGCGAGCATGCGCTTGACGACGGGCTCCTCCTCGATGGCGGCCTGCAGTTTCGGCTCGCCCTCGATCGCCTGCGCGAGGGTCACCGGGTTTGCCGGGTTCTGCGGCACGAGCTTTGTGAGCTTGTCCACCTGGCCGTAGGGCATTTCGAGCACACGGCCAACGTCGCGTATGACGCCGCGTGCCAGCAGGGTGCCGAAGGTGATGATCTGCGCCACCTGCTCCTCGCCGTAGCGCTGCTGAACGTACTCGATCACTCGCTCGCGCCCCTCGACGCAGAAGTCGATGTCGAAGTCCGGCATCGACACACGCTCAGGGTTCAGGAAGCGCTCGAAGAGCAGGCTGAACCGCAGAGGATCGAGATCGGTGATGGTGAGCGCGTAGGCGACAAGCGAACCCGCACCCGAGCCGCGGCCGGGACCGACGGGAATGTCGTGATCCTTCGCCCACTTGATGAAGTCCGCCACGATCAGGAAGTAACCGGGGAACTTCATCTTGCGGATGATGCCGACCTCGAAGGCAAGCCGGTCCCGATAATCCTGCTCCGTCAGGCCCGGCGCGGGCCCGTGCGCGGCAAGGCGCTTGGTGAGCCCCTCCTCAGCCTGGCGCTGCAGCTCCTCGCCCTCGTCCAAGGCGGCGGCATCGGGGCCGGTTCCGAAGCTCGGGAGGATCGGCTTGTGGGTCTTGACGCGCGTGGCGCAGCGCATGGCGATCTCGACGCTCGCCTGCAGCGCGTCCGGCAGATCCGCAAACAGCTCCATCATCTGCTTGCGGGTCTTGAAATGGTGCTCCGGCGAGAGGCGCCGGCGGTTGTCGTTGGAGACAAGCTGCCCCTCGGCAATGGCGAGAAGCGCATCATGCGCCTCGTAATCCTCAGGCGAGGAGAAGAACGGCTCGTTGGCGGCGACGATCGGCAGCCCGTTGCGGTCGGCCAGCGCAATCAGTTCGCCCTCGACGAAACGCTCCTCATCGAGCCCATGGCGCTGGATTTCCACGTAGAGCTGATGCCCGAAGGCGTTCTTCAGGATGTCCAGCCGGGCCTGGGCGAGCTCCTGGCGTCCACCGTTGCGCAGGGCGCTGTCGAGCGGCCCCTTAAAGCCACCGGTGAGCGCGATCAGCCCCTCGCTGTGGTTGGCCAGGATGGGAGCCTGGACGCGAGGCGCCTCGCCGAGCGGCACGTCGAAATAGGCATGGCTCACCAGGCGCATGAGGTTGCGGTATCCCTCCTCCGTCTGGGCCAGAAGCACCACATCGGCAGGCTGCGGCACGACGCGCGCGACCGGGTCCGCCTCCTCGAAACAGACCGAGAGCTGCACGCCGGCGATGGGCTGGATGCCCGAGCCCGACATCTTCTCCGAGAATTCCAGCGCGCCGAAGAGGTTGTTGGTGTCGGTCAGGGCCAGCGCCGGCTGCTTGTCGGCCGCGGCGAGCTTCGCCAGCTGCGCAATCTTCAGAGCCCCCTCGAGCAAGGAATACGAGGAGTGCACGTGCAGGTGAACGAAACCGATGTCTTGAAGAATGCGCGCCATGAAACTCTTTACTCACAATGCGGCGCGCATACTGCCACGATTCTCCGCTAAGGACTTGTACCTGGGTCGTGGAGGATTTCGTTCCTGTGAATCCAGGTGGGTCGATGTGGATTGCGGGTATCAAGCGATGGGAGAAAGAACCAGAGCCCAGATTGCCACGGCAGAGCCGAACATGGCGAGGGAAGCGATTTCGGCGGCGGTTGCAATGATGCTGCGAACCATGTCGGCGTCTCCTTGTTCCTGATGCGTTCATTTTTGTTCGTTGAACGTTCTGTGTAAAGCCTGTGCAGAGCGCGCGCTGGCAGCAGAGTCAACGAAGCGTTAACGCCCGAACGCATCATAAGAGCCGGCGGGTGTGCCGCCGGCTCTTATGATGCGTTGCTGCGCTTGGACTTGATCAGATCAGCAGGAAGCTGGTGGCGGAGAGCGCCGTGCCGGCGCTCACCTTCGCAAACAGAACCTGCGCCTGCGCGCCTGCTCCGTCCGCATCGTAGTACACCGAGCCCGTCGCCTGGTCGTACACGATCCGCTGCTCCCAGGTGCTCGCAGACGTACCCACCTTGAACGTCGCGTTCGAGAGCCAGCGGCCCATCACGTACGCGTTGCCGTAGGCGTCCTCGCCCATCGTCAGAGACAGCCCCTGGAACACGTCCAGCGACAGCCCGATCTTGTCCTCGCCGACGGCGAATTCCTCGATGGTGTTCACACCCGAGTTCACGGCCGCATCGAAGCGGAACAGGTCCGCCCCCGTGCCACCAATCAGCCAGTCAGAGCCCTGGCCGCCGACGATCGTA
>NZ_JAJATX010000056.1 GCF_020866965.1 Microvirga roseola
CGGTCCGCTTCCGCAAGGAGCAGCGGACGCTCCCGGAGGGCAGGGCATTTCCTCATTTTACTCGACGGAGGCTTTCGACCCGGTAGACAGGGCCGGATTGGCAGGCTACCTGCGGCGGAACCACTCCAAAGCTTTGTGACCGCACCTCAAAGCTTTCCGGCATTCGGTAGCAATGACCACCGAGCGCTTAGTAAGTGTCGGAACCGGAGGGGTTCCGACCTACTCGATCTCCCCAAGAGACCTGGTGAGGCACCGATGGCATTGAGCGGTGCAGCCCTGGATCGAGCGGGTAGATGCCGATCTATCATCCTGGATCTAGCGCTTAGTGCCCTCCTACGACCGTCCTCTTGGCTCCCGGACGGTCACCGGGGGCCTTGCCTCAACAGCGGACGGAGGCTGGTTGGCGGGCGCAGAGACCATCTCCCGACCCCCTGCCAAGTCTACAGCACCCTCGTCAACAATCTGGATACTGGCGTCGCCAGCCTGGAGTGTTGCGTGACGATATAGTTCGCGTCGGCGACCTTCCAGGGATCGCCGCCCAAACAATCCCTCAGATGCCAAAAACGCGCCAGCTCTCGGCTCGCGCTGCCCGCACAAGCAGCGCGAGCCGAGAGCTGGCGCCGTTGCTATGCCGGGAGGACGATCACCTTCGTCTTGACCGGCGTTCGGTCGTACAGGTGCATCATGTCCTGAGTGAGGAGACCGACGCAGCCGCTCGTGATGCCCTTGCCGATCGATTCGGCGTCGAGGCTGGCATAGATCGTGTAGAGCGTGTAAGCGCCGTTCTGATAGAGATAGAGCGTGCGGGCGCCGAGCGGATTGCCGAGGCCACCCGGCATGCCGCGGGCGTATTTGGCCGCCTCGGGCTGGCGCCGGATCATCTCCTTTGGCGGGGTCCAAGTCGGCCATTCGGCCTTGCGTCCGACATAAGCGTCACCGCTCCACCGGAACCCGTCGCGGCCGACATTAGCACCATAGCGGGTGGCGTTTCCATCGTCCTCGATGCGGTAGACGTAGTAATTGCCGGGGTCGACGATAATCGTACCGGGTGCCTCTTTGGTGTCGTAGCGAACTGTCCTTCGATAATATTTCGGATCGACCTTGGTGATATCGACCGCCGGGATCGGGAATTTCTCATCGGACACCGGCCCGTAGACCTTTGCCGCCTCGGCGAGACTCATGCCGCTGGATGTCGCGCAACCGGCTAGCCCTAGCGTGCCGAGACCGACGGACGATCCAACCAGAAACGACCGGCGACTGAGAAGCCCCACCCGACGCCCAAGCGAAGCCGACTCCTCTGTCTCGCCAGCATCGGTATTACCACCGTCCATGATCATGACTTGGCAGTTTCCCATGTCCTGTTGCCCGACGAGAAGATACCCCGGCATACACCCACTAAATGTCTTGCTGGGCTGGAGATTGCCGTCACACGGCTCGATTGGCAAGCTCGGGCCTTCTGCGCTGAGCTTGCCATGCACCAAAGTCGGTAGCACCAGGCGGTCTAGCAGTCTAATTTTGCGTGGACCCGTTGCCGGCATGGGCATGGCCGAGATCCGGCGCCTTAAGCAGCTTGAGGACGAGAATGCCCGGCGCAAGAGGCTCGTGGTCGACCTGCCCTCAACAAGGCGATCTTGCGGGACGTGCTCAAAAGAACGTGGTGAGGCCCGCCGTTCGGCGTGGGGGCGCGAGTGATCTGCAGAAGGCCTTTGACATCAGCAAATGGCGGGGCATGCTCGGCCACCGGTTTTCAGTGCTCATCCCAGTGCCACGGCAAGCGCTACGATCCACAGATCAAGCTGCGGATGCGGCTCAAGGAACTCGCGGCGGCTCGGGTGCGCTACCGCTACCCGGCTGCACATCATCTTGCGCCGGGAGGGCTAGCCGGTGAACCACAAGCGCACCTATCACCTCTGTCGTAAGGGCTGTACGGTATAAAGAATGGCTGGTACTTCGAACATGGGACAGAACCAGTTTGTCTGCCGTCATGCAGCAAGATTGTCGGCGGACACAACCTCGCCGCGATAGATGCAGCCCTCGGACGAACCGGGCATGCCGCGCCTGAGTTCGACCTCTTCAAGGCCTGAGAAGCGGGCCTTCACCAGCCTCCATATGTACGTGGTGATGTTTTCGAGAGAAGCGATTCCAATATCGGCGTTGAGATCTAGGTTGCAGTGGTCCAGGCCGGTTCCGTGCCCGCATTTCAGCTCTTTTATGTAGTTCTCGACCTCGTAGAGATTGACCGGCCACCCAAAGGTCTCGTCTACGGATCCGCCGAACGTGAGCTTGACGATGAACGTGTGTCCGTGCAACCCGGAATAGGGATGCACCGAATGCGCGGCATCGAACGTAAACTCACAGTACGTCTTCATTCACTCTGCTCCAGTGCCCAATTTCGACTTCACCAGCGTTGAACCGCGCGGGAATCCACGCTGCCCTTCGACAAGTCTAATGCAAATAGCGTTTACGCTTCGTAATATCCGCTCGCCTAACTCTTCGCTTTCACCGCTCGCGCCAGAAGCGGTAAAGTCCCAGGATATCGGAGGAGCACAGAAGCCCCACTGCATCCCTGATCCGGTCGATCGGCCAATCCCACCATGCCATCTCGAGGAGCATGGCGATTTCCTCGTCGGAGAATCGCCTGCGGACTGGCCGGGCCGGGTTGCCGACGACAATGGCATAGGGCTCGACGTCGCGCGTCACCACCGACCGGCTTCCGATCACCGCGCCGTGGCCGATCTTGATGCCGGGCATAATCATCGCCTCGGAGCCGATCCAGACATCGTTGCCGACAATTGTATCGCCCGCTGGCAGGAAGGGATCCTGCGCTTGTGCGAATGCCGACTCTTGGGTCATGTAGAAGAAGGGAAAGGTCGATGCCCAGTCGGTCCGATGGCCCTGGTTGCCGTGCATCATGAAGGTGACGCCGGTCGCGATGGAGCAAAAGCTGCCGATGATCAGCCGATCGACCTCCGACGGCTCAGGCAGAAGATAGCGGGCGCAATCATCGAATGAATGGCCGTGATAATACCCGGAATAGTAGCTGTATCTCCCGACGACGATGTTGGGATTGGTGACCTGCTCCGATAGTGGCCTCCCCTGCAGCGGGCTTTCGAAAAAGTTCGTCATGATGCTCTGTCTACGATAGGGACACTTGCTTCCTGGATGAGGGCCTCCTTGGCTGCGGAAAGGCGGCGCCGGAGCAGCCTGCGATCAGATCGCGTTTGTTGTGGGGTTGAGGGCCGCGAGAGAGTGGACCAATTCCTGCGCCAGCTTGGGACGTCCGAAGTAAAAGCCTTGGACGTCGGTGCAGCCGGCCGCGCGGACCTGCGAGAACTGCTCCTCTGTTTCAACGCCTTCGGCCACTGTGGGCATGCTCAGGCTCGCTCCGAGACTAGCGACGGACTGAACGATGGCCAGGCAGTCGATGCGCGTCGACATTTCCTGCACAAAGGACCGGTCGATCTTGATCTTGTCGAAAGGAAAACTGCGCAGATAGCTCAGTGACGAGTAGCCCGTCCCGAAATCGTCCATGGCGATCCGGACGCCGAGACGACGCAACTGGTGAAGCATCGAGATCATCATGTCGCTATCCTGAAGCAGGACCGACTCCGTGATCTCGAGTTCAAGGCGGTTCGGGGCAAGTCCCGAATGGGTCAGGGCCCGCTTTATGCTTTGCACGAGCGTTCTGTTCCGAAACTGCACGGCGGAAAGGTTGACGGCCACCTTAATGTTTCTAGGCCATGATGCCGCTTCCCTGCACGCCTGCTCGATAATCCATTCGCCCAACGGCACGATCAGTCCAGTATCCTCAGCGATGGAGATGAACTCCGCCGGCGAGACGAGACCGCGCTCAGGGTGACGCCAGCGGATGAGCGCCTCGTAGCCGCCTATCTCGTTTTGCGCGATATTGATCTGCGGTTGGTAGAGCAGCTGGAACTCGTCATTGGCCAGTGCCTTGCGCAGATCGGTCTCAAGAGCGCGACGAGTATGCAGCTGCGCATCCATGTCCGGCTCGAAGAAGCGATACGTATCACGCCCGTCGGCCTTGGCGCGGTAGAGAGCCATGTCCGCATGCTTCAGGAGCTGGCTTGCGGTCACGTTTCCGTCGGCTACCGCGATCCCGATGCTTGTGCCGATATAGATTTCCCGACCGTTCACGTTGAACGAAGCTCGCATGGCATTGATGGCGCGCGACGCTAGCAGGGCGCAGTCGCTAGGCCTGCCGACGAACTTCTGCAGGATGGCGAACTCGTCCCCTCCAAGCCGGGCGATAAGAGCTTCCGGCAGTTCGCTGCCGTGTCCCATGATGCAGGCGCGAAGACGATCGGAAACGGCCTTGAGTAGTTCGTCGCCGACCTCGTGCCCGAAGGAGTCGTTCACGTCCTTGAAGTTGTCGAGATCCAAATAGTAAACGGCGGCGGAGGGGCCGTTAGGCTTCATTCTTGCCAGAACCTGCTCCAGCTCGTTGCGAAGCACCATGCGGTTGGGCAGCCCCGTCAGCACGTCTTGGTGGGCAAGGACGTGCAGTTCCTGATGAGCCCGCCCGAGCAGGCGGTTGTGCCGGTCGAGGAGGCCGATCAGGACAATCCCGATGATGATGAGGCTAGCGGCAATGGTGGAGAAGACCCAGTGCAGGCGAACGAGCTCCCGCTGGTCCTTCTGAACGAGTTCGGACCCATAGGTGAGAGCAGTCGATGCGATCTGGGCGAAGCTTCCTTCGAGTGGCCGCAATACCTCAAGCGCCTTGGAGGCCGCGCCCGGGCGCTCAAGCTCCTGTATGAGCGGCTCTATCGCGGCAAGCGTGTCCTCGAGCTGTTGAAGAATGACCTGATGGTCCGGGTCCCGTCGCAGGAGAGCTTGAAACTCGCCCTCCTTCAGGATCTTCGCCCGTCCGAGAAGAATCTCGTAGCGCAGCTCGACCTCTTCCTTGTCGACACCGCTCCCCGGTCGGGTGAACTCGGCAATGCGGTGTTCGAGTCTAATGAACTCGTGGGCCGCCTGGCTCGCCTCCCAGGCAGGATTGTAGCCCCCGATCAGATCCAATGCACGCTGGCGCTCGACGACTAGCACCGATATATAGGCGCCGGAGACTAGAAAGCCGGCAATCACGACGGCGATCACAACTTTGAACGTGCGCAGGGACAAATGCCTGGTCTCCAACCTGCCCTGACCCTGGCTACTTCACTACGATCTTGACGACCTGCCATGCGGATCGCGCAAAATAGGTCTGGTCCTTGAGCTCAGGGCTGCTGTCGTAGGGATAGATCACGAATAGCGGGCCTTTGTCGCGCACGGGCATGTATTCGCCGTCCCGCTTGATGGCGAGGATCACGTTGTACTTGGCGAAATCCTCCATCGGGATCTCGGTGGTGTAGTCGTTGAGCGCGATGACGCTGACGCGCTGCCCGGACGCACCGACTGTCTTCATGAGCTTGTCTAGGGAGACACCCTCGAACCTGACTTTGCCCTCATGCCAGGGCGTCGTCGTCTCGACGGTAACTAGGCCGAGCGCTTCCAGCATCTCGCGGTCGAACTGCGCCGTTTGACCCTTATTGGTGTTCGCGATCCTTCCAGAAATGGTTAGGATCGCCTTGTCGGCGGGGGCCTTCAGCGGATCGGCGCTGGTAGCACTCGCGCCCGCAAACCCGGCTAGCGCGACGAACGTGCCCATCATGTAGTTCTTCCACTTCGTCCCGAACATAAATTGCTCCTTTTGTGGAGCAATTTATGTTCGGGACTCCTAAATTTACGTAAATCCTCGCCTTTATGTGTCAAATTAAGAAAATTCGGCAAAATGCTATCAAATAACCTATGAAATGGTTGCTTCCCTTTAACATTGCATTAGGGAGTTGTCCTATCTCTTCAGCGGCAACTNTAAATTTACGTAAATCCTCGCCTTTATGTGTCAAATTAAGAAAATTCGGCAAAATGCTATCAAATAACCTATGAAATGGTTGCTTCCCTTTAACATTGCATTAGGGAGTTGTCCTATCTCTTCAGCGGCAACTAGAGTGCTCTCCGAAGGCTCCTCGAATGAATATCCATTCCCGTGACTTGAGACTTGCGCGGCTTTGTAACGAGGCGCTGGATGAGCCCATGACGGCAGCGGAGCGGGAGATCATGATCGGCGAGGCTGCCCAAAAGCTTGAGGAGTTGTTCGATGTTCTGCGCATCGACCACCGGAACGATCACAACACGCGTGATACGCCGAGGCGCGTGGCGAAGATGTATGTCGAGGAGATCCTGCAGGGCCGCTATACGGCGCCTCCCGCTATTACCGAATTCGACAATGTGCAGGCCTACGACCAACTGCTCGTGACCGGACCGATCGAACTTCGCTCGACCTGCGCGCACCACCTCCTGCCGATCTACGGTGCTGCCTATATTGGAATTCTTCCCGCGGCGGAAGGCAAGATCATCGGGCTCTCGAAATACGACCGGATCGTCGAGCACTTTGCATCCCGACTGCAGATCCAGGAAGAACTCGTGAAGCAGATCGGCCAATACATCATGGACGTCACCAAACCCCGTGGCCTGGCTGTGCGCATCTGCGCCGTGCACATGTGCAAGACGCAGCGCGGCGTGCGCGCGAGCCGCCGCAGCCGCATGGTGAACACTTACTACTGGGGCGAGATAGCCGCGAGTGCCGAACTCAAGAGCGAGTTCCTGCAGGAGTGCGCGGCGCTCGTCCTCAACGCAGAATGAGCCTGCGGCATCACCAGCCGGGATGAATGATACAAAGGGCTGTTCCGTTGAAGCGGAACAGCCCTTTGTGGACTTGCTTCGGAATAGATACTGCTGCCGAATGGGTTAGAGCGGTCGGGAACGGCAATGACGCGACCGAAAGCTGACAGCCTTCTGGGCGGCCTCAGGCTTGGTGATGGCGGTGCATATGTCCAGAAGACGCTGGCTGGACTTGGGCACGAACACCACCCCGCCGACGATGTTGCCCAGAAGTGCCGGCAGGACGAAGCGAATGGCGTACTCGCTCCAAACCACGGCCCCACGATGGCGGAATTGGCCACCTCCTTGGAACCTGCGATGACGTGGGCCAGGTCTGCGACAGCGACTAGATGGGTGAGCGCCACGATCACAACTTGGCCGAGCCGGCGGCCGGCAGAAGCCAGACCACGAGTGCTATCAGCCAGCCGGGATCGCGGCGCGCGTGAAGGTCGCCCAGAACCCCGGCTCCACCACGTGCCGACCAATCTCAAGGAACGACCGGTGGGTTGCCTCCTCGAAGGCATTGGTCAGCCCGACCCCGGCTGCAAACAGGAGCGTGCCCATGAGGTTCGTGGTCGGGGCCATGGCCATGAACGTCTTCAGGTCCATCTCATGCAGGAATGGGAGAGGAGCGGTCATTTATCTCTACCAGATGTCGACCGGGGCGCTGCTGCCTCTTACAGGGTGAGGGGCGGCAGGCCGGAAGGACTCGATCAAGGACAGGTCGCGCATCGCCTCGCAAGCCCTGCCATCAAGATCCCACTGGCGGCAAAGTCACAGTGCGGCTCTCGCGTCAGGCCCTTGAGCCGGCTGGCCGTGTTGAGGGTATCGTTCGCGACCGTGAGTACCATAGAGCGCTCCGATCCGATGTCGCCCATCACGACCGGACCGTAGTGAAGGCCGGGGACTTCAGTAAGGAGCAGCCGTCGCTTATTTCATGCGGGCAGGATCCTCGGTGCCGCTGGATGCGCACTACGGCGAGTGCGCGATTTACACCGTCAGGACCCGCTGCCGAACAGTCTCGTAGCGTTACAGTCCTCGAATGGAGGGTGCCGCTTGGTTTTGGGTCAACAAAGGGGGGAGGGGGCGAGTAGCCCAGAGAGAGGGGAGTTCCTGGTCCGTTGTAGCTGAACGTGTGTTTGGGAGCAGTTCTTGTTCCCACCCCCTCGGCAGCCAGCTGTTTGGTCTCGCCGCCTAGGCGATCCACTCTGGCTGGGTTCGTCCTGCCCTTTGCAAGCTAATGCAACACCGCCGATAATACTGCATCATCCTTCATGGGCGTGCTCTGTCTCGCCGCTACTCTCGACTGGATCAAGCGCTAACAGGCCGTAGCAGACCAGCACAGGCAAGAGGTCTCTTGCCTGTGCTGGATCAAGTCCGCACGGCGATGAGAACTGCAGCCTGCCGTGTCAGCCAGATTGGCGCATGGCGTGGAGCATCAGGTTATCGTAGCTGAAATCCGAAATTTGAGTCCACGGATACACCTCGTTTCGGAACGCCATCTGATGGTCGAGAATTTTCTTGAAGAACGGGTTCTTCTCACCCATCTCCGCATAGAGGGCGGCCGCTGCCTTGTAGCTTTCTTGCAGGATGTCCTGAGGAAAGGCTCTCAGCTGAGCACCGTTGGCGACCAGACGTCTAAGTGCGGCAGGGTTTTGTGCATCGTACTTCGCGAGCATATCCGTCGCTGCATATGCAGCAGCGGTATTCAGGAGAGACTTGTACCCGGCCGGCAGCTCATTCCACTTGTCCAGGTTGACAAACAGACTCAGTGATGCAGCTCCCTCCCAGAAGCCAGGGTAGTAATAATACGGCGCGATTTTCGCCAACCCGAGCTTCTCATCGTCATGGGGACCGACGAACTCCGCGGCATCAAGCGTGCCGCGCTCAAGCGACGTATAGATATCGCCGGCGGCGAGTTGCGTGGGTACGAGGCCCAGGCGTTGCAGCACAGTACCAGACAGGCCGCCGAGCCGCATCTTCAATCCAACCAGATCCGCTTTGCTCTTGATTTCCTTACGGAACCATCCGCCCATCTGAGTTCCGGTTCCGCCGAAGGGGAAGTGATAGAGCTTATAATTGGCGTAGAACGCGTTCAGCAGATCGTTCCCGCCGCCATGATAGAACCAAGCGTGCTGTTGGCGGGTGTTGGGCCCGAAGGGAATGCCCGTTCCAAAGGCGAATGCGGGATCCTTGCCGATGTAGAAATAGGATCCCGTCTGTCCCATCTCCACGGTCCCGTTCTGGACACCGTCGACGATGGACAGGGGCGGGATGATTTCGCCCGCGGCGAAGACCTGGATCTTGAACTTGTTGTCCGTTGCCTCGGCGACCGCTTTTGAGAAGACCTGACAGGCGCCATAGATGGTATCGAGGGATGTGGGATAGCTCGACTGAAGGCGCCACGTGATCGTCGGTGCGCTTTGAGCGATGGCCGGTTTGGCGAGGGTGCTCGCGGCAACTCCGAGCCCCGCGGCTTTCATGAATTCACGGCGTTTCACTGATTTCCTCCTAATTTATAGCTTTCTCGGATTTTAGCGGACCAAGAACCCGCATGGTTCCTTTCGGTGCGATGCTGCTTAACAGGCTCCTTTCACATTTTGATCGTCAGGCCGCCGTCGATGGTCAGGACGTGGCCCGTGATGTATGAAGCTGCCGGAGAGGCCAGAAAGACAGCGGCTCCAGCAATTTCCTCGGGGCGTCCCCAGCGACCGAGAGCGGTGCGGGCTGAAAAGTGTTCGGCAATCTTCGGGTCGGCTAGCATGGCCTCGTTCGCTTCCGTCGCAAAACCGCCAGGCGCAATGGCGTTGCTCGTAATTCCGAAGGGACCGTATTCGGCGGCCAATGCACGAACCATTCCGGTGAGGCCATGTTTCGCGCCGGTGTAGACGGCATCCCCCGACCGGGCGACATGTCCTGCGATCGACGTGATCGCAATTAAGCGACCAGACTGTCGAGGCAGCATCAGTCGCGCGGCTTCTCGTGCCAGGGTGAATCCTGCAACCAGGTTGGTCTCGACGAGATCCCGAATCTCCTCGTCCGAAAACTCCAGAAGCGGCTTGCGATTGCGTGCGCCGACATTGTGAATGAGGATGTCCAGGTGGCCATGCGTCCGCGCGATTTCGTCGAAGGCTGTGCGGACCGCCACCGGGTCGGCAACATCGAACGGTGCCGTCGAAGCCTCCTGGCCGGCTGCCGTAATGGAACCAGCCGTATCTCCGAGCCTGCCTGGATCGCGTCCGTTCAGAATCACATGAGCTCCTGAGCCGGCCATTGCCTTTGCTATCGCCAGGCCAAGGCCCCGTCCCGCGCCCGTGATGAGCGCGATCTTGCCTGAAAGAGAAAAGGTATCCAGGTATGGTCGCATCATTGTCTCGCCCTCGCGTGTTGGGGGAAAAGTAAGATCATGCGATCAGGGCAGCCGCCAGGACGTCCGGAGAGACGCCGACGGCGCGGGCGACCTCGTTGATTTCCGCCCAGGATGCTTCGTCTATAGGAATTCCTCTCTTCGAGCGTTCCGCATGCGCGATGCGCGATGCGCTCCGGCTCACCGGCCATCAGGACCCCTTCTGCGCTTCTCCCGAGAGGAGAAGCTTTGACCCAGTCGATGAACCGGGAAATGTCCTTGCGCCAGTGTGTTCCTCCCAATCTCCCCGGGTCGAAGATGATGGACAGCATGTTGTTGTGAATGACTTTCGTGATGACGGTCCCAGCGTTGTAGGTTCCGCCGCCGCTCAGCGCCCCTGCCAAAAGTTCGGCGATGATGCCGAGGCCATAACCCTTGTGTCCGCCGAATGGGAGAATGGCGCCGATCGGATCCTGGTACATTACGCTCGGATCGTTGGTCGGCTCGCCATCGGCATCGATGAGGGTGTCATCCTCCACGGCGACACCCTTGTTCATGGCAACGCGCGCCTTGCCCAAGGCGATCTTGCTTGTCGCCATATCGAGCACCACCGGGTGCCCGTCGGGGCTCGGTACGGCCGCACAGTAGGGATTGGTGGCAACGCGGGCATCCGACCCGCCATACGGCGCCACCAGTGGCGGCAGACCGAGCGTGTTCACGTACTGGGTCGAAACGTATCCCGTCCTTGCACATTGCTCGCCCCAGTGGCCAATCCGGCTGAGGTGGTGACTGTTGCGAGTTGCAACCAAGCAGATGCCGTGCTCGTGGACCCGTCTGATGCCAAGCTCCATCGCCTCATGGCCAATCACTTGGCCGAAGCCCATCCTGCCGTCGAGCGCGAGCATGACATCCGCATCGGCCACCAACTCCGGTTTCTGGTTGACCTGAACGATCCCGGCCCTCACTCCTTCGAGATAAAGGGGCACGAGGCCGACGCCATGGGAGTCGTGACCCGTAAGATTGGCCAGGACGAGATTGTCGGCAATGAGCCGGGCTTCAGTCTCACTTGATCCAATGCCGCGAAAGACGGCAACGGTCGCGAGAGCGAGCCGATGGGGGTGTGCTGAAACATAGTTCGACATCGACCCGGTCCAAACCTCCGCTCTCATTCGGATCTGGGGGAGAAAGGTGTCCGGTGCTTGGCCTTCCCAAACGGGAGCATATTCGATTGCCTCGCCCTGGCTACCCTACCAAGGGTATATTTTATTCTCCGTGGCATCGCTTCCGAGAAGCCGGATCAGGTGAGCGACCCACCCGCCTGTTCGTAGGTCTGTAAGCAGTTGATCCATGGAGGTCCTGCCGGCGCCCATGGATAGAGCACAGATCTTGCGCCGACATCCGACAGATCGTCGATGTCTCCCCTGGGCGGGGCTAGCCACATCGCACCACCACCATTCCAGCCCATACCCCGTTGACAACTTTGTGACCGCATGGTCACATTTGGCATCGACGGTTCCAACTTCGCCGCTGTTCGCGCCGATCAACCGGAATTAAACGATGACGATTGGCGTAGCGGCGAGTGGAGAGAATGCAGGCGCTGCGGTGCACGCTGCGGTGCTTGGTGCCGAATTGCTCGGCCGTGGAGCCATTGGTGGATTCGCGGTCTTTGCGATGCTCGACGAGCAAGGGCGCGTTTGGCATCGGGTTACACAACGAGGCGGTATCGAGGCCCTCAAACTACCCAAGGCCTGGCTTCTTGCACGAAATGCGGCGGCGATCTCGAGCGGTCCGGACCGACCGGAACCTCTTGAACAGTATCTGCCCGGCCTCGACGGTATCGGGCTGGTTACAGGGCACCGCCTTCCGAATTCGCCCGACGCCAACGGTATTCCGCTCAACCGGGCGGTGCTGGCACATCTCAGTGCGGGCGAGGCACCCCAGCCGGCCGTCGAGAGCGTTCTTGCTCAATCCCCTGAGGTCGATGCAGGGTTAATCGCAATGGACGTCTCGGGGCGGATCGGCTTCGGTAACAGCGCCCGCGTAGCACGCCGCGCCGATTGCGGTGGCGCCGAGCGCGCATCAGGCAGGTCACACATTGCGCTATTACACAACTCAATATTCTCTCAAGGCTGCCTCGCTGAGAAGCTTGCAGACTTAGCGTGGTCCTTTCTCACCGGAGAATCAACGGATATCCGGCTGCTGTTCATGCGGGACTCGGTCCCTGTCCATTTCTCAACAAAAGACCGTGTTCACGTGAGCGCCGACGGGACCATTACCGCTGTTGAGAGCGCGAACCTTCGGCTTCAGTCGGCGCATCGTCGTGCGACTGCCATCTATCTCGGGAGCGAGATTTGGCAGGAGGGCCAATTAATCGGCCAGGCGGCCACCGAGTTGTTCACGGAGGTATCGCAGGGACGTCTTTGCAAACAGGCCGGAGGTCCGCCGATTCCGATCATAATGGAGGCCGTCCGGGCCGGCACTGAGCCACCGCATGCCTCCGCTTCACAACTTATATGGGGCGGCATACGTTGAAGAAAGCCATGTCCCGCCGCGAGCGAACCGAGAGGCAGATCCTCGACGCTCTCGAAGCACAGATCCGTGAAACCGGAATGGGTGGAGTCGGTGTCAATGCCATTGCGAACCGCGCTGGTGTCAGTAAAGAACTGATCTACCGCTATTTCGACGGCATGCCCGGATTACTGCTGGCCTGGATGCAGGAGCAGGATTTTTGGACGAGCCACCGCGATTTGCTCGCCTCCGGCGAGTCCAGTCAGCAGCCACCCGGCGCACTCGTTTTATCGATGTTGCGAGCTCAGATCGAGGCGTTAGGGAAGAACGAAACACTCCGAGAAGTGCGACGTTGGGAGCTTATCGAACTGAATGACGTGACTGCCCGCCTGGCAAACCGCCGCGAAAAGGCTGCACGCGCCTTCATTGATCGCATCGACGGACTGACGCCTGACATGGATGTGCCGGCAGTCGTGAGCATCATGCTGGCGGGCGTACTTTACCTGATGCTCCGCTCAAAGACCGAGAGCCACTTTCTTGGCGTACCGCTACGCACGGATGAAGGGTGGCAAAGGCTCTATGCCGCACTTGAGCACATCGTGCGGGCCTTCCCTTCTGATCTGAACCAAGAATCACTAGCGACATTGGAGGCCCGGCGGAAAGCCGCCACAGGCCCGACCAAGGATTGACGGCGCGATGAGACGAGCAGCTGACCTCCTGATCGATACGCTAATTCTCCATGGCATCGATCGCGTTTTCTGCGTTCCAGGGGAAAGTTACCTGAGTGTGCTGGATGGCTTCTCTCAGCATCCGGATCTGGATGTCGTCACCTGCCGGCACGAAAGCGGCGCAGGCTTCATGGCGCTGGCAGATGCGCGGCTGACGGGCCGCCCCGGGATTGCATTCGTTAGTCGCGGCCCCGGAGCGATGAATGCGGCCATTGCCGTTCACTCCGCAGAGCAGGACGCCGTTCCCTTGATTCTGTTCGTCGGGCAGGTTGAGCGCGAGCACCGCCATATGGGCGCGTTTCAGGAAGTCGATTACGAGCGCGTCTTCGGGTCCATGGCGAAATGGGTCGTCGAGGTGAATGATGCGGAGAGGCTGCCGGATATTGTCGCGACGGCGTTCCATGCATCCCAAAGTGGTACGCCAGGGCCCGTTGTCGTAGCCCTTCCCGAGGACATGCTCGAAGATGTTGTCGACTGTGCTCCCGCCCAACCGCGGAAACTGCCTGTCGCTGGCCCGTCCCCGGATATTTTGCAGGACGTGGCTGCAAGGATCAGCGATGCCAAAAGGCCGCTGATTATCGCAGGTGGGCTGCTGAAGAACAATGATGGTCGGACCGCTCTACGAGACTTGGTAGAAGCGTTTGGGATACCCGCGGCGACGGCTGTCAGGCACGCCGATCTGCTCCCGAACACACATCCCTTCTATGCAGGACACCTCGCATACGGAGCGCCAAGGGAACTCTCCGCCGCGGTCGGGCAAGCCGATCTTGTCATCGCGGTCGGAACGCGCCTTGGAGATGTCACCACGCAAGGATACCGGTTCCCTGCGGCGCCCCATCCAGCCCAGCCCGTCATTCACGTTTGGCCTGATGCCACCGCAGTCGGGCGCATTCGCCATGTCGATCTCGGCGTGGTCTGCGATCCGATCCGTTTCTTGCAGGGCTTGCGTGCCTATGCACCTGATCGGATTCCCGCGGGGCGTGAGGAATGGGGACACCATCTCAACGGGGTTGCTGCAGCACTTAGACACAGAAGCGGCCCGTTAGATGCCGAAGACGGCGTCGTCTTTGCCGCAGCCGTACAAGCAGCCGATCGGCTTCTCGGCGACGACGCAGTTATTACGATCGATTCCGGGAACTTCGGTGGATGGGTCCAGCGACTAATGCGCTTTGGCGGAGGGCGTACGATGCTCGCCCCCTCTTCGGGGGCGATGGGGTACGGAGTTCCTGCGGCAGTCGCGGCAAGCCTGCGCTGCCCCCATCTGGACGTCGTGTGTTTTGTAGGCGATGGCGGATTCCTAATGACAGGTAATGAGCTTGCGACAGCCGTTCAATTCGGCGCACGTCCGGTCCTGGTGATTGCCGACAACGGCTCGTACGGCACGATCCGCATGCACCAGGAGAAACACTTTCCAAGAAATGTCAGTGCAACTGATCTGGTCAATCCAGACTTCGCAAAACTCGCAAAGACTTACCGAGCCGTAGGCATCTCGGTGGATCGCAGTGATCAGATCGAGGGGGCCTTGCAGGCCGCACTGGCTTCGAAACGGCCGGCTATCATCTCGGTCCGGACCAGTCTCGAGCACATCTCTGCGGCCGCCACAATCGCTCAGCTTCAGGAAAGTGCATCCGTCTGATGGCTCGGGCAGTGAAAGGCTACGCAGCATGAAGATCGTTGTCATCGGGGCAGGAATCGTCGGCTTAACGACGGCCTATTATTTGTCCCGGGACGGCCATTCCGTGACCGTAGTCGATGGCGGGGACGGCGCGGGACTGCGATCCAGCAAGGCCAACGGCGCACAGCTCAGCTACAGCTTCGTCTCGCCCTTGGCTGATCCGGCTGTGCTGCCAAAAATCCCCTCCTGGCTCCTCGGTCGCAAATCCCCTCTGAGTTTCCGGCCGAAAGCGGATCCCGACCAGTGGCGATGGCTCTTCGCATTCCTGAAAGCCTGCAGGGCCAGTAAGGCCCAGAAGACCACTGCGGAACTCCTGCAACTCGGCGTGTACAGCCGATCTCTCGTTCACGAGCTTGTGGCCCGTGAGAAACCCAGGTTTGAATTCGGGTCGTCGGGTAAGCTGCTCGTCTATCAGGACGCCAAATCGTTTACTGCCGCCCAATCCCAAGTGGAGTTCCAAGCTTCGCTCGGGTGCCGTCAGATGCTGCTGACACCGCAGCAATGCTTGGAGCGCGAGCCCTCGCTCGAAGGAATCGGAAAAACGATAGCCGGGGGCATCTTCACGCCCACGGAAGACGCCGGCGATTGCCTGCAGCTGTGCACCGAGCTGGAACGCATCATGGCATCGAGAGCGCAACCCGTGGCGTTCCGATACAAGACCAAGGTCGAGGGGCTGCGGATCGAACAGGACCAGATCGCGGGTCTGCGAACATCGCAGGGGGACATCACAGCCGATGCCTATGTAATTGCCAATGGGGTCGGAGCCCAGCATCTCGCGAGGCAGGTGGGTATTGACCCTTACGTCTATCCGTTAAAGGGCTACAGCCTCACATATGAGCTCGGACCTGACAGCCAGGCACCAAAGGCGAGCGTCAGCGATCTGAGGAACAAGGTAGTGTACGCGCGGCTTGGCAACCGTCTGCGCGTTGCCGGCATGGTCGACATTGGTGATACGACCATGTCGATCGCCCGTCACCGCATCGCCTCACTTCGGCAAAATGTCGGGAGGTTCTTCCCGCACCTCAATCCAATAGGGGAACCAGAGCCGTGGGCAGGTTTGCGTCCCGCCCGGCCTGATGGCAAGCCGATCATTGGAGCGACCCGCTTTAAGAACCTGTGGCTGAACGTCGGGCATGGAGCCCTTGGCTTCACACTCGCCGCAGGAAGCTCCGGCCTGCTAGCCGACCAGATGGCCGGGCGACCGTCCCAAGTTCCTGCGGCCATATTCGCATTGAAGGGAATCAGAGAACACTCAGTCGCAGATGCATCAAGAAGAAGCGCTCGAAGAAGCGCGGCTTGAGTCACGTATTGTCAGTTGTCACGTTCAACAAAGAGGGAAGTAAGATGTCGACCAAGTTCAAGGCAGCGGGACGGTCCAAAGCTATCGGCATGGGGGCCGCGATGTCCCTGGCCGCGATCCTCGCAGCGCCCGCCAGTGCGCAGACCATTACGGCCGTGATGCAGTCCGGCCTGCGGGTTATGGACCCGGTGGTCAGCACAGCATTCATCACCCGTGATCACGGGTACATGATCTACGACACGCTGCTGGGAGTTAACGAGAAATTCGAAATCAAACCCCAGATGGCCGAAAAGTGGGAGGTCTCCGAGGACAAGAAGACCTATACCTTTACCCTGCGCGACGGCCTGAAGTGGCACGACGGGGCGCCGGTAACGTCGGAAGATGCTGTTGCGTCCATCAAGCGTTGGGCGCAGCAGGACTCGACCGGTCAGGTGCTGATGACGATGGTCTCCGATATCGCCGTCGCCGATGACAAGTCCTTCAAGGTGGTCCTCAAGGAGCCGACATCACTTCTGTTGGAAAGCCTCGCGAAGCTCAGCTCACGGCCGGCCTTCATCATGCCCAAGCGAATCGCTGAGACGCCGCCCTCGGAATCGATCAAGGAATTTATCGGATCGGGCCCGTTCAGGTTCGTCGCTTCAGAGTTCAAGCCCGGGCTCAAGGTGGTCTACGAGAAGAACAAGGATTATGTCCCTCGCTCCGAGCCGGCAAGCTGGACGGCAGGCGGTAAGGTCGTGAACGTGGATCGCGTTCAATGGATCGCCATGCCCGACCAGATGACGCCGGTGAATGCTCTGCTGAATGGGGAGATCGATTTCATCCAGCAGGTACCTTTCGATCTGCTACCCATGCTCGAGAACAACAGCGATGTGAATGTCGAGGTGCTCGATAAGCTCGGAAACTGGACCTATTATCGGTTCAACCACCTGCATCCTCCCTTCAACAACAAGCTGCTGCGGCAGGCTGCGATGCATGCTGTGGGCCAGGATGATGTCCTCAAGGCGCTAGTCGGAAATCCAAAGTACTCGAAGACCTGCCCTGCCGTGTTCGGCTGCGATACGCCCTACGCCAATTCCTATGGTCAGGATATCGTCATCCCCTCCAACATCGAAAAGGCGAAGGAGCTTCTGAAGGAGGCCAAGTATGACGGAACGCCAGTCGTCATTTTGCAGCCCACCGACCTTGCCATGGTCGCAGCGCAGCCCGTTGTGATCGCGTCTGCTCTCCGCAAGGCAGGATTCAATGTCGATCTCAAGACGATGGACTGGCAATCCGTTGTGACACAGCAAGGCAACCAGAAGCCGGCATCGGAAGGCGGCTGGAACATCTTTTCGACCTACAGCACACTTGCAACCAGCGGGAATCCGTTCGGAAACACGACGGTGGCCTCAAACGGCAAGAAAGCGTGGGCCGGCTGGCCGGACGTGCCTGAGATCGAGAAGCTGCGCCTCGAGTTCGCCCGTGCGACTGACGAGGCCGAGCGGAAGAAGATCACGGCTCACATCCAGAAGCTTGCGATCAACGAGGGTGTCGTTGGACCGCTTGGACAGTTCTCGGTCCCGGCAGCCTACAGCAAGAAGCTGACCGGCGTCCTGGCGTCCCCAATCACGGTCTTCTGGAACATCAAGAAGTCGGACAAATGATTTAGTCCGTAGCCGGATTCGTGATCGAGCCTGAGTTGGGGGTCGTGAGAGCAAATGTGCTCCCACGACCCGCCGGCCAAGCAAGCGCCGCCGATGCCCCTGGTCCATTCCACCAGAGGGTCCCTGTCATCCCCAAAGCCATCTCCATCACGGTGATGAAAAGAGGACAGCCATGTTGGCCTACATTGCCCGACGGCTCTTAGCGACCATTCCCGTCATGGTAATGGTTGCGGTCGTGGTGTTTGCCATTCTGCGTCTTACGCCTGGAGATCCCGCGGCCATCATTGCCGGGGACGACGCCACCGCCGAGCAACTGGAGAAGATTCGGCAATCCATGGGACTCGACATGCCGATTCACTTGCAATTGCTACAGTGGATTTCTCGGCTGCTGCAGGGAGACCTTGGCGTCTCGCTTCTGTCCGGAACACCCGTTCTGAGCATGATCGGCGACCGCATGGGGCCCTCGCTTGCCCTGGCACTGGGCACAATCGTAGTGACGGTGATCATCGCGATTCCGCTGGGAGTGGTTGCTGCCTGGAAACGAGGCAAGCTGCTCGACCGCACCATCATGACGTTGTCTGTGCTTGGCTTTTCAGTCCCGGTTTTTGTGGTCGGCTATCTTCTGATCTACTATCTCTCGATTCAGTTGGGTTTGTTCCCGGTCCAGGGATACAGGCCTCTGTCAGAAGGATTCTGGCCCTTCGCCCAGCGTCTGGTGCTCCCCGTTCTCGCCCTGAGCGGCGTCTACGTGGCCCTGATTGCCCGCATTACACGCAGCAGTATCATCGAAGTGATGGGAGAGGATTTCATCCGAACGGCTCGTGCGAAGGGTGCCACTGAGCGGATCGTCCTGCTGCGCCATGCACTGCGCAATGCTGCCGTGCCGATCCTCACCGTCATCGGCATTGGGATCGCCTCATTGATCAGCGGCGTGGTTGTGACAGAATCGGTCTTCAACCTGCCGGGGCTGGGCCGTCTCGTCGTTGAGGCGGTGCTTGCGCGTGATTACCCGGTGATCCAGGGGCTGATCCTGCTCTTTTCGTTCGTTTATATTCTCATCAACCTCCTGGTTGATGTGCTGTACCCCGTCTTTGATCCTCGTATCCGCTACTGAGGGGAACCATGCGAGCCGTCGTCAATCAGTTACCCGCAGAGGAACAAGCGCAGGAGGCAGGCAATGCACCCCTGGCCGCGGAGGCTCCTCAGGCAGCACGAATCATCAAGCAACTCACCGGCGCGCTGAGGAGCGGGCCTGTTTTTGTCGCCTTTGTAATCCTCGTCATCGTCGTTCTGTCGGCTCTTGCAGCGCCCCTGCTCGGTACAAGAGATCCCGTTGCGATCGATCCGGGTTCGCGGTTGCGTGGGATCTCGCCAGAACACTGGCTTGGGACAGACGCTTTTGGGCGCGATACCTACTCAAGGGTTGTTTACGGCGCACGCGTTTCGCTGATCGTCGGTGCGGGGGCAACGTTCCTAAGTATCTTCCTCGGTCTTCTGTTTGGTGTCATTGCCGGATATTTTAGAGTCGCTGACGCCATCATCATGCGGGTGATGGACGGCGTTATGGCGATTCCCAGCATTCTGCTCGCCATTGCGCTCGTCTCGCTCACGGGTGGAAGCATCCTGACCGTCCTGGTGGCGATCACCATCCCCGAGGTGCCTCGGGTGGTGCGTCTTGTCCGAAGCGTCATTCTCTCAGTTCGGACCGAGCCCTACGTCGAGGCCGCTATTTCTCTGGGGACTCGCGTGCCGACGTTGCTTGTTCGTCACATGGTTCCCAACACAGTGGCGCCGCTGATCGTGCAGGGTACGTACGTGTTCGCCGCCGCAATTCTTACAGAGGCCACATTGAGCTTCCTCGGAGCTGGCCTTCCACCCGAAATTCCATCCTGGGGTAACATGATGTCGGAAGGTCGGATGTATTTCCAGCTTCTCCCCGGCCTCATTCTGTACCCCGGCATCGCTTTGGCCGCGACGCTTTTGAGCGTGAACATTCTGGGCGATGTGGTGCGTGATGTGCTCGATCCCAAAATGGCGCAAAAGTCATGAGTACTCCAACGGGTGAGTCGAGAGGTCGGGATACCATGCAGGACAACCACCTTCCCGCGTTGGAAATCGATAACCTCGCCGTACAGGTTGTTGGCGATCGGGCTGGTCGCCATGTGCTCGAGAATATTAGCTTCAATCTTAGCCCTGGAGAGACGCTCTGCGTCGTGGGTGAGTCGGGCTCCGGCAAATCGGTCACGTCTCTTGCCGTCATGGGGCTTTTGCCTCCAGACGCTCTGCGGCCGAGCAGAGGGCGTATTCTCGTGGAGGGAGAGGACATTCTGACGGCGAGCCCTTCGCGCCTGCGGGAATTGCGGGCAACACGGGTCGCCATGATCTTTCAGGAGCCGATGACAGCGCTAAATCCGGTTGAGAAGGTGGGCGAGCAGATCGACGAGGTGCTGAGGATACATAGCAGGCTCGGCAGGGCGGAGCGGCGTGCCAAGATCCTGGCCATGCTCGAGTTGGTTCACATGCCGGACGCTGAGCGGATATACGATTCCTATCCGCATGAACTGTCGGGCGGGCAACGGCAGCGCGTCGTCATTTCCATGGCTCTGATTCTTGAGCCGGCGATTCTGATTGCTGACGAGCCGACGACCGCCCTCGACGTCACGACACAGAAGCAGATCCTCTCACTCATCCGCGAGCTGCAGATGAAGCACAATACCGCCGTGCTGTTCATCACGCATGACTTTGGAGTGGTCGCCGAGATCGCTGATCGTATCGTCGTGATGAACCGGGGCAAGGTGGTCGAGGTCGGGACGCGGAATGATATTCTGGCACGGCCTCGGGAGCCGTATACGCGCATGCTGGTCTCGTCCGTGCCGAGTCTGGTTCCGAAGCCACGAGGCACACTGAGGACCGATATCGTTTTGGACGTGAAGGCGTTGAGCAAGACTTACGCGGGTAAGAGGCTCTTCGGCAGAAGGCGCTCGATTCCCGCAGCGCAGGATGTCAATCTGGCGGTCCGGAGAGGTGAGATTGTCGGAATTGTTGGCGAGTCCGGTTCTGGAAAAACGACGGTCGCTCGATGTGTGGTTCGGCTTCAGGATCCGACCTCTGGTGCCGTACTTGTTCATGGCGAGGACATCGCGAAGGCGTCGAGGAGCCAGTTGCGGCCGATGCGGCGTCGAGTCCAAATCGTGTTTCAGGATCCTTATCGGTCCTTGAACCCGCGCATTAAAGTGGGAGAGTCAATCATCGAGGGTCTCGTCAACTTCGGCCGGAGCCGAGACGAGGCCTTGAGCAAGGCGCGTAACCTGCTTGATCTGGTGGGATTGAATCAGGATGCGATGCATCGGTACCCGCATCAGTTCTCCGGCGGCCAGCGTCAGCGTATCTGTATCGCTCGTGCGCTTGCCCTTGAGCCGGACATCCTCGTCGCCGACGAGGCGGTGTCCGCCCTCGACGTATCGGTCCAAGCGCAGGTCCTAGAGCTTCTGGACGAGATCCGGCAAAGGGTCGGCGTTGGAGTTCTTTTCATCACGCATGATCTGCGTGTCGCCGCACAAATCTGCGATACCATCGTAGTGATGCAGAAGGGCCGGATCGTCGAGGCGGGACCTGCTGCCGAGATCCTGATTGCTCCCCGGCAGGATTACACACGCGCGCTGATAGACGCTGCGCCCGGCCGCGACTGGGACTTCCAGAATTTTCGCCCTTTGAGATCCAGCGTCCGATGATGCCGCAAGTCAAATTTGTAACAGGTGGGTGCAGCGAAAGTAGAACTATGACCGATCATTTCGACGTGATTATCCGCAATGCCTCGATTGTCGATGGAACCGGAGCGAATCGCTTTGAAGGCGATGTGGCGATCAAAGGCGATCGCATAGCCCATGTCGGCGGCTTGAAGGACGCCACGGCCGAGATGGTGATTGATGCCTCGGGGCTTGTGGTTGCGCCAGGCTTCATCGATGCGCACACGCACGATGATCGCCTCCTCCTTTCAGACCCTGATATGTCACCTAAAGTCAGCCAGGGTGTTACAACCATTATTGGAGGCAATTGCGGGATCTCGCTTGCGCCGATGCCGCGCCCTATCCCCAATCCGGTCACTCCGCCACTCAACCTTCTTGACGAGGACGGCCGATGGTATCGCTTCGCCACCTTTGCGGATTATGTCGCCGAGCTTGAGGCACATCCGGCGGCAACCAACTGTGCCATGCTGGTCGGGCACTCGACGCTCCGCGTGGCGACAATGGACGATCTCGCTCAGCCCGCAAGTCCGGAGCAGATTGCGGCAATGCGGGCCATGGTCGTCGAAGCCTTGGGAGCGGGAGCGATCGGTGTATCAACAGGTCTCGCCTATGCACCGGCAATCGGCTCTCCCACCGAGGAGGTCATTGAAATCTGCCAGCCCTTGCGTGACCGCGGAGGCCTCTACTGCACGCATATGCGAGATGAAGGGGACATGGTCGTCGAGTCGCTGAACGAGACATTCCGGATCGGACGGGATGTCGGCGTCCCAGTCGTCATTTCGCATCACAAGGTTGTGGGAGCGAAGAACTTTGGGCGCTCAGCCGAAACTCTCAAGCTGATCGAGTGTCAAATGGCGACACAGGAGATCTGCCTCGATTGCTATCCCTATGCCGCCTCGTCCACGATTCTCGCCCCGCACCTTGCGGCAAATGCTACGCGTGTCACCGTGACGTGGTCCCAGAGCCTGCCGGAGTTCGCGGGATGGGATCTGACCGAAATTGTCAAGAAACTGGGTGGGACACAGGAAGATGTGATCCAGCGGCTTCTGCCAGCGGGTGCGGTTTACTATCGCATGGACGAGGGTGATGTAGAGCGCATCCTGGCCTTTGATCAGACGATGATTGGCTCGGATGGACTTCCGCATGACGAGAAACCGCATCCACGACTTTGGGGTACGTTTCCACGGGTGCTTGGGCACTACAGCCGTAGGCGCGGTCTATTCTCGCTCGAGACGGCAATCCACAAAATGACTGGGCTGACGGCCAGGAACTTCGGGCTGGCCGACAGGGGAGTTGTTCGCGAGGGCGCTTTCGCCGATCTCGCCATCATTAATCCGGAAACTGTTGACGAGGTTGCGACCTATGATCGTCCAATTGCGCCATCGCGTGGAATAGAGATGGTGATCGTAAACGGTGAGATCGTATGGAAGGACGGCAAGCCCAGCGGTCGACGTCCCGGTCGCGTCCTGCGGCGCGATGCGCCGGACAGCCAGCCACCGCGCTAGTCAAACGGGGCTTGTCGGCCGGTCCGACTCCGGCTTCTGGGTCGCTGTGGCCCCGTAGCCCTGGAGCATCGGACTGAACGACGTGTTTGAGAGGGATCCGGACCGGGCCAGACTACGAATTCCTTCCGAGGTCAAGTGGTGGGGTATCAGCTATCGCTACTCGCTGCATCTCCGGATACACATCGGAGCCCCCGGGAAGGCCAGCCATTCCCGTCGGGCGCCGCTCGCCACTCGGATGTGGTCCAGGTTGAGAGGACGCGCAGGAAGCCGATGCCCCCGCTACGCGGAGGCTAGACCGAGAGAGAAGTATGAAAGATCTGCTCTTGGTATGATGGCGCGGGCGGGCCGAGAGCTTGCGGTAGCCGAGCGCCCGCAGTTCGCGGCCCGGCGTCGTCTCGCTCACCGCAATCCGGAACTCGTCCCAGAGCCACTGCACCAGGTCCTTCAGCCGCCAGCGCACCACGCCATGGACAGCCGGAATGGGACCACTCTCCACCAGAGCCAGCAAGGCCTCGCGATGGTGGGCGCTTAGCTTGCAGACATTCCCCGGCGCCTTGCCGTCGACCAGGGCTTCGGGTCCCTGGGCGTTGAAGCGCACCACCCAATCGCGCACCGTCTGCAGCCCAACTGCAGCCCAACCCCGCCGACCTGCGCCGCTTTGGTCCGCATGCCGCCGTCGTAGATCTCGGCCAGCGCCAGCAGCCGCCGGCTTTGCCCAGCATTGCGGGTCGCTTTGGCCAAGGCCCGCAGCCGGGCCGCGTCATAGTCTGTGCGAGGCTCGATCCCTTGGCGCATGGCGAACCTCCTGGTCACCAGCATGGAATCAGACATGCGCCCGGTTGAAAACCCCGAATGAGTTAGCCTTCACGCCGCTTGGTATTACACCCGCAGCCTTACTCACCAATAGTCGAGCAACCCCGTTGGCGGCGTGTGAGAATTCGAACACAATATTCCTTCTACAATGTGGGAGGTGACAATGCGTCGATTTGCGTTGGTTACCCTGATCTGTCTCGCGACAGCCCCTCTCTATGCGCAGGACAAGGCGACGATCCAAAAGCTGAATGAGGCGTTCTCTGAAGCCTTCAACAAGGGGGACTTCGCCGCTTTGGCAGACCTCTATACCCAAGACGCGACTCTGATGCCGCCGCAGGCCGACTTCGTGCGTGGTCGGGATGATATTCAGAAGTTCTGGCAGGCCGCAAGTGACCACGTTGGTGACCTCAGGTTGACAACACTTGATGTGGAGCCATTCGGTAGCGACACGGCCCGCGAGATCGGGACGTTCACGCTCAAGCCCAAAGGGCAGCAGGAAGAGGTCGCTGGCAAGTACGTCGTGATTTGGCAAAGAGTCGGTGGAGATTGGAAGCTGGCAACTGACATTTGGAATACCAATAAGTAGACGGCATTCAGGGGTTTACACCCATTCTACGCCCAAGTCGCAGCAACTCGGTGCATTCAAGTCAACGGTCAGCCGACGAGTTCCGCTCTGAACTGACGGCAGGCGCGGGCGAGGGCCTCAACCTTCTTAGGCGGGGCAGCCTATCTCTTTCGGCGGGATGACCAAAGGCGCGGATGAGGGGCCCGAACTCGCCTCGGGTGATAGTGAGTATACGAGCCTCAGCCGACGCAATCCTGTTGGTATGGGGTTGCCCCTGGGCGTTGGCAGTGTCTCCCCGGTAGCGGCACGGTGCTTCTGATCCCACCCCGGTAGCGTACCTCACTTTCGAGAACGTGCAAAAAAAATCATCCTCGTTCTGGTGAGTGTGCAAGGGCGGCGAGCCCCCTAATCGGGCACGATGCTCATGAAGCGAGATGCCATCCGAACCATACTGTGCAGAGACCAGGATAATGACGTGAGTCTTGAGGAGCCAGAGGTCGATGATCTGAGTGCCCGTTTGAGAATTGCTATGGTTGAGCGATGCGCCGGAGCATAAGACTGTTCATGGCCACCCTG
>NZ_JAJATX010000057.1 GCF_020866965.1 Microvirga roseola
CACCGCACGGTATCCATCGGATCCGCTGTCAGATCCGTGCACAGCAGAGCCTGCGGCTCAAACTCGCCCGCAAGGTCACGCACCAGCACCCAGCGGATCGGCACGCTCTTGCCTGGGTGGTACCAGAGCGCCGTGCCGGAGGCGATGGCCAGCTGCCGGTCCTGTTCTCCGTACCAGCTTGTGACGGTGATCCGCCGCCACCGCGTCGTCGGGCTGGTCAGGCGTTGCGTCAAGGTGGGCTGGCGGGCGCCTGAGACCCGCGGCCGGCCCTTTTGGCCGGGCTGGCGTGCCGGGGGCGGATCGAACAGGCGGGCATCGAGCCGCAGGCGGGTGATCACCGTCAGATGCCGCCGCACCGCTTCAAGCAGCTCGATGGCCGCATAGCTCATATCGGCCACGACAATGATCTGGCGCTCGGGCAGCCAGCGGGCGGCCTGGAGCAGCATCTGGCGGGCCCGGTCCGTCAACAGCTTGTGCCGCCGTCCGCTCTCACGAGCAGAGCGCTCCGAGGGTGCCAGAACGGTCAGGAACGGCAGCGCCCACACCCGACCCGCCCAGGGGATCGGCGCCAGGAGCATGAGGCTGATCCAGCGCGGGCCTGAGGCTTTGACGAAATGACCATGGGAGGAGCGGACCGGATCGCGGTAGATGCCACGGGCTTTGATCCGGGCGCCCCAGCGGCGCTCAATGGTCTCGTCGATGGCCATCACCACCGGTCCCGCGGGCACAAAGGCTGTGATCAGCTGATGTAGAAGCCGTCGGGCGAGATCGCGCGGCGCCCAGCGGTTGCGGTTGAGCACGCGGTGGAAGTTGGTAAACGTGGCGCTCTCGCGCAGGCCCATGATGCTCAGGGTGGACGTAACGGTCCGTCGGCCGGGAGACAGGATGGCGCCGGCGATTAGCACGAACACCGAGCGCAGGGTCGGAGCCGTGAATGCGCTTGCAAAGGGGGCGAACCATTGGATGAGGACAGGTGCCGGTGCGGGAGGTATCATGGGCGCAGCTCTGAGGGACTTGAGGGTCCTCAGATCAACGCCATTGCGCGCGAGGGCTTCCCGATGGTTGAGCGTGATCGCATCCTGGAGGGGCTTGCAGCTTTCTGCCGCGCACATGATGTGGTGGTGGAGAAGCGAGGACGCGGCTACTCGCTGCTGAGCCGGCGCAGCGGGGCTCCGGTGGCGCGACTGCGCCCGACGACGGATGCCGAGAAAGTTCAGGTGCTGTGGTGGGACGGGGAGCGGTGGAAAGCCCCCGGTCCATTCGGCACGCCCACGATGACNGCGCAGCGGGGCTCCGGTGGCGCGACTGCGCCCGACGACGGATGCCGAGAAAGTTCAGGTGCTGTGGTGGGACGGGGAGCGGTGGAAAGCCCCCGGTCCATTCGGCACGCCCACGATGACCCTGGACCGGGCCCTGGACTATATCGCCTCAGAGCGTGCGTTCTGGATCCACGTCTTATCCTTCGGCACCCTCGAAAATGGCCAAACTCCAGCTGAGAGGCGGTCCGGCTTCCGTTTATCGCCTCCTTGGTTGCTGTCTGAGAGTTCCAGTAAACAGATGGAATTCCCACTGAGAATGGATAGGCTTGTTGTGCCGGAGCTCTCTCAAGCAGCCTCTACGCCATGTGGAATTGACCACGCCGCCGCAGTCCGCTGCCTTGACCGCTGGATCATGAGCGACCGCGACGGAGCTTCGCTTGAGTTAAGTAGAACCGCGAAAGCCTCGACCTAGGGACAGGCACATTGGTGCTCTCCTTGTGTTGGCTCAGGGGCAGTAAAGTAGTCATTAACCACAATGCATTACTTTTGGTCATGAAACGGCATGGAATGCCGTCCGTTAACGTATCCCATAGTAACTTCAGGCTATACCCTCGAGGCAAGGCAAGATCGCCAAAAGGGATTGAGACGCTCACAGGAATGCCACAGCGGAAGGCTTCGGGCACGACTGCCGCTCCGGTGAAAGCCATTAGGTCCTGCAGGGCCCACTTGGATTGCGCTCGATGGCTTCACGCTGCGGCGGATGAGAGCTTCAGGATCGAGCTACCGGGCACCTGTCTCAAATAACCTTTGATGTCGGGGGGTGATAGATGGCGAATATCCTGATCGTCGACGACAGGAGTACAAACCGAAACATCTTTTCTCGACTCGCGCAATCGATCGAGGATAATGTTTCGGTATATGCTTTCAGCACGCCGCTTGATGCTCTTGAGTGGCTAAAGGATGATGCGCCAGATCTGATCATTACAGACTACAGGATGCCTGGAATGGACGGTGCCGAGTTCACGCGGCAGATCCGTAGTAGCGCAAATGGTGCCGACGTTCCGGTTATTGTGATAACCGCCTATGACGATAGGTCCTTTCGACTTCAGGCACTTGAAGCTGGAGCCACCGACTTCCTTGGCTCGCCGGTAGACTACTGCGAGTTCACGACAAGGGCACGCAATCTGCTGAAGTTGCATCGCCAGCAGCGATACATCTCTGATCGTGCTCGATCACTCGAGCAGCAACTTCGCCACAGCGAGCGCTCACAGGCCGAGCTCGTTCGGAGCAGTCGCGAGGCGCTGGCTCAGGTCATCGACACAGTTCCTGCGATGATCACTGCGGTTGACCGTGAGGGTAGGGCCGTATTCGTCAATGCCTATTTCGCCTCTTTCGTTGAGACCACGCCTTCTGCACTGATGGGACGTGTGCTCGATGACCTTATCGCCAGTGATCGACACGACTACAGAAAGCAGGCTCATGCCGCTCTTTTTGAGCGCAGCCAGGTACCAGTGAGCTTTGAAGAGAAGATTCTCGATCGAAGCGGTGACGAGCGTGTGTTCCTGACGACGCAGACACCGATGCGAGGTGCCGATGGCGAGATTGTCAGCATCCTGACCACCTCGGTCGACATTAGCGAGCGCAAGAAGGCAGAAAGCGTTCTCCGTCACATCGCGCTACACGATACATTGACCGATCTGCCCAACAGAAGGATGCTGCTTGATCGGGCAAAGAACGAGCTTACGAGCGGCCGGAGCAGCTTTGCTTTGCATCTTATTGATCTAGACCGCTTCAAGGCTGTCAATGACGCGTTCGGGCATGCTGGCGGAGACCAGATCCTGCAACAGGTCACCACCCGGCTCAGCGAGTTCGTATCCGATCGGAACCTCGCCGCTAGAATGTCTGGAGACGAATTCGTAATTCTTCAGACGGAGCTCAAGGATACTGCCGCTGCCGAGGCCTTGGCGCATGAGATTATCAGCCGGTTCTCCACGCCATTTTTTCTCGACGGGCATGAAGTCCGCCTCGGTTGTACCGTCGGCATAGCACTGGCGCCTATACATGGCACCGATGTCGAGAAGCTGCTGAAATACGCTGATCTGGCGATGTATAATGCCAAAGCTCGTGGCCGCAACAGCATGCGTATATATTCATCCGAGCTTGAGACGGTGTTCCAAAGAAATATCAACCTCGAAGCGGATCTGCGAAAAGCCATCTGCCGCGAAGAACTGATGCTCCACTATCAGCCACAGATTGATCTGGTAAGTGGTTATGTCACCGGCGCTGAGGCCCTTCTACGCTGGATGAGGCCGGGCTTCGGCCTGACTATGCCGGGCGCGTTCATGGAGTTTGCCGAAGAGAGCGGTCTGATCAATGAGGTTGGTGCGTGGGTTCTGCGGGAGGCCTGTGCGCAGGGAGCAGTATGGCGGCAGCTCGGGTATCCTCCACTGCGTATCGCCGTCAACCTGTCGCCGGTGCAGTTTTTGGGGCAGGATCTCGTAAGGCTGGTTTCTGAGACACTGTCCGCGACAGGGCTCGCTCCCGAGAATCTTGAACTTGAGCTTACCGAAAGCAGCCTTCTTGTGGACACCGACCGCACGAAGACGATTCTCGGGAGCCTCAAAGATCTTGGTGTCAGGATCGCCATTGATGATTTCGGCGTGGGCTTCTCGTCGCTGAGCTACGTCAAAAACTTTCCTGTCGACACTTTGAAAATTGACCGGTCATTTATTTCGAGTCTTGCTGCGGACGACAGAGACAGGGCGATTGTTCAAACTATCATTGCACTTGCCGCAAGCTTGAGGCTCAGAGTAATCGCCGAAGGTGTCGAAAGCGCCCAGCAGCTAGTCTGCCTGCAAGGCCACGGCTGTGACGAGGCTCAGGGCTACCTATTCAGCCGACCGGTCACTCCGGATTCATTCGAAGCATTGCTTCAGGAGCGGCCCCGATTGATTGCTCCCATCCAAAGCAATGCGATCGAGAAGGCTAGCGGCCGGTGATGAAAGCTCTCTTGGCTCGGCTTAGGAAAAGCCCGAACCGTGAATACGAGATGAGCCTCAACAGAATCGCCTTCCTGCTGGCGATTCCCACCTATACGTACTTGGTCAATCCGTTCGCGGCGCGTGCAGCACTCTTTAGTACGTTGCTGTTCGCGCTCGTCACTGCGGGAATCATTATTCACATCCTTTTGCGACCGCAGCATGTGAAATATAGACGAGTGGTCGCAATTATAAGTGATCTAGGCACTGCATCATTTCAGTTGCACTATGGCGGAGAGACATCGTCCGTTTTGTTCCTGCTCTATCTCTGGGTGACATTCGGAAACGGATTTCGGTTTGGAAATCGGTACTTGTTCATTGCGACGGCCGTCTCGGTCGTGTGCTTCTGCGCCGTCATATATACCACCTCATTTTGGCGAGACGATCTTTATCTGTCTATTGGTCTGCTCTTTAGTTTGATTCTGCTGCCGCTTTACACGAGTAGTCTGATTGACAAGCTCTCCAAGGCAAGAGCGCAGGCGGAGGCCGCCAGCAGAGCCAAAAGTCTGTTCATGGCCAGCGTTAGTCATGAGTTACGCACTCCACTCAATGCGATCGTTGGAATGTCGGGACTGCTCAGCAGCACACACTTGGATGCCGAGCAGATCGGTATGACTCGGACCATCCAAACAGCCGGTGAGTCACTGCTCAGGCAAATCAACAGCATTCTCGATCTTTCCCGCATAGAGGCGGGACAGATGCCGATGACCGTGGTCAGTTTTAATCTGCTCGAGGTTCTTACGAATGCGCGCGCGATGGTTCTCGCTCAGGCGCGGCGAAAGGGACTTAAGCTCTCGCTCCACCTAACTCCTTGGACGCCTCTACACCTTGAGGGGCCACAACACCACCTCGAAGAAATTTTGCTGAATCTTCTAGGAAATGCAGTCAAATTCACAGATTCCGGCAGTATCACGCTGACCGTACATCTTCTCGCTGCCGAGCAGGAGAGTGTGATCCGCTTCGAGGTCTCTGATACAGGAATTGGCATCTCCTCGGAAGCGGTAGAACGCATCTTTGAGACATTCACACAAGCTGACGAGACGATCATCAATCGCTATGGGGGAACAGGTTTAGGTCTGGCGATCTGCCGCCAGCTTGTGGAGGGTTTAGGAGGAACTATCGGAGTCGAAAGCGATCCGGGGCGAGGAAGCACCTTCTGGTTCACGCTTCCCATGAGCCCCGTAGAGGGCGGGATGCCCTTGAAGATTGATCCTGATGCTATTGCTCAACCGATCCTCGTCTGCTCACAGGTCGGCATTGTACAAGAGATTGCCAGTCGCCTTGATCGGGGGCGAGGTGTCGTTGCAGTCGGCGATCTCCGTCAGGCGCAGGCTTGGATTAACAAGAGCGCTCCAAAGCCTGCCGTGGTCTTTTATTGGAGCGATCGTCAGACGGCGAAGGAGGATTCGGAATTCCAGAATGCTTCCTACATGGAAGGCGTGGTGCTGATCTCTCCTGACAGGTCAAGGGTCTTGGCTAGCCTGCCTTTGCGCCGGAGCTTCAGCTGCGTTCTCCCATGGGACTTCACAGACGAGGAGGCAGAGGCGGCCTTTCTCATTGCGGCCTCCCAAAGTCGTTCGGGGCAGTCCCTATGGAGTGAAGCACAACCGAGTGCTCTTCCTGTTGCTGCGCGAAGTCTGTCTATTCTCTTGGCCGATGACAATCCAACGAACCGGCTCGTCGCTTCAAAGATTCTCGAACGGGGCGGACACACTGTGGTGGGTGTTGCGAATGGGGAGGAAGCGCTGAATGCTTTAGAGCAAGAACAGTTCGATCTCGCCATCATGGACATCAATATGCCCGTAATGACGGGGGTGGAGGCGACAAAGCTGTTTCGGTTTGCGGAACTGGGTTCCTCCCGTCTGCCGATCCTTGCGCTGACGGCCGACGCAAGTGCGGAAGTGGTGGATCTAGCGATGGAGGCGGGAATGGATGCCTGCGTGACAAAGCCGATCCAGCCAGCCACTCTCCTGGGCGTGATTGAGGACATGATGGGCAACAGGAAGGCCGGTGCACTCTCCCAGGCGCTGGAGAAGAGCAAGCGCGCCGAGATAATAGAGATTGCATCTCATGGTGACTACCGGCCCAGGCACGATTCTATTATCAATGAGCGTGTCCTTCTTGAACTCGAGAGCCTAGGGGGAAAAGAGTTCCTATCGAGCCTTATTGCTGAGTTCTTCGCCGACGCCGAAGTTCTTGTCGCTGCGCTTCGGCAGGCTGCCGCCATGGCAGATGCGTATCGGTTCCGAATGGAGGCACATGGGTTGCAGAGCGCTGCAGCCAATGTTGGTGCAACAGCAATTCACAAGCTGTGCCTGAGCTGGCGCAAGATCACTGGTGCCGATCTCGCCGGGCGAGGACTTCAGCAGGTCGATCTTCTTGAGCAGGAGCTGAAAAGGGTCCGCCAAGCTCTGAGCATGCGCTATGCAGGCGATTCGGAGTTAGTTGTTTCCTAGTTTAGGCGGTGGGTGAGGAGCGCTACCGCACCCTCTTCCAATCCATCGACGAGGGATTCTGTATCCTGCAAATGATCTTCGCTCAGAACGTCAGGCCGATAGATTACCGCTTTGTCGAGACCAACGGCGTCTTCGAGCGCCAGACAGGGCTGAAGGAGGCTGTCGGGAGAACTGTCCGCGAGCTCGTACCGGATCTTGAGCCGTTCTGGATCGACACCTACGGCAGGGTCGCCCTGACCGGCGAACCGGTGCGCTTTGTGGAAGAGTCCAAGCCTATGGGGCGCTGGTTCGATGTATGTGCCTTCCGGATTGGCGACCCGGGTGAGAGGCACGTCGCCCTGCTCTTCAACGACATCACCGGCCGCAAACGGGCCGAGAGGACACTGGCTGAGAGCGAAGCCCGTTACAGCGCGGCTCTGGCCATCGCCCAGTTCGGGACCTTCGAGTGGAACCTTATCACGAATGAGGTCGTGCTGGACGATCGCAGCCGCGAGATCTTCGGCTTTGCTCCCGGGAAGGGCCGTACGGCGCAGGAGGTACTTGATCGCGTTGACCCCGTCGACCTCCCGCGCGGAGGTGCGGGCTGCGGCTGATGCCCTCCTGCGACTGGAAATGGAGTATCCGATCTGTCTGCCAGATGGTGCGACCCGAACCGTTGTCAGCATCAGCGATGCTGTCCCCGGTTCGAATGGAAGAACTGAGCGATTGATCGGGGTCTTCGCCGACATCACCGACCGAAAACGCGCAGAGGCGGCGGTTCGGGAGAGCGAGGAGCGCTTCAGGCATATGGCGGACTCGGCTCCAGCCCTGATCTGGATGTCCGACGAGACCGGCCAGATCGTCTTCGCCAATATGCATTACGATCACCTCTTCGGACGCCCCGCGGCCGAGATGCTGGGGAATGGCTGGCGCGACATCGTGCTGCCGGAAGATCTGCCGGATCTCGAACGCGGCTTCCGTGAAGCCTTCTCGGTCCGCAAGCCCTTTCAGGCGGAGGTGCGGGGACATGACAGACGGGGCGACATTCGGTGGCTGCGCTGCGTGGGTGTGCCGCGTTTCGACGATGCTCGCTGCTTCCTGGGCTATACCGGATGCAATATCGACGTCACCGAGGCCAAGGTGGCGGAGGAGCGTCGCGATCTGCTCATCAACGAGTTCAATCACCGGGTGAAGAACACCCTGGCGAACGTACAGTCCATCGCAAGCCAGACCCTGCGCAAGACCGAGACGGCGACAGAGGCCACGCACCTTCACCTCTGGTGGCAGGAAAAAGGAGGGCCACCTGTTCGAGCGCCATCGCGGCGAGGGTTCGGTACGCGGCTGATCGAGCGGAGCCTCGCCCATGATCCCAGCGGGAAGGTTCAGATCGATTTCGCACCGACAGGTGCGGTTTGCAAGCTCAGCGCGCCCCTCTTGTGACAGACCCTCGAAGCTGTCCGCGGAAAGTTTGACCGCCTACGGGATAGGCGAGGGTCAGTTGATCGCAGCGGGTTGCAATGCGACGTGAGTTGTTCACGCGGACATGAAACCCTGCGACTGGCCGAGGAGTGGACCACTTTGAAACGGTGCTCATCGGGCCAGCGGTGCAGGGGATCCACGTTTAGGCATTCTCGCCGATCATTCTGCTGGATCGGGCAACCGATATCCCGCCGCCGCAGCGAAATACCGCACCGGCGAGAGTGCTGACGAGAGGAGAAGATGGGCTGCATTTCTGCTCTCTGCAGACTCGCAGCCCGGCCCACCAGTTGTTGGCGCGGCAATCAGAAAAAGTTCTCTTCGATGTCGAGAATCGCACCCGTGACCGGGTCGATCTCAAGCTCGACTTCCTCGCCTGATGGGGAAAGCGCCTCGACTTCATAGTGGTCGTACTCCACGTCGAAATCGTGGATATCGCGATAGCCCAGATCGCGCAGTCTCGCGACGATCTGGCTCGGCGTAACCGTCGTCGCTCGGTCGTAGACGTACCTGCGCTCAATGACGACATTTGCTGCACGATCTGCCTCGGTCAGGACCGTCTCGTCGGCAGGCTGAGCGGCGGCCGGCATGGCGGTGGTCGCGCCGACTCCCAGGCCAATGGCTAAAATGATCTTGCGCATTGAGTATCTACTATTTGCTTGCGTCCGACAAAAAACGCAATTTACGAAGCATTGTTTTCAGTCGGGCGGTGCGCATTTCGGAGCTGAAAGCCGGAGTGAAGTACCCGTACGAGGCTTCTGCGCTGCAAGCATAGAGCAGCTACTCAGAGCCTGCCCATCTATCTCCTCAGACGTCTGCACGGGAAGAGTTGTGCCGGTCAATATGCCGCCGCCCAGGGCCACCAGATGGCGATGAAGCCGAGCCAGAAGAAAAGAAGAAGCACGATGAGGAGAGCTGCAGCGGTGGCGCTCGGGGCATAGCCCCACCCGCGGGTTCGCGCATGAGGCCAGCTCGGCCACGCGCCGACGGCAAAGAAGATCAGGATTAAGAGAAGAAGGAACCAAAGAAATTCCATCATTACCTCCAGTTGGGCCTTGCTGTAGCCACCTCAGACATAGGCTGGCGGAACGGGTTTGAACGGCCAGAAGGGCCGATCGGTTTTCGGGATTGGTAGCCCATGAGGCGGGAGGCGAGTTCGTGTCCCGCCTCGGCGCGGTTGCGAAACCTGAATTCACCCGCAGCCATAATCATGCCTCCTTGGAAAACTCTGGGGCAGACCGGCACAGGAGCCGCAATTGTGCGGTCTCCTGATCGTGTAATCTGGGAATGCTGGATTCGCAGTCGCACTCCGGAACCGCACCCGCGATGTCCGGGTCTGCCTCAGGTCCTGCCCCGTATTCGATGGCGCCGGTTGCCGAAGCGGACCGCAGGAGGCAGCCGCTCGGATCAAGCTGCTTGATCCCATAGAGCTCTTACATCCTCTGGCAGCGACTGCTTGACCTTCTCAAGTTGGCCGGCGTCGATCTCGCGTTTGAGAACTCCGAATACCGCGCGTGCGGCCTCCTCGGGATAGATAGAGCGTGGGATAGGGCCGAAATTGCTGCTCACCTCCTGGAGAAACTCGTCCTGTGAACGGTAATCCTTAGGTTGATTTTCCGGTTGCCACTGGTCATAGAAGACGCCGCGGACGAGAAGCGGCAGTTGAGCGCCCAAATGGGCTGCGAGTTCGACTGGTAGACGATCCCAGATCGTGCGCAACACTGCGCTAAGGGCACAATCTGCCGGTCCGGCCCAAGATTGTCACAGATGCCGGTCAGCCAAGTATTTGTGGTGTGTAACGTCTTGTCGAATACGTCGAGACCGGTTGCGCTCATGTGAACCTCCAGATCATGTTGCCAATGTTTCGCCACCAAGCCTAAGTGCTGTTGAGATGCAAAAGGCCGTGGCTGCCGGTCGGGATTTGCGCCGGAGGCAGGGACGGTCCTCTACGGCATCCTCATGCTGTTCAGCTCGGCCGCTCCCAAGGACCTGCGTCATATGAAGCATGAAAGACCGGGCGAGCCTCGGCAGCGGCCGGGCGATTCCAGGTCCAGGGCCATGCAATCGTGACGACGCCGAACCATAGGAGCAGAAAGAAGATTGCGAGGAGTACGCCCACTCCTGCCGCTGGCCCATATCCCCATCCGCGGCTGTAGGGCCATGTCGGTATCATTGCGATGAGAAACAGGATGAAGACTAGAACAAGAATGAGGCCCCACATCGCCTCTCTCCATTCCTTAGGCTGAGCTGATATCGGATCTCCGCAGCGGAGTCCTGGCTGGGGCCGGCTGCGGGTGCGTTCTCCCTTCCGACAACAGGAGCCGAATGCCATTGTTCATACAAACCTACCCACATCTCCACTCTCGGTACACCTGCGGACACAGAGCCGATCCTGCTCGATGGCCCGCGACAGGAGACGGCTTGCGTTCCATACGAACTGGAGTGCGCTTCCAGCCTTGGACAGCCATCCTGTGGAGGTTTGAGCGTCAGTGCTCGTAACCGGTTTCCCTCGACAGGACCGTAAGGTCGAGCACAAGGAGCTTGGCTCCCCTCGGCGTGCCGCTTTCTGCAGCTGCTCGGCTGATGGAAATGAAAAATGAGATTTTGCGGCAGCCTGTCAGAAACCCGTGAAGCTTAGAAAGGAAGGTATCATGGCAGATCGCTCCCCGAACGATCCCAGCACGAGGGCCTACAGCCGCCGGAGCGGTTCGAAATCAGGCTGGTGGATCGGCGGTCTGATTGCGCTTTTCGTCGTGGGCGTGATCGCTTGGATTGCCTGGCCGAATGAGGATGCCGTCGTGACGGGCACCGTTCCGCCTGCTCCTGCCGTCGAGGCGCCTGTCGTCCCGCTGGCCGCACCAGCTCCCGTCGCTCCAGACACTCGACCCTAGCTCAAGCGAGAGCGCCAGGCGGTCCGTCGGCGGGCGGTAGCGGTTTGGTTGTGCTTCAGCCTGTCAAGGATGACGAATAGTGACCGGCATCGTTGTTGATACGAACATCTTCGTTGCCGCCGGTTTCAACCCGCGTAGCGCATCCGCGCGCCTGATCTCCGACCTTCGCGAAGGACGCTTTCTCCTCGTCTGGAACGAGCCGACCCGTCGGGAAACGGAGATGATCCTCCGCCGCATCCCGAGACTTTCCTGGGACGGCGTATCGGTGCTGTTCAGGGGCGAAGGCTATTTCGATGGCCCGGTCGACCCGGCAGCCTTCACGGCAGTTGTCGATCCCGACGACCGGAAGTTTGCGGCTCTCAGCGCTGCTGCCCGCTGTCTCTTGATCTCGAATGATGCTCACCTCCTGGACCACCGTGATGCGCTTGCACTCGATGTGCTCACGCCCAGTGCGTTCATGGAGCGTGATTCATAAGGGGTTCAGTCGAGCGACGGCATGGCCACGCGCTCGCCATGCCGTCGCCGGAGGAGCACGCCCCGGCACATTCGCAGGGTGGACCGCGCAGGGCTTACAGGCGGATCGAGGCCGCACGCAGCGGAATCTCTCCGTGGATTGAAACGACTGAATGTCGATCCGCCGCCTCATCAGTGGGGGCGTTCTGTAGTGTACGCTTGCAGACGGTATTCCTTCTTTCCGGTGCAGAACGAAGCCCTCTGCAAAGGGTTGCTCCTGGGCATGGCCCGGTCTGGATACCGCGGCTTGCGATCGGGTCGCTCCTGAAGCGGCACCGGTCTCGAGTGCATCTCGGATCTTTCCGGACAAGGTTGTTCGCGCCATCAAATTGCAACAGGAGAACGCCCGATGCGATATACGTCAGCAGCAGCACTTGCGGCAGCATTGATGGTAGGGGGAGGCGGCACCGCATTGGCGCAGGGGTCAGGACAGCAGCTCCCAGGTTATGGTCCTCGCCTGGAATACGGAACTGGCCAGCAATACGGCACCGATCAGCCGCGAGGTGCTGGCGTGCAGTTCGGGACCGGTCAGCAGTACGGCACCGACCAGCCTCGCCGCCCAGCGCCGGGCGGCCAGCAGTTCGGCCAGGGCGGCTTCGGTGGTCGGCAGCTCGGGCCGCAGGCCCGGCGAAGCGGCTTCCAGGAGCGCTCTGCACTCCGGCAGCAACTCCGTCAGGTCGGTTTTCAGAACATCCGTATCCTCGATGCGGCTTACCTCGTCCAAGCTCGTATGCGGGATGGCCGGCCGGTCCTGATGGTGATCGATCCCCCGGCACAGATGATGCAGTCCGGCCGAGGGCAGGAGGCGTCCGGTCAATAGAGTGGCTGGGCGGCTCGGAGCGATCCGGGAGGAGCATGCTGCCGCCGTCTCAGTTCCCTTCGCTTGCGGGCGAAGCGGGCAAGGGCGGCGCCCGCTCCCATGATGTTCTTTCCCGTGCGCTGCGAATTGGATGGGCACTCATCGCAGGTATCAGGTCGTCTCCCTGACCAGTCTGAGCCCAGGATGGTTTCCGCGATGCTGCGAATGACCCGTTTCGAAGCTGCAGGCAGTCCACAGGGAAGCGGAAACATTGTGCCGGCGAGTGGGTTCCACCTGGGATGCTTGTCCAGCTCAGGTTCATCGTCAGAATGTTATCAATCCGGTCGGCTATAGTCGCGAGTATCACCATACTCCTGATCGCTGGCGCAAACGCTACCTCCATTACTGCTCCCGCGACCGATGATGCCGCTCGCGTGGCGAACCTCTGGTGGGGATTCCTCGCCTTTGCGAGCTTTGTGTTCCTTCTGGTGATTGTCCTGCTCGCGACCGCCATGCGCAGCGCGTTTGCCGCTGGCGAGAGCTCGCAGATTTCGCCTCGAGGTGGCTGGTATCTCGTGCTTGGCGGCGGCGTCGTGCTTCCTCTTATCGCTGTCGTCGGCCTCGTCGGGTCAGGGCTTTGGATTGGTGGCGTCATCGCGCGGGATGAGCCTGCCTCCGGTCTAACGGTCGAGGTTTCCGGGAAGCGCTGGTGGTGGGAGGTGATCTACTACGACGGAGCGGGGAAGGAAATCGCCCGCACGGCGAACGAGGTCGTGCTCCCCGTCGGCCGGACGGCCCGGATCCTGCTGACCTCGGATAACGTCATTCACTCGTTCTGGGCGCCGAACCTCCAGGGCAAAACCGATCTGATCCCGGGACGGGTCAACGAAAGCCATATTACGCCCGCAAAGGTCGGGGTGTACCGGGGCCTGTGCGCCGAGTTCTGCGGAGTGCAGCACGCCTTCATGGCCTTCATCGTCGAGGTTCGCGAAGAAAACGAGTTCGCTGCCTGGCTCGCGGATCAGGCGCGACCTCGCACGATCCCGGACGATCCTCATCTGCGCCGCGGTCTTGAGGTCTTCCTCGCGTATGATTGCGGAACATGCCACACTATTCGAGGCACTCCGGCGCAAGGCAAGATGGGACCGGATCTGACCCATCTCGCTATGCGTGAGAGCCTCGCCGCGGGCACGATCCCGAACACTAAAGGCCATCTGGCCGGATGGATTGGCGACCCGCAGGCCGTCAAACCCGGCGTGCTGATGCCCCCGACCGCCCTCGAGCCGGATGACCAGGAAGCGCTCCTGGCCTATTTGGCGTCCCTGGATTGAGCCCATGAGCAAGCGACGCGACGACGCTCCATCGGGGGATCTAGAGACAAAGGACGGCAGGCATTGGGAGCATCCGCAGACGCGTGATGCGGCGCATCATGGGAGAAGGGAAGAGGAGCGCCAGGAGCCTCTCCACCCCACGGTAGAGGACAACGAGGAGGAAATCCGGAAACTTGAGCTCGCATGGGCCGCTCCAACGGGCTTCATTGGCTGGTTCAAGCCCGTGAACCAGCGGATCATTGGCCGTCGCTTCATCGTGACGGCCTTCGTCTATTTCGTGCTGGCGGGCCTGCTCGGGCTTGCCATGCGTCTGCAGCTGGCTGTTCCTGAGAACGATTTTCTCCCACCAGAGATCTACAACCAGTTTTTCACCGTGCATGGCACGGCGATGATGTTCCTCTTTGCGATTCCCGTATTGGAAGGCTTCGCATTGTTCGTCACGCCGATGATGATCGGCACGCGCGACATGGCTTTTCCGCGCCTCAACGCCTTCGGTTACTACGTCTATCTGATCGGCTCTTCGATCTTCTTTGTGATGCTTCTCGTTGGCATGGCGCCGGATACCGGCTGGTTCAACTACGTTCCGCTCGCCGGGAAGCTCTATGCGCCCGGTGTCGGGGTCGATATCTGGACCACCATGATCACCTTCATCGAGGTTTCGGCGCTCACTGCGGCGGTGGAGCTGATCGTCACGATCCTCAAGCTGCGGGCGCCGGGCATGACCTTGAACCGGATGCCGGTCTTCGTCTGGGCCTCACTGGTCATGGCGTTCATGATCGTCTTCGCCATGCCGTCCATCATCGTTTCGTCGAGCCTCCTCATCCTGGATCGGCTGGTGAGCACGGGGTTCTTCGTGCCCGAGATGGGGGGCGATCCCTTGCTGTGGCAGCACCTGTTCTGGTTCTTCGGGCACCCGGAGGTCTATATCGTGCTCGTCCCGGCGCTCGGGATCGTCTCGACCATCGTCACCACCTTCACCCAACGCACGCTGTTCGGCTACACCGCAATTGTAATCTCGATCGTGGCAACGGGCTTCGTCTCCTTCGGCCTATGGGTCCACCACATGTTCGCCACGGGCCTGCCGCATCTCGGGATGAGCTTCTTCATGGCCGCATCGGCGATGATCGCAATTCCGAACGGCGTCCAGGTCTTCTGCTGGATCGCCACCATGTGGGGAGCCCGTATCCAGTTCTCCACGCCGATGCTCTACGTTCTCGGCTTCTTCTGGGTGTTCGTCATCGGCGGACTGACCGGAGTCATGGTGGCGTCAATCCCCTTCGACCTTCAGGTGCATGACACTTACTTTCTGGTGGCACACTTTCACTATGTGCTCATCGGTGGTTCCGTCATGCCGGTGCTGGGCGGGCTTTACTACTGGTATCCGAAAATGTCGGGGCGCATGATGAGCGAATTCTGGGGCAAGGTGTCTTTCGCGCTCGTGTTCATCGGCTTCAATGTCGCCTTCTTTCCCATGCATCAGCTCGGCCTCGATGGCATGCCACGGCGCGTCTACACGTACCTGGAAGAAATGGGCTGGTCCGAGCTGAACTTTATCTCGACAATCGGTGCCTTCGTGCTGGCGGCGGGCTTTGCGACGACCTTCTTCAATGCTCTAGCATCTCTTCGGGTTGGACCGAAAGCCGGCAACAACCCCTGGCATGCGGAGACACTGGAATGGGTTACGGAGTCGCCGCCGCCTCCTTACAATCAACGCCATATCCCGATCGTCAACAGCCGGGAGCCGGTCTGGGATTGGCGTGAGGAGCAGGAGCGTCCCGTTGTGCTCGGATTGCGCTCCGACCGGCGCGAAGTGCTCGTCACCTCGATTCTGGATGCAGAACCCCATGCGGTTCAGGTCGTCCCCGGCCCATCGATTTGGCCGTTCCTGTCGGCGATTGCGGCCTCTGTGGGATTTGTCGGAATTCTGTTCCACCCGATCTTCTTCGTCGTCAGCTTCTTCCTGGCATTCTTCTCCTTCGTCGGCTGGTTCTGGCCGCGTCGCCCATGGCGGGAGGACTAGTATCATGCGCCAATATGCCGGAATGGATGTCTCCGGTCTGACCCGCTTCGCCAAGAGCACGCATCCGCTCTACTATGGCATTATCGGGCTGATCGCGATTGAGCTGACGGTCGTAGCGATGCTTACTGTGAGCTACTCCTATCTCATGTTCAGCTCGCCTGAATGGCCTCCGGCAGGCCTTGAGCCCGCGCCCATCCTGTGGCCCTCGGTGAATCTCGGGCTGCTCCTCGCATCGATGGTTTCGATGCGGTGGGCAGGAAACCGCATTTCAGCCGGGGACCGCCGGGGCCTGATTATCGGGCTCTCGACAAGCGTTGCTCTCCACATGACCGTACTCGTGCTGCGGAGCTTTGAAATGGCCGCGTTCGAGTTCCGCTGGGATGATCACGTCTATGGATCCCTGATGTGGACGATCACGGGTTTCCATTTCACCCACGTCGCTTCGGCAATCGTCGGAACGGTCGTTGTCACTATCCTTGCCACGAAAGGGTACTTCACGCCCGAACGTCAGCTCGGAGTTGTGGTTGATACTCTCTATTGGAACTTCGTATCCGCGGCCTGGATCCCTTTCTACCTGGCCCTGTATTGGGGGCCTCGGCTCGTGTGAGGGGGGGGAAATGGATGAGGAGGAACTCAGGCGCCGCTTTCGCACCCCGCGCGGGATCATGTCCCTGTGGGCAGGATGGGTGCTCGGCCCGGTCGGATGGGCCTTGCACCAGAATGCCGGCTTCTGGATCATTCCTGCATTGTGCGGTGGGAGCAGATCGCCGCTTTGGGCGATCTCTGCCGTTTCTCTGGCAGTGACAGCCGCCGGAGCGGCCGTATCCTGGCGGGCCTTGCGCCTGTTAGGCGGAAAATGGCCGAAGGGAGAAGGCGGAAGCACATCCGACCGCTCTCGGTTCATTGCAGCGGGAGGAGTGGCCGTGGCTGCGCTTTCGGCGCTCGGGATCGTCATAGAAAGCGCAGGAATAGCGGTTCTCGACTTTTGTGTCGGCATCCCCTGAACGGCTTTCTGTTCGATGGAGAGCGGGACCCCTTCCAGTTTCAACGCGTTCTCCGGTCATGATTGGACGCCTCGCTCTGACAGTCGCCATTTCCGCGCCGCTCCTCGCTTGTGAGGAGAGGGGGCAGGCCTCTATGCAGAATTCCGAAACCGTGGCGACGGGGCGGGCTGCCATCGAGATGCATGGCTGCGGCTCGTGCCACCGCATACCGGGCATAGGCCAGGCAGACGGCAATGTAGGGCCCCCACTGACTCATCTTCCCAAACAATCCTATGTCGCGGGCAAGTTGCCGAATACGTTCCCAAATCTGGTCACCTGGATCGTCAATCCGCGCGCGATCAACCCCGATACCGCGATGCCGGTTCTCGGCGTGTCTCCTGATGAGGCCGCCGCCATCGCTGCATACCTCTACGCCGAGGGAGAGGGCGGATGAGGAAGGTTTTTGGAGCCATCGCCGTCTTCCTCGTGCTCTCCGCTCTGGGCGTAGTGGCGTTCCTTTACTCAGGAATGTACCCCATCGGAGCCACCACGCAGCACTCGGGAATTATCTATCGCGCGGTGGACACCCTCGTGCGCCAGGCGGTGATGGAAAGCGCAAAGGATATCAGCCCGCCGGGGAACCTCGAGGATCCGGATCTGAGGCGTGCGGGGCTGATCCTCTACAGGGGCTGGTGCCTGCAGTGCCACGGTGCGCCAGGTGTGGCGCCGTCCCCCTTCGCCACGGGCATGAATCCGCCGCCACCTCCACTCGTGCAGACCGCGCGGGAGTGGCAGGCGAAAGAGGTCTGGTGGGTAATCGACAATGGCATCGCCATGGCCGGCATGCCGGCCTTTCGCTTCAAGCTGACGGACGAGGAGATGTGGGCGATCACGGCATTCGTCGCGAGCTTGCCTGAGCTCTCGCCGGCCGCCTACGCCGCGATGGTGAAGGAGGCCGAGGCCAATCCCGGTTTTGCTGCCCGCAGGGGCAAAGGAGGGGGGTCGTGAGAGGACTGAAGTTCGCTGTGCCCGCGCTGGCCGCAATGCTGGTGCTTCCCGCATGCCAGGAAGAGGAAGAAGCCCGCTCTCTCGAGCCGCCGGCCCTTGTCGGGGCGGATACCGAGCGCGGCAAGCTTGCCTTGAGACTTCACGGCTGCACCACATGCCATGTCGCGCCTGGTGTCGTCGGCGGCAACCAGCGTATCGGCCCAACCCTCGTCGGCTTCACCAGTCGCCGCTATGTTGCGGGCTCGCTGCCGAATACCCCGGAGAACGCCATCCACTGGATCGTCTCCCCGCAGGCGATCACGCCAGACAGTGCAATGCCTGACATGGGAGTCGACTACGAAACCGCGCGCGACATCGTCGCTTATCTCAGGTCGCAGACAGAGACCGAATGGGGCTCGGGATCCTAATTTCCTGGACCGCTGCGGCCAATCTGGGGACGCACGGAGATGGTGAAATCTGTATCGACAGGCGCGAGATCGGTCGATCCAGCGGCATCGAGAGAAGGAAGCGCGCGAAGCTGGTCGAGCGTGTAGGCCGCAATCAGGCGCCCATTGCGGATCAGCATGCCCGATACCGGCAGAATGACGCGGCGACCGCGAAAGCGCTCATCGAGAGCCACGATCAGGCCCGGCTGCCGGTCGGAGCCGATCACGACCGTCTCGACGGTCCCGATTTTCGACCCATCCCCGAGCACGACGGAGACACCGGCCAGCGCTCCGGCAGGGTAATCGGAGCCCGTATTGCTGCTCAGACTGAGTGGCAGCCTCCCAGCCGGCCCTCCGATCTCGGCGCTCTGGCGATCGCTTTGCGGTTGATCGGCCAGAGCAGGCACGACGGTCGTTACGGCAAAACCAAGGAGTGTTAGGAGCGGAAATCTGCGCATTGACATGCTCCAGAACTGGTGCTGCATGGGACGGTGCGGCTGGCCGGCATTCTCAGCGCCCAGGGACTGGCGGGACCGCCGAATTCAGGCATCGTCCGTTGTGCCGCTCTCGGGCAATAGCTCTCTGCTCACTTTCCCGCAGCCAAAGGACGAGCAGGGCTGCACCGGCTGTGAGATGAACCAGCATGCCGGGAATCGACATGATGGCTCCTCCGAGCTGCTGATCCTCCAGTGCGGTCAGGCCCCACGCCTGCGCTCCGGCGGCGTTCGCTGGAAACCATGGTGAACTGGCGAAGATTAGGGCAAGTGCGAGGACGTTCGCCTGAACTCCCATGATAAACACGGCGAGCGCGGCGGCGCCAAGTCCCTCCGGTCGCTTGTTCGTGTTGAGGATGCTCCACCAGAATAACAGGGAGGCACAAAGGAAGCTGGAGTGCTGCAGTGCGTGAACGAACTCGTTCTCCAGCGCAAAAGCGTAAAGAGGAGGCGCATGCCAGATCCACAGGGTTGCAGAGTAAATCACGGCCGCAATGGAGGCGCGCGTGAGCGCCCGCCAACAGGGGCGCCACGCCGGACTGGTGCCGGCGCGTCCGATCGCCCGCCGGGCCGTTCGCGGGAATGCCCAGAGCAGGACGGGCAGGGGCTGCGCGAGGACGAGGAGCGGCGCAGATACGAGCATGAGCAGCACATGCTGCGCCATGTGGGCGGAGAACAGCGCCCCGCCGAGCCGGTCCAGAGGGGACAAAAGGGCAAAAGCGATGGTGATCCAGCCACCGATGAATGCAGCTCCCTGCGCCGGGCTTACTCCGCCTCCCGTCCGGGATGCTCCCCGCAGCCTTGCAAGGCCAACCATGTATCCGAGACCCAGAAAGCTCAGGGGCACCACAACCCAGGGGTCCAATACCAAGGACATATCTGTGTTCGTCTCACCTGGCCCCGCCGGATCGGCATGCGCCAGTGCGTCGCCAGCCATTCCCGTCGTTAGAAGGACTGCGCAGGCCGCGAGTGCCCGGGTATGCTTGGCGGAGCAGATCGGAAGGCTGAAGGTACAACGGAGGCCTTGTTGCAGAGCCTCGACTGCGGACGAGGAAGACAGCATCCGAGCTCCAGATTGTGAGTGGGTCTGGGATCAACCGTTTGGGGCGACAAACGTTTCTGCCGGGCCATTCCCTGCCAACGCGCGATTTCCCGCTGTGGCTAGTCTTGATGGAACGAGGTTGTGGTCATCAAGGCAATCTCGGACTTCCGTGAGTCGAGACGGGTGTGCTGGACCACGATTGGCACATCGGACTCGATTACGGAGGAGTAATCGGTGTCTCTTGGCACAGGCTGCGGGTCGGAAAGGTCATTGAAGCGCAGGTGCTTTGTGCGTCGCGCCGGAACTGTGATCTGATAGGGACCTACGGGATCGCGGTCGGCGAAGTAGAGCGTGATCCGCACGTTCGCATCCCGATCCCTCGTGTTGAGAATGCACGCCGTCTCATGCGAGATGAGTGCGGAATCCTGGAATGAGCTTTCGCCCGGAATGTAGCCCTCAGCAATAGCCCAGATTTTGTGCCCGACATCCGTCATTCCCCAGTCTCCCCGATGCCATGGAGTGGTTGCTACCCGGCCCTGCCGAATGCTCAAGCGGCCAGATTTGCAGAAGGGCAACGATGAGAGGGGTCCGAGGGATCGGCGCCCCCCAGGAAAATCTGCTTCGACTGTACGCTGAACGACCAAAAATGTTCTGCCTCGCTACCCTTTGTCGGAAGTGCACGGAACCTGAACCGTGCTGAGCGGTTCGGCCATCAAGAAGAACGCTGCGCGACAGCGCTCTGTGCCTGAATGCCGCAGAACAGGAGAGACAACATGGCCGATACCGTCAGCGATTTTTTCTGGCAGCGCATGTCCGAATGGGGCATCCGGCGCATCTTCGGCTACCCCGGCGATGGTATCAACGGCCTGATCGGCGCACTTGACCGCGCGGGAGAAAAGCTTGAATTCGTTCAGGTTCGCCACGAGGAAATGGCCGCCTTCATGGCCTGCGCCCACGCCAAGTTCACCGGCGAGGTCGGCGTCTGCTTAGCAACCTCCGGTCCCGGTGCGATCCACCTCCTCAACGGCCTTTACGATGCACAGCTGGACCATCAGCCCGTCGTCGCCATCGTCGGTCAGCAGGCCCGCTCAGCCCTAGGCGGAAGCTATCAGCAGGAGGTGGACCTGATCTCCCTCTTCAAGGATGTGGCAGGCGACTATGTCCATATGGCCTCGTCGCCTGCGCAGGTTCGCCACCTCGTCGATCGCGCCGTGCGCATTGCCAAGGCCGAGCGCACCGTCACCTGCATTATTCTGCCCAAGGACGTCCAGGAGATGGAGGCAGTCGAGTCTCCGCCCCAGAAGCATGGTGCAATTCTCTCCGGGGCTGGGTACTCGGCGCCAGCCGTTATCCCATCCGATGCCGATCTGCGCCAAGCGGCTGCGGTTCTCAACGAGGGCAAGAAGGTGGCCATTCTCATCGGAGCCGGGGCTATGCATGCCGGCGCCGAGGTCATGGCGGTCGCCGACCGGCTGGGGGCTGGCGTGGCGAAGGCTCTGCTCGGAAAGGCGGCGTTGCCGGACGATCTGCCCTTCGTCACCGGCTCGATCGGTCTCTTGGGTACCGAGCCCAGCTATGACCTGATGATGGGTTGCGATACTTTGCTCATGATCGGCTCGCGCTTCCCCTATTCGGAGTTTCTGCCGCCCGAGGGACAGGCGCGCGGCGTCCAGATCGATATCGATCCGAAGATGGTGAGCATGCGCTATCCCATGGACGTCAACCTCATCGGTGACAGCGCTGGTACTCTGAGCGCCCTGCTGCCTTTGCTGGAACAGAAGACGGACCGCTCCTGGCGCGAGGAGATCGAGAAAGGCATCGCGAAATGGTGGGAGGTCCTCGAGGGCCGGGCCATGACGAGCGCCGATCCGCTCAATCCTCAGCGCGTATTCTGGGAACTCTCGCCCCGTCTGCCGGATGGCTGCATCCTGACAGCAGACTCGGGTTCGGGCACGAATTGGTTTGCCCGCGATGTGAAGATCAGGCGCGGCATGATGGCGTCCCTCTCAGGGACGCTGGCAACGATGGGCCCGGCCGTACCTTACGCGATAGCCGCAAAATTCGCCTACCCCGAGCGGCCTGTGGTCGCAATGGTGGGTGACGGCGCCATGCAGATGAACGGGCTCAACGGCCTTATTACCATCGCGAAATATTGGAAGCAGTGGGCCAACCCGCAACTGGTCGTGCTGGTGCTCGCCAACGGGGACCTCAACCAGGTCACCTGGGAAATGCGTGCGCAGTCGGGAGACCCCAAGTTCGAGGCCTCGCAGGAGGTGCCCCCATTCCCCTTCGCCCAGTACGCCGAGATGCTCGGCCTCAAGGGCCTGCGGGTCGACAATCCCGACGATGTCGGACGCATCTGGGATGAGGCATTCGCCGCAGACCGTCCTGTGATCGTGGAGGCTGTAACCGACCCGAACGTGCCGCCCTTGCCGCCGCACATCACCCTCAAAAATGCGCAGGCCTTCACCTCGACGCTGTGGCACGGCGATCCCGACCAGGGGAGCGTGATCAAGCAGACGATCAAGGAACTCGCCTCGGACTACCTGCCCGGCAAGAGCTGAGGACAGCAGGATACCAGCCTGAGGACATCCTGATCTTCGTCTGTGTCCTCAGGGGCCTTCAGATCGGGAAGGTACACGGCATTGCATGTCGTCGAGCAGATTGGCCGCGTCTGCGTATCGTAGGCGCGAGGCGGCATGTGGAGCCCTGATCGCTATGGCAAGCGTTCGGGGCAGATTTTTCCGGGATAAGGGGAGGTCGCTTGCATCTGCCTGTCTCCGCACAGGCGCGAACCAATTTGCTCATGTGGGGTTGGAAGAAGAGGACAGGCCGCGCTGAGGGTCATCTCCCTATTTGGCGGTCGGCCCGGAAGATGGATTGGATTCTGATGAGGTCTCTCTTGAGCCGGCCGGGTTTGATGATGACTTTTGCTGCTACTATCCCATTCGTAATCGCGCTGACAGCTCTTCCGCCCCAAGCAAAGAGCGAGGCGGTCCCGTACAGCGACTTCGTGGCTGCAGTCGAGCGCGACGAAGTATCCGCCGTCCGAGTCCAGGGCCAGATCGTCGAGGGCGAGCGGGTAGATGGCAGGTCGATTGAGACATATCTTCCCCAGGGAGCCAACATCGTTCCCCTTCTGCACGAGAATAATGTCGAGATCGTCGCTTATCCACCACCGCAGCCTAGCGTGCTCGGGTCACTTCTAGCCGGACTTTTTCCTCTCCTCCTCATCTTCGGCCTCTTCTTCTTCCTGGCGCGAAGGGCGGCAAACCAGCAAGGCGGCGCTGGCGGCCTGATGTCGGTGGGCAAGTCCAAGGC
>NZ_JAJATX010000058.1 GCF_020866965.1 Microvirga roseola
CAGGGCTGCCGGCTATGCGTCCGTTTAACCGTCCGATGCTTTAGCATGGAGCCAAGCCAGATTCTGGTGATTGCAAACAAGCGTATCCTTACACGGTCGCAATCGGTGTTGCCGGCGAACCGACAGCGCCGGGGAGCCGCAAGGGAGGAGCCGTCAGGAGGAAACTCCAGCGCCCGTTGCTGCGCAGCCACTCGGCTAGATCGGCGAAATACCAGAGTTCGCCGAGATGGATTCCGAGCTTGAAAAGGCAGTGGTTATGCAGGGGTAGGCCGGGATAGATCTCACCGGCGCCTTCTTTCGCCGGGTACGCCTCAACGGCGAAGTTGTCGGCGCAGATCGCAACGATTCCTGAATCTGTGATCCAGTTCAGCAGGCGCCCGTCCCGCCCGTCGAGGACGGAACAGGAGGAGGCCAGGGTTTCACGTTCGGGCTTCTTGCCCATTTCGAGGATCAGGTCGGCAAAGCCGGTGTAGAGACAGAGAAAGTCGCCCGGCTCCACGGAAGCGTCCTGTTCGTCCAGGATCGTCATCAGTTCCTCATAGCCGACAATGGCGCGGCTGCGGCCGTGGCGCGCCTCCAGGTCGACGAGAACGCCTCGTCCCTGGACGCCGCTCGTTGCAAGGTTCTCGATGCCGAGCGCCTGGGCTCCGCGGGCCTCGGGCGCATCGTCCGGCCCGACGATGTCGATGCCGCCGCGGTACCCGTTGTAGTAGACCTTCTCGACCATGCCGTCGCCATCGGCGTCGAAGAGCTGGCCGACATGGCTCAGGGCGTCCCATTGGGTGGAGTACTGCGTATAGAGCAGAACGGCGTCGTCCGAGACGATATCGGAGAAGCAGCCGCAGACATTGCTGAGGCGGAAGTTGTAGTTGTGCCCCGGCCCGCGCCGCTCGTGAAAGAAGCGCGGCTCCTTGCGGTACTCGAAGAGCGTGTTGCCTCCGGGATAATCGAGGGGCAGGCTCAAGGTGAAGGTCCGGCCGTGCGTTACCTCGCGAATGGCGCGGAGCCGCCGCTCGGGAGTCAGGAGGTTCATGCGCCCGATCTGGTCGTGGGGTCCGAAATCCCCCCAGTTCGCTCCTTCAGGTCTCCGAACCCAGCGCTTCTCCGTCATGTCATCCTCCCTTACATTGCCTTTTTGCATTCCGATCATGAGCCGCGCACCGGCGGCAGAATCCGCTTGGCTTCGAGGCTCCGGAACAGATCCCGGAACATATCCTCCGTATCGATGCAGTCGGCGAAGCCGGCCTGCCGGATTTTGATGGTGCTCACGAGGGCAGGTGGCGGCCTGCGCTGTGCGCCATAGGCGAAGGTGAAATCGGCATAGTGGTGCGACTCGCCGAGCACGTCCCGAAGCGACAGGGGGCGCAAGCCATGCTTCTTCACGATCCGGTCCCAAGCCGCCGCTTGTGCGGGCATGAACTCGCCCATCGACATGGGCTTGTCAGGTCCCGGCTCGACGCCCAGCATGCCCGCGATGGCCGGCCAGACATTCTGCCAGACGAAGACGTCGCCGTTCGTGATGTTGAAGGTCTCGTTGCGGGCGGTCGGGGCCACGGCCGCCCAGGCGAGGGCCTTCGCTATGAGACGGGCATCGACAGCCTCCAGCACGTAGGCTGGTCCTCCCGGATAGGAGAAGGGCAATCCCTCTTCCCGGCAGATGGCCGCGTAGGCCCCGATCACGGGCGTAAGGTTCATTGCTACGCCGACGACATCGCCGAAGACCACTTGCGGGCGGAAGATCGTGGTGCCGAAGCCGTGGCTGGCCGCAGCGTCACGCAGAAAATCCTCCTGCAGCCAGTAGAAATTCTCGTGCGGGTCGCGGGGCCAGCGCTCACGCGCAGGAACAGCGATGCGGTGGATGTGAATGCCGTAGGCCTTCGTGCCCTGGAGAAGGCTCACATGCTGAAGGCTTCTGGATTTCTCCAGCAGAGGTTCCAGCAGGTTGCGCAGCATGGCGAGGTTCGTCGCCATCTGCTCGGGATCGCGCCAGCCTTCGACGAGCCCCGGCTTCTCGTAGAGTGCGGCATAGACGAGATGCGTGACCTCGGGCATGGCCGCCACCGCTGAACGGCAGGGTTCGGGGTCGCGCAGGTCGACGGCGACATGACGGAACGAACCATCATCCGGGATATCCAGTCGGCGGCGGGACAGGGCGATCGTGGTCCAGCCGCCCAGGCTCTTGAAGTGCTCCACGGCAGCCTTTCCGACGACACCCGTCGCTCCGGCGATCAGAACGGTCTTTCCCGTCATCGTCCGCCTCACTTTCGCTGGTCGAAGCGCCGCCCGACGAGCTCGGCCGCGATGTTGACCTTCTGGATGTCGATGGCGCCGCCTGCGATGCCCCAGCCGAAGGAGTCCCGCAGCCGCCGCTCCATGCCGTATTCCTTGGCATAGCCATAGCCGCCCATGAGCTGCAGGGCGGTTGCCGTGACCTCGCGGGTGATCTCGTTGGCGTAGCACTTCGCCATGGACGCCTCGCGGACATTCGGCAGACCCGTGCCCGCATTGGCGGCCGCCCGGTGGATCATCAGGCGGGAAGCCTCGACTTTCATGGCCATTTCTGCGAGGCGGATCTGCACCGCCTGAAAATCGACAATGGCTTTTCCGAACTGCTTGCGCTCCTGGACGTACGCGGTCACATGCTCGAGCGCGCCCGCCGCGACGCCGAGGGCCATGGTCGCGTTGCCGAGGCGCTCGATATTGAACAGACCCATCAGGCTCGGGAAGCCGCCCGGGCCGACGAGAAGGTTCTCGCGCGGCACCCGCACGTTCTCGAAATGCATATCGGCCGACGGCACCCCGCGAAAGCCCATGAGTTCTTCCTGCGGGCCGAAGCTCAGGCCCGGGGTATCGCGGTCCACGAAGACGGCACCGATGCCCTTGGCGCCGGGCGTCCCGTCGAAGCGGCAGAAGACGACGTAGCCTTCCGAGTGACCGGCGCCCGAGCACCAGCGCTTGGCTCCATCGATCACGATGGCGTCGCCTTCCAGGCGGGCGCGGGTGCGCAGGTCCGTGAGGGCCGTGCCCGCATCAGGCTCCGACATGGAGATTGCGACGAGCATCTCGCCTGCAACGACCTTGGGTACAACACGCTCCCGCAGGGCAACGCTGCCCAGCTTTTCGACGATTCTCACAGGTCCGGTGCAGCATTCGAAGATCGGGAAGGCTACGCCGACCGAAACTGTCGCGAACTCCTCCATCACGAGGAGGGCGTCGAGATGGGACAGGCCCAGCCCGCCGAGTTCAGGATCCGCATTGATGCCGAGAAAGCCCATCTCGGCATAGCGCTTGAGCCAGTCGTGCGGGACGGGATGCGCCGTCTCCTCGATCTTGTTGGCGAGTGTCGGCAACTCGTTCTGCGCGAAGCGGCGGGCGCTCTCCTGCAGGGCGCGCTGGTCGTCGGTGAGCCTGAAATCCATTTTTGTCTCCTCAGGCCGCGTATTCGAAAAGGCCATTGTTGAAAACCACGGCGTCGCGAGCCGCGATCCGCGCCCGGAAGGCGGCCCGTCCGGGCTCCTCCCGCCAGATGTCGATCGTGATTGTCTCGCCGGGGAAAACCGGCGCGGAAAACCGTCCTTCGAGTGCCTGAACCCGCTCTGGTTCGTAATTGCAGAGCGCAGCCATCAGCCCGTGGCACGCGACGCCATACGTCGCGAGGCCGTGCAGGATCGGGCGGTCGTACCCGGCCTTGCTGGCGATGGCAGGGTCTGCGTGAAGAGGATTGAGGTCGCCCGAGAGGCGATAGATCAGCGCTATCTGGGGATGCGTCGGCACGTCGGCGCTCAGGTCCGGCGCACGCTCCGGGATGGCATGCGGCACGCGGGGAGTCTCGCTTTTGCCGCCGAAGCCGCCATCGCCGCGACAGAACACGGTCTGGAGAAGCGTCGCAAGCGTCTCGCCGGTGGCCGCGTCCGTGATGACCCGCTCGGCATAGACGAGTGCGCCTTTACCTTCGCCCTTGTCGACGAGATCGACGATGCGGGTGCGGCCGACGACCTCGCCCTCCGGTGGAAGGGGACGATGGAGGCGCATGGCCTGTTCGCCATGCACAACTTTGACCCAATCAATGCCGGTGTCGAGATCCCGCATCCAGAAGCCCGGATAGGCGAGCACATTTGCCATGGTCGGCACAGCCTTCAGCTTCGTCTCATCGACGAAGCACAACTGCCGCTCATCCATCGGGTCGAGGCCGAATCCAAGGCCAAGAGCGTAGATGATGCTGTCCCGCCAGGTGAAGGTCTGGCGGATCTCGGGAAAACGGAGCGCGAAAAGCTTTTCGGGATCGAGAGGCATGGGTCAGACCGGGTCCCAGGAGAAAACGTCGGCGGAGCGCTCGAGCGGCGTCAGGGATGGGCCGAAGGCTCCGGGGAGCTGTTCGGCCAGCGCCTCGGGGCTCCAGCCCTCGCCGCGGTGGAGCGAGCGCACGGGACGGGGCTGGCTCATCAGGAAGATCTCGTTGTTGCGAACCGCGAAGACCTGGCCGGAGATGTCCTTGGCGGCGTCCGATCCCAGGAATGCGACCATGGGCGCGATTTTCTCGGGCGTCATCTGCTTGAGCTTGGCGACGCGGATCTTGTCGGCTTCGGTCTCTGTCGGAATGGAGCTGACCATCCGGCTCCAGGCAAAAGGCGCAATGCAATTGGAGCGGACATTGAAGCGCTGCAGGTCCATGGCGATGGCGCGAGACAGACCGACGATGCCGAGCTTTGCGGCCATGTAGTTCGCCTGACCGAAATTGCCGATCAGCCCGGCCGTCGAGGTCATGTGGACGTAGGAGCCGGATTGCTGCTGCCGGAAATGAGTGGCGGCCGCCCGGCTGACATTGAAGCTGCCATGAAGATGCACGTCGATCACGGCGCGCCATTCCTCCGGCGCCATGCGGTGGAAGATTGCGTCGCGTAGGATCCCGGCATTGTTCACGACGATGTCGACCCGGCCGAAATTGTCGAGTGCCGCCTGAACGATGCGCTCAGCGCCTTCCCACTCGGACACCGAGTCGCGGCTTGCAGCCGCCCGTCCGCCGGCATTGCGGATCGCTGCCGCGGCTTCCTCGGCCGCGGAGGCGTTTTCGACCTCCCCCGTCAGCGTGACGCCGACATCATTGATGACGACGCTCGCGCCGGCTTTGGCCAAGCCTTCCGCGATCGCCCTGCCAACGCCCTGGCCCGCGCCTGTGACGATGGCGACCTTGCCGTCCAGCATCCCTGCCATGGTCGAATTCTCCCTGCGTTCAAATGGTTGCTGCTGTTCCGAGAATGGCGGTCGCCTGGCTCGAAAGCACACCGCCATTGGCATGGGCGAGAGCGACCTCCGCTCCCGGGACCTGGCGTTCGCCGCAGTCGCCGCGTAACTGCTCTACCGCTTCAATGATCGTGAACAGCCCGTACATGCCTGGATGATTGCACGAGAGGCCTCCGCCATTCGTGTTCACCGGGAGTGCGCCGCCAGGCGCTATCGCGCCGCTCGACACGAAGGCTCCGCCTTCTCCCTTTGAACAGAAGCCGAGATCCTCCAGGAACAAAAGCGTCGTGACCGTGAAAGCGTCATAGACCATCACATGGTCGATGCCGGACGGGCCGACGCCCGCCATGTCATAGGCTCTCCGGCCCGACTCGACGGCGGCGGTCGTGGTCAGGTCCGGCATCGCCGCGATCTGCCGGTGGCTTATGGCGGTGCCGGTCCCGAGAACGTAGATCGGCGGTTTGGCGAGATCGCGCGCCCTGTCCGCCCGGGTCAGCACCAAGGCAGCGCCGCCATCGGTCACGAGGCAGCAATCGGCCCGGGTGATTGGATCGCTGACCATCCTTGACGACAGGATCTCGTCACGGGTCAGCGGCCCGCGGGCGAAGGCATCCGGATTCAGATTGGCCCAGGCGCGTGCCGCCACCGCGACATCAGCGAGGTTCTCGCGGGTGGTGCCGTAATCGTGCATGTGTCGTGCAGCGGCCAGCGCATAGCTCGAGATCGGATAACGTGGCCTGTAGGGAGCCTCATAGGGCTGTGGGTCCGGCATGGAGACAAGCCGCCCCCCAGCGCTCAACTGGTTGGAGCCGTAGCAGACCAGAGCAACGTCGCATAAGCCGTGGTCGAGAGCTGAAACGGCGTTCTGGAGGTGGAACAGGAACGAAGCGCCACCGACCATGGTGCCGTCGGCATGCCGCACGGATACCCCAAGGCGCTCCGCCGCATTGAGGACCGGAAGGCCGGAAGATGAGATGGCGCAGAAGAGTCCGTCCACATCCTTCAACCCGATCCCGCAATCCTCGAGCGCAAGGATGGCGGCTTCTTGCATCTGGTCGAACGGCGTGCGCCCGGGAGCGTTCCAGCGCTTGGTGTTGCCGATGCCGGCAATGGCCGCGCGGCCGCGAAGCGGATGGCTCACCATGCACCTCCCTCTTTCGGTTCGAACAGGACGATGGCCTCCGGCTCCCGGACGATGCGCGCCCGGACCTCCATCCCGATCCGCACCTCGTCGGGCGCGACACCGCCGACACTGCTCATCATGCGCGCGCCTTCAGCCAAATCGATCAGCGAAACGTTGTAGCTGTTGTCGCGCTCGCGCACGGTCGTTGCCGAATAGACCTTGCCGCTCCCGGACGCCTCCTTCCACTCGAGATCGGAAGAACCGCAGGCTCCGCAGACCATGGCAGGCGGAAAGCGGCAAGCATGGCATGTCCGGCAATGCTGCAGCAGGAAGCGGCCCTCATCGAGTGCCGTGCGCCACACTTCGTCCGGCCCTGGACCGCCGAAACGGGGATCGGTGCTCATGGCGCACCTCCTTGGGCGTTATGGGAGAACCAGAAGTCGAAGGCGAGCGCCTCCTTGAGCGGCAGCTCCGTGGAGGCCTGGAGGCTGCGCTTGATACGCCGCCCGATTCCATCCTCTTCCAGGGTTTCCGCAACCTGACGGATGTGGGCGGCAGGATCTTTCGAGCGGACCGCAAAACCGTTCTCGACCAGGATTGCCAGCAGGTCGGTCGCTAACGAGAAGAGGACCGCCCGGGCGCGCGAGGAGCCTACGCGATGGTGGAGAAGGGCCGTCAGGCCGGGAGAAGTCCGCCAATTGCCGTCTATGCTCGTCTCGGAACCGATCACGGCCTGATCCGCTGCGAGCATGAGCGGAATCCCGCGCCTGCCTACAGAGCCGGAGGGCAGGGCGAAGACGGGAAGGGGAGTTTCCAGCAGGAGGTTCGTCAGATCTCGAAGAGCTTCAGGATCCGTGACATCTCCATCGAAGGAGCCGGCGAGGACGAGAACGGCGGCTTTCTCGGCTTCGCGGAAGGCGCGCCTCATGCGTGCGAGGCGCTCAGCATCCGTCTCGGTGCCGGAGAATTCGATCCGATGCAGCGCACCGGGGCTTTGCAGATGGTCCGTCATGCCGTCTAGCGCCCGTGATATTGAGGAGGGCGCTTTTCGAGGAAGGCCGCGGTGCCTTCCTTGGCGTCCTCGGTGCCGAGAAGTCCGGCCATGAGCGAAACCTCGTGGGCCAGGGCAGCGTGCAGGTTCATCGTTGCGATACTGCCTAGTGCGGCCTTCGCCGCTCGGCTCGCAAGGGGCGCCTTCGCCGCAATGGCGCGTGCCTTTGCGAGGCTTGCTTCCACGATGCGCTCCGCGGGCACGACCTCATCGGCAAGGCCGATGCGCCGCGCTGTCCACGCATCGACGAAATGCCCAAGCAGCGCGGCCTCGATCTGAGGCCCCGATCCGGTTCTGGAGCGCCAGAGCTGCGTGCCGCCGGCGCCTGGAATAATGCCGAGATTGATCTCGGGCTGTCCGAAGACCGCATTGTCTGCGGCGATGATCAGGTCGCAGGCGAGCGCCAGTTCGCATCCTCCGCCGAGGCAGAAGCCGGCGACGCCCGCCACAATGGGCTTTTCCGTGCGCGCGATGCTCTCGAATGCACGACGGGTAGGAGAGGCCATGTAAGATGCGGGCGAGTGGCCGGCGAGAACATCGATATCCGCTCCGGCCGAGAAATTCTTCGGGCCGCCCGTTACGACGACAGCGCGAATCGCCGGGTCCTGGTCGGCGGCGGCAAGCTCTGCGGCCAAGCGCTCGAGAATGCCCGGATTGAGCGCATTGCGGGCCGCCGGGCGGTCGATCGTTAGGATCAGGACGGCGTCGGTCCTCTCGACCCTGACTGAAGCATCGTCGCTGGCTGACATGTCTGCTCCTATTTCCGAACAAGAGGCTACATACTATGCAGTATGTGCGCAAGAGGGGCATTCATATTGCTGCGCTGCAGCAGAAAGTGCCTGAATTGCCGTACATTGTGACGAGCGCGCATCATGATTGACACGGGAGCATACTCATCAGTATCGTGGCTCAAATAATAAAAACGAGAACGACGTTCAAACAGGAGGAAGGCTCATGAAGGTTCTGAAGATTCTTGCAGCGGCGGCGCTCGGCGCCCTCGCTTTTGCAGGGCCGGTGCATGCCCAGGCTCAGCAGCCGGTCAAGGTCGGCGTCATCTTTCCCTTGAGCGGCGGGGCTGGCCCTCAGGGGCAGCACGTCACCCAGGCCATCCAGGCCATGGCTTCCATCATCAACGAATCGGGTGGCGTGATGGGCCGGCCGATCGAGATCGTCTCGCGTGACGACGAATCGACGCCTGCCGTCGGCGTCTCTCGCGCCAATGAGCTCATTTCCGAGGGAGTCTCGGTGATCATTGAAGGCTGGAACAGCCCTGTCACGCTTGCCATGCAGCCGGTGATCAACCGCGCAGGCATCCTCGACATCACCGCGATCTCGAAGGCGGATCCGATCCTCTCCGGCGAAGGTAATCCGCTCGCCGTGCGCCTCAACAGCTCGAATTCCCAGGATGGTGCGGTCATCGCGAAATACATCGCGGACAGCGGAGCCAAACGCGTGGCCTTCCTCACGGAGAACGACGCCTACGGAAACGGCGCGCAGGAGGCCATCGAGGCCGAGCTGACGAAAATGAACTATCAATACGAAAAGGTTGCGGAAGAGAAATTTCCGTTCAGCCAGGCCGATTTCCGCGTCGCCCTGACCAACGTGCGGGCAGCCAATCCGGACGTGACGGTGGCGATCAACGCCAACGAAGGCCTCGGCATGCCGGCTTTGATCCGCCAGGCAAAGCAGAGCCGTCTTCCCGGCAAGCTGGTGACGGCGGTGGGTACGGTCGCGCCGAGCGTGATCAAGGTTGCGGGCGAAGCTGCCAACGGGGTGATCGGCGCTGACATCTACTTCCCGGATGTGGAGCCCTTCGCCTCCAACCCGGAGAACCAGAAGTTCGTCAAGAAGACGCAGGAGATGTTCAACTATACGCCCGACAAGTACATGGCCCTCGGCGCGACGGCCCTGCAGGTCTGGGCCAAGGCAGCGAACGAGTTGAAGTCGCTGGACAAGGAGCCTCTCGCTAAGCGCATCCGCGGGGGCAGCTTCGAGGGCACCATCATGGGAGACGTCAAGTTCGCCTCCAATGGCCAGCTCGAGTCCAATCACAAGCTCTTCACGGTCGAAGACCAGAAGATCGTCGTTCGTCCGGCCTCGAACTGAGGGTACTGCAATGTCCGGCGTCACGGGACCGGTTCTGCGCGTCGAAGGCCTGGGCGTCAGCTATGGCGCACTCATCGCCCTCGACGACGTCACCTGGAGCGTCCGCGAAGGCGAGATCCTCGGGATCATCGGCCCCAACGGCGCCGGAAAAAGCTCCTGCTACGATGCCGTCACGCATCTGGTTCGCAGAAGGGGGCAGGTCTTCCTGAACGGCGAGGAGGTCACGGACATCGCGCCGCATCTCCTCGCCGAGCGCGGCCTGAAGCGGGCGTTCCAGCAGAATGCCTTCTTCCACGAGATGACGGTGCTGGAGAACATGATGACGGTTCTCCAGGACCGTTACGGAACAGGTCTCCTGGCCACGGCGCTGCTCCCGTTCACGGAAGCGCGCCGGCGGCGGGATGCAGTCGAGGATGCGCGGCAGCGCCTCTTGCGCTTCGGCATCCCGGAGGCCTATCACGGGCTCAAGCCCACCAACATTCCATATGGCACGCAGCGGATGCTCTCCATTGCGCTCGCCTATGGCAGCGGGGCGAAGGCCCTGCTCCTCGACGAGCCCGCCGCCGGTCTCGGCGGCGTGGACATGACGCATCTCATCGACCTTCTGATCTCGCTCAAGCAGGAAGGACTGGCTCTGGTGGTCATCGAGCATCACATGGATCTCATCATGTCGGTCGCGGACAAGATCGTCGTGCTCGAGCAGGGTCGGCTGCTCGCCACCGGCTCGCCGCAACAGATCCAGTCCGATCCGCGAGTCCTCGAAGCCTATCTGGGGCGCGCCCAATGAGCACCCGACCGGTTCTTGAGGCCACGGATCTCAAGGTCGCCTACGGCGGCAATCTCGCACTCGACCTGCCGTGCATCGCGGTCCGCGAGCGGGAGCTCGTCGGCGTCGTCGGCGCCAATGGGGCAGGGAAGTCGACCCTCGTGAACAGCCTTCTCGGGTGGTCGCGCGGTTCTCCGAAAGTCTCCGGCAAGGTGCTGCTCGACGGCAGGGATGTCTCCGCCCTGCCTCCCCATGAGCGGGTCAAGGCCGGGCTGCTGCTCATTCCTGAGGGAAAGCTGGTCTTCACGCAGATGAGCGTGGAGGAGAATCTCGCATCGACAATGGATGGCGCCCCCACCGATCAGGGGAGGCGACGCTATTCGACGGACGAGGTCTACTCGCTCTTTCCCCGACTCTACGAGCGTCGCCACCATCTCGGGTCTCAGCTCTCGGGGGGCGAGCGGCAGATGCTCGGAATCGCCCGGGCGCTCAGGCTCGGTCCGCGTGCGCTCCTTCTCGACGAACCCTCCATCGGATTGGCCCCCCGGCTTGTCTCGACCGTTCTCGAAACCGTGCGCTCTCTCGTCGATTCAGGGCTCACCGTCCTCCTCGTCGAGCAGAATGTCCATGCCGCCATCGAGGTTGTCGACCGCTTGGTCCTGCTCGAACGCGGGCGCATCCTCGCCGAAGGGCCTGCATCCGAAATGCGGGACGACCCACGGATCGCTGAGGCCTATCTCGGAGCGCATGTCTGATGAATCTTACGCAGCAGCTCATCAACGGTATCGTCCTCGGCCACGCTTATGCGCTCATTGCCATCGGCTGGACCGTGCTCCTCGGGGTCGCCCGGCTCGTCAATTTCGGGCACGGCCAGATGTACATGCTGGGCGCATTCGTAACTTGGTACGGCATCTCGCGGCTGGGTCTGCCCTACATTCTGGCCATTCCGCTCGCCATGCTCATCGGCGTCGTCGTCGGCTACATCATGCAGCGCGTCCTGCTTCAGCTCACCCTGAAGCAGGATCTCGTGTCGATCATGATCGTCACGCTGGGCTTCGGCTATGTGCTGCACGGCGCGGCAGCCCTGTTCTTCGGCTCCACCGGACAGATCCTCTCGACTCCCCTGTCGATGCAGGACATCTATTGGGGCGATCTCTGGTTCACCTACCAGGATATCGCTATCGTCGTCGTGACCATCCTCTTCTTTGCGGCGCTGAAGTACATCATCGACCGCACGCGCCTCGGCCGGCTCGCCCGCATGGTTGCAGAGGATCCGCAGCTGGCGGAGCTCGCCGGCATCAACGTGAAGCGGGTCTATCTCGGCGTGTTCGCCTTCGAAGGGGCAGCGGTCGCCTTGGCTGCAGCTCTTGTGGCGCCCCGGACGCCGATCCTGACCTCCATGGGTTTCGAAGAGGTGATCATCACCTTCGTCGTGGTCGTTCTCGGCGGCATCGGCAGCGTGCTGGGCAGCTATCTTGCAGGTCTCGCGCTTGGTCTCTTCGTTGCCTTCTTCGGAGCTTTCGTCTCGCCGGCCTATGCCATGGCCGCGGCCTTCGCGGTTCTGATCGCGGTGCTGGTTATCCGGCCCGGCGGTCTGGCCGTCAGCCCGGGAGGGCGCTGATCATGAGTTCGGGTCTGAAAACCGTCCTGTTCGCAGCTCTCGCTGTCCTCGGATTTTTCGTGCCGATGGCCCTCGGCGGCTCGGGCGCCATCTACGCGGCCTGCGTTCTGATCGCGATCTTTGCGGTCATGTCGTACGGGCTGGACATCATTGTTTCCGACCTCGGCGAGGTCAGTCTTGCCCATACCGTCTTCTTCGCGGTCGGCGCCTATACCACAGCGCTGCTTTCCGCCAGCGCCGGCCTGGGGCCGATCCTCTCCCTGGCCGGTTCGATCCTCGTGGCCCTGGCGGTTGCGGCCCTGCTGGGCCTCGTGACCCTGCAGCTGCGTGAGTTCGTCTTCTCCCTTGTCACCTATGCGGTGGCAGTCGTGGCGGCGACGATTGCACAGAACTGGAGCTTTCTCGGCGGCTCCGACGGGTTGCGCGGCATTCCCCTCTTCGAGATCTCGCTGCTCGGCTTCAGCGCCCGCAACGACCAGGAGCTCTGGCCGGTCGCCTACCTGCTGCTTGTGGTCGCCATCTACATGGTCTCTTCGTTCCGCCGCTCGAAGCTGGGAAAGGCGGCCATGATGGTGCATCTCAACCAGAGGCTGGCAGTGACATCCGGTGTCGATCCGCAGCGGACCCGCTTGCAGGTGTTTCTGCTGTCCGCCCCCATCACCGCTTCCGCCGGATGGCTTTATGCCTATCAGCGCGCCTATATCAGTGCGGACGTCCTTGAGGCCTACTTCCTCATCCTGATGCTCACGGCGGTCGTCGTGATGGGACGCCGCCTGCTGCTCGGGCCGCTCGCAGGCGTCGCTCTGATCCTGGTTCAGGAGAAGTTCTTCTCCTTCGGCGGCTATGTCGACAAGATCATCCTGGGAAGCGTCCTGATCGTCACGCTCGCATTCCTGCCGAACGGCATCGTCGGACTCTTCGCGCCGCTTCGCAGCCTCTTCCCTCGACGCACCATGCCGCTCGGCAAAACCATCCCTGAGAGGAGCTAAACATGACCGTCATCTGGCAACCCGCCCTGGATTCCGACTCCAGGTATTGGCTCTCCGTTGCTGCGAAACTGGCGGACGAGGATTTCGCTCCCCTGGCTGAGGAGCTCGACCGTGAGCAGCGCTATCCCTGGGAGAACGTTCAGCGCCTCGTCGACAGCAAGCTCGCCGGCCTTTTCATCCCGAAGGACTATGGCGGCGAGGGAGCCAGCCTCACGTCGACTGTCGCTGTCGTGGAGAGGATCGGCTCCCGCTGTTCGTCCACGGCGGCCATTCTCTGCGCCTATCAGCTCGGGGCTTTCCCGGTCCTCCTGGCCGGGCGGGACGATCAGAAGAAGCTTTATCTGGGAGAGATGACGAAAGGCGTCGCCACGAGCTTCGCCCTGTCGGAACGCGACGCGGGCTCCGACGCCGCAGCGATCACGGCGACGGCGACCCGCGAGGGGGACGGCTGGCGCCTTCGGGGTGAGAAGTACTGGATCGGCAACGGCGGCGCGTCGCGCTACTACGTGGTCTTCGCGAAGTCGGATCCTGCCGCAGGCGGACGGGGCATCTCGGCCTTCATGGTCGACAAGGAGCAGGACGGGGCCGTCATCGACGAGCTCTCCGACAAGATGGGCATCCGCGGCACGCAGACGTCGAACCTGAAGCTCGATCTTGTGGTGCCGGACGAGGCCCGCATCGGCGAGGTGAACCGGGCGCTGCGCCTTGCCTTCCAGACCCTCAATGTCGGGCGGGTGATGGTGGCCGCACAGTCTCTCGGTCTGGCGCTTGCCGCCTATCGCGAGGCCTCGACCAGAGCGGTGGAGCGCCGGGCCTTCGGTCATGCCATCGTCGACAATCAGGGCATCGGCTTCAAGCTGGCGGACATGGCTGTGGAGATCTCCGCTGCCCGCATGATGCTCTACGAGGCCGCCAAGGCCTATGACGAGGGGAGGGACGTCGCCAACCTGGGGGCGATGGCCAAGCTTTACAGCTCCGAGGTTGCCCACCGCGCAGCCGATGCGGCCGTGCAGATCTGGGGCGGCTTCGGCTATTGCAAGCCCTGCGTCGCCGAACGCCTCTATCGCGACCAGCGCATTCTCGAGATCTACGAGGGGACATCCGAGATCCAGCGTCTTGTCCTGGCGCGCGCCGTGCGCAAAGAAGTCGAGGATGCTTCTGCCGCAGGGCAGGAGGAAACCTCGCATAGACGGAGTGCGTGATGGACGCTGACAGCTCGTCCCTTAAGACGGTCAACGGCAACGAGGCGCGAACCGAGATCGTACGCGCTGCGGCCGAGGTCTTCATGGAGTTCGGCTTCGCGGCCACCTCCATTGATGCCGTTGCGGAACGGCTCGGGGCGACCAAGGGGCGCATCTATCACTACTACGACAGCAAGGCGGAGCTGTACTTCGATGTGCAGATCGCGGCCATGGAGCGTCTCATCCGCGAGATCGAGCCGCTTGCCCGAGGGGGGGGCAATGCAGCGGAACGCCTTGAGGCGATGGCGCTCCGTCATGCGACGATCCTGATGGAAGATCTGCCGATGCAGAAGGTCGCCGTACGCGGGCTCGAGCGCGAGCTTCTGGGCGCGGTTGCCGCACGTCATGCCAAGACCCTGCGCTCGATCATCCGCCTGCGCGACGACTACGAGCAGATCTTCGCGGAGGTCATCGATACCGGCATCAGGGACGGGCTTTTCGTCGACCTGCCGCCGCGCCTTACCACCAAGCCGTTCTTCGGAGCCCTGAACTGGCTGACCGTGTGGTACGTGCCGCGCCGCCTGCAGAAGCCCGAGGACATTGCCGAGATCGCCCGGACGCTGACCGGGTTCGCCATGCGTGGAATTCTCAAGGGAGCCTAGCCGTGAATGCGCAATTGACCCGCCCCCATTCCAAGGACGTCTGGGATCCCGTCGAGCTCTGGTCCCGCGACCAGATCGAGGAATTCCAGCTAACGGCACTGAAGAAGCAGCTGGCCCGGGTCGAAGAGCGCAGCGCCTATTACAAGCAGGTCTTCAAGGAGGCAGGCTTTAGGGCGGCGGATCTGAAGAGCTTGGACGACCTGCACCGTCTGCCGATCACCCGCAAGGCTGACTATGTGGCGGGGCTTCAGGCCGATCCACCGTTCGGGACGCTTCGCGCGGTCAATCTCGACGAGGCGGTCCGGGTTCATTTCTCGTCCGGCACGACGGGGCGGCCATCGCCGGTTCTGTGGACGAAGCGGGATGTCGAGCGCTGGGCCGATCTCTATGCGCGCTATCTCTATGCGCAGGGGCTGAGAGCGGGCGACGTCTTCCAGTGCATGTTCAACTATTCCTGGTTCGTCGGAGGGCTGGGGGCGACCCTCGCGGCGCAATACATCGGCGCGCTCGTGATTCCGGGCGGGTCCGTGGACACCAAGCGGCAGATCGAGACAATCCTGGAATATGGAACCAAGGCCGTCATCGGAACGCCGTCCTTCATGGCGCATGTGGCGGAAGCGGCCGAGGAGATGGGCGTCGATCTGGCGGCATCCTCTGTCAGGATGGTGTGCATCGGCGGCGAACCTGGTGCGAGCATTCCCGGTACCCGCGAGCGCCTGGAGCGCATGTGGGGCGCAAAGATGTTCGACTGCTACGGCGCGCTCGAATGCCAGCCCATCGGCTGGGACACCGCCCTTCAGCTTGGTCCGCAGATCGCAGAGGACTTCATCCACGTCGAGATCCTCGACCCGGACACTCTCGAGCCGGTCGAGGACGGGCAACGCGGCGTTCTCGTTCTGACGCATCTCGACAAGGAGGCCTGTCCGCTCGTGCGCTGGTGGACCGGTGACGTGGTCGTGCGCGACCGGACGCCGACACCGGACGGACGCACCCATGCGACGCTGAAGGGCGGCGTGCTCGGGCGAGCCGACGACATGCTGATCGTGCGCGGTGTCAATCTATTCCCGACGGCCGTCGAGGACATCGTCAGGGCCTTTCCAGGGACGACCAATGAGTACGTCCTCGTCATCGACGATTCCGTCAAGGATCCGAAAAGCGGCTTCCTGACCGGCGTGAAGCTGCGCGTGGAGCGCATGGAGGATGCGCCTGCCGATCTGGGCGAGACGCTCGCTGCGCGTCTGCGCGAGCGCCTGCAGGTCCGCTTCATCGTCGAGGTGCTGCCGGCTGGCACCTTGCCTCGCACGGTCCACAAGGCCAAGCGCGTGATCATGGAGTAGGGTCATGGCAGCGCCGCGCCCACTTGAAGGGAAACGCGTCATCGAGCTGGCGCAGTTCATTGCCGGGCCGACGGCCGCTCAGCTGCTCGCGGACTTTGGAGCGGAGGTCATCAAGATCGAGGCACCGACCGGGGACGGCTCGCGGGGACTGCCCGGCACCGCCTTCGGGAGCGTCTATACCCGCAGCTTCAACACGTCGAAGGCGAGCTTGATCATCGATACGCGTCAGGAGGCAGACCGGCAGCGGCTCGCCGAGCTGCTCGGCTCCGCGGACGCCCTCGTGTGCAACCTGGCTCCCGGGGCCCTGCGGCGTCTCGAACTCGACGCCGCCTCCATTCGGCGCCGATTCCCGCACCTGATCGCAACCCTGATCTCTGGCTATGGGCAGCAGGATGACAGGACCTGCATGGATACCATCGCCCAATGCGAGAGCGGTTTCGCTTGGCTCAACGGGGCGGAGGACGGCAGCCCGCGGATCTCCACGAGCTGGCCCGCGGATTTCTTCTCCGGCCTCTATGCCGCGCTTTCCACAGCCATGGCTCTGGCAGAGCCGGACCGCAAGGAGGGCTGCATCATCGATATCTCCATGATGGAGATCGCCGCCGCCATGCTCCTCGGGCCCGCGGCCCTGCTCGTTTCAGAAGGCGGGAAGCCTGCGCCGGGCACCGGCAACCGGGACCGGGCCTCGGCGCCGTCGGGCGTCTATTCGTGCCAGGATGGCCACATCTACATCTATGGCGGCCTCGATCCCTATTGGGCGAAGCTGAAGCCCCTCGTCGGCGGGCGCGATGCACCGATCGCTGAACGCATCGCCTGTGCCCAGAAGTTCGACGAAAAGGTCGGAGCCTGGACCGCCCAGCGCACCTGCGAGGCGGCTCTCGCCGTCATGAACCAACTCGCCATCCCGGCCGGAGCCGTGCGCGACCCGGTCAGCGCCGTGGAGATGATCCGCGGATTGCGTGAGGGAGCGGTGACCCGCGGGCTTGATACCGGCGAACATGTGCCGAGCTTTCCAGCCCTTTTCGACGGTGAGCGGATCGCCCGCTCGCCAGCCCCGCCGCTTGGCGGCAGCCGTCAGGCCGAATGAACCGGAGCCAGATCATGTCATCCTCCTACAACGAGCCCTACGATGCATCCGTGCTCCGCGACGGTCTTTTTGCGGGGAAGTCCGCTTTTGTGTCCGGGGCGGGTTCGGGCATCGGACGGGCCATCGTGCTGCGGCTTGTCGAACTCGGCATGGCGGTCTTCGGAACGGGGCGGCGCGTTGAAATGCTGGAGGAGACTGGCAGGCTCGCCGAGGGAAAGTCCGGAACATTCACGTACAAGCCCTGCAACGTCCGCGAGACGGAGGCGGTCGAGGCGCTCGTTCACGAAGTGGGCGAGGCGCACGGCATCGACCTTCTGGTCAACAACGCCGGCGGGCAGTTCTTCGCTCCGGGCATCGGGATCAGCCGGAGGGGCTGGGACTCGGTCATCGACCTCAACCTGAGCGCCGTCTTCACGGTGACTAAGGCTGCCTATCCGTATCTCAAGGCGCGGCGCGGCAGCGTGGCGAACATCTCCCTCTCGGGTGTCGACCGTGGCTCGATGGGCCTCGCGCACTCGATCGCCGCGCGAGCCGGTGTTCTCGGAATGACGCGTTCGCTCGCCCTCGAATGGGCGAAGGACGGCGTCAGGCTCAACTGCATCGGCCCCGGCACGGTGGTCACCGAAGGTTTGGCCGGAGAGGCGGCCCGGCCGATGCTCGACCGTCTCGTCGAGGCGACCCCCATGGGAATCCCGACCTCTGTCGAGGAGGTTGCGGAACTGGTCGCGTTTCTCGCCAGCCCGGCCGGGCGGCTGATGACCGGTCAGCTCATCCAGATCGACGGGGCCGCCCATCTCGGCCCGGGCCTTCATATGATCGCGGCCGAGTAGGAGAGATCCATGCTGCCCTTGCAGGGAGTGAAAGTCCTCGATCTCTCGCGCGTGCTCGCGGGTCCCTGGTGCACTCAGACGCTCGCTGATCTGGGAGCAGACGTGTGGAAGATTGAGGAGCCCGCACGTGGGGACGACACGCGAAGCTGGATGCCGCCGGAGATCGGTGGCGAGTCCACCTACTTCATGTGCTGCAACCGCTCCAAGATGTCCGTCGCGCTCGACCTGAAGACCCCTGAGGGACAGGAGGTCGTGCGCCGCCTCGCAGCCAAGGCCGACATTGTCGTCGAGAACTTCCGCAAGGGGGCGCTGGAGCGTTTCGGCCTCGGATACGAGCAGCTTGTGGCCATCAACCCGCGCCTGATCTACTGCTCGATCTCAGGCTATGGCCGCACCGGTTCCCGCGCCGAGGAGGCCGGCTACGATTTTGCCATCCAGGCCGAGAGCGGTCTCATGGCGATCACAGGCGAGCCGGACGGAGCGGCCATGAAGCACGGGATCGCGATCACGGACGTGGTGACCGGCATGAACGCCACGCAGGCCATCCTCGCTGCGCTCCTCGCCCGCGGGAAAACCGGGCGGGGACAGCTCATCGACATCTCCCTCTTTGAATCCGCGGTCGCCCTGCTGGCGAATGTCGGCACCGGCTATCTCGCCACAGGCAATGAACCCAAGCGATTCGGCAACGCGCATGCGACCGTCGTGCCGTACCAGATCTTCGATACGGCCGACGGGGTTCTGGCCCTGGCTGTCGGGAACGATCAGCAGTTCAGGAACCTCTGCATCAAGGTGCTCGAGCGCCCCGGTCTCTGGGATGACGAGCGCTACAGGAAGAATCGTGATCGCGTTTTCAATCGCTCTACTCTGATCCCGGCTCTCGCTGAAGTGTTCAGGACGCGAAGAACAGCCGAGTGGATCGGAGCGCTCAAGCGGGCCGGGGTTCCGGCGGGCCAGGTTCGCAACGTGTCCCAGGTTTTCGCCAGTCCCGAAATCGCGGAGCGAGAAGTCGTCATCGAGGTGCCCGATGCCCGTCACGGAAGCATTAAATTGACGGCCTCGCCCCTGCGCCTGTCGGACACTCCCGTCCGAAGGCCGACGGCACCGCCGCGTCTGGGCGAGAACACGCGTGAGGTCCTGGCCTGCGAGCTTGGAATGTCCGAGCAGGACATCGACCGGTTGGGGGCACAGGCGCTCATTGGTTGAAAGGGCATTGTGAGGAATGTGCGATGAGTGACAGGCCGCCGCTGTCTCAGGAGCCCTCGACCCAGCCGTTCGATCCTGCCGGGGCGGGATGGAGAGTGCGCGATGACGAGCCCGGTCTGATGACACTCGTCGGCCCTTTATGGCAGCACGCCGGTGGGGAGGACCCCAGGTTCGGCTTCGTGGCCGAGGAGAAGCACCTCAACCGCCGGGGCGTCGTCCATGGCGGCATGCTGATGGCCTTTGCCGATCAGGCCCTCGGCCTGACTGCCAGGGAGGTCAAGGGCGGGCTGCCGCAGGCGACGATCCAGCTCGACACCCAGTTCATCGCGCCCGTCTGCATCGGCGAATTCGTCGAGGTTACGCCGCAGGCGGTCCGGAGCACCCGCTCGATCCTGTTCATGCGTGGAACTCTAGTCGTCGGTGAGCGGACCGTTGCCTCCGCCCAGGGAATCTGGAAAGTCCTCAAGGAGGGTTAGATGATCTCGCCGCAAACAGAGCGTTTGCGATCCTCACCTGCTGTCCGGGCAGGCCTGATCCAGCCATTTGCGACCTGGAACTGAAAGCTCGTCCTTGGGCGTTCGAGAGCGAGGTGCTTCAGCGCACCGCCTCCCTTAGGAAAGTATCCAGACTGAGCCTCAATCCACCAGTTGGCAGAGGTCCCTCGATGCGCTGTTACTTTCACCTTGTGTATGGTCAGGAGGTCATTCCCGACAGAACGGGAATTGAAGTCGCCGATCTGGATGCGGCACAGAGCCTGGCGCTGCGAGCTGTCCAGTCGATCCGGGAGAAAGCTGATCAGGTGAACGAGGAATGGCGGGGATGGCAGCTCGACATTGTCTGTCCATTGGGGAGTGTCCTGCTGTCCATTCCCTTGGATACAAGGCTGCAATAGCAACAGCTGGGCTGCTCCCGGCCTCGTGACCTGGTCCTCGGCGCTCCATGAGAAGCACAGCCGCATCTGATGTGTCGCAAAGGCGACGATACTCAATGTGCTATGTCCAGAAGAGCCTACCGGAGGAAGCGCAGCCTCCGGCGCCTGTCAGCAGTAGCGCTCCGGACCGACCGCTTGCGCTTCGGAGTAGCGGTCTCCATGCGCAAAGCCCGCCGGGAGAATAGCTTTGATCTCTGCCAGGTCCTCCTGGGACAGTTGGATAGCCGCGCCGTTTGCAGCTTCAGTGAGATGCTCGGCCGAGCGTGTCCCAGGAATCGGGATGACATGGTCTCCGCGGCTAAGAACCCAGGCAAGCGCTAGAGCCACCGGCGAGTGCCCTTTCATTCGGGCGAAATCAGCAAAGCGGGTGATGGCTTTTCTGTTGTAGCTGAAGTTCGGCTCCATGAAACGTGGGTTGGTCTTTCGGAAGTCAGTGTCTGCGAATGTTGCAGGATCCAGCGGAGTTTCGGAGAAGATGCCGCGGCCCAAGGGAGAGAACGCAACGAAAGCCACCCCAAGGCGCTTGCACGCTTGGATCATCCCGAGTTCTGGAAGCCGCGTCCACAAGGAGTATTCATTCTGTACGGCCATGATGGGGTGAACGGCGCACGCCCTCTCAAGGGAGGCTGGCGAGATCTCGGAGAATCCTATTCCGCCGATCTTACCTTCATCCTTGAGGCGAACCAGCGTTTCAACCACAGCCTCGATGGGTCGCGCCTGCTCGCGTCTGTGGATGTAGAACAGATCGACATGATCGACGCCCAGCCGCCGGAGTGATCCTTCCAGGCACTCCCGCAAATAAGAAGGGGAATTGTCGAAGCTGCGGGGCGGGCCATTGTTGATGCCTGCCTTGGTTGCGATGGTGAAGCGACCTGGATGCCGTTTCACAAAAGAGCCGATCACCTCCTCGGAGACGCCGTTGCCATAGATGTTTGCCACATCCAGGTGGTCGATCCCGAGTTCAAGGGCGCGGTGCAGCGTGCGATGACTCTCGGCCTCGCTGGTGGGGCCGTAGATGCCTCCGAAGCTCATGCAGCCAAGTCCGACCGCCCCAACAGACGGGCCTCCCGCCCCGAATTGACGCTTTTGCAATTCTATAGCCCTCGCTTCCACATCACCGGAACCGGTGACCAATACTCGACAGGCCCTACTATCGGCCCGTTAAAAGGGGTGCAAATGGCACTCGCTCCTCAGAGTCGAGGCCTCAGCCTTTGGTCCCGAGGCTGCGCTTCCCCTCGCGGTTGCCGATGATCGTGAGAGGCCGCCCGAGGACCCGCCTGCGGAACTCGTCGACGCCGGACTTGAGGTGCTTCCAGGGACGTGCCGTCGCTGGGATCATGTGTGCCGCTCAGGGGCATGAACCTATGTGGCGCCTGGATTAAGGTGAGCGCTCGATTTTTGAGCAAAATGGCGGAGAGGGGGAGATTCGAACTCCCGATACGGTTGCCCGTAT
>NZ_JAJATX010000059.1 GCF_020866965.1 Microvirga roseola
GGACGCGGCAGACCCCGCGAAACCGACGGCGGAATGGAACCGCAGCCCCAGGCTTAAAATCCCTGCAACTTGGCCATTTAGGAACGCCCGCTGGAAAAGCGGGCGTTCTTTTTCGTTTACCCTAGGTTTTTATTTCACCTGCCGGGTTGCCTCAGGCATTGTAACAATCGCTCATGACTTGTGATGGCGGGAAACGGGCCCAAAGCCTTGACCGGATTCAGGGAGGTTGCTTTGAAAAAGCAAAAGCGCGGATCAGCGCTGCGGAATGCGGAGACAAAGCACGTGCGTAAATACTTTGGGACCGACGGAATCCGGGGACGCGCCAACGGGATCATCACACCGGACCTGGCCCTGAGGGTCGGGCAGGCGGCCGGGCTCCTGTTCCAGCGGGGCGATTACCGGCACCGGGTCGTGATCGGCAAGGACACGCGCCTGTCCGGCTACATGATCGAGAACGCGCTGGTCGCGGGCTTCACCTCGGTGGGCATGGACGTGCTGCTGCTCGGCCCCATGCCGACGCCGGCGGTGGCCATGCTCACCCGCTCCATGCGCTGCGATCTCGGCGTCATGATCTCCGCGTCCCACAACGCCTACGAGGACAACGGCATCAAGCTGTTCGGCCCCGACGGCTTCAAGCTCAGCGACGACGTGGAGCTCGAAATCGAGGCCATGATCGATTCCGACCTGACGCGACGCCTCGCAGGCTCCGCGACCCTCGGCCGCGCCAAGCGCATCGAGAGCGTCCATGCCCGCTACATCGAGTTCGCCAAGCGCACCCTGCCGCGCCAGGTCGACCTCGAGGGCATGCGGGTGGTGGTCGATTGCGCCAACGGCGCGGGCTACAAGGTCGCGCCCGAGACCCTGTGGGAGCTCGGCGCCGAGGTCATGTCCATCGGCGTGGAGCCGAACGGCTTCAACATCAATCACGAGGTCGGCTCGACCGCGCCGGAGGCTCTCATCAGCAAGGTGCGCGAGCTGCGCGCCGATGTGGGCATCGCGCTCGACGGCGACGCGGACCGGGTCCTGATCGTCGACGAGAAGGGCCAGAAGGTCGATGGCGACCAGCTCATGGGCGTGGTCGCCCGCTCCTGGAAGGAGGACGGACGCCTCGCCCAACCCGGCGTCGTCGCGACCATCATGTCCAATCTGGGCCTCGAGCGCTATCTCGGCGATCTCGGCCTCGACCTGGTGCGCACGGCGGTCGGGGACCGCTACGTGCTCGAACACATGCGCGCCCACGGCTTCAATCTCGGCGGCGAGCAGTCCGGCCACATCATCATGTCGGACTACACCACCACCGGCGACGGGCTGATCGCGGCCCTCCAGCTCCTGGCGGTGGTGAAGCGCCTGGACAAGCCCGTCTCCGAGGTCTGCCACTGCTTCGAGCCCCTGCCGCAGGTGCTCAAGAACGTGCGCTACAAGTCGGGCACGCCCCTGCAGGAAGCGACGGTCATCAAGGCCATCGAGGCGGGCCGCGAACGGCTCGGCGCCTCGGGCCGTCTGGTGATCCGCCCCTCCGGCACGGAGCCAGTCATCCGCGTCATGGGCGAGGGCGACAACAGCGATCTCGTCAACCGGGTGGTGGACGACGTGGTCGATGCGGTCACGCAGGCTGCCTCCAAGGCCGCGGCTTAAACCCCGGTTTCCGGTTGCAATCGAAGGGCGCGGGTCTCCACCGCGCCCTTTTTCGTGGGCTGACGCCCCCGCAGGAAGCTGCGACGAGGATTGTGGTTCCTTAAGGTCAAGCTTTGTCTTGAGCGTTAACCATATCTTCAATAAATTCCTCTGCGAATCACCAGAGGTCTCGATGTTCGACCCCCTTTTCCAAGCTGGCTACATTCCCCAGGCCTACGTCGCTCCCAGCGTCGCGCAAGCTGCCCTGCGCACCGAAGCAGTCGAGGTCGCTGCGGGAACGGAGAGGGAAGGATCCGCCCGTGGCCAGCAGATGGATCCGGTCGCCATCAGCCGGGTCCTGCTCAATGCCGAGAGCCTGATCGCGGCCATGCTGGGCGTGAGGGCGCACGAGGTCAGCGTCAACGTGACGATCTCGCGCTACGGCGGCTGATGCTTCGCATGTCTGACGCGACATGAAAAAGCCCCGGCTTGCCGGGGCTTTTCGCTTCTGGGTTCGTCACTCCGCCGGATGGACCGGAGGCTTGGGCTCCATGTGCCGCGGCAGGTCCTCGCCATGGGCGCGCTGGCCGGTCTGGGCCCGCAGCTTGTCGAGCATCTCGCTCACATAGGTGGCGGGCTTGGTGTAGCCGCCGATGAGGAGATAGATCGCCGGCACCACCAGCACCGTGAGCAGGGTGGAGAGCGCCACGCCGCCGACGATCACCGAACCGATGGCGTTGCGGGCCTCTGCGCCCGCTCCCGTCGACCAGGCGAGCGGGATGCCCGCGCCGATCATGGCGATCGAGGTCATGAGGATCGGCCGCAGGCGCAGCACGGAGGCTTCGAGCACCGCCTCCCGGACCTCCATGCCGCGCTCGCGCAGCTGGTTCGCGAATTCGACGATGAGGATGCCGTTCTTCGTCATCAGGCCGATGAGCAGGATCATGCCGATCTGGCTGTAGATGTTGAGCGACTGCCCCGTGAGCACGAGGGCCGCGAGACCGCCCGTCACTGCCAGCGGCACGGTGAGCATGATGATGAAGGGATTGATCCAGCTCTCGAACTGGGCCGCCAGCACCAGGAACACCACGAGCAGAGCCATGCCGAAAGTGACGTACATGGCGTTCGAGGATTCCAGGAAGTCCTGCGACTGGCCCCGGTAGCCGATCCGCGCCTCGGCCGGCAGGTTCTCGCGCACGATCTGCTCGAGGGTCGCCAGCGCATCGCCGATCGACACGTCCGCACGCAGCGACGAGTCGATGGTGATCGCGCGCATGCGGTTGAAACGGTTGAGCGTCTGGGGTGCCGCCGACTCCGTCAGCGTGACGAAGGAGGAGAGGGGAACGAGTTCGTCGTTCGCCGCCCGCACGAAGGTGTTCGTCAGGTCGTTGGGCGTCGCCCGATCCTGCGCGCGGCCGCGCATGATGACGGAATATTCCTCGCCGCGGCTGATGAAGGTCGAAACCTCGCGCTCGCCGAACATCAGTTCGAGCGTGCGGCCGATATCCTCGACCGAGACGCCGATATCCGCCGCCCGCTGCCGGTCGATCTGGACACGGATGTCGGGCTGGGACTCGCGGTAGTCGGAGTCCATGTTCACGAACATGCCCGTTTCCTGCGCCTTCTGGATGACGGTGTCGCGCCAGTCTCGCAGGGTGTCGTAGTCGGGACCGCCCAGCACGAACTGGATCGGCTTGGAGGGTCCGCGCTGGCCGAAGGAGCCGGGATTGATCGGCGACACGCGCGCGCCGGGCAGGTTCGCGACCTTCTGCTGAATCTCCTGAACAAGGTCCTGCTGCTTCACGCTCCGCTCGCTCCAGGGGACGAGGCGGACGATGATGATGCCGGCATTGACGGGCGAAGGGCGAGACCACCCGGGCGCGACCTGGCTCGTGATGGAGCCGACGACGCCCTGCTCCTTGTAGGGGAGAAGCAGCTGCTCGACCTCGCGGACACGCTCGCGGGTGTAATCGAGGCTCGATCCTTCCGGCGCTTCGATGCGCACGATGATCGCGCCCCGGTCTTCCGTCGGCGCGAAGTTCTTCGGCAGCATCTGGAAAAGGCCCCAGGCCGAGAGCGACACGGCGAAGCCGATGGCCAGGATCACCAGCGGCGCTTTCAGAACCGTCGTCAGGATCCGGCGATAGACATTGTTCATGCCCGTGAAGAAGGGCTCCGTCATGCGCTGGATGCGGCCGTGCGCCGGCACCATGAGCTTGGAGCACATCATCGGCGTCAGCGTGCGCGCAACGACGCCGGAGAAGAAGATGGCGGCTGCGAGCGTGATGCCGAATTCGCGGAAGAGCTTGCCCGTATTGCCGGTCATGAAGGCGAGCGGCACGAAGACCGCCATCAGGGTCGCTGTCGTGGCGATCACCGCAAAGCCGATCTCGCGCGCGCCGTCGAAGGAGGCGAGGAGCGGCGGCTGGCCCTCCTCGATGCGGCGGTGCACGTTCTCGATCTCGACGATGGCGTCGTCCACCACGATGCCGATGGCGAGCACGATGGCGAGCAGCGTCAGCACGTTGATGGAGGCGTTGAAGAAGGCCATCACCATGAAGGCGGCGATGATCGACACCGGAATCGCCACGATGGCGACGATGGTCGAGCGCCAGTCGCGCAGGAAGAGGAGGATCACAAGGATGACGAGGAGGATGCCCTCCACCAGGGTCTGAAGGACACCGTCGATGGAGGCGCGGATGAACCGGCTCTCGTCGTAGGAGACTTCCGCGGTGGTGCCGGGGGGCAGGGAGGGCTCGAGCCGCTCCAGTTCCGCACGCACGTTCTCGGCCACGGACAAGGTGTTGGATGTCGACTGGCGCACGATGCCGAGGCCCGTAGCGACCCTGCCGGATTCGTAGAACTCGAAGCGGTTGTCCTCAGGACCGACCTCGACATCGGCGACCTCGTTCAGGCGGACGAGATAGCCGTTCTTGTTCGTCACGATCAGCTGCTCGAAGTCCTGCGGCGTCGACAGGCGCGAATCCGTCTTGACGGTGAACTCGCGCTGCGAGGACTCGATGCGTCCGCCGGGCAGTTCCACGTTCTGGCGCTTGATCGCGGCCTCCAGGTCCTGCACGGTCAGGCCGCGCGCAGCGAGCGCCGGGCGATTGACCCAGACGCGCATGGCATAGCGGCGCTCGCCGGCGAGATAGACATTGGCGACGCCGGGCACCGTCGAGAGACGGTCCACATAGACGCGCTTGAGAAAATCGCTGAGCTCGAGCGCATCGTAGGTGGACGATGTCACGCTGATCCACATGATGGCCGAGGCATCGTCGTCCACCTTGCGGATCACCGGCTGGTCCACGCCGTCCGGAAGGCGGCCGACCACCCGGAAGACCGCATCGCGCACGTCGGAGGTCGCGCCTTCAGGATCCCGCGACACGTCGAACTCGATGGACACCGAGGAGCGCTCGTTCCGGCTCTGCGACCGGATCTGGTTGATCCCCTCGATGCCGGCTACCGCGCCTTCGATCACTTCGGTTACCCGGCTTTCGATGACCTCGTTCGAGGCGCCGCGGTAAATGGTCGAGACGGAGACCACCGGACGGTCCACGCTCGGATATTCGCGCACCGACAGGTTCGTGAGAGCGGCAAGGCCGCCCACGATCAGCAGCAGGCTGACCACGATGGCGAAGACCGGGCGGCGGATGAAGAGGTCTGAAACCTGCATGGTTCTCAATCCCGCTGGAGAGAAGGTCGTTTGACGTCGGGCTTGATGTCATCCCCGGCTGCTGCGGAGCAGCCGGGAAGGGGATCCACAGCGCAGTGAGAGCGGGTGGTTTCCCTTCCCCTCCGCTTCGCTCCGGCCGGGAATGACATGGAAGGTCTTTAGTTCCGCTCGGCAGCCTGCGCGCTGCCGATGCCCGGGGGCGTGCTCAGGGAGCTGCGGGAGGGCGGTTGACGGCTTGCAGCAGGCGCAGTCTCGGCAGGCGGGGCGGAGCCGAGCGGGCGGGCCACGACCTCGGCGCCCGGTCGCACGCGCTGCACGCCCAGCACCACGATGGTCTCGCCGGCCTGCAACCCATCCACGACCTGGACCTTGCTGCCCTGGCGCTGGCCGATGGTGATGACGCGGCGCTCCACCTTGTTGTCCTTCACCGGATAGACGATGTGGCGCAGGCCTTCGCTGACGATGGCCTCTTCCGGGATCACGACGGCGTCGTCGTCGGTGGAGATGTTGAGGACTGCGGACAGGAACATGCCGGGCTTGAGGGCCTCGTCCGGGTTGTCGAACTCGGCGGTCAGACGCACCGTGCGGGTGGTCTGCTCCACCCGCGGATCGATGGTGGAGACCGTGCCGGTAAAGGTGCGGCCCGGATAGGCGGCGGAGGTGGCGTTGACCGTCTGCCCCGTCTCGAGGCGGCCCAGGAGGTTTTCCGGCACGGCGAAGTCGAGCCGCACGCGGGACAGATCGTCGAGCGAGGTGATCCGGGTGCCGGGTGCGATATAGGCGCCGAGGGAAACGGAGCGGGTGCCGACCCGGCCGGCGAAGGGCGCGCGGATCGTCAGGTCCTCCAGCCGCGCCTCGGCGGCCCTGCGCTGGGCCTGCGCGGAGGCAATGGCCCCTTCGAGCGACTTTATCTGGGCCGTCAGGTCCTCGACCTGGGCTCCGGTGCCTGCGCCCGTGCGGTTGAGGGCCTGGGCGCGCTCGAGCTTGATGGCGATTTCGTTCCGTTGGGCCACGGCCCGGTCGGCTTCGGCCTTCGCCTGCTCGATCGCGGCGCGACGCTCGGCAGCGTCGAGCTGGACCAGCATCTCGCCGGCCTCGACCTTCTGGCCTTCCTCGAAGCCGATCTCCCCGATCACGCCTGCCACCTTGGCGGTCACGGTGATCGATTCATAGGCACGCACCGTGCCGACCGACTCGCGGGTTTCGACGATGCGCCCGGTCTTCACCGTATCGACCTCGACCAGGGTGGGGCCGGACGGTCCCCTGCGCCCGCCGGGAGCGGCAGCCTGCTGCTGGGGCTTGGCCATGTAGGAGCCGATCACAGGCACATTGGCCAGATGACCGCCCTGATAGGCATACCAGCCGCCAAAGCCCGCTGCCCCCAGCACGGCAATGACGGCGAGCTGACCGGATACGCGCATGCTCGCTCCTCAAGAGATCTTGGTCGTCGCAGATAACGGAAAAGGGCCTAGCACAATATATGCCAGTGCCTGGAGCATACCGCAGTCAACACGAAGTTTTGTATTACGTTTTCGTAATCCGGGATTATTGACCTACCGGCATCGCGCTTGACCCCGGGACGCTTCTCCGTCATACCCATCGGCGGGAGACCCCTCCCCACCGAGGGGCGCCCATCTGGAAGGATGGATTACATGACAGAGATGCCTGCCGCGCGCCCTCGCGCGCCTTTCTTTTCGTCCGGCCCCTGCGCGAAGCGCCCCGGATGGTCCCTGCAAAACCTGAAAACCGATACGCTGGGCCGCTCGCATCGCGCGAAGCTCGGCAAGGCGCGCCTGAAGCTCGCCATCGACCTGACCCGTGAAGTCCTGGAGGTCCCGGCCGATTATCGCATCGGCATCGTGCCCGCCTCCGACACCGGCGCGGTGGAGATGGCCCTGTGGTCGATGCTCGGCGCTAAGCCCGTCGACATGCTCGCCTGGGAAAGCTTCGGTGAAGGGTGGGTCACCGACGTGGTCAAGCAGCTCAAGCTCGACGACGCCCGCGTGATCAACGCTCCCTACGGCGAGCTGCCCGACCTTGCCCAGGTCGACACGAAGAACCGCGACGTGGTCTTCACCTGGAACGGCACCACCTCCGGCGTGCGCGTGCCGAACGCCGATTGGATCGCGGCGGACCGGGAAGGGCTCACCATCTGCGACGCCACCTCGGCGGCCTTCGCGCAGAAGCTCGACTTTTCCAAGCTCGATGTGGTGACCTTCTCCTGGCAGAAGGTGCTGGGCGGCGAAGCCGCTCACGGCATGCTCATCCTCTCGCCCCGCGCGGTCGAGCGGCTCGAGACCTACAAGCCGGCCTGGCCGCTGCCCAAGATCTTCCGCATGACCAAGGGCGGCAAGCTCATCGAAGGCATCTTCGAGGGCGAGACCATCAACACCCCCTCGATGCTCGCGGTCGAGGACTACATCGACGCGCTCGAATGGGCGAAGTCCATCGGCGGTCTCAACGCGCTCGTCGCCAAGGCGGACGGCAACGCGAAGGTCATCCTCGACTGGGCCGCGAGGACGCCCTGGATCGCGAACCTCGCCAAGGACCCGGCCACCGCCTCCAACACGAGCGTGTGCCTCGTCGTTGCCGATCCCGAGGTCATCGCCAAGGGTCCCGAGGCCGTGGCGCAGGTCGCCAAGGGCATCGCGTCCGCCCTCGACAAGGAGGGCGTCGCCTACGACATCGGCGCCTATCGCGATGCGCCCGCCGGCCTCCGCATCTGGTGCGGCGCGACGGTGGAGCAATTCGATCTCGAAGCCCTGACGCCCTGGCTCGACTGGGCCTTCGCGCAGGAAAAGGCGAAGCTCGCGAAAGCGGCCTGACGCTTCTTCCCTCCCCCTTGCGGGGAGGGACCGAGGGTGGATGTCGGCGGATCGAACCCTGTGCCTGATCGAGAAAGCACGAAGGCTGCGACAGCGCACGATCTCTCGACCACTCACCCGGTCACACAACCCCCACCCCTACCTCTCCCCGCAGGGGGAGGGGAACATCGAGGTGCACCATGCCCGCTCCCCGCGTTCTCATTTCCGATGCTCTTTCGCCCGCCGCCGTGCAGATATTCAAGGATCGCGGCATCGACGTGGACTTCCAGCCGGACCTCGGCAAGGACAAGGACAAGCTCGCCGCCGTGATCGGCGAGTATGACGGCCTCGCTATCCGCTCGGCCACCAAAGTCACGGCCAAGATCCTCGAACAGGCGAAGAGCCTGAAGGTGATCGGCCGCGCCGGCATCGGCGTCGACAATGTCGAGATCCCCGCCGCGACGGCGAAGGGCATCATCGTCATGAACACGCCCTTCGGCAATTCCATCACCACCGCCGAGCACGCCATCGCCATGATGTTCGCCCTCGCGCGCCAGATCCCGCAGGCCGACGCGTCGACGCAAGAAGGCAAGTGGGAGAAGAACCGCTTCATGGGCGTCGAGCTCACAGGCAAGGTGCTCGGCGTCATCGGCTGCGGCAATATCGGCTCCATCGTGGCGGAGCGCGGCATCGGCCTGCGCATGAGGGTCATCGCCTACGATCCCTTCCTCTCGCCGGAGCGCGCCATCGAGCTCGGCGTCGAGAAGGTCGAGCTGGAGGATCTGCTGCGCCGCGCCGACGTGATCACGCTGCACGTGCCGATGACGGAGAAGACGAAGAACATCCTCTCTGCCGAGAACATCGCCAAGACGAAGAAGGGCGTGCGCATCATCAACTGCGCCCGCGGCGGCCTCGTGGACGAGGCAGCCCTGCGCGCCGCGCTCGACGCCGGCCATGTGGCGGGCGCGGCCTTCGACGTGTTCGCGGAAGAGCCTGCGACGTCGAACCCGCTCTTCGGCCACCCGAACGTGGTCTGCACGCCGCATCTCGGCGCATCCACCAGCGAGGCGCAGGAGAACGTGGCGCTCCAGGTGGCCGAGCAGATGTCGGACTACCTGCTCCAGGGCGCGATCCAGAATGCGGTGAACTTCCCGTCGATCACGGCGGAGGAAGCGCCGCGCCTGAAGCCCTTCGTGGCGCTCGCCGAAAAGCTCGGCTCCTTCCTCGGCCAGCTCACGGAGGCTCCGATCAAGGGCATCCGCATCGAGTACGAAGGCGCTGTCGCCGAGATGAACACCCGCGCGCTCACCTCGGCCGCCGTCACGGGCGTGCTGCGTCCCTTCTTGCAGGACATCAACATGGTGTCCGCGCCCGTGGTCGCGCGCGAGCGGGGCATCATGGTGGAGGAGGTCAAGCGCGAGAACGCGGCGCGCGACTACGAGAGCTTCATCCGCATCGTCGTCGATGCCGAGGACATGCCGAGGCATGCGGGCGGCACCGTGTTCCAGGACGGCAAGCCGCGCGTCATCGAGATCCGCGACATCGCGGTGGATGCGGAGTTCGCGCCGCACATGATCTATGTGCGCAACGACGACAAGCCCGGCTTCATCGGCCGCTTCGGCACGCTGCTCGGCGAATCCGGCGTCAACGTCGCGACCTTCGCGCTTGGCCGCGACAAGCCGGGCGGCGACGCCATCTGCTTCGTCTCCGTGGACCAGCCGGTCTCCGACGACCTCCTGCGCAAGATCGAGGAGATCCCGCAGGTGAAGCGCGCCCGCGCCGTGCGCTTCTGAGAAGAGGCAACATCATGCAGGCCCTGTCGCAGCGCTTCGTCCTCACGCTCGCCTGTGCGAACCGTGCCGGCATCGTCGCCGCCGTGGCAGGGCATCTCTCGGAGGCCGGCCTCAACATCCTCGACGCGCAGCAATACGACGACACGCAGACCGACCGGTTCTTCATGCGCGTCGTCTTCAACCCGGTCGAGGGGGAGGGCGATCTCGAAGCGCTGAAGGAAGGCTTCAAGCCCCTCGCGGAGCGCCTGCGCATGACATGGACCCTGCGCGACACGAGCGTGCCGCGCAAGGTCATGCTGCTCGTCTCCAGGTTCGACCATTGCCTGGCGGATCTGCTCTACCGCTGGCGCATCGGCGAATTGGCGTTCGATCCCGTCGGCGTCATCGCCAATCATCCGGCCGGGACCTACAGCCACGTGGATCTCGGCGACATTCCCTTCCATCATCTCCCGGTCACCAAGGAGACCAAGATGGAGCAGGAGGCGCGGGTCTGGGAACTCATCCGCGACTCGCAGGCCGACCTCGTCGTTCTGGCGCGCTACATGCAGGTCCTCTCCGACGGGCTCGCAGCGAAGCTCACCGGCCGCTGCATCAACATCCACCATTCGTTTCTTCCCGGCTTCAAGGGCGCGAAGCCCTACCACCAGGCCCATGCCCGCGGCGTGAAGCTGATCGGCGCAACGGCGCATTACGTCACCTCCGATCTCGACGAGGGACCGATCATCGCTCAGGACGTGGAGCCGATCACCCATCGCGACACGCCGGACGATCTCGTGCGCAAGGGCCGCGACATCGAGCGCCGGGTGCTCGCCCGCGCGGTGCGCCACCACCTGGAGGACCGAATCCTGCTGAACGGCGCGAAGACCGTGGTATTTGCGGATTGAACCATTGTCATCCCCGGCGGTCCTTAAGGACCGGGAAGGGGATCCATGGCGCAGCGTGTGATCGTAGATTCCCTTCCCCTCCGCTGACGCTTCGGCCGGGAATAACAATGGAGCGGGCTACCGGCGCTGCTCCGCGAGCCAGATGCCGCCGAGCACCAGCACGAGGCCGAGCGCGTGGTAGAAGGCGAAGGGCTCGCCCAGGAGAACGACGGCGAGCAGCGCGCCGAAGACAGGCACGAGATTGACGAAGAGCCCCGCGCGGGCCGGGCCGATCAGCTCCACGCCGCGCATGTAGAAGATCTGCGAGAGCAGCGACGGCGCGAGCGCCACGTAGAGCAGGATGAGCCAGCCCGTGGGCGTCGGCCACTGCGCCGTGCCTTGCGCGAATTCGAGGCCCACCAGGGGCAGCGACGAGACGAAGGCCACCACCGCCATGGCGGTGAAGAACACAAGGCCCGGAATGGCCGGGCGGTGGCGCAGGCCCAGCGTATAGCCCGCGTAGAACAGGCAGGCGATCAGCATCCACACGTCGCCGATATTGAGCGCCAGGGTCTTGAGAATTTCGAGATCCGCTTTCACCGACACCACGACGACGCCCAGGATCGTGACGATCATGCCGAGGATCTGGAGCGGGATCACCCGTGCGCCGAAGATGAGGATGGTGCCGAGAAGCACCAGAACCGGGATCGCCCCCTGGAAGATCGTGAGGTTCACGGCGCTCGTGTGGTGGGCCGCCGCATAGAAGAGCGCATTGAAGGCGGTGAAGCCGAACGTGCCCATGAGGATGGTGAAGCCGAGGCGGGACCTCAGCTTCGGCCACTCGGCGGCGACCTGGCGGCCGAAGAGCGGCACCATGACTGAGACCACCACCACCCAGCGCAGGCCGGTGAGCATCATGGGCGAGACCTGTCCGACCGCGAGCCGCCCGGCGATGGCATTCCCGCCCCACATGAGGGTGGTGAGGATCAGCAGCAGGTAGGCCTGGCCCCACAGCCCTTTCCAAAGCGAATGCAGGATCTTCATGGAGGGATTGGGACCTCGTGGCTCTTGCCGCCGCGCGCGGTTCAGCTAAACCGGCCTCAAGCGGAGGCGGGTGACGTTCATGGGCTTACGGTTTCTGGTGGTCGAGGGCAATACGCGTGGCGCAAGGCAGGCCCACAGGGAGGCCTATGGACTGATGCCCTCGGAATCCTATGCGGCGGTGCTGCAGGAGATCGAGGGCGAGGCCGTCTGCGATCTCGCCTTCCCGGCGGACGAGGGGGCGAACCTGCCGGATGCGGCCGGTCTCGAATCCTATGACGGGATCGTGCTCACCGGCTCGCATCTCAACATCTACGACCGCACGCCGGACATCCTGCGCCAGATCGATCTCATGCGGGCGATCTATGCGTCGCGCACCCCCTGCTTCGGATCCTGCTGGGGCCTCCAGGTCGCTGCCGTGGCGGCGGATGGGGACGTGCAGGTCAATCCCCTTGGACGGGAGGTGGGCTTTTCCCGGCGGCTCACGCCGACGGAGGCGGGGAGGGGGCATCCCCTGCTGGCGGGCCGGCCCGCCGTCTACGATGCGCCCGCCATCCACCTCGACATGGTGACGGTTGCGCCCGAAGGCTGCACGGTGCTCGCCTCCAATCCGGTCTCTCCTGTCCAGGCGGCGGAGATCCGCATGAACGGCGGCGTGTTCTGGGGCGTGCAGTACCACCCGGAATTCTCGCTGGGCGAACTCGCCGTGATCCTGCGGCGGCGCACCGAGATCCTGGTGCGCGAGGGCTTCTGCCGCACGCCGGAGGACGCCGCCTCCTACACGGACGATCTCGCCGCCCTGCAGGATGAGCCGACGCGCTTCGACCTCGCCTGGAAGCATGGTCTCGATGCCGAGATCCTCGATCCCGAGCGCCGCACCCGCGAGATCCGCAATTTCATCGCACAGCGCGTGAAGCCGGAGAAGAGCGCAAGGGGCCGGGCCTGAGGCCGGGAGGAAAGCGCAGGCCTCAGAGGGCCAGGGCCTTGAGATCGTCGCGCAGGCGGTCCGGTTCGCCGGGCAGACGGTCTTCGACTGCCGCATGGGCCCGGGTCCAGATCGGAACGGCCTGAGCCAGGAGGGCGCGGCCTTCGGGCGTGAGGGTCACCAGGCGGCTGCGCTTGTCCGCCGGATCGGGCGCGACCGCGACGAGGCCGCGGCGCTCCAGAGGTTTCAGCGCGGCGGTGAGGGTCGTGCGGTCCATGGCCAGCAGGCTGGCAACGGATCCCATGCCGGGCGGCTCGGGGCGGTTGAGGGACATGATCAGCGAGAACTGGCCGTTGGTGAGGCCGAGGGGCCGCAGCGCCTCGTCGAAGCGCCGCGCCAGCGCGCGCGCGGCACGCTGCACATGCAGGCAGAGGCAGGAATCCCGAACGAGATGAGTGGTCTCCAAAGAGACGTCCAGGGGCTTTGACATGGCCCTATAAATGTTGATATCAACGTACTTGTCAAGGTAAGTCGGCCTCATCGGCGCCGGGAGCATCCGGGCCGGAGACGTCAATCCGCATTCTTTCCCGATTTCATCCAACCGGAGCGATGACGATGTCCAATGCCCACGGGAAGTTCACCTGGTACGAGCTGATGACCACCGACATGGCCGGAGCGGAGGCGTTCTACGCCAACGTCATCGGCTGGAAGACGCGGGACGCCTCCATGCCGGATCTGCCCTATGTGATGTTCTCCGCCGGCGACACGCCCGTCGCGGGCCTGATGTCTCTGTCCCCGGAGGAGTGCGAGAGGGGCGCGCGTCCGGGCTGGATCGGCTATATCGGGGTGGACGATGTCGATGCCTGGGCCGAAAGGGTCGGGCAGAAGGGCGGGGCCGTTCTGCGCGCCGCCGAGGATGTCCCCGCCATCGGCCGCTTCGCCGTGGTGGCCGACCCGCAGGGGGCGCCGTTCGTGCTGTTCAAGGGGAAGGGAGACCTTCAGGAGCCGGCGGCGATGATGGGTCCGGGGCAGCCCGGCTGGCACGAACTCTACGCGACCGATCTCGAACCGGTCTTCGCCTTCTACGCCGAACTCTTCGGGTGGGCGAAGGACGAGGCGCTGGATATGGGGGCGATGGGCACCTATCAGCTCTTTTCCTATGGCGGAAACGCAGTCGGCGGCATGATGACCAAGCCGGGCCACATGCCCGAGCCGTTCTGGCTCTACTATTTCGCCGTCGACGGGATCGACGCCGCCAAGGGGCGCGTGGAGGCGGGGGGCGGACAGGTGCTCTTCGGTCCTCAGGAGGTTCCAGGCGGTGTCTTCATTCTGCAGTGCCTCGACCCCCAGGGTGCGATGTTCGCCCTTGTCGGCCCGCGAGGGTAGGCCTAGCGGCTTCGTTGCGTGAACCGCCGGCTAAAGGGCGGAGGCGCGCCCTTCTCCCCCTTGCGGAGAGGGATCGAGGGGGCGCAAAGTCAGGCTCATCCCTCCCTGCAAGGGGGAGGGATGAGCCTGTCATCCCCGGCGGTCCGTGAGGACCGGAAGGGGATCCACTCACAGGCGAGGCAGCATGGCTTCCCTTCCCCTCCGCTGCGCGTCCTTCCGGGAAAGACCGGCATTCGGTAGCAAACGCCACCAGATTTTCGTGACCTGATCCGGTAATGTCCGCAGCCAATTGTGCAACAGGATGGTGCACAATTCGAGTCAAGCGGCCCGGTTTCCGAGGCGGCTGTGGTCCTCGCGCCAGGAGAGTTCGGCGATGTACCAGTCTAGGTACTTTACCGAGAAGCGATGATGAACGCCGCGGTAGGCCCGCCGCACGCGCGCAAAGAAGCTCTCGATGATGCGGTTTGCTCGCGGCACGGGGTCTCGCAAGCCCTGCGCCGCCAGGAGATCCGAGCGGGAGACCTGGAGCACGGCGCCTGTTCGGGCAGGCCTGCGTTCCCCTCTCCCCAGCCTCGCCCGTACCGGATGACAGCCGGGGCTGCGCGACAGAGCGCCGTAAGAGAGCCTGGGGGCGGCTGTGGCGTCCCATCACAGGCTCTCGGAGCGCGAGGCCGGAGCCCTGCCGAGACGCCGCGCGGGACGCGTGTTGCTTCCTGCCCGGGCGGCTTCCCGCCCGAATTCTTCGCACGCCGCAGGGCAGCGAAGCGAGACAGCGTCCCGTGCTTCCCCCGTCCCGCAAGGGACAAAGCCAGGACCGGACCGACAGAACCCCGCGCCCTGCAGCGGCGGGAGGCGAAAAGGCGCGTCCCCTGTATCTCCGGAAAGAGTATGATGCGTGGGACAAGGCCCATTCCACCTTGACCTCGGACGCATGATCCACCATGAGGGTTTGCAAGGTTTTTCCCCAACCCTGGCCTTGCGCCGGGGTTTTTTCATGTGAGGCTTGAGCATGGCGAACGTGGTTGTCGTGGGCGCCCAGTGGGGCGACGAGGGCAAGGGCAAGATCGTCGATTGGCTGTCCGAACAGGCGGACGTGGTCGTGCGCTTCCAGGGCGGCCACAATGCCGGCCATACGCTGGTCATCGGCGGCAAGGTCTACAAGCTCTCGCTCCTGCCCTCCGGCGTCGTGCGGCCCAACAAGCTCTCCGTCATCGGCAACGGCGTCGTGCTCGATCCCCATGCGCTCGCGGGCGAAGTGGAGCGCCTTTCCGAGCAGGGCGTGTCGATCACCCGCGAGAATCTGCGCGTGGCCGAGAACGTGCCGCTGATCCTCTCCGTCCACCGCGAACTCGATGCGCTTCGCGAGAGCGGCAGCGCCGGGACGAAGATCGGCACCACCAAGCGCGGCATCGGCCCGGCCTATGAGGACAAGGTGGGCCGTCGCGCGATCCGCCTGATGGATCTCGCTGATCTGCCCTCGCTGCCCGACAAGATCGAGCGGCTGCTGACGCACCACAATGCGCTGCGCCGCGGCTTCGGCCTCGACGAGTTCGACGCGAAGGCGATCTACAAGGAGCTCGCCTCCGTCGCTCCCAAGGTCCTGCCCTACATGGACGCCGTGTGGCGGCTCCTCGATGAAGAACGCCGCGCGGGCAAGCGCATTCTGTTCGAGGGCGCTCAAGGCGCGCTGCTCGACGTGGATCACGGCACCTATCCCTTCGTCACCTCCTCGAACACCGTGGCCGGCCAAGCGGCGACCGGATCGGGCCTCGGCCCGGGCGGCGTCGGCTACGTGCTCGGCATCGCCAAGGCCTATACGACCCGCGTGGGCGAGGGGCCGTTCCCGACGGAGCTCTTCGACGAGACCGGGGAGCTGATCGGCCAGAAGGGCAAGGAGTTCGGCGTCGTCACGGGCCGCAAGCGCCGCTGCGGCTGGTTCGATGCGACGCTCGTGCGTCAGACGGTCCGCACCTCGGGCATCGACGGCATCGCGCTCACCAAGCTCGACATCCTCGACGGCTTCGAGACCATCAAGGTCGGCGTCGGCTACAGGCTCGATGGCGAGATCATCGACTATTTCCCGGCGAGCCAGGGCGCACAGGCCCGGGTCGAGCCGATCTACGAGGAGATGGAGGGCTGGAGCGGCTCGACCGCGGGTGCGCGCTCCTGGGCCGATCTTCCGGCGCAGGCCATCAAATACGTCCGTCGCATCGAAGAGTTGATCGGCGCGCCCGTCGCGGTGCTCTCCACCTCGCCCGAGCGCGACGATACAATCCTGATGAAGAACCCCTTTGAGGGTTGACGGCGAAGCTTCGACGGGTCATTCCGGGACGAAATGGCAGATTATTACCCTCTTATTGCACGAGCCGTCGAAGGCTTGCCGGAGCGGACGCCCGCCATGCGGCGCTCGGTCTACGAGCGCGCGCGTACGGCCCTGACCGCCCAGTTGCGTTCCCTCGATCCGCCTCTGTCGGAGGCGGATATCCAGAGGGAAATCGTTTCTCTCAGCCAGGCCATCGCCAAGGTCGAAGCGGAATATGCGGCCGATGACGTCGCGGCCTTCGCGGGCGCCGCCGTTGATGCGAGGCCGCAGCAGCCCCCGGTTCCGCGCACCCTGACGCCGGCGCAGGTTCTCAAGGCGCCTGCGCCTCCTCCCCGTGAGCCGGAGGAGGAGCCGGAGGATTTCGAACCCGAGGCGCCCACGGCGCGCCCGCGGGTCGATAGCCGCCCGCATCCGGCCATGCAGGACAACCGGCGGACCCGGAACATCGTCTTCGGAGCGATCCTGGCGGTGGTCATCCTCGGCATCGCCGTTCTGGCGTGGTGGCAGAGCACCGGCGGGACATCCGCTCCCGAGGAGCCGGTTGTTGCGGAAACCCAGCCGGCTCCGGTGCCGGAGGCGAACAAGATCGAGGAGCGCGTCGGCGGGCAGGCCCCTCCGGCTCCCACGAGGCCGCCCGCCCAGCAGCCCGCCATCGGCGCCGCCCAGCGCGCGGTGTTCTACGAGGAGGATCCGGCCAATCCCCAGACCCCGAAGGCCCAGGTCGGGCGCGTGGTCTGGCGGCTTGAGGACATCAATCCCGGCCAGGGCCAGCCTCTCGAGAAGGCCGTCAGCGCCAACGTCGAGATTCCCGACGCAGGCCTGACCATGAAGATGCTGCTGCGCCGCAATCTCGATACGACGCTGCCGGCCTCGCACACGGTCGAGCTCACCTTCACGACCCGCGACGGCGATCCGGGCCGGGTGATCCGCGACGTAGGCCTCCTGCAGTTCAAGAACGAGGAAGCCGCCCGCGGAACGCCGATCGCCGGCCTGCCGGTGCCTGTGCGCGAGAACCTGTTCCTGATCGGCCTGTCGAACCTGCAGGGCGACGTGGAGCGCAACACGGAGCTCTTCGTGCGCCGCAACTGGATCGACCTGCCGGTCCGCATGGCATCGGGCCAGCGGGCCATTCTGAGCTTCGAGAAGGGCGCTTCGGGCGAGCAGGTCCTGAACGACGCCTTCAGCCAGTGGCAGTAGCGGGCCGCTCTCAAGCAAAGAAAAAGCCGCGGCATCGACCGCGGCTTTTTTCATGGTTGGCGCCGCCTGGGCTTAAGCTTCAGCCTCGGCGGATGAGGTCTCGATCTGCGCCAGATTCTTCTTGACCGCCTCCTGGATCTTCTCGAAGGCGCGCACCTCGATCTGGCGGACGCGTTCGCGGGAGACGCCGAACTCGGTCGAGAGCTCCTCCAGCGTAATCGGGTCGTCCGAGAGGCGGCGCGCCTCGAAGATGCGGCGTTCGCGCGGATTGAGCACCGAGAGGGCGCTGCGGAGAGCCGTCAGCCTGTTCTGGCCCTCCTCCTCCTCGACAAGCACCTGCTCCTGGCTCTGGCCCTGGTCGACGAGCCAGTCCTGCCATTCGCCGCCGCCTTCGCCTTCCTCGCGAAGGGGTGCGTTCAGGGAGGCGTCGCCGCCGAGGCGGCGGTTCATGTCCACCACGTCCTGCTCGGTCACGCCGAGCTGGGTCGCGATCTGCTTCACCTGGTCCGGGCGCAGATCGCCCTCATCCAGGGCGGAGATCCGGCCCTTCGCCTTGCGCAGGTTGAAGAACAGCTTCTTCTGGTTCGCGGTGGTGCCCATCTTCACGAGGGACCAGGACCGCAGGATGTATTCTTGAATCGCCGCCTTGATCCACCACATGGCATATGTGGCGAGGCGGAAGCCCTTGTCGGGCTCGAAGCGCTTGACGGCCTGCATCAGGCCGACATTGCCTTCGGAAACTACCTCGCTGATCGGCAGGCCGTAGCCGCGATAGCCCATGGCGATCTTGGCGACCAGGCGCAGGTGGGATGTGACGAGCTTATGGGCGGCTTCGCGGTCTCCATGCTCGCGCCAGCGTTTGGCGAGCATGTATTCCTCATGCGGTTCAAGCATGGGGAAGCGACGAATCTCGTCGAGATAGCGCGAAAGACCCCCTTCATTGGCAAGCACCGGAAGCGCTGAAGCCATATCTTATCCTCCTTTGGCTCCCTCTCTCCATGAGGCAAGCCTGAGGCGGCCCCCTCATCGGCCGACCGCCCTCAATCTCTCTATATAAGCGGTTCGACCTTGTCCGAACAGAGGCGTCAGGCTCAAGACGTGGTGAACGCACGGAATCCGCAAGGGTGCCAGCGTGGCTTCATTTTGCGACGCATTGACGCTTGATGTTCAGCTCCTGAGCGCCTGAAGCAGGGCTGCCATGTCCGCAGGGAGGGGGCTCTCGAAGCGCAGGAACTCCCCCGTCCGCGGGTGCTCGAAGCCCAGCACCGCCGCATGGAGCGCCTGCCGGTTCAGGGCCTTGAGGGCTATCTGCTGGCCTTCCGAGAGACGGTTGGCCTTGGTCTTGAAGCCGGAGCCATAGGTGAGATCCCCCAGGAGGGGATGGCCAATATGGGCCATGTGGACCCGGATCTGGTGGGTGCGCCCAGTCTCGAGCTCGCACCGGACCAGACTTGCCAAGGGCTCTGCCGGAGGCAGGGTCTCCAAAAGCTCGTAATGGGTGATCGCATAACGGCCCCGCTCGTTGTCGTCGGATACGATGGCGATCTTTTCCCGATTCTGCTGGCTTCGGGCGAGCGCCGCCTCCACCGTGCCCCGCCGCCGCTCCGGAACGCCCCAGACCAGGGCGAAATAGGTCCGCTCCAGCGGTCCCGTCCGTCCATGGTCGGCGAACTGCTCCGCCAGTCCCTGATGGGCGAGGTCGTTCTTGGCGACGACGAGAAGGCCCGAAGTGTCCTTATCGAGCCTGTGCACGATGCCCGGCCGCTTCACGCCCCCGATCCCGGACAGGCTCTCCCCGCAATGGGCGATCAGGGCATTGACCAGAGTGCCCGATTCATGGCCCGCCGCCGGATGGACCACGAGGCCGGCAGGCTTGTCGATCACGATCACATCATCGTCTTCGTAGACGATGGCGAGTTCCATGGCCTCGCCCTCCGGCGCCGCCGGAACCGGCGGCGGCACGGTCAGGCTGATGGCGGCCCCGCCCGCCACCTTCCGGCCGGGATCGAGAATGGGCACTCCATCGACGAGGACCTGCCCCTCGCGGATCAGCGCCTGCAACCTGCTCCGCGACAGGTCGCTCTGCAGCCGCGCCAGAACCCGGTCCAGCCGCTCGGCGGGCATTCCCTCGTCCAGAGTCCATTCCTGTTGCGTTGCGTCGCTCACCACGTCCTCATTTATGTCGCGCCATTCGCTTTTTTCGGCGAAAGGGCTTGAAGGGATTCAGAAGGGTGGTTATACGAGCGGCCTCAACCTTGCTAGCTCCCTTCGTCTAGCGGTCTAGGACGTCGCCCTCTCACGGCGAAAACAGGGGTTCGAGTCCCCTAGGGAGCGCCAAGGTTTCAGGCAAATCAAGGCTTTTGTTGCCTACAGGTCTTGCCTACAGGTCGCCTCGATGGTTCGATAGCAAAGCCTATCCATGCCTATGCATGAGCCATGCCGACCAAACGCCCAACCCCCAAATCAGATACTCTCTATCTCCAACGGATCGGGTCCAGATGGTATGCCCGCGTCCCGGTTCCTAACAAGCTGAGGCCCAAGCTCGGCCCCTACCTCCGTAAGTCCCTTGAGACCTCCGACATCAGGGAGGCCAGGGAGAGGCGGTGGGAGGTTGTCTCATGGGCCAAGGCAAGGATTGCCCGCGAGGTAGGGGAGGGGGAGCGCAGAAAGCCGCTCGACCACTCAGCCGGCTACGAGACCTTCAGAGCCAAGCTAAGAGACGAGATAGGGCCTGCCTATGTGGTCAATGCCTTCGACGGGGAGGAGATGCTAAATCCTGATCTTGAGAGGCTTGTCGACCAGTTGGAGGAGACAGAGGCTCCGAGGGAGCTATTCAAGGCGGTCGGGGACCATGTGCAGGGAATTCCCACTATCTCCGAAGTTTTGGAGGACTATCTCGGTAAGAACCCCAAAGGCTCTCAAACGACAGAGGCAAACTATCGGACAGCTGTTAAGTTGTGGATTGCCTCTCATGGGGATAGGCCCCTCAGAGGGATCACCCGCAAGGTCGCCTTAAGCTGGCTCAACGAGGTTGCAGAGGGCAAATCTCGGGACACAATCAAGCGTTACGTTACGGTCCTCTCTAATCTGTGGCGATGGTCACATAGAGAGCTGGACGAGAGGCCAGCAAGCCCGTTCCATGAGTTGCAGCAGGACGCCGACGTTAAGGGCAAATCATCGGAAAGCTATGGGTTCTTCAATGATGCGGAGTTGGTTCGTGCCTTTGATGCCATCGAGAATGATGAGGAGTTAAGGGCCGTCTTTCTCATCTCGATCTATACAGGCTTCCGCCTGGACGAGTGCATTAGGGCACAGCGGAAAGACCTCCACGGCATCGAGTGTTATGTCCTTATGAAGGGGAAGACCGGGAACGCTGCCCGCGTTGTTCCTGTCCATCCAAGACTGAGGGACATCCACGTTCCTCCCGGTGCTAAAGCTGATGTCCTGTCTGTGCGCTTTGGACGGGCCATGAGGAAGATCAAGATGCCTAAAGGCAAGACTTTCCACTCGCTCCGGAAAGCCTTCACCACGGCTCTAGAGCGAGCCGATTGCCCAGAGGCCATCGCTGCCAGGCTACTCGGCCATTCCCCTCTAGGATTGACGTACAAGATCTATTCTCAGGGGCGTGAGGCCAAGCAACTTCTGCATTGGGTGGAAATGGTGAAGCATCCAGTATGAGAAGCCGTCATTGGCGACCTTCGGGCGCTGTCAGGTAGGTAGCGAAGCCGTCCTATTTTGCTGTCTACGACCCAGAAGTGAAGAGACCAAGCCCGAGTAGTAGGGGGAGATGGGTGCCTTCTTACGTCCGAGCTACTGCCCGCCTAGTTGTGAGTTCTGATCAGGTTGTTCCGGCGAGAG
>NZ_JAJATX010000006.1:0-156905 GCF_020866965.1 Microvirga roseola
CCCGACAACGCCACATCCCAGACCCTGTGACTCAAACGCAATAGTTGCAAGAAGGGTGGCCCCTCGCCCGAGAGGGTGCGTGAGAACGTATGTTTTTGCTCTGCGTGTGGGATCAAGCCTCGCTTCTGCGTCCTGCCGAAGGCGCTCTCGGTGCGAAACGGCTCAAGGCCGGACGTGCAGGTGCAGTTGCGATACCGACTTTCAGGAGCGGGGTTTGGTCGGCCTGCCGTAGAACTCCATCAGCAACGGAAGGTAACTTGCTTCGGTGATGTACTAAGGAAGGGCGGAGAGTGCCATACAAGTATGCGTAGCGAGACTTCGCGTCTGTTACAATAAAACATCAAATATATGTCCATTCTTAGTCTTGCTTTAAGATGATTGCGTTTTGATGCGGCAGTGACCGCAAAAGGTGGTGGGGGCCACATGCGCATCAGAACAAAAATATTCTCGCTCATCGGCGCGTTGAGCATGATCTCGATCGGGATCTCAGGAGTCGCAACCATCGCCGGCCAGACGAACCTGCTGGCGCTCAACGCCACCATCGAGGCGGCCAGGGCCAGTGAGGCCGGCAAGGGCTTTGCGGTGGTCGCGTCCGAGGTGAAGGAGCTGGCGAACCAGACCGCCAAGGCGACCGAGGAGATCTCGGCCCAGATCGGCTCGGTGCAGCAGGCGACCTCGGAGGCGGTGCAGGCGATCCAGGAGATTGCCCGCACGATCGGCGAGATGTCGCAGATCTCGGTCTCCATTGCGGCCGCGATGGAGGAGCAGGGCGCTGCGACCGCGGAGATCTCGCGCAACGTGCAGGAGGCGGCCCGCGGGACCGAGGCGGTGACCGGCAGCATCGGCGAGGNAGTTTTCGATGAGCGGCAGGTGCGAAAGACGCATCTGCCTTCACTCCCCTGCAGTATGTGAGTGACGTTATGGACGATCTGTTACGTGAGTTTCTGACCGAAACAGCCGAACACCTGGATACGGTGGACGTCGAGCTGGTACGGTTCGAGCAGGATCCCAACAACCAGGCGATCCTGAGCAACATCTTCCGCCTGGTGCACACCATCAAAGGAACCTGCGGATTCCTTGGGCTGCCGCGCCTCGAGGCTCTGGCCCATGCCGCCGAGACGCTGATGGGCAAGTTTCGCGACGGCATGCCGGTGACCACGCCAGCCGTCTCGCTCATCCTCGCCACGCTCGACCGCATCAAGGAGATCCTGGGCGAGCTTGAACGCGCGGGCAGCGAGCCTGAAGGGACGGACGAAGATCTCATCCATGCGCTGGAGACGATGGCCTCGGCGGAAATTCCTGAGCCGGTCAACGCCCCTGCCGAGACAACGGGAACCCTGACGTACCAGGTGCTGGAGCGGCCTCTCAAGCCGGGCGAAGTGCCTTTGGACGAACTGGAGCGGGCTTTCCGCGAGACCCCCGGACCGGATGTTTCTGCCCCCGCTGCGCAAGCGGCCGGTGCTTCGGTGCACCAGGAGCTGGAGCGGCCGCTGAAGCCGGATGAGATCTCCCTTGACGAACTGGAGCGCGCCTTCCGCGAGGCTCCTGGTCCGGAGCCTGTCGCGAAGGCGAAGGAGAAGCCGGCCCAAAAGGATGCAGGCACAAGTCAGGCCGGCGCTCCCGCCGCCAGTGAAGGCGGCGAAGGGGGAGAAGGCGCTCTCGCAAAGGTGCAGACCATCCGCGTGAACGTGGATACGCTCGAACATCTGATGACGATGGTCTCCGAGCTGGTGCTGACCCGGAACCAGTTGCTCGAGATCTCCCGTCGTGTTGACGACCACGGCTACAAGGTGCCGCTGCAGCGCCTGTCGCACATCACGGCCGAACTGCAGGAAGGGGTCATGAAGACCCGGATGCAGCCCATCGGCAACGCATGGCAGAAGCTGCCGCGTGTGGTGCGCGATCTCTCGGCCGAACTGTCCAAGAAGATCGAGCTCGTCATGCAGGGCGCGGACACCGAGCTCGACCGGCAGGTGCTCGAGGTTATCAAGGATCCGCTCACCCACATGGTGCGCAACTCCGCCGATCACGGCATCGAGGCGCCGCATGATCGCAAGGCCGTTGGAAAATCGGAGCGCGGCACGATCCGTCTCAACGCCTATCACGAGGGTGGGACCATCACCATCGAGATTGCCGACGACGGACGCGGGCTCAACTTCGCTGCGATCCGCCGCAAGGCGGTGGAACGCGGGATCGCGACGGAGACCGAGGTCGAGCGCATGAGCGAGGCGCAGGTCGCCAAGTTCATCTTCCACCCCGGCTTCTCGACGGCGCAGGCGGTCACGTCCGTTTCCGGCCGCGGCGTCGGCATGGACGTGGTCAAGACCAATATCGAGCTGATCGGCGGAACGGTGGACATCCGGTCCGAGCAGGGACGCGGCACGACCTTCACGATCAAGATCCCGCTGACGCTCGCCATTGTCGCCGCCCTGATCGTGTCGTCCCACGAGCAGCGCTTCGCCATTCCGCAGGTCGCGGTGCTGGAACTGGTGCGTGTCGCTCCCGGCTCCGAGCATGTGATCGAGCGTATCAACGGGACGCCTGTTCTGCGCCTTCGCGAGCGGCTCCTGCCCATTGTCCCCCTGTCCAAGGTGCTTGGCTCCGCGGACGACGAGATGGCGGACAAGGGCTTCGTCGTGGTGACGCAGGTAGGGCGCCAGCGCTTCGGCATCCTGGTCGATGGCGTGTTCCACACCGAGGAAATCGTCGTGAAGCCGATGTCCTCGAAGCTGCGCCACATCCAGCTGTATTCCGGCAACACGATCCTGGGCGATGGAGCGGTCGTGCTCATCGTCGACCCGAACGGCCTCGCCCGCATGGTGGGCTCCGGCGCCGAGGACGGCCAGTTCCAGGCCGATGCGATTCAGGAGACGGAAAGCATCGCAGTGGCCGATACAACGACCATGCTGGTGTTCCGGGGAGGGGGCGAGAGCCTCAAAGCGGTTCCGCTGTCTCTCGTCACCCGCTTGGAGGAGATCGACGCCTCCACCATCGAGTGGGTCAGCGGTCGTCCGCTGGTGCAATACCGTGGCCGCCTGATGCCGCTGGTGGCCTGCGATGAGCAGCTTGCGATCAAGAGCGAGGGCTCCCAGGCGCTGGTGGTGTTCTCGGACGAGTCCTTCGCCATGGGACTGGCCGTGGAGGAGATCGTCGACATCGTGGAGGACCGGCTCGATATCGAACTGGTCGCCGACCGTTCGGACCTCGTCGGATCAGCAGTCATCCGAGGACGCGCAACGGAGGTGGTGAACGTCGCGCATTACCTGCCGCTCGTTGCCGAGGCTTGGATGCGTTCTTCGAGCCCGAGCGGTGAGAAGGGGCAGTCGCTGCTGCTCGTGGAGGGGTCGTCCTTCTTCCGGGATATGCTGACGCCTGTCCTCAAGACCGCTGGGTTCCATGTCCATACGGCAGGCACCGCGGAGGAGGCGCTGCAGCTGCTGGCGCAGGGGCTGAGCATCGATGTCATGGTGACGGATGTGAACCTGCCGGGCCGATCCGGCTTCGATCTGGTCGAGGCTCTGCGCGCATCGCCGCTGGCCAAGCTGCCGGTGATCGCCCTGACGATGTCGCACGATCCCAATCAGATCGACAGGGCGCACAAGCTGCAGATTGCCGAACTGGTTGCGAAATTCGATCGCCGCGGCCTGCTCGCGGCGCTGTCTGAGATGAATGGAACGCTTGAGGTCGCCGCATGAGCCCCAATCTCGCCAATACGAACAACAATGCCGATGCGCGGAGCTTCTCCGCGCACGAGGACTACGTGACGGTTCTGGTGGCCGGCCAGATGCTCGGCCTGCCGATCAGCCGCGTCCATGACGTCTTCGTCGCCAGCGACATGACCACGGTGCCTCTTGCGCCGCCCGAGATCGTCGGCCTCCTGAACCTGCGCGGCCGCGTCGTCACCGCAGTGTCGCTGCGCCGGCGCCTGGGGCTGCCGGATGCCGAGTCGAACGGACGGCGCATGGCGGTGGGACTGGAGCACAAGGGCGAGTCCTACGGTCTCCTGGTCGATGAGGTGGGTGAGGTGCTCAAGCTCAACCCCGATGACCTGCAGCCCAACCCGGTTCACCTGAACCGGCGCTGGGCCGGGCTGTCCGGCGGCGTGCACCAGCTCCAGAACAGACTTCTCATCATCATCGATGTGGAGGCTGTCCTCGCTTTCGAAACGCAGCTGGCCGCATAGCACGAGAGCGGGAGTTCAAGCTCATGAAACACTGCTTGATCGTCGATGACTCGTCCGTGATCCGCAAGGTATCCCGCCGCATTCTGGAGGAGATGACGTTTCGTGTCTCCGAGGCGGAGAATGGGGAGATGGCCCTTTCGGCCTGCAGGAACGAGATGCCGGACGTCATCCTGCTCGACTGGAACATGCCGGTCATGGATGGCTACGAGTTCCTGACGCATCTGCGCCGGATGCCGGGAGGAGGGGAGCCGAAGATCGTGTTCTGCACGACGGAGAACGACGTGGGCCACATCTCCCGAGCACTCGACGCGGGCGCCAACGAATACATCATGAAGCCGTTCGACAAGGACATCGTGACGGCCAAGTTTCAGGAAGTCGGCATCATGTAACCGGTGCTCGGGTTGCCACTGTCCTCATTTTTAACTCGATCACGAGATTCATTTTTATGCTCCCCGTGGCTTCTCCTCAGACTTCGCCAAGCGTTCCCAGGACGCGCATCATGATTGTCGACGACAGTGTCGTCATTCGCGGCCTGATGGCGCGCTGGCTCAAGGAGGTCGATGGCTTCGACGTCGTCACCACCGCCGCAAACGGCCGCATCGCCCTCGACTCCATCAATCGGTACGAGCCGGATATCGTGCTCCTCGATCTTGAGATGCCGGAGATGGACGGGGTGGAGGCTCTTCCCCTGCTTCTCAAGAGACGGCCGGGCCTCAAGGTCATCGTCGTTTCCACCCTGACCCGGCGCAATGCCGAGATCTCTCTGAAGTGCCTGTCCCTGGGTGCGGTCGATTATCTGGCGAAGCCGGATTCCAGCCGGCAGATGACCACCGCCGAGGACTTTCGGCGTGATCTGGTCGAGAGGCTGAGGGCTCATGCCGGGGCGCGGGCACGGACGGTTCGCCCGGTCGCGACGAGCGTTCCCCGTCCTGCCGTCAGGCCTGTCGCTTCGCGTCCGCAATATCTTCTGATCGGCGCCTCGACCGGAGGGCCGAGAGCCATCGAACAGGTCCTCATGGGGCTGGGTCCGGCCTTGCTGAAGGTGCCTGTTCTGATCGTCCAGCACATGCCGCCGATGTTCACGGCCGTCTTTGCGGAGCATCTTCGCGCCCAGTTCAGGGTGCGTGCCTGCGAGCCCGAGGATGGAGCGCCCCTGTCCCCGGGCACCGTCTTCATCGCGCCAGGCGGGCGGCACATGGGGCTGGCCGCGAGCCCGGCAGGCCCGGTGATCCGGCTCGACGATTCGCCTCCCGTCAGCTTCTGCCGTCCGGCGGTCGATGTCCTCTTCCGGGACGCGGCTGCCGTGCTCGGCAACTCGGCGATCGCTGCAGTCCTGACGGGCATGGGCTCCGATGGAACGCAGGGTGCGCGCTACCTGGTGCAGGCAGGCGCCGCCGTCATCGTCCAGGACGAGGCGACAAGCACCGTCTGGGGCATGCCGGGAAGCATCGCGAAGGCTGGCATCGCCCAGGATATCCTCCCTCTCGACATGATCGGTCCTGCTCTCAAGGGCCACATCACCGGGTCGCCCGCATGACCGAACTCGACTTCGATTATCTTTGCACCTTCCTCAAGGCTCGCTCGGGCTTGGCGCTCGGCGCCGAGAAACGGTATCTCGTCGAGAGCCGCCTGATCCAGGTGTGCCGCCGGTTCGAGGTCAACACGCTTCCCGAACTGGTGACGACCCTCAAGGCGGGACGCAACCACAGCCTGGAGAACGCGGTCGTCGAGGCGATGACGACGAACGAGACGTTCTTCTTCCGGGACAAGGGGCCCTTCGATCTCTTCCGAGACGTTCTGCTGCCGCGCTACCTGAATTCGCGCGCCTCGGCGCGCCGTCTGCGCATCTGGTGTGCCGCCGCATCGACCGGGCAGGAGCCCTACTCCCTGGCCATGCTGGTGAAGGAGGCCTCGGCCCGCCTCGCCGGCTGGAACGTTGAGATCCTGGCGACGGACATCTCCACCGAGGTGCTGGACAAGGCGAAGGCCGGTCTCTACTCGCAGTTCGAGGTCCAGAGGGGCCTTCCGATCCAGCTTCTCCTGAAATACTTCAAGCAGGAGGGCGATCAGTGGCGGATCGCGCCCGAGATCCGGGCGATGGTCGATTACCGGCCGCTCAATCTCATCAAGGAATTCGGCCACCTCGGCGTCTTCGACATCGTCTATTGCCGGAATGTCCTGATCTATTTCGACAAGCCGACGAAGACCGACGTGCTGCGGCGACTTGCGAATGCAATGGCCCCCGACGGCGCCCTGCTTCTGGGGGCGGCTGAGACCGTGCTCGGCCTGACGGACGGGCTGTCTCCCGATCCCGTCAATCGGGGTCTTTACGGAAAGAGCGCGGAGGCCGCCACAACGCTGCGAGTGGCTGCGTCAGCCTGAATAGGCGGATGCGCCCTCGGTCCGGCTGGTCCGTCTCATTCCATCCGACGAGCGATGTGCTGCACGGTCGATGGCCTCGATGACTTCGTCGGGGGCCAGGTGATGGATCATATGACCCAGTCCGGGAACCGACACGAACTCACTGTCTGGCAGGTGATCGTGCAGGCGCTCCGATTGGCGGCCCACATCGGCGATCTGGTCGTCCGCTCCGGTGATGATGACCGCGGGGACTGCCAGTTCTCGGTAGCGATGCTGGAGATCCATGGCTGAGGGGGCCATCAGGGCTGCTTCCTCCGCAGATGCCTGGAGTTGCGAAGGGCGCAGCATCAGTTCCTTCGGCATCTGCCGGTCGAAGCGCTCCGGCACGGGCGCAGGCTCGAACATCTTCTGGATCAGGCGTGGGAGCATGAGCCGGGCAGCCAGAGGCGATATCGTGTAGCGCATCGCGTCCCCGATCACGGGAATGGCGGGCGGCGAAAGGAGAAGCACGTCGGCGCGCGCAGTCGGATAATAGTAGCCGGAGGCGAGGACGAGGCTGCGGACGAGGAGGGGGTAGTCGAGGCCGAGCGCAAGGGCGACCTGCGTACCCCAGGAATGTCCGAGCACGACGGCCCTGACGACGCCGAGATGAATGAGGGCCCTGTAGATCAACTGGGCCTGGGCCTGCGGAGACCACAAACGGCCCGGCCGCGAACTGTAGCCGAAACCCGGACGATCGAACACGATCACGCGGTAGCGTTCCGCCAGCCGGTCGACGATGCCGCTGGTGATGAAATCCTGGATCATGGTGCCGTTGCCGTGCAGAAGCACAAGCGGATCGCCGCGTCCGCGCTCGATGTAGTGGAGGCGAACGCCGTCGATGGTCATGAAACGCCCGATGGGCGGATGCTGCCGCTCCGCCTCGCGCGCACGCCTGTCGACGTAAACGGCAAGTCCGCCCAGCGCCGCAGCGCCGCCCAGGAGGGCAGGGGCGATCCACCGGAGCGCCGACTTCGCGTGATCTCCCCCGTGCCGCAGCCGGGTGGGGGTTCCTATTTTTTCCGAGCTTGGCACGAGACCTCTCCCTGGTGTTCCGAGAAACAACGCAGAGGGGTCTTGTGGGTTGCGCCTGCCGGCGGCCTGCTATCGGCCGAGTTCCGGCGGGGCGTGTCCTACTCGGCGTTCTTACGCTTGCCCTTGAAGCCGGGCTTGCCCTTTGCAGCCTTGGACGGAGGGCGTGAATTCCTGTCCTTGTGGGGCGGGGGGCCGCTCCGGCTCTTGAAGCTCTTCTTCGCCGGCTCGTCCCGCCGCTGACTCGGCGCGAATTCTGCCGGCTCGATGCGGATATCCTCATCATTCGCTTTGCGGACGGCAGCAGCGAATTTCGAGGCTTGCGATTTCACGATCTGAAACTTTGTTTCTCGGTCGAAGATCTTGATCGAGCCGATCTCTTTCTTCGTCACATGCCCCAGGCGGCAGATCACCGGCAGGAGCCAGCGCGGATCGGCATTGTTGCACCGCCCGACGCTCATGCGGAACCAGACCATGTCCTCGGACGAGCGCTCAAAGCTCTCGCTCGCGCCGCCACGACTCTTCTCCTTGAACCCGCCCAGCCATTCTTCCTGCCGTTCGCGCTTGTCCTTACGCTGGCGCGGTTCGCGCTCGGCAGTTGCATCGACGATCTCCTCCGGAGCCGGCAGGCGCGCACGGAAGAAGCGGGCCAGGGCTGCGGCGATCTCCTCCGCCGAGCGTCCGGCCAGGAGGGCCTGCGCCATGGCGAGATCATCCTCGGTCGCCTCTTCGGAGAAAACTGGATCCTGCATCAGCCGCTCGCGGTCGCGCAGGCGGATTTCGTCGGCCGAGGGAGCGCCGGCCCAAGTCACGTCGATGCCTGCCATGTCGATCAGCCGCTCGGCCTTACGGCGGCGGGTATAGGGCACGAGCATCACGCAGGTGCCCTTTCGTCCCGCGCGGCCCGTACGGCCACTGCGGTGCAGGAGCGTCTCGTGATCGTTGGGCAGGTCGAAATGGATGACGAGTCCCAGATCCGGCAGGTCGATGCCACGGGCCGCCACGTCGGTCGCCACGCAGACCCGGGCGCGCCCGTCACGCAGCGACTGCAGGGCATTGCTGCGCTCGTTCTGGGTCAGCTCGCCTGAAAGGGAGACCGCCGCAAAGCCACGCTCGATCAGGCTCGCATGGAGGTGCCGCACCGCCTCACGGGTATGGCAGAACACCATGGCGCCGCGACTCTCGTAGTAGCGCAGCACGTTGACGACGGCATGCTCCACCTCATTGGGAGCGCAGCGGATGGCGCGGTACTCGATATCCCCATGCGGCTCGTTCTCGACCAGGGTATCGATGCGATGCGCCTCGCGCTGGTAACGGCGCGCCAGAGTGACGATGTTCTTAGGCAGGGTTGCGGAAAACAGCAGGGTACGGCGCTCTTCCGGCGTCGCATCGAGGATGAATTCCAGGTCCTCGCGGAAGCCGAGATCCAGCATCTCGTCGGCCTCGTCGAGGACGACGGCGCGCATGTTCGATAGGTCGAGGCGGCCGCGCTCCAGGTGGTCCCGCAGGCGCCCGGGAGTGCCGACGACGATATGGCAACCGTCGGCGAGCGCCCGCTGCTCCCGGCGCACATCCATCCCGCCCACGCAGGATGCCACCCGCGCACCGGCCGGACCGTAGAGCCAGACGAGCTCACGGTTGACCTGGAGCGCGAGCTCGCGGGTCGGCGCGATGATCAGAGCCAGGGGCTCGCGGGGCGGTCCGAGACGTTCTGCATCACCAAGGAGGGTGGAGGCCATGGCAAGGCCATAGGCGACCGTCTTGCCCGAGCCCGTCTGGGCGGAGACGAGAAGATCCCGGCCCTCGGCTTCCGGCTGGAGCACGGCGGCCTGGACGGGGGTCGGATCGTTGTAGCCTCGGTCCGCAAGGGCGCGCTCAAGGCTGGGATTGGTCTTCGGGAAAGGCATGTGAGTATGGCTGAACCGTTCGAGGGGAACCTTGACGGGTTCCGGGAGGATAATCAGCCGGGCGAGGAGCCGTCGTCTATCTCATCGATCGACACCAGGAACACGACATCGATATCGAGGTCATTGTCATAGTCTTCGTCGCTGTCTTCGACTTCGTCTTCGTCCAGGGCCTCATTGAAGGCATCGATCTCGTCTTCCGATGCGGTCCTGATCGTCAGGTCAGCTGAGCCGTCCCAGAGGGAGCGGCCCTCGCTCTTAAACGAAATGAGGTCGTCTTTGAAGCTCTCGCTCAGAAAGAGTTCGCGGGCTTGATCCCCATCCGCATTCGTCACGGCAACCGCCCTGCCAGCGATCTCAAGGGTAATCATGGCTTTTCCTCTGCAGAAATCGGTTCTTGAACCGTTAACGCCTAAGCCGTGGTTTCGATCAATTCATGGCCCGGGCGGCCTGAAGCTGGGCCGTACATGAGCTGTTCAGAACGTGTAGCGCAGGGCCTCGCCGGCTGCTTCAAGGGCGGGCAGGAAACGCTCTTCCATCTCGGCGGCAGGCACCCGTCCGGCCTGGGCGCTGATGTTCAGGGCAATGGTGACCTGGCCGTTCTTCTGGACCAGCGGCACGGCGATGGAGCGGAGGCCCAGCTCCAGTTCCTCGTTGACGATGGCGTAGCCCCGGCTGCGGGTTTCCTCCAGCAGTCGTCGCAGTTCCGCTTTGCTCGTGACCGTCTTCGGCGTCTTCGCCTCGAGGCGGACCCGCGCGAGATAGGCTTCGATCTCCGCCTCGGGCCGGTTCGCAAGGATCGCACGCCCCAGGGACGTGCAATAGGCGGGCAGGCGGCTGCCGACGCCAAGCCCGATGGACATGATCCGGCGGGTAGCTGCCCGGGCGATATAGACGATCTCGTCCCCGTCGAGGATGGCCGCCGAGCTGGATTCTCCCGTCTCCTCCGAGACCCGTTCCAGGAAGGGCTGGAGGCGCATGGAGAGGGAGGTGGAGGACAGATAGGCGTAGCCGAGCCTGAGGATGCGCGGGCTGAGCGAAAAATAGCGGCCGTCGAAATCCGCATAATTCAGGCGGGTCAGCGTGCGAAGGTAGCGGCGCGCGGCCGCGCGGGTGATGCCCGTCAGCTTTGCTACGTCGGACAGGGTGAGACGCGGGCGGCTGGCGTCGAAGGCCTCGATGACCAGCAGGCCTTTCTCGAGGCTCGCAACGAAGTCGCGGTCGCCTCCGGCCTGTTCATCCACTTCTGCATCCTGCATCCGAAAGCCTCCTAGGCAAAACCTGCATCGGACTATGGTGGCCTTGACACCGAGGTTAAGAATAGTAGTTTTTGTTCGATATGGCAACAAATGTTCGCATTGCGAACACAATGAGCCGTAGAAACAGGAAAACCGCTGGTCCATCAACGAGGCCGGACGGATCAAGGGAAGGAAACGCGAATGAAGGCCACAAAGACACTTCTGGGCGTAGCCATCGGCGCTCTGCTCATGGGCTCCGTCTCCGCGATGGCCGAGACGGTCAAGGTAGGCATCATCGGACCGTTCTCGGGGCCGTTCGCCTTGCAGGGCAAGAATTTCCAGGCCGGAGTCGAAGCCTACATGGCGCTCAACGGAAAGAGCGTGGAAGGCAATGACATCGAGGTCATCTATCGCGACCTGCCAACCGCCAATCCGGCCCAGGCGCGTGCGCTGGCGCAGGAACTGGTGGTGAAGGACAAGGTCCAGTATCTGGGCGGCGTCTATTTCACCCCGGATGCCATGGCGATCACGCCGCTCCTCAAGCAGGCGAACACGCCCCTCGTCATCTTCAACGCGGCGACTTCCGCCATCATGAACACCTCGCCCCTCGTGGCGCGGACATCCTTCACCACGGCGCAGACCACGACGCCGCTCGGCCAAGTCGCATTTGACGATGGGGTGAAGATGGCGATCACGGTGGTCAGCGACTACGGTCCGGGCATCGATGCGGAGAACGCCTTCAAGAAGGCCTTCGAGGCTGCAGGCGGCGAGGTGGTCGAAACGATCCGCATGCCGATGAACACCACCGATTTCAGCCCGATCATGCAGCGCGTGAAGGATTCGGGCGCGGGCGGTCTCTTCGCCTTCCTGCCTTCCGGCCCGCCGACGCTCGGCTTCGTGAAGGCCTATAATGAGACAGGCCTGAAGCAGGGCAATATCAAGTTCTTCGCTCCCGGCGACCTGACGCAGGAATCCGATCTTCCCGCGCTCGGCGAAGCGGCCGAGGGGCTTCGCACCTCGTTCCACTATTCGGTCTCTCACGACTCTCCTGAAAACACGAAGTTCGTCGAAGCCGCGGGCAAGGCGATCGGCAATCCTGAGCAGCTTTCCTTCCCCGCTGTCGGCGCCTATGACGGCATGCACCTCATCTACAAGATGATCGAGGCCGCCGATGGCAAGCAGGATGCCCAGAAGGCCATCGATGCGGTCAAGGGCCTGTCCTGGACCAGCCCGCGCGGTCCCGTGACCATCGACCCCGAGACCCGCCACATCACGCAGAACATCTATCTGCGCGAGGTCGCGAAGGGGCCGGACGGCAAGTACTACAACAAGAAAATCAAGACGTTTCCGAACCAGAAGGATCCGGGTCTCGCCACCCAGTGAGCTGGCGCGGCCATTCCAAGGCCGCGCTCATCCGACCGCCTGGACCATAGGCCGACCTGGACGCTCTCATGCAGACCATCCTCAGCATCGCGACGGACGCCTTTGCTTACGGCATGGCCCTTTTCATCATCTGCATCGGTCTATCCCTGACGATGGGCCTGATGCGGGTGGTGAACCTGGCGCACGGCGCCTTCGCCATGATCGCAGGTTACATCGCATCCTATGCCGCCCGCGATCTCGGGATGGGCTATGGGGTCGCGATCTTCCTGGCGATCATCGGGACGATCATCATCTCGATCCCCCTCGAACGGCTTCTGTATCGCCGGATCTACGGCAGCCCCGAGCTCACGCAGGTCTTGATGACCATCGGCATCACCTTCTGCGTGATCGGTATCACCAACTACTTCTTCGGCCCGACGCTGAAAACCATTCCGCTGCCTGAAGCCCTGGCCGAGCCCGTGGACCTGGGCTTTCGCACCATTGCCGCCCACAGGCTCTTCGTCATGGCCTGCGGCGTCGCCGTGGCCTTTGGGCTCTGGTACCTCATCGAGCGGACGACCTTCGGCACCAAGGTGCGGGCAACCGTGGACAATGCGGCCATGACCGATGCGCTCGGCGTGCGCACGCAGGTGATCTACGCCGTGAGCTTTGCCATCGCCGTCGGCCTTGCGGCTTTCGGGGGTGTCGTCGCGGCCGAGTTCCTGCCCATCGAGCCCTATTATGCGCTGCGCTACATGGTGATCTTCCTCGTCGTCGTTTCGGTCGGCGGCGCCGGCTCGATCCTCGGCGCCATCGCCGCCTGCCTCGTGCTCGGCGCCGTCGACACGAGCGGACGCTATCTCATGCCCGAGTTCGGAAACTTCTTCTTCTATGCGGCGGTCATCGTCATCGTCTTCATGTTCCCGCGCGGATTCTTCGGAAGGGCTCAGTAACGTGCAGTTCGTCGCTCAGACCGAGAGAATGACGGCCGCACCCGTGGCGGGACGCCGCCGCTGGTCGCGTGACGCTGTAGGCGTCATCCTGATCGTCGCGGCCGGCGTGGCGGGATATTTCCTGTTCCCGGACAGCCTTGCGCTGCTGACGCGCATCATCGCCGTCGCTCTGCTCGTCCTCTCCCTCGACCTCATCGTCGGCTATTGCGGCGTGGCTTCGCTCGGCCAGGCGACCCTTTTCGGAGCGGGCGCCTATGCCGCCGGCATCGCCTGTGTGAACGGGGTCACGGAGCCCTTGACGCTGATCGCCATCGGAGCCGTGGCCGGCGCGGCGGCCGGCCTCGTCATGGGCGCGATCATGCTGCGGGCTCACGGCCTCGCGCAGCTCGTGCTCTCCATTGCCATCGTCCAGCTTGCCCATGAGGCGGCGAACAAGGCCTCCGCCTACACGGGAGGCAGCGATGGCCTCGCCGGCCTCTTCGTGGGACCACTCTTTGGCGTCTTCGAGTTCGACCTGTGGGGGCAGACCGCCTACCTCTTCGGATTGTCGCTCCTCGTCGCCGTCTTCATCATCCTGAAATTCGTCGTGTCTTCGCCTTTCGGCATGCTGTGCCGCGGCATCAAGGAGGACCCGATCCGCATCCGCGCCATGGGAGCCTTCGTCTTCCCGGTTTTGCTGAAGATGTTCGTCATCTCCGGGGCGGTGGCCGGCACGGGTGGAGCCCTTGCCGCCATCTCCACCCAGGTTGTCGGTCTCGACAGCGTCAGTTTCGAACTCTCCGCCAATGCCCTCGTGATGCTCGTGCTCGGCGGGCTTGGAACACTCTATGGCGCGCTCATCGGCACGGTGATCTTCATGGGCTTCGAGCATGTGGTCTCTGCCATCAATCCGTTCCACTGGATGACGATGGTCGGCGCGCTGCTGATCGCGGTGGTGCTCGCCGCACCCGGCGGCCTGAGCGATCTGCTCGACCAGATCTCCGCAGGAAAGAAGCGCAACAGCGGAGGTCGGCCGTGAGCGATCTTTTCCGGGTCGAGAACCTGTCCAAGTCCTTCGGCGGCCTCGCCGTCAGCCGCAACATCTCCCTCCACATGCCGGCAGGGGAGCGCCTTGCCTTGATCGGCCCCAACGGAGCCGGCAAGACGACCTTCGTCAATCTGGTCACCGGGCAGCTCAAGCCGAGCGAGGGGCGGGTCGTTCTCAACGGCGAGGATGTGACGGGCCTCGGGGCCGTCAGGCGCGTCCGCAAAGGGCTGGTGCGCACCTTCCAGGTCACCCGGCTCTTTTCCGAGATGACGCCGGAGGAGCACGTCACCCTGACGGTGCTCCAGCGGGAGGGAAGGGCCTCGCGCATCCTTGGCCGCTTCCACGGCAACTCCGCAATCGCCGACGAGGTGGCGGACCTCCTCGGAGCGCTGGGCCTCACAGAGGTGGCGCGGCGCAGGGTGCGCGAGATCGCCTATGGCCAGCAGCGCCTCCTGGAGATCGCCATTGCCCTTGCGCTCAGGCCCAAGGTCCTGCTGCTCGACGAGCCTGCGGCGGGCGTCCCGTCGAGCGAGACGCCGCGGATCGAGCAGGCCTTGGAGCGGCTCCCGCCGAGCCTCGCCGTGCTCATGATCGAACACGACATGGACCTCGTCTTCCGCTTCGCCAGGCGCGTGGTGGTGCTGGCCGCAGGCGAGATCATCTTCGAGGGCCTGCCTTCGGAGGTCGCCGCAAACGACAAGGTCCGAGAAGCCTATCTGGGGAACTATGCCCATGCCCGCAACGTCGCTTGACGTCAGAGGATTGAGCGCCGGCTACGGGCCGACGGTGGTGCTGGAGGATGTGTCCTTCTCCGTGCCTGCCGGCGCGCGCCTGTCGATCCTGGGGCGCAACGGCATGGGAAAGACCACGTTGCTGTCCACCCTTATGGGCATGAACCGGCGCTATGGCGGCGAAATCCTCATCGGCGGCAAGGACGTGTCCGGGCTTAAGAGTTCCGAGCGCGCCCGCCAGGGGCTGGGCCTCGTGCCGCAGACGCGCGACATCTTCCGCTCGCTCACCGTCGAGGAGAACCTGATCGTCGGGGTCAAGGACCGGCCGCGCAGCGCCATTCAGGAGGCCTACGATATGTTCCCGCGCCTCCACGAGCGGCGGACCAATCTCGGCTGGCAGCTTTCCGGCGGCGAGCAGCAGATGCTCTCGACCGCCCGCACGATTCTCGGCCGCCCATCGGTGCTTCTCCTCGACGAGCCGCTCGAAGGCCTGGCGCCCGTGATCTGCGAGGATTTGATGGCCGCCTTCACCCGGCTTGCATCCAGCGGCGAGATGACGATCCTGCTGGTGGAGCAGCGCCTGGAAAGCGCCCTCGACTTCGCCGAATCCGTGCTCATCCTGGAGCGCGGGCGCATCGCGTGGCAGGGGACAAGCGAGACCCTGCGCGCCGATCAGGGCCTCGTCGAGCATTACATCGGCGTCGGCTCGCTCCATTGAGGTGAGGCATGGCCTTCATACGCGCAAACGGAATCGTTCTTCACTACCAGGTGCTGGGCCGAGCCGGTGCTCCGACGCTCGTCTTCATCAACTCTCTAGGCAGCGACTTCCGCATCTGGCAGGAGGTCGCGCCGGCTTTCGCTGATCATTACAGGGTCGTCCTTTACGACAAGCGCGGACACGGTCTTTCGGACGCGCCGCCTGCGCCCTATACGATGGACTATCACGTGAACGATCTCGTCGCGCTGCTCGACCATCTCAAGGTCGCGAAGGCCGCCCTGGTCGGGTTGTCCGTGGGAGGCATGATCGCCCAGAGGATGGCCGTGCATTTTCCGGACCGGGTTGCAGCGCTCACCCTCTGCTGCACGGCGGCGAAGATCGGAACGGCCGATCTCTGGGCCGAGCGCATCGCCGCCGTCGAGACGGGCGGCATCGAGCCTCTCGTCGACAATGTCCTGCAGCGCTGGTTCACGCCGGCATTCCGCGAGACCCGTCCCGACGAAACGACCGGGTGGCGCAACATGCTGGTCCGAATGCCCGCCCATGGCTATGCGGGAACCTGCGCAGCCATCCGGGACACGGATCTGACCGCCGATGCCGGCCGGATCGCGGTTCCGACCCTCTGCGTGGCGGGCGATCCGGACGGATCGACGCCCGCCGAAATCGTGCAGGGCACGGCAAACCTCATTCCCAATGCCCGCTTTGCGCTCATCGAGAGCTGCGGGCACATCCCATGCGTCGAGCAGCCTGCCGCCTTGGCCTCGCTGATCGGTGGACACCTACGGGAGGCTGGACTTGTCTGATACGAACCAAAGCGAGCGCTACAAGGCCGGCATGGCCATTCGCCGTCAGGTCCTGGGCGATGCCCATGTGGACCGGGCGAACGCGCAGATGACCGCGTTCGATGCCGACTTCCAGACCTTCATCACGGAGGGAGCCTGGGGTTCGGTCTGGTCGCGGCCGCACTTCACCAAACGCGAGCGCTCCATCGTGACCATCGCCCTGCTGGCGGCCCTCAGCCAGGACGAGGAGATCGCCATGCATGTGCGCGCCACGCGCAATACCGGCGCGACGAAGGACGATATTCGCGAGGCCCTGCTGCATGTGGCGGTCTATGCGGGTGTGCCGGCGGCCAATCACGCCTTCAAGATCGTGAAGAAGACGCTTGCCGAAATGGAAGCCGGTTCAGAGCCGTCGGGAGGCCCCAATGTCCGATGAAGGATCCTTCTATCAGCGGGATCGAAGCTGGCATCCGCCCGCCTTCACGCCGCAATACAAGACCTCCATCCTGCGCTCGCCGCAATATCCGCTCCTGTCGCTCGGCAACACGGCCTCGGAGATGACCGGTCCCGTCTTCGGCCATGACGAGATCGGACCGCTCGACAACGACCTGATCCGCAACTTCGCCAAGACCGGCGATCCGATAGGCCAGCGGATCATCGTCTATGGCCGCGTCCTGGACGAGAATGCCCGCCCGGTGCCGGGGGCGCTCCTCGAGTTCTGGCAGGCGAATGCGGGCGGGCGCTACCGGCACAAAAAGGAAACCTATCTCGCCCCCATCGACCCGAATTTCGGCGGCTGCGGCCGCACGATCACGGACGGGGAGGGCCGCTATTGGTTCCGCACCATCAAGCCGGGAGCTTACCCTTGGCCGAACGGCGTCAACGACTGGCGGCCTGCGCATATCCATTTTTCCGTGTTCGGCCATGCCTTCGCCCAGCGCCTCATCACGCAGATGTATTTCGACGGCGATCCGATGATCTGGCAGTGCCCCATCGTGCAGACGATCCCTGACAAGGCCGCCATCGAGCAGCTCGTTGCAGCCCTCGACCGCAGCGTCACGCTGCCGATGGATGCGCTGGCCCACAAGTTCGACATCGTCCTGCGCGGCCGCCGCTCGACCTTGTTCGAGAACCGGATGGAGGGGAACTGATGGTCCAGTCACTCAGACGCCTGAAGGAGTCGCCCTCCCAGACCGCAGGCCCCTACGTCCATATCGGCGCGACGCCGAACTGGGTCGAGATCACCGGCGTCTGGAAGGAGGATCTCGGCCTCGTTCTCGTCGGGCCGGAGACCAAGGGCGAGCGCATCATCCTCAAGGGCCGTGTGTTCGACGGCAGCGGAATACCGCTGAAGGACGCGCTGGTCGAGATCTGGCAGGCGGATTCGGATGGGCTCTACAACTCGCCGCAGGAGAAGCGCGGCAAGGCCGATCCGCACTTCACAGGCTGGGGACGTCAGCCGACCGACGGGACGACGGGCGAATACCGCTTCGAGACGATCAAGCCCGGCCGCGTGCCGTACCCGGACGGCCGCCTCATGGCGCCGCATATCACCTTCTGGATCGTGGCGCGCGGCATCAATATCGGCCTGCATACCCGCATGTACTTCGGCGACGAGGAGGCGGCGAATGCGGAATGCCCCGTTCTGGCGCGCATCGAGCACAAGGTCCGCGTGCCCACGCTGATTGCCTCCCGACCCGAAGAGAACGGAATGCCGACCTACACCTTCGATATCCATCTGCAGGGTGAGAAGGAAACCGTCTTCTTCGACATCTGACCTCGACCCGAAAGCTGACCATGGCCAAACTCCAAAGCCTCAAGGAGGCCGTTGCCGAGAACCTCCACGATGGCGACACCGTCGCCTTCGAGGGGTTCACCCAACTCATTCCCCATGCGGCCGCTCATGAAGTGATCCGGCAGGGCCGCAAGGACCTGACCCTGATCCGCATGACGCCGGACATCATCTACGATCAGTTGATCGGGATGGGGCTCGCGAAGAAGGTCATCTTCTCCTATGCCGGCAATCCGGGTGTCGGACTGCTGCGTCGCATGCGCGATGCCATCGAGAACGAGTGGCCGCGCGCCATCGAGGCCGTCGAGCACAGCCATGCTGCCATGGCCAATGCCTATGAGGCCGGAGCGGCAGGTCTGCCCTGCGCGATCTTCCGGGGCTATCGCGGCGCGGGCCTGAAGGACGTCAATCCAGAGATCAGGAGTATCACCTGCCCGTTTACCGGCGAGGAACTCGCGGCCGTACCGGCACACCGTCCGGATGTCGCCTTCATTCATGCCCAGAAGGCCAGCAGGCGCGGGGATGTGCTGGTGGAGGGCATCATCGGCGTGCAGAAGGAGGCGGTTCTTGCCTCCAAGCGCTCGGTGGTTACGGTCGAGGAGATCGTGGAGGACTTCGACGACCTGCACCCGAATCTCTGCGTCCTGCCGCACTGGACCGTCACCTCCGTCGTCCATGTGCCGGGCGGAGCGCATCCGTCATACACCCACAGCTATTACAGCCGCGACAATGCCGCCTATCTCGAGTGGGACATAATCTCCGCCGACCGGGATCTCTTCACCGCATGGATGAGGGAGAACGTGCTCGATGCCGGCCCTGAAGTCTTCGCCTCTCGCGTGAAGGGATTGCAGTCATGACGAACCTATCGGACTTCACTCCCAACGAGATGATGACGATTGCGGCGGCGCGCGCCTTGTCGAACGACGATGTATGCTTCGTCGGCATCGGCGCACCGTCCGCGGCCTGCAATGTGGCGCGCCTCACGCACGCGCCCGACATCACCCTCATCTACGAGAGCGGCACCATCGGCACAGCACCCAACGTGCTGCCGCTCTCCATCGGAGACGGCGAGCTCTGCGAGACGGCGGTGACGACCGTCTCGGTGCCTGAGATGTTCCGTTACTGGCTGCAGGGCGGACGGATTTCCATCGGATTCCTGGGAGCGGCCCAGATCGACCGCTTCGGCAATATTAACACCACGGTCATCGGCGATTACCACAAGCCGAAAGTCCGCCTGCCCGGCGGCGGTGGGGCGCCGGAAATCGCCACCTCCTGCGGCGAGGTCTTCATCACCATGAAGCAGGCGCCCCGCGGCATGGTGGAGAAGATCGATTTCTTCACCTCCTTCGGCCACGGCGAGGGCGGCAATCACCGCGAGCGGCTCGGGATCAAGACCAAGGGGCCGACGCTCCTCATCACCGATCTCGCCGTCTGGAAACCCGATCCTGAGACCAAGGAGTTCACGGTCGTCTCCATGCACCGGGGCTTGACCCGGGACAGGATTCAGGAGACCTGCGGCTGGAAGGTGCGCTTCTCCGACCGTCTCGAGGAGACGCCTCCGCCGACCGAACTCGAACTCGCCACCTTGCGCGAATTCCAGGCGCGGACCGAGAAAGCCCACGGGGCCAAGAAGGGAAGCTGACATGCGTGAAGCCTATATCTGCGCTTATCTGCGCACGCCCATCGGCCGCTACGGCGGCGCTCTGTCGAGCGTGCGCGCCGACGACCTCGCGGCCGTTCCGCTCAAGGCGCTCATGGAGCGTTACCCGAACATCGACCTCGAGGCGGTCGACGACGTGATTTACGGCTGCGCCAACCAGGCCGGCGAGGATAACCGCAACGTGGCCCGCATGGCCGTGCTGCTGGCGGGACTGCCAGGATCGGTGACGGGCGTCACCGTCAACCGCCTGTGCGGCTCCGGCATGAATGCGGTCCTCGACTCCGCCCGCGCCGTCAAAGCGGGGGAGGCCGAGATGATGATCGCAGGCGGCGTCGAGTCCATGTCCCGCGCTCCCTTCGTGATGCCGAAGGCGGAAGCGGCCTTCTCGCGCGCCGCCGAGATTTTCGACACCACCATCGGCTGGCGCTTCATCAATCCGCTGATGAAGCAACAATACGGCGTCGACTCCATGCCGGAGACCGGCGAGAACGTGGCCGAGGATTTCCGCGTCTCCCGTGAGGACCAGGATGCCTTCGCCCTGCGCTCGCAGAAGAAGGCCGTCGCGGCGCAGGAGAACGGTCGCCTTGCCAAGGAGATCGTGCCGGTCACGATCCCGAAGCGCAAAGGCGACCCGGTCGTCGTGAACAAGGACGAGCATCCGCGCGGCGACACCACGCTGGAGCAACTGGCGAAGCTGCCGACGCCTTTCCGCAAGGACGGCACGGTGACGGCGGGCAATGCCTCCGGCGTCAATGACGGAGCGGCCGCACTCATCATCGCCTCCGAGGAGGCGGTGCGGAAATATGGGCTTGAGCCCATCGCCCGCATCCTCGGTGGCGCGACTGCCGGCGTTCCGCCGCGCATCATGGGCATCGGGCCTGCTCCCTCTACGAGGAAGCTCTGCGCGCGTCTGGGGCTGAAGCCTTCCGATTTCGATCTCATCGAACTGAACGAGGCCTTCGCCAGCCAGGGCATCGCGGTCCTGCGCGAACTCGGCATCCCGGAAGATGCGGACTACGTGAATCCGAACGGCGGCGCGATTGCGCTCGGCCATCCGCTCGGCATGTCGGGCGCGCGCATCACCGGTACGGCGGCGCTGGAGCTGAAGCTTTCGGGCAAGAAGCGGGCCCTCGCCACCATGTGCGTCGGCGTGGGGCAGGGCATTTCCATCGCTCTCGAGGCCGTCTAGGCTCGGCCCATGGTGACACAGCCGCTTTCCCATCCCTTGCTGCAGGCCCTCGTCGGCGACGAGGAGGTGGGGGCGTTCTTCTCTGACGCGGCCGAACTTCTCGCGATGCTGCGCACCGAAGCGGCCCTTGCCGAGGCGGAGGCGAAGGCCGGCCTCATTGCGGCTGAGACTGCAAAGAGGATCGTCGAGGCCTGCCGCGCCTTCCAGCCGGACTGGGCGAAGCTCGCGGAGGGGCTGGCGCGGGACGGCGTGGTCGTGCCTGAGTTCGTGAGGCAATTGCGCGCTGCCGTCGGCGAGCCGCATGCGAAGGCCGTTCATTTCGGAGCGACGAGCCAGGACATCACCGATACCGCTCTGATGCTGCGGCTGAAGGAGGTGGCCAGGATCCTGGAAAGGCGCCTGGATGCGCTTACCGCAGCGCTCCGCAATCTGAAGGAGCGGGACGGCTCCGTGCGGCTGATGGCGCATACCCGTATGCAGCAGGCTCTTCCCTTCACGGCAGCCGACAAGGTCGACACCTGGATTGCCCCCCTGGACCGCCAGCAAGAGACCCTGCGTGAACTCGCGCCGCGTCTCCTCGTGGTGCAGCTCGGCGGTCCCATCGGGACGCGCGGCGAATTGAAGGGCCATGGGGATGCGGTGGCGGAGGTGATGGCGGAGAGCCTGGGCCTCGCCTTCGGCCCGGTCTGGCATTCGCAGCGCGAACGGATCGGCGAATTCGCCTCCTGGCTGTCTCTGCTCTCCGGCACACTCGGCAAGATCGGGCAGGATGTCGCCCTGATGGCGCAGAATGAGGTCGGCGAGGTGCGCCTCGCTTCCGGAGGCGGCTCCTCCGCCATGCCGCACAAAACCAATCCGGTTCAGGCGGAAATCCTCGTCACGCTTGCCCGCTTCAATGCGGGCCTCGTCGGCACGCTCCACCAGGCGCTGGTGCACGAGAACGAGCGCTCCGGTGCGGCCTGGACGCTCGAATGGATGATCCTGCCGCAGATGGTCGTCGCGACGGCGGCGGGATTGAGCAAGGCTCAGGCGCTTGCGGGGTCGATGAGCTTCGCGCCCTCGAAGACCTGAAAGCCTCAGGCATCCCCGACGATCACGGTGATTGTGCCGCTCCCGCCGCAATCGGGGCAGGGCTTATTGGCGAGCGTTCCTGATCCGTTGCAGGTCGGGCAGATATCCTCACCGGTCTGCTTGGTGCCGGGAAAATCCTCGTCTCCCGGGCTCTTCCGCTCGGTGTCGGCCATCGCGCATCTCCTTTGTCAGGCAACGTCCTGTCGAGGCGTCGGTTCGCTGCTCAAGAGGAGGCATCCTTCTGCATTGCGCGGAAGCTCAAGGGCGACAATCCGGTCTTCTGCTTGAAGAAGCGGTTGAAATAGGCCGGGTCCTCGAAGGCGAGGGCAAGCGCAACCTCCTTCGCGCTCAGGGACGTGAAGGTGAGATAGCGCTTGGCTTCGAGAGCAATCCGCTGGTGAATGACCCCGAGCGCCGTATCACCGAGATGCTCGCGGCAGATCCGGTTGAGGTGGGTTGCGGTCAGTCCGAGCCTGCCGGCATAGGCGTCGACCGGCTTGTGGCTGTGAAAATCCTCATCCACGAGCTGGCGGAAGCGCATGGCGTGGTGGAGGGAGCGCGCAGTGCCGCGATGCGGCTGCTTCGGGGAAGCACCATAGAGGCGGTGAAGGGCGATCAGCACGAGCGCCAGATGCGCTTCGACCGCGCCGAGCCGCCCCGGCGCGCGGCCCGCGCATTCCGCGGCGATGGCCGCCATGCTGGCGGCAATCGTCTGCGCTGCATCCCCATGGTCGCGAAGCGACAGAAGCCGAGTGGCGCGAAAGCCGTCCGCAATGCCGTCCACCGCCCCGAGAATCTGCGACAGCCGGCTGTCGAACAGGGTCACCACCGTTCCTTCCACATCCGGGGAGAAGGCATAGCCATGCACGGACATGGGCGGCAGGGTGACGATGGAAGGGGCTTCCAGCATGCTGCCGCGCCCGTCGACTACGATCTCGGCTTGCCCCCCGGTGAGGTGGAGGATCTGGAACAGCGTCTCGTGCCGGTGAGGCTGGATCCTGTAATTGTGCAAGCGGCTTCGGAACTGGATCGTTTCGCAATGCACCCAGTCCGCGCTTAGATTGTCACTGAACTCCCCATAGAGAGCGTAGGTTGGAATGCTGCTCGCGGCCAAGGACGCCTCTCGGAAAACTCCGGCGGAATGTTCGGATTATCCAATTCGATGCCTGCTTTGTCCATTGGCCGGAAGGGGCTTGAGCGCCATTGTTCTCCCAAAGAATGCGGCTCGAGCCGCATGGCAGGAGGAACGCAAGAATGCGCACCAAGGTCGCCATCATCGGTGCGGGGCCGTCCGGGCTTCTGCTGGGCCGTCTTCTGGAGAACGCAGGCGTCGAGACAGTCATCCTGGAGCGCCGCTCGCAGGACTACGTGCTGAGCCGCATCCGCGCGGGCGTTCTGGAGCAGGGCACCGTCGAACTCCTAGACAAGGCGGGTGTCGGCGAGCGGATGCATGCGGAGGGCCTCGTCCATGACGGGGTCGAACTCTGCTTCGACGGCGACAGGCACCGTTTCGACTTCCGCGAACTGATCGGGCGCACGGTCATGGTCTATGGCCAGACGGAAGTGACCCGCGACCTCATGCAGGCGCGCGACGCCTCGGGCGCGACGACGGTCTATGAGGCCGAGAATGTCTCGCTGCACGATTTCGACGGCGACAGGCCGAAGGTGCGCTACATCAAGGACGGCATGGAGCACGAACTGGCCTGCGACTTCATCGCCGGGTGTGACGGCTATCATGGGGTTTCCCGCGCCAGCGTGCCCGAGGGAAGCTTGCGGACCTTCGAGCGCGTCTATCCCTTCGGCTGGCTCGGCATCCTGGTCGACAGGCCGCCCGTTTCCGACGAGCTGATTTATGCCCATCACGAGCGTGGCTTTGCCCTCTGCTCCATGCGCTCGCCCACCCGCAGCCGCTATTACGTCCAGGTGTCGCTGGAGGAGAAGGTCGAGGCCTGGTCGGACCACCGCTTCTGGGACGAACTGCGCCGGAGGGTCGACGGGGAGACGGCTGAAAGCCTCATGACCGGCCCCTCCATCGAGAAGTCCATCGCGCCCCTGCGCAGCTTCGTTGCCGAGCCCCTCCGGTTCGGGCGCCTGTTCCTCGCGGGCGATGCCGCCCACATCGTTCCGCCCACGGGGGCCAAGGGGCTGAACCTCGCGGCGACCGATGTGGGCGTGCTCGCCGAGGCGCTGGTCGAGTTCTACGCCGAGCGCTCCTCTGCCGGGATCGACTTCTATTCCGCCCGCGTCCTCTCGCGGGTCTGGAAGGCGGAGCGGTTCTCCTGGTGGATGACCTCCATCCTCCACACCTTCCCGGACACGGATTCCTTCGGGCGGCGGATGCAGCGGGCCGAGTTCGACTATCTGGTCGGCTCCGAGGCGGCGGCCCGGTCCCTTGCCGAAAATTATACGGGGCTTCCCTACTGAAGGCTCTTCCCGCGCAGGATGTGAAAAGCCCCTAAGACCAGTATGGACACGGGGCGACCAATATGAGACCAGTTAGGGCGTGAACCCGACTGGCCTCAAACCCCGCTTCCGGTCCCTGTACCGCCAATCCACGCCCGGCTCGAACATCAACGAGGACGGGGCGGGCTTCCATGGCCGCTTCGCCTGGATCGTCGACGGCGCGACCGGGATAACCGACGAGCGCCTCACTGCGGAGGCCAGCGATGCAGCCTGGATGGCGGGTCTGATCGGCGAGCGACTGCAGGTCCTCGCGGGCAGCGGACGGATGGGAGACGGGATCCTCGGCGGGCTCGAAGCCGAAATCCGGGGCGCCTTCGATGCAGCGACGTCCCATGTCCCGGAGCTAGACGACCACCACGCTCCCTTTGCCTGCCTCGGGCTGATCGAGGTACGGGAGACGGACGGCGGACTTCTTCTGGAAGGACGTTTCCTTGGCGATATCGTCGCCCTTGTCCCGTCGCGGGACGGTATCCGCCGCTGGACGGACGAACGGGCAAAGCCCTTCGAGCGAAAGACCCTGGCGGCTCTCGGAGCCGGTGGGCGCGAGCCAGGCCGGATCCCGGAAGTGGTCAAGCGCCAGATCCTTGAAAACCGGGCCCACCTGAACCGCTCCGGGGGCTATTTCGTGGTCAACCCGCGCCGCGCCTGGGCCGGGTGCGAACTGCGCTTCGAGGCCGAGGTGAGGGCGGGTGCGCCCGTCGTGCTGGCCACCGACGGCTTCATGCGGCTGGTCGACCTTTTCGGAACCTATACGGACGAGACGCTCCACGCCCGGCTGGCCGAGGGCAGGGGAGACGAACTGATGCAGGAATTGCGGGAAAGGGAGCGTGGCGACCGGATGGCGGATGCCTATCCGCGTGTTAAAGCTCACGACGACGCGACCGTTCTCGTGATTGCGGCCGAGACGTACGGCTGACGGGATTCCGGATCGGCTGTCGCAATAACGGCAAGCTTTCCGGTGGGAGGAAGGACTTCAACGATGAGGGAACTCAAAATGAAACTGACACGACGCATTGTGATGGGAGCGGCCGCCGCCTGTCTCCTGTTTTCGGGCACAGCAGCCATGGCCCAGCAGACCGAGCTGACCTTCTGGAGCTGGCGCCAGGAAGACAAGGCCTTCTACCAGGACATCATCAAGAAGTTCCAGGAAAAGAACCCCGATATCTCGGTGAAGTTCGAGGCCTTCGCCCCCGAGAACTACCAGACGATCCTGTCCACGGCGCTCGCCGCCGGCCGAGGCCCGGACGTGATCCAGGTGCGCGCCTACGGCAATCTGGAGACCATCGCGGCCCCCGGCTACCTGCTCCCGATCGACAAGCAGACCGTGCCGGAACTGGCGAACTTCCCCGACGCTGCGCTCGCCGCCGAGACGCTGCGCGCCGACGGCAAGATCTATGCGGTGCCCTTCGCCACCCAGACCATGCTGGTCATCTACAACAACAAGATCTTCAAGGATGCCGGCGTTCAGCCGCCGCAGACCTGGGACGACCTCGTGAAGGTCTCCCAGACCCTGAAGTCCAAGAACGTCACGCCCTTCGCCAACGGCACGGCGACGGCCTGGCAGAACGAAACCATCGTCGGCGCGCTGCTCTCCTCCATGCTCGGCAAGGACTTCGAGGCCGACATCGTCGCCGGCAAGGCGGACTTCACCGATCCGCGCTTCGTCAACGCGCTCGCCAAGCTGAAGGACATCAGCCAGTATTTCGCGCCCAACTTCACCGGCGTCGATTACCCGTCCTCGCAGCAGCTCTTCGTGGCAGGCCGCGCCGGCATGTTCGCGGGCGGCTCGTTCGAGGTGGCGAACTTCAAGAAGCAGAATCCGAGCCTCGATCTGGGCGTCTTCGCCTCGCCGGTGCAGAAGGCCGGCGACGAGCGCCTCGTGGCCCGCTTCTATGACGGCGGCTATGCGGTGAACGCCAAGACGGACAAGAAGGACGCGGCGATCAAGTTCGTGCGCTTCCTCGCGACCCCTGAATACGGCACGCTCTTCACCAACCAGCTGAAGAATATCTCCCCGATCAAGGGCATCAAGGTCGAGGATCCGCTGACGCAGGAAATGACGAAGCTGGCCGACGGCGCCATGTCCTACCTGATGCTCGTGCACTTCCGCTATCAGGAGCCGAGCGGCTCGGTGCTGCTGCAGTCGAACGTGCAGAAGATGCTCGCCGGCCAGCAGACTCCCGAGCAGGCTGCTGCCGAGATCAACAAGGGCATCGCGACCTACTATAAGCCGTTCCAGAAATAAGGCTTTGTCCAAGGAGGCGGCGGGCTGCGGCTCGCCGCCTTTTTCCGAAGGTTACAAGGTACATGCCCGTCTCGCCAAAGCAGGCCCGCACATGGAAGCACCGCAGCTGGGTGGCGTTTCTCGTCGTCCCGCCCATCGCCTTCATGTCGCTGTTCGTGGTCTATCCGATCCTCTCGGCCTTCGCCTATGCCTTCTATGAGTGGCAGGGGCTGGCGCGCGGCGAATTCGTCGGCTTGGCGAATTTCCAACAGGTCCTCTTCGGCCCCACCATGGCTCCCGTGGTGTGGAACGCCTTCCTGCACAATGTCCAGGCGCTCATCGCGCTCATGATCATCCAGAACGGCGGCGGGTTCCTGCTCGCCTGGCTGCTCTACAAGGAGCCGTTCGGCTTCCGCTTCCACCGCATCGCCGTCTTCGTGCCCGTGGTGCTTTCCACCATCATCGTGGGCTTTCTCTGGAAGCTCTTCCTCAATCCCAATTTCGGCATCGTGAACCAGGCTCTCTATGCGGTCGGTCTCGATTCCTGGGCGAAGCCCTGGCTGGGCGATTCCTCCACCGCGCTCTGGGCGCTGATCCTCGCCAATGTCTGGCACTTCATCGGCTTCCCGACGCTGGTCTATCTCGCCGGCATGCAGCGCATTCCCTCCGAGATCATCGAGGCGGCGCGGCTCGACGGCACGAACGAGTGGCAACTGCTGAAGAATATCGTGTGGCCGCTGGTCGCGCCCAGCACCACGATCCTCTTCACGCTGCTCTTCATCGGTGCATTCAACTGGTTCGAGATTCCCTACGTCATGGCGGGCCTCGACGGATCGCCCTTCGGCTCAACGGATGTGCTGGGCCTCGTCTTCTACCGCACGGCCTTCGGCAACCAGAGCGCCAGCATCCAGAACTTCGGCCTAGGGTCCGCTCTCGCCACCCTCATCTTCCTCTTCATCGTTGTCTTCGCGTCGATGCTGACCCTGTGGCTGCGCCGTCGGGAGATCCAGTTTTGACGACCCTCGCTTCGCATTCCCCCGCCGAACGGCAGCCCATCTCCTTCGCGTTCCTGGCCCAAGTCGTCCTGATCGCGAACTCGTTCATCATGCTCTACCCCGTCGTGGTGATGGTGTTCTCGGCCTTCAAGTCCACGGGCGAGATCTTCGAGAACCCCTTCGGGCTTCCCGACTTCACGCAGGTGCAGAATTTCACCCGCGTGCTCGGCGAAACCTCGATGCCGACCTACTTCATGAACTCGATCCTGGTCACGGGCGGGTCGATCATCCTGATCCTCGTGCTCGGCACCATGGCGGGCTATGCGGTGGCGCGCTACGAGTCCCGCACGAACACCTTCATCCTGCTCTTCTTTCTGGCAGGGCTGATGCTGCCGCTGAAGCTTGCGGTCATTCCGCTCTTCATCCTCCTGCGCGACATGAACCTGCTCGACAGCCGCTGGAGCCTCATCTTCACCTATACGGCCATCGGGCTGCCCTCCGCCGTGTTCATCATGGCGGGCTTCCTGCGCTCGCTTCCCGCCGAACTCGAGGATGCGGCCCGCATCGACGGCGCATCGGAGCCCCGCATCATGTGGTCCGTGATGCTGCCGCTGGCGCGCCCGCCCATGGCGATCGCCGCAATCCAGAACGCGGTGCCGATCTGGAACGACTTCTTCTTCCCGCTCGTCTTCATCCAGACCGACGACTACAAGACCCTGCCGCAGGGCCTCACCACCTTCATGGGCGAGTACACCACCGATTGGGGCATGCTCTTCGCGGGCCTCACCATCGCGGCCGCGCCCATCACGCTCCTCTACATCGCCCTGTCGCGCCAGTTCATCCAGGGCATGACGGCAGGCGCCGTGAAGTGAGAGTCGTACCGTGCTGATCCCCAAGGGTGCGCTCGTGGTCTCCTGCCAGGCCCGCGCCGACAATCCGCTCCATGGCCCGGTCCATATGGCCGCCATGGCGCAGGCGGCGGAGGCCGGTGGTGCGAAGGGAATCCGCGCCAACGGCGTGGAAGACGTGGCGGCGATCCGCGCCGTCACCAGGCTCCCGCTGATCGGCATCATGAAGGTCTGGGACGACCGGTTCCCGGTCTACATCACGCCGGGTTTCGACCATGCGGCGCAGATTGCCGGGGCGGGCGCTCAGATCGTCGGGCTCGATGCGACGGCGCGCCCGCGGGACGGCGAGCCCGTAGAGCGCCTGATCGCCCGCATCCGCCGCGAGCTCGGGCGTGAGGTCTTCGCCGATATCGCGACGCTGGACGAGGGCAGGACGGCCCATGCTTTCGGCGCGACCTATGTGGCGACGACCCTGTCGGGTTACACGGCGGAAACGGAATCCCGAAAAGGTGCGGGGCCGGACCTCGACCTGCTTTCGGCCCTCGTTGCGGCGCTTCCCGTTCCCATCGTCGCCGAGGGGCGGTTCGACACGCCGGAACTGGTGGCGGAGGCCTTCCGGCGCGGAGCCCATGCGGTGGTGGTCGGAACCGCGATCACCAACCCTCGCGAAATCACGAGAAAATTCGTCCGGGCCGCGCAGCCTGGATCGGTCTGACGGAGAGAATGATGGCCAACGTATCGATCCGCGACGTCCGGAAGTCCTTCGGCGCGACGCCGGTCATCAGGGGTGTGGATGTCGACATTCAGGACGGCGAGTTCGTCATCCTGGTCGGCCCGTCCGGCTGCGGAAAATCCACGCTCCTGCGCATGATCGCGGGACTCGAGGACATCACCAGCGGCGACATTCGCATCGGCTCCCGCGTCGTGAACGATGTTCCGCCCAAGGACCGGGACATCGCCATGGTGTTCCAGTCCTATGCGCTCTACCCGCATATGACGGTCGCCGAGAACATGGCGTTCTCGCTGCGGCTCAAGGGCACGTCGAAGGAAGAACAGAAGAGGCGGGTGCAGGAAGCGGCGGCTTCGCTGGGCCTCACGCCGCTCCTCGACCGCTATCCGCGTCAGCTTTCGGGCGGCCAGCGCCAGCGCGTGGCCATGGGCCGGGCCATCGTGCGCGATCCTCAGGTCTTCCTCTTCGACGAGCCGCTCTCCAATCTCGACGCCAAGCTGCGCGTCTCGATGCGAGGCGAGATCAAGGAACTGCACCAGCGGCTCAAGACGACGACGGTCTATGTGACGCACGACCAAATCGAGGCCATGACCATGGCCGACAAGATCGTGGTGATGCACGACGGCGTCGTCGAGCAGGTCGGCGCGCCGCTCGATCTGTACGACCGGCCGGCGAACCGCTTCGTGGCGGGCTTTATCGGCTCGCCCGCCATGAACTTCATCGAAGGTCGTCTCGAGGAGAACGGGCTCGCCCTCCGGAGCGGAGCGATTCTGCCGCTCGACATGCGCCCTGCCGTTCCGATCGCCACGATGCTGACCTACGGCATCCGGCCCGAGCACCTTCAGATCGCTCCCGCCGGCACACCGGAGACGATTCCTGCGACCGTCTCCGTCATCGAGCCGACCGGGTCGGACACGACACTGATCGTGAAGGCCGAGGGCGGCAACCTGACTGTCCTGCTGCGGGAGCGCTGCGCTTTGAAATACGGCGAGGAAATCGCGCTCAAGCCCGTCCCGTTTCAGGCGCATCTCTTCGATGAGGCAGGCCGGCGCATCGCCTCCTCGTGAGACGTCGTAACATAAACGTGAAGGCACCTTCGGCGCTGACGGGTGTACCCCTGTCAGCGAATTTCAAGCGAGGTGCTGCCGTGCTGATCCGCCGACCCACCGATATCCTGTCCTCCGAGACCACGCCCCGGGAGGTCTATTTCAACCGCCGCCAGTGGATGGCCGGAGCCGCCGGGCTGGCGCTTGCCGCCGCCCTGCCGAAGGGCCTCGGGGCCGCGCCGCTTTCCGCCGCGAAGAGCCCGCTCTCGACGGACGACAAGCCGACGAGCCGCGAGGACGTGACGAGCTACAACAACTTCTATGAGTTCGGCACCGGCAAGGATGATCCGGCGAAATACGCCGGCAAGCTCAAGACCTCGCCCTGGACCGTGAAGGTCGACGGGTTGGTGGGAAAGCCCGCGGAATTCGGGGTCGAGGACCTCATCAAGTCCTCCGCCCTGGAGGAGCGCATCTACCGCATGCGCTGCGTCGAGGGCTGGTCCATGGTCATCCCCTGGGTTGGCTTCCCGCTGGCCGACCTCATCAAGCGCGTGGAGCCGTTGGGCAGCGCCAAATACGTGGCCTTCGAGACCGCCTACCGGCCAGACGAGATGACGGGTGTGGATTCCTTCTTCCCCGTGCTGGAGTGGCCCTATGTGGAGGGCCTGCGCCTGGACGAGGCCATGCATCCGCTCACCATCCTGGCCGTCGGGCTCTACGGCGAAACCCTGCCGAACCAGAACGGCGCGCCGATCCGCCTCGTGGTGCCCTGGAAATATGGGTTCAAGGGGATCAAGTCGATCGTGCGCATCAGCTTCGTGGAGAAGCAGCCGGAGACCTCCTGGAACAAGCAGGCCCCGAGCGAATACGGCTTCTACGCCAATGTGAATCCCGAAGTGGACCATCCGCGCTGGAGCCAGGCGACTGAGCGGCGGATCGGGGAGGGCGGGCTCTTCGCCAAGCGGCGGCCCACGCTCATGTTCAACGGCTATGCCGATCAGGTGGCAAGCCTCTATTCCGGCATGGACCTGCGGAAGTTCTACTGATGGCGGGACGAGCTTCGGCCGAGGGGAGAGGCAAGGGCCTTGCCCTTCCTCAGGTGCCCACGATCGCGGTCTACATTGCCGGATTCATTCCGGCCGTGTGGCTGTTCTATGCGGGCGTCACGGACCAGCTCGGGGCCGATCCCATGCGCGCTCTGGAGCAGGGCTTGGGCCTGTGGGCGCTACGCTTCCTTGTGGCGACGCTCGCGATCACGCCGCTCAGACAGCTCTTCAGCATCAATCTCCTGCGCTACCGCCGGGCTCTCGGGCTTCTCGCCTTCTACTACGCCGCCCTTCACCTCCTGACCTATCTGGTGCTGGACCAGGGGCTCGATGTCCGGGCCATCGTGGCCGACATCATCAAGCGTCCCTACACCACCATCGGCATGGCAACCTTCGTCATTCTCATTCCGCTCGCCGTGACCTCGAACAACGCCTCGATCCGGCGTATGGGCGGGCAGGCCTGGGCGAAGCTGCATCGCCTCGTCTACGCCGCCGCTATCGGGGCGATCCTTCACTATATCCTCGTGGTGAAGGCCTGGCCGCCTGAGCCGCTGATCTATGCCGCCATCGTGGCCGTTCTCCTCGGCTACAGGGTCTGGCGCGCCTTCTTCCGCCCAAAGCCGGCAAAGCGCCGGGCCGCTTGAAGACGCAGCCGCCTCGGGTAGGATGCGAACCCACGGCAAACTCCGTCGAAGGGCATCACTATGAATCCGCTGCGCTCCGCCAGGGCGCTTGCAATCGGGCTGGCGCTCGCCTGTCTTTCCCTTGCCTCCGGGGTCTCCGCTCAAGGCAAGGATGTGGTGGTCTTCGCGGCCGCCAGCCTGAAGAACGCTCTCGACGACACCAAGGCGGCCTGGGAGGCCGAGACCGGAGACAAGGCCGTGATCTCCTATGCCGGCAGCAATGCGCTCGCCCGGCAGATCGAGGCGGGCGCGCCTGCCGACGTCTTTCTCTCCGCCGATGCCGAATGGATGGATCATCTGGCCGGGAAGGATCTCATCAGACCTGAAAGCCGTACCGATCTTCCCGGCAATGCGCTCGTGCTGGTCGCCCCGAAGGAATCGGCGGTTCGGGTTTCCCTTGAGCCGGGTCTCGATCTCTCCCCCGCTCTCGGTGCGGGACGTCTCGCCATGGCCAATGTGGATGCGGTGCCCGCTGGCAGATACGGCAAGGCGGCCCTGGAGAAGCTCGGGGCCTGGGAGGGCGTGAAGAACGAGGTCGCCCAGGCCGAGAACGTGCGGGCGGCTCTGCTCCTCGTTTCGCGCGGCGAAGCGCCGCTCGGGATCGTCTATCGGAGCGATGCCGCCGTCGATCCGAACGTGCGGATCGTCGCGACCTTTCCCGAAGGCAGCCATCCGCCCGTCGTGTACCCGGCGGCGCTGACGAAGGGCACGACCAATCCCAAGGCTGCATCCTTCCTGGCGTTCCTGCGTTCGGCAAAGGCGAAAGCCATTTTCGAGAAGCAGGGCTTCACAGTCCTGAACAGGCCGAACGCGTGACCGACTGGCTGTCTCCCGAGGAATGGGCTGCGGTTCGCCTCAGCCTCAAGGTGGCCCTGACCGCCATGGCCGCGAGCCTCGTCCCCGGCATTCTGGTCGCCTTCCTTTTGGAGCGCGGGCGGTTCTGGGGACGGCAGGCCCTCGACGTTCTCGTCCATCTGCCTCTCGTGCTCCCGCCCGTGGTCGTCGGCTATGTTCTTCTTCTCGGCTTCGGGCGGCGCGGCCCCATCGGCTCCGTCCTCGCCGAGCAGTTCGGGATCGTCTTCGCCTTCCGCTGGACCGGCGCTGCGCTCGCCTGCGCGATCATGGGCTTTCCGCTCCTCGTCCGCGCCGTCCGCCTGTCCATCGAGACGGTCGACCGCAAACTCGAGGACGCCGCCGGAACGCTGGGGGCGAATCCGGCCTGGGTCTTTCTGGTGGTGACGCTTCCCCTCATCATGCCCGGCATCATCGCCGGGATGGTTCTCTCCTTCGCCAAGGCGATGGGAGAATTCGGCGCCACCATCACCTTCGTCTCCAACATCCCGGGCGAGACCCAGACCCTGCCGACGGCCATCTACACCCTCACGCAGGTGCCGGGCGGCGAGGCCGGCGCATTGCGGCTGACGCTCGCATCCATCGTCATTTCCGTCGGCGCGCTCCTGGCGTCCGAATGGCTGGCGCGGCGCGCCAGGCGGAGGTTCTTCGCCTGATGATCCTCGACGTCGACATCCGCCACCGGCAGGGAGCCTTCGCGCTTGAGGCCCGCTTTCGCTCCGAGGGCCGCCTGACGGCCCTGTTCGGTCCCTCCGGCTCGGGCAAGACGACTCTCGTCAACGCCATCGGCGGCCTCATCCGGCCGGATCATGGGCGGATCTCCGTGAAGGGGAGGGTGCTCGTCGATACAAAGAGGGGCATCGGCGTCCCCAAGTACCGGCGGCGGATCGGCTATATCTTCCAGGAGGGGCGTCTCTTTCCGCATCTCAACGTGCGCCAGAACCTTCTCTTCGGGCGCTGGTTCACGCCGCGGGCCGAGCGGGCCGCGAACTTCGACGCGGTCGTCGAGCTGTTGGGGATCGAGCATCTCCTCGCCCGACGGCCCTCGGCCTTGTCGGGCGGCGAGAAGCAGCGCGTCGCCATCGGCCGCGCATTGCTGGCCGATCCCCATCTTCTGTTGATGGACGAGCCTCTCGCTTCGCTGGACGAGGCGCGCAAGGCCGAGATCTATCCTTACATCGAGCGGCTGCGCGACGAGGGCGGCGTTCCCATCGTCCTCGTCAGCCATTCCGTCGCCGAGATCGCCCGGCTCGCCACGTCGATCGTCGTTCTCGCGGACGGGCGGGTCATTGCCTCGGGACCGGCCGCGGAGATCCTGCGCCACACGAGTTTCTTCCCGCAGGCCGGCCCGGCGGAAACCGGCGCCCTGATCGAGACGCGCGTCTCGGGACACGAGGGAGCTTTCGGCCTGACGATGCTGGCGACGAGAGCCGGAACGCTCACCGTCCCGAACCTCGACCTGCCGGTCGGGACGCCGGTGCGGGTGCGCCTTCGCGCCCGCGACATCATCCTTTCCCTGACCCCGCCGGAGGGCATGAGCGCCCTCAACATCCTGCCCGGAACCATTTCCTCTTTCGGGGAGCCGGACGGGCCGAGCATCGACGTCGAAGTCGATTGCGGCGGAGACAGTCTTATCGCCCGCATCACGCGCAAATCGGCTGAACGGTTGAGCTTGAGGCCAGGGCTTCCCGTCCACGCCATCATCAAGAGCATCGCCTTCGACCGGGAGGTGCTCGGCGGCGCTGGAGGCGAGCGGGATCTGTGAGGCCTGCTTCATAGCGGTTGCGCCGGCGAGCGAGGCGTGTAGCCTTCCGGGCAGCCTTTTCGTTTTCGAGAGATCCCATGAACGAGCAAATCCGGAACCTGCCCGACGCCCAGTCCCATGCCATGCTCCTCGACCGCCTGGCGGAAGTCGCCGTGCGGGTGGGGCTCGGGCTGAAGCCGGGGCAGGAGGTCGTCCTGACCGCGCCGCTCGATGCAGTCCCCCTGGTGCGCCGCATCACGGAGCACGCCTACGAGGCGGGCGCTTCCCTCGTCACCACGTTCTTCTCCGACGAGGAGGCGATGCTCATGCGCTACCGATACGGGCATGACGAGAGCTTCGATACCGCGGCCGCCTGGCTCTACGAAGGCATGGCGGCAGCCTACAGGAACGGTGCGGCGCGGCTTGCCATCGTCGGTGAGGATCCGTCCCTGCTCGCCAAGGAGGATCCGGAAAAGGTCTCCCGCGCCAACCGCGCGCGCTCCAAGGCCTATATGCCGGCCCTCAACCTGATCGCGGGCTTCGACACGAACTGGTCGATTGTCTCTGCCGCGACGCCCGCCTGGGCCAAGGTCGTCTTCCCGGACGATCCGGAGGACGTGGCCGTGGCCAAGCTGTGGCAGGCGATCTTCGCCGCGTCGCGGGTCGATACGCCAGACCCCATCGCCGCCTGGGAGGCGCACAACGCCAACCTGCAGGCGCGCACCCGCATGCTCAACGACAAGAGCTATGCGGCGCTTCACTTCCGCGGCCCAGGCACCGATCTGCGGGTCGGTCTGGCGGACGGGCATGAATGGAACGGCGGTTCGACCACGGCCAAGAACGGTCTCGTCTGCAACGCGAACATTCCCACCGAGGAGGTCTTCACGACGCCGCACAAGAACCGGGTGGATGGTCATGTGACGAGCACCAAGCCGCTCTCCTACAACGGCACTCTGATCCAGGACATCCAGGTGCGGTTCGAGGGCGGACGGATCGTCGAGAGCAAGGCGCGCACGGGAGAGGCCGTGCTGAACAAGGTTCTCGACACGGATGAAGGCGCACGCCGCCTCGGCGAAGTGGCGCTGGTGCCTTATTCCTCGCCGATCTCGCAGAGCGGCGTTCTCTTCTTCAACACGCTGTTCGACGAGAACGCGTCCAGCCACATCGCCCTGGGCCAGGCCTACAGCAAGTGCATCCGCGACGGCGGCGGCATGAGCGAGGACGAACTGGCGGCGCGCGGCTCCAACCGCAGCCTTATCCATATCGACTGGATGATCGGATCCGATCAGGTGGACGTGGACGGCATCACGGCGGATGGCCAGGCCGAACCGCTCATGCGCAGCGGCGAGTGGGTGACGAAATAACAAAAGACTCGCATCTGGTGTCGCACTGGGCTTAACATCGCGCCGGAATGCCTGTCCCGCACAAACAAGGGGTTGACTGACGAGCGCTCCGGCTGTGATTGAGGGCAGGTATCAAAGAGGTAGGGTCCGGCTCGCCGGGCCCTGTCCTTCCCGCGAGCACGGTTGATGTCGGATAGCACTGCGAAGCTGAGCCCTCAGAACGAACCTCTCCTGTCCGTCCGCTCCCTGTCGGTCGAATTCGGCACGGGGCAGGGACCCTTCAAGGCGGTCAAGGACGTCAGTTTCGATGTCCGTCCGGGCAAGACCCTGGCCGTCGTCGGCGAGTCCGGTTCCGGAAAATCCGTGACGTCGCTCGCGATCATGCGCCTCACCGACTATACAGGCGGCCGCATCGTCGGCGGCGAGGTGCTGTTCCGCCCCGATGAGGCGGCGGCCGTCGATCTCGTCCAGGCTCCCGACAGCAAGCTCCGGCAGATCCGCGGCAACGACATCGCGATGATCTTCCAGGAGCCGATGACATCCCTCAATCCGGTCTTCACCATCGGCAACCAGATCGCGGAAACGCTGATCTTGCACGAAGGCCTGAACATGCGCGATGCGCGGCTTCGCGCCAGGGAGTTGCTGCAGAAGGTGCGTCTGCCTGACGCAGACAAGCTCCTCGACCGCTATCCGCACCAGCTTTCGGGCGGCATGCGCCAGCGCGTGATGATCGCCATGGCTCTCGCCTGCAATCCGAAGCTCCTGATCGCCGACGAGCCGACGACGGCGCTGGATGTGACGATCCAGGCGCAGATCCTCAATATCATCCGCGACCTTCAGGCCGAGATGGGCACCGCCGTCATCTTCATCACCCACGACATGGGCGTGGTGGCCGAAATGGCAGACGACGTGGTGGTGATGTGGAAGGGCGAGAAGGTGGAGCAGGCGCCGGTGCGCGAGATCTTCGCCGCGCCGAAGCATCCCTATACCCGCGCGCTTCTCTCCGCCGTGCCCCGTCTGGGCAGCCTCACGGGCCAGCCGCTGCCGAAGCGCACGCCCGTCATGGTGATCGACGGCGGCGAGCCGAAACAGGTCGGCGACACCCATGTCCAGGATACGGCCGATTACGCGAAGCCCATCCTCCAAGTGGAGAAGCTCACCACGCGCTTCGATGTGGGCAAGACATTCTTCGGCCGCGTGACACATCGCGTCCATGCGGTGGAGGAGGTCAGCTTCGACATCTATCCCGGCGAGACCCTGGCGCTGGTGGGTGAATCCGGCAGCGGCAAGTCCACCATCGGGCGCACCCTGCAGCAGCTCGTCGAACCGACGAGCGGCACGGTGCGCTTCGAGGGGCGCGACATGGCCGCCATGAGCCAGGGCGAGCGCCGCCGTCTGCGCCAGCAGATCCAGTACATCTTCCAGGATCCCTTCGCCTCGCTCGATCCGCGCCACACGGTCGGCTACAGCATCGCGGAGCCCATCGTGGTGCATGGCCTCATCAATGACCGTAAGGCCATCGAGCGGCGCGTCCACGAACTGCTGGAGCAGGTCGGATTGCAGCCGCAGCACGCCAAGCGCTATCCGCACGAGTTCTCCGGCGGTCAGCGGCAGCGCGTCTGCATCGCCCGTGCGCTGGCGAGCGATCCCAAGCTCGTGATCGCGGACGAGTCGGTCTCGGCGCTGGACGTGTCGATCCAGGCGCAGATCGTAAACCTGCTCATGGAGCTGCAGGAAAGGCGGCACCTGTCCTATCTCTTCATCACCCACGACATGGCGGTGGTGGAGAAGATCAGTCACCGCGTGGCCGTGATGTATCTCGGCCAGATCGTCGAGATCGGCACGCGCCAGGCCATCTTCGAGAACCCGCGGCATTCCTATACCCGGAAGCTGCTGTCGGCCGTGCCGATCGCGGACCCGGAACGCGAGCGCGCGAAGATGCGGATCGAAGGCGAGATCCCGAGCCCGGTGCGTCCGGTCGGTCAGGAACCCGCCATTCACCGCATGCACGAAGTCGAGCCCGGGCATTGGGTTGCCATCGAAGCCGAAGGGCTTCGCGGGGCGGCATAACACTCCTAAAAACCAAGAGGGAGACTAGGATGAAGTTCTCTAATACCATGAAGGCTCTCGGCCTCACGGCCGCGGTGGCCCTGTCGCCGTTGATGGCGGCAAGCGCCCAGGCCGCCGGCACCCTGACGACGGCCGTCGCCATCGATCCCGGCAGCTGGGATCCGATCGATACCTTCCTCGTCGACTGGTCGTCCGCCGCCAACAACATCTTCGACGGACTGACCGCCCGCGGCGCGGACATGAAGCTGAAGCCGGGTCTTGCCACGTCCTGGGAGCTCCTGGACGACAACAAGCGCATCCGCTTCAAGCTGCGCGAGAACGTGAAGTTCCACAATGGCGAGCCCTTCAATGCGGAAGCCGTGAAGTTCACCTTCGATCGCCTGCTCGGCGAGGAGGGGAAGAAGGGACCGCAGCAGTCGAACTACACCTCCATCGACCATGTCGAGGTGGTGGACGAGAATACGGTCGACTTCGTCATGAAGCAGCCCGATCCCGTTCTGCTCACCAAGCTCGCCGGCTACGGCGCGATGATCGTGCCGCCGAAATACATCCAGGAGAAGGGTGACGCCCACTTCAACACCCATCCGGTCGGCACCGGCCCGTTCAAGTTCGTCGAGTACAATCCGAAGGTGAACCTGGTTCTGGAAGCCAACCCCGAGCACTGGGGCGGTGCGCCCAAGCTCGACAAGGTCGTGACCCGCTTCATCTCCGAGGCGAACACCCAGGTCGCCGAACTCCAGGCCGGCCGTATCGACGTCGCGACGCTCATCCCCTTCGGCCTTGCGCCGACGGTCGAGAAGAGCCCGAACCTCGACCTCGTCAGCATCACCGGCCCGACGGTGGTCTCGCTGCGCTTCAACACCAAGGAAGGCATCACGAAGGACGCGAATGTCCGCAAGGCGCTCATCATGGGCGTCGACCGCGATGCGATCATCAAGGCGGTGCTCCTCGGTCATGCAAAGCCTATCGCCAGCTTCCAGTCCGAGCTGTCCTTCGGCAATGATCCGGCCATGAAGCCGCTGCCCTTCGACCTCGCCAAGGCGAAGAAGATGCTGCAGGACGCGAAGGTGCAGGCCGGCGCGCCGGTGCGGATCGACTTCCGCGGCAACGATGCGACCTTCCGCGAAGTGGCGCAGGCTACGGCGGGCTATCTGCAGGCGCTGGGCCTGAAGCCCTCGCTCCAGCCGCACGAGCCCCCGGTTCTGCTCAACGACATCATCCCGAACGGCAAGACCGGCGAGGCCTGGCACCAGTCCTGGGGCGGCTGGACCTTCGACTACGACAACACGGCTTACCTGATGTACCACACGGGCGAGAAGTGGAACCCGTACGGCAACGATCCGAAGCTCGACGCTCTTCTCGAGAAGCAGCGGACGATCTACGACGTGAAGGAGCGTGAGAAGATCCTGCAGGAGGTCGCCCGCTACGTGGCCGATCAGGCGCTCGAGCTTCCGCTCTATAACCAGAACACGATCTACGGCGTGAACAAGCGGGTGAAGAACTTCGACGCTCCCGCCGACCGCCGCTTCCGCTTCACCGAGACGACGGTGGAGTAAGCGGATCGTTCCGTCGCTCCCGTCGGGAGCGACGGCGCACCGATGACATGAGCAGGCCCCGCGCGAGCGGGGCCTCTTTCAAAAGCAAGAACAACGGACCCGGACGGACCACGACATGGCAGGCTTCATTCTCAAACGATTGCTGCAGGCGATCTTCGTGATCCTGGCCGTCACCCTGATCGTGTCCTTCGCCGTCCGGCTCTCGGGCGATCCGGCCGTCATGCTGCTCAGCGGCGGCGGCAACGTCACCGAGCAGGATTTGCAGAATATCCGGCAGGCGCTCGGTCTCGAACGTCCTTTCCATATCCAGTATCTCAGCTTCCTTCAGGGGATCTTCGTCGGCGATTTCGGCAACAGCTTCATGGGCGCCACGCCCGTCGCCGCGCTGATCGCGCAGGCCCTTCCGGCGACGCTCCTTCTCGCCTTCGTCTCGCTTCTGATCTCCATCGCGCTCTCCGTGCCGCTCGGCATCTATGCCGCCGTCCACCGGGGGCGCTGGCCGGATCAGCTCATCCGCATCCTGTCGCTGGTGGGGCTGTCCTTCCCGAATTTCTGGCTCGCCATCATGCTGGTGCTCCTGTTCTCCATCATGCTCGGCATCCTGCCGCCGAGCGGCATGGAGGGGCCCGAGAGCTTCGTCATGCCGGCGCTCACCATGGCGATCATCCTCACGGCCACGAATGTTCGCCTCGTGCGCACATCGATGCTGGAGACGCTCTCCCAGCAATACATCATGGTCGCACGCTCCAAGGGCCTGCGCGACAATGTGGTGCTCTACAAGCATGCCCTGCGCAACTCGGCCATTCCGCTCGTCACCTATATCGGCCTGCAGTTCGGCAACCTGATCGGCAGCATCGTGATCGTGGAGCGGGTGTTCAACTGGCCCGGCATGGGCACGCTCGCTTTCGACGCCATCTCGAACCGCGACTACCCGGTGCTCCAGGGCACCATCGCCGTGCTGGCGCTCTTCATCGTTCTCATCAACCTCGTGGTCGACATCGCCTATGGGCTGATCGATCCGCGCATCCGGACGGAGTAGGGTCCATGGCTGCGGCTCAGGCTGCCTCTTCGTCGCGTTCGCGGTTCAAGTCGCTCGAGCTCGTCCTCGGCATCCTCTTTGCGGGCGGAATTACCCTGGCGGTGCTCCTTTCGCCGATCCTGTTTCCGGACGGGGGCGAGAGCATGGACCTCATGGCCCGCCTCATTCCGCCGTTCCAGAGCTGGGACCACATCCTCGGCACCGATCCGCTCGGGCGGGACGTGCTGGCCCGCGTCATCGTCGGCGGGCGAATTTCGCTCACCGTCGGCGTCGTCTCCGTGCTCGGCGCCGTCACGATCGGCACCCTTGTCGGTCTGGTGGCCGGATACCATCGCGGCATTACCGAGATCGTGCTGATGCGCTTCGTCGACATTCAGCTCGCGCTCCCCTTCATCCTCGTCGCGATCATGTTCCTGGCCGTCCTGGGGGCGGGCATCGACAAGGTCATCCTCGTCATGATCGTCACGCAGTGGGTGCAGTATGCCCGGCTCGTGCGCGGCTCCGTGCTGGCCCTGCGGGAGCGGGAGTTCATCCTCTCCTCCCGCGCCATCGGCGTCGGAAGCGGGCGCATCATCTTCGCCCATATCCTGCCCAACGTGCTCGGCCCCATCGTCATTCTCATGACCCTGAACGTGGCCAACAACATCCTGCTTGAGAGCAGCCTGACCTTCCTCGGGCTCGGCGTCGATCCGCTGATCCCGAGCTGGGGCGGCATGCTGGCGGACGGGCGCACCTATCTCCAGACCGCATGGTGGGTCAGCGTCTTTCCGGGGCTCGCCATCATGTTCACCGTGCTCGGCCTGAATCTTCTGGGCGACTGGCTGCGCGACTATCTCGATCCGACAGGACAGACCTCGAAATGACCGTTCTTCTCGACGAGAGGATCCCAAGGACCCTCGACATTCTCGTGCGCGGCTGGGCCAAGCCGGAAAACCGCGGCGTCCGGCTGGAGGCCTGGCTCTTCGAGGACGAGGCGGCGCGGCGCGCCGCGCAGGCCGTTCTGTCCGAAATGGGCATTGAGGCGCGGCTGCGCAGCGCCTACAAGCCCCTGGTCCACGCCTTCCTCGAGGAGATCGAGACGGCCGGGCTCAGGCGCGTCGTCGTGCGCTACCCTGTGCACGAGAAGGCCGCGCGCCTGCGCTTCCTGTCGGAGGCCTATCCGCTCGCGGCCTTGCTCCAGGGCGTCGAGACTGCCTTCGAACCCGGCGTGGCGGATCTGACCTACCGGATCGAGGCGGAGTACCAGGACGGCCGTTTCGTCGATCACTCCGTCTTCGCGCCGAACCGCCTGCGCACCAATCACCTGGACCAGGTCGACCTGACGCCGGCCGGCTGGCTGAAGGCGACGGGGCGTCCCCAAGGGGAGCCGGATGTCGACGAGCCGCTGGAGACGGAAGCGGAGATCGTCTTCCACAAGGTGATGGCCGCGATCACGTCACACGAATGGCCCGCCGAGGAGCCCTATGCCGAGACGCTCGCCATCGAGGTCGTGATGCCCGGCATTGAGCGGGCCCTCGATTTCGGCGACGAGGTCATGAGCACCCGCGAGGCGCTACACGAGGATTTCTATTTTTCGGCGCTCGAATTCTTCAAGCACCGTTCGGGCCGTCCGCCCGAGGACCGCAGCCTGCAGCCGGGACAGATCGTGCCGGACATCCGGGCAGGCGAGGGCGATGCCCAGGTGCGCGTGGAGCTTCTCCCCTTCGGACGGCCGAAGGATCCGGCAAGGCCCGAGCAGGATCTCGAGACGGCGGAGGCCGCACCCGGCCTCGCGCAGATCCATCGGGAACTGGCGGAATTGCCGGGCGAGACCTTCGAGGGCATCTCCCGCGAGGGGCGGCCGGTGCGCGGGATCTACCGCGCGGGCTCCCGCCCGGCGGTTCTCCTCACGAGCGGCCAGCACGCGAACGAGACCTCGGCGCCCGTCGGCGCGTTCCGGGCCATGCGCCGACTGCTCGCCAATCCGGAGACGAACGTCGCCTTCATCCCGGTCGAGAATCCCGACGGATACGCACTTCACGGACGGCTCTGCGAGGCCAACCCGCGCCACATGCACCATGCGGCGCGCTACACTTCGCTGGGCAACGACCTGGAATTCGGGCGCGGCGAGCCGCTCTACGAGATCGGCGCGCGCAACCAGGCGCTGGAACTCTCCGGTGCGAAGCTGCACGTCAATCTCCACGGCTATCCGGCCCATGAATGGACGCGGCCCTTCACGGGCTATCTCCCGCGCGGATTCGAACTCTGGACGATTCCGAAGGGCTTCTTCCTCATCATGCGGCACCACCCGTCCTGGGCCGGTCCGGCGAGGACGCTGGTCGAGGCGGTGACGAAGGGTCTCTCTGCTGTTCCGGGACTGGCGGAGTTCAACCGGCGTCAGATCGAGATCTGCTCCATCCACTCGGGCGGCACGCCCTACGAGATCATCAACGACGTGCCCTGCCTCATCACGGCGGAGGAGCGACATCCCACGCCGCTGACCCTCATCACCGAGTTCCCCGACGAGACGATCTATGGCGAGGCCTACCGCTTCGCCCATACGGTGCAGATGGCCACCGTGGTCGCAGCCGAGGAGGCCTTCGCCGCGATCATGGCCGCGACCGCCTGAGTCGGCCCTTGAGAGCCAGTCTGGAACGGGAAAGGCGCGCCAGCCCGGCGCGCTTCCGGCGCGAGGCATGTGCATCGCGCCACGAGCTGCCTTCGCCATGCCCTGAGCGGCCGGTGCCCGGAAGTATTCGGCTAAACAAGCTCATGTTTTCAGGGAAATTCCGGAGCAGCAGAGCGCTTGCGCTCACTTTCCTCTCCTTGGGTCAATACTTCCGCCGACCTTGCCCGGCAAGAAAACCTTAACTCTGAGCGCTCTTTTCGCGCTTGCGAGACCCCCTGCAAACGTTATTTAGTATTATCTGCATAATACGCGCTGAAACGGCGCAGCCGAGACCGTAGGGGCCTAACCAAATGCCGAGCTTATTCGATTTCCAGGCCGAGAGCCTTCCCTCCTGGTGGGACGGCAATTACCGGATGCCTTGGACGCAGGCGAATCTCGATCTGATCCAGGGCGACGGCGCCTCCCAGGTCGTGATCGTTCCGACCGTCTATATGGATAGCCTGAGCTCGACCCGGGTCTATCGCGACAACAGCGATCCCGGCGGCTACAACACCGACGATGCTCCCCGTACGGAAAGCGACGGCTCCATCCGCGAGGCCATTTCCCAGGCGAAGGCTCGCGGTCTGGAAGTCATCTTCAAGCTGCATGTGAACATCCAGAATGCCGACTGGAATGCTCTCATCGGCCCGCCCAATCACCCGGACGGATCGCCTCCGACCGAGGCGGAGTGGATGGAGTTCGGCGATGCGTGGTTCGCGTCCTACAAGGAGTCCGTGCTCCACTATGCGCGGCTTGCGAAGGAGCAGGGAGTAACGGCTTTCGCGATCGGAAACGAATGCGAGAGCATGACCCATCCCCGCTTCACGGAGCACTGGAAGGACATCATCAAGGCCATCCGCGAGGAGGTGGGCTACACCGACAAGCTGACCTATGCCGCCACCTGGACGGAGGCGCTCCATGTCGGCTTCTGGGATGCGCTCGATTACGTCGGCGCCAACCCCTATATCAGCTTCACCGACAGCCCGAACCCGACGGTGCAGCAGCTGATCGATGCCTGGACGAAGCCGTCCCAGTTCGGGCATGTCAGCCAGCCGATCGTCGACCGGTTCGGCGAGAACATCTCCGCCATCGAGGAGCTGCAGCGGATTGCCGAACAGGCGGGCAAGAAGCTGATCTTCACCGAGACGGGCTTCCGCAGCCTCGACGGCAGCAACTACGACCCGTGGACGTGGCGCAGCGGTCGCGTCGACGAGGTCGAGCAGGTTCGTATGTTCGAGGCCTTCTACAAGATCATCACCGACCGGGCCAACGAGGGCTGGGTCGGCGGCTACTGGCTGTGGAACTACGATGCCGGGCAGCTTCCGGCCGACCCGAGCCCGGACGACGGGTACTACACCCATGGCAAGCTGGCCGATGACCTAGTCGAGCAATACTTCAAGAATCCCACTTCCATCAAAGGGCGCAATCTCGTCGGCACAGTCGCCGCCGAAGTCATCCTGGGCGGCTTCAACCATGATACGCTGACCGGCGGCGCAGGCGCGGATGTCTTCGTCTATGCGGGCGGCGATGACGCGGACATCGTCGCCGATTTCGACGCCTCCCAGGGCGACCGGATCCGCCTCAACGACACGGGCGCCGAGGACTTCGACGACCTGACGATCACAGCCATCGAGGGCGGCTATCGGATCGCCTTCGCCGATGGCGGCAGCCTGACCGTCCTCACCGCGGCAACCCCTGCCGCGGAATGGTTCGTGTTCAACGGCCAGGGGGACACGGGCCCCTCGACCTCGCCCTCTCCCGGCGATGACGAGATCACCGGGACCGACAGGGCCAACACGATCAGGGCTCTCGAGGGCAGCGACACCATCAGCGGGCTGGGCGGCAACGACAGGCTCTATGGCGATGCCGGCGACGACATCGTCGACGGCGGCGCAGGCAATAACGGCATCTACGGCGGCGACCGGCTCTATGGCGGCGCAGGATCGGACATCCTTCTGGGCGGCCTGGGCAACGACCAGGTTCGCGGCGAGGAGGGCGACGACATGCTCTACGGCGATGAAGGCAACGACATCGTCCGTGGCGGCAACGGCTACGACCTCCTCGACGGCGGCGAGGGCAACGACAGGCTCTATGGCGATGCCGACGACGACCAGATTACCGGCGGCGAAGGCGACGACCTCCTCCAGGGCGGCGCCGGCGACGACATGATCGAGGGCGAGAACGGCAGCGACAAGCTCTATGGCGGCTCCGGCAAGGACGTGGTCCTGGGCTGGTTCGGCGATGACCAGATCTGGGGTGGGGCCGGGGACGACGTTCTCGATCCCGGCGCCGGCAATGACAGGCTCTGGGGCGGCTCTGGCGCCGACCGCTACGTGTTCAATTCGGACATGGGCCAGGACATCGTCCAGGACTTCAAGGTCTACCAGAACGAGATGCTCCTCATCCGCCACAACATCAACCATTCCGGCATCGTCGACTTCGAAACGCTCAAGCCGCACATGAAGCAGGTGGGCAAGAACGTCGTCATGGATCTGGGAACGGGCGAGTGGCTCAAGGGCGACAACCCGCTGACCCTGCTCAACGTCAGGCTCAAGGATCTGAAGGCCGATCACTTCTATTTCTACTATTGATCTGCACCAGCGGAGCCGCCGCGGCCGGGGATCTTCCCCGGCCGTTTTGTTTTAGGCCTGCGAGCGGGAACCAGCCGAGTCCCGCACTCGTTTGTCCGCGAGGTCCGGCCGGTGGCGGCCGGGGTCCTTTTCGGAGGTGCGGCCATGGCCCGTTTTTCCTGGAAGCAGAGCGAGAACGAAGCCTCCATCAAGGAGGCCGTCGACCTTGTGCGCGAACAGGGCGAGACCCTGCCGCCCCTGTCGGACGAGGCAGCCTTCGGGGCCCTCTTCGACCGGTTCGGGGATGCCAAGGTCGTGCTCCTGGGCGAGGCAACCCACGGCACGTCGGAATTCTACCGCGCCCGGGCTGCCATCACGAAGCGGCTGGTCGAGCATCACGGCTTCAACATCGTCGCCGTCGAGGCCGACTGGCCCGATGCCGCGCGGATCGATGCCTATGTGCGGCACAGGCATGTGCCCGACGGGGACGATGCCGCCTTCCTGCGTTTTCCGACCTGGATGTGGCGCAACGAGGAAGTCGCCGATTTCGTCAACTGGATGCGCGACTACAACCGGGATCGGCCGGAGGACGAGCGGGCCGAGTTCCGGGGCCTCGACATCTACAGCCTCAACTCGTCCATCCGGGCCGTTCTGGAGTATCTCGACACCGTCGATCCTGAGGCCGCACAGGATGCACGGGGGCGCTACGGCTGCCTCAGCCCGTGGCAGTCGGACCCGGCGCGCTACGGGCGGGCCGTCCTGACCGGGCAGAAGAAACCCTGCGACCAGGCGCTGCTCACCCAGCTCCAGTCCATGCTCGACAAACGGATGGAGTACCTTGAGGCCGACGGCGGCGAGGAGTTCTTCGACGCCGTCCAGAACGCTAAGATCGTCCACGCGGCGGAGCACTACTACAGGATCATGTATGAGGGCGCGACGGAGTCCTGGAACCTGCGCGACCGGCACATGTTCGACACACTCCAGAGCCTGCTCGCCCGCCGGGAGAACGCGAAGGCCATCATCTGGGCGCACAACTCCCATATCGGCGACGCCTCGGCGACGGCCATGGGATGGCAGGGGGAGTTCAATATCGGCGAACTCTGCCGCAAGGCCTACCGGGACGAGGCCGTCCTGATCGGCTTCGGCACGGACCGCGGCACGGTGGCGGCAGCCAGCGACTGGGGCGAGCCCATGGAGGTCAAGACCGTTCTCCCCGCCCGGTCCGACAGCCACGAGAGGATCTTTCGCGACACCGGCCTGGGGACCTTCCTCACCGACTGGCGCGACAACGGCCAGGCCGACCTGACGGAGGTTCTCTCCCGGCCCCGCCTGGAGCGCGCGATCGGGGTCGTCTATCGCCCGGAGACGGAGCTTTACAGCCACTATTTCGAGGCCGTCATGGCCGAGCAGTTCGACGCCTTCGTCTGGTTCGAGGAGACCAAGGCCGTGACGCCGCTCACGAAAGCTCATGGGCAGGGCATGCTGGAGACCTATCCGTTCGGGCTTTGAGCTTCGACCGCTTTTCCCTTCTACGCGAGGGAAAGGGAAAAGCGGCGACATCCGCCCGCCTTGCCCCCGCCGTCAGCCCCTGCTAACTGACGTCCAACTCCCGCAACACGACCATCTTCAAGCAGGGCTTTTCCCGTGTCCCGTCAGTTCATCTACCACATGCGTGGCCTCACCAAGACCTATTCTGGTGGCAAGAAGGTCTTGGACAATGTCCATCTGTCCTTCTACCCGGACGCCAAGATCGGCGTGCTCGGCGTCAACGGCGCGGGTAAGTCGACCCTCCTTCGCATCATGGCCGGCATCGACACGGACTGGAACGGCGAAGGCTGGGTGGCCGAGGGCGCGCGGGTCGGCTACCTGCCGCAGGAGCCCCAGCTGGATCCGTCCAAGAATGTCCGCGAGAACGTCATGGAGGGCGTGGCCGCCAAGAAGGCGATCCTCGACCGCTACAACGAACTCGCCATGAACTATTCCGAGGAGACGGCGGACGAGATGACCCGTCTCCAGGACGAGATCGAGGCCAAGGGCCTGTGGGATCTCGATTCCCAGGTCGATCAGGCCATGGATGCGCTCCGCTGCCCGCCGGACGACTGGGCCGTGGACAAGCTCTCGGGCGGCGAGCGCCGCCGCGTGGCCCTGTGCAAGCTGCTCCTGGAGCAGCCGGAGCTGCTCCTCCTCGACGAGCCGACCAACCACCTGGACGCCGAGACCACCGCCTGGCTCGAAGGGCACCTGCGCACCTATCCGGGCGCGATCCTGATCGTCACCCACGACCGCTACTTCCTCGACAACGTGACGGGCTGGATTCTCGAACTCGACCGCGGCCGGGGCATTCCCTACGAGGGCAATTACTCGTCCTGGCTCGAGCAGAAGCAGAAGCGCCTCGAGCAGGAAGGGCGTGAGGACGAGGCCCACCGGCGCACCATTGAGCGCGAGCGCGAATGGGTATCGGCTTCGCCCAAGGCCCGCCAGGCCAAGTCGAAGGCCCGTATCCAGCGCTACGAGGAACTCGTGGCCAAGGCCAACGAGAAGGGCCCGACCACGGCCCAGATCGTCATCCCCATCGCGGAGCGCCTGGGCAACAACGTCATCGAGTTCGACGGCCTCAAGAAGGCCTTCGGCGACAAGCTCCTCATCGACGGCCTCTCCTTCAAGCTGCCGCCGGGCGGCATCGTCGGAATCATCGGCCCGAACGGCGCCGGTAAGACGACGCTGTTCCGCATGATCACGGGCCAGGAGCAGCCGGACGAGGGCCGGATCGAGATCGGCGAGACCGTGAAGCTCGGCTACGTGGACCAGAGTCGTGATACGCTCGACGCCAGCAAATCGCTCTACGAGGAAATCTCGGGCGGCAACGAGATGCTCTACCTCGGCAAGCGCGAGATCAACGCCCGCGCCTATTGCTCGGCCTTCAACTTCAAGGGTTCCGACCAGCAGAAGAAGGTCGGCGTGCTCTCGGGCGGCGAACGCAACCGCGTTCACCTCGCCAAGATCCTGAAGTCCGGCGCGAACGTTCTGCTCCTCGACGAGCCGACCAACGACCTGGACGTGGATACCCTGCGGGCGCTCGAGGAGGCGCTGGAGGACTACGCCGGCTGCGCCGTCATCATCAGCCACGACCGCTGGTTCCTCGACCGCATCGCCACCCATATCCTGGCCTTCGAGGGCGACAGCCATGTGGAATGGTTCGAGGGCAACTTCGCGGATTACGAGGAGGACAAGAAGCGCCGCCTCGGCACCGATTCCACGATCCCGCACCGGATCAAGTACAAGAAGTTCTCGCGGTAGTTCAGCCCGAGAAAGCCATCGTTGAGAGAGGCGGAGGCGGCGCTAGAATGCCGATCCGCCTTTTTCTTTTGGGTGGCAATCCCGGGGAACCCGATGATGCCGGTTGGGTTCTGGCACGAAACAGTGTATGACCCTTGAGGCACGAGATAGAAGAAGAGACATTCCGTGCCCGCCGATCAGCTTTCAGCCTTCAAGTCCGTCGCCACTCCCGAAGAAGCCGTCGAGCGGCTCATTCAGCTCCATGACAGCGCCATCGAGGCGCAACGCCAGGCTCTGGAGCACTTCTTCGCCACGGGAACGGCCCCGACGCCGGCCGAGCGATCCCGCTTCCGCTATCCGGAACTGCGCCTCGACTACCGGGCGACCTCGGTGCCGCCGGTGAAGCAGCGGGCCTATGCCAAGTTCCAGGGGCCGGGCACCTACGCCATCACCATCACCCAGCCTTCCTTCTTCAGGAACTACCTGCTCGAACAGCTGCACTATCTCGTGAAGGATTACGGGGCGACCGTGGAGGTCGGGGTCAGCGATCAGGAAATTCCCTATCCTTATGTCTTCGAACGCGGCGATGAGCTGGGGCGGGGGGCGCATTCAGCCTCCGAGCTCGCCCAGCATTTCCCGACGCCGCTTCTCGCCAAGGTCGGCGACGAGATCGCCGACGGCACCTGGATCTTCCGTGAGGGCGAGCCGCGTCCCCTCTCGCTCTTCGATGCGGCGCGGGTGGATTATTCGCTCCGCCGCCTCGTCCACTACACCGGCAGCGACTGGCGCTCGGTTCAGCCCTGGATCCTGCTCACCAACTACCACCGCTATGTGGACCAGTTCATCCGCTGGGCGGTGAAGGAGCTGGCGGACGAGAACGGGCCATATACCAAGCTCATCCTGCCGGGCGGCGTCGCCATCGAGCGCGGGCTCGACGAAGCCGCCGTCGAGGATCTCATCGGCTCCTCGCCCTGGCACCGGTTCCAGATGCCGGCCTATCACCTGCTGCGCAAGGACGGGCAGGGGGTGACGCTCGTCAATATCGGCGTCGGCCCGTCGAACGCGAAGAACATCACCGATCATCTCGCGGTCCTGCGCCCCCATTGCTGGCTCATGGTGGGACATTGCGGAGGGCTGCGTCAGTCCCAGTCGATCGGCGATTATGTCCTCGCCCACGCCTATCTGCGGCGCGACCGCATCCTGGACGGCGCCCTGCCGCCGGAGATCCCCCTGCCGGCCCTCGCGGAGATCCAGGTCGCCTTGCAGGAGGCCGCGGTCCAGGTCACCGGCGAACGCGGCGAGGAGCTGAAGAGGCGGCTGCGCACCGGCACGGTCGTGACCTACGACGACCGCAACTGGGAACTGCGCTGGAGCCAGGAGCGCCGGCAGATCAATCTCTCGCGCGCCATCGCCGTGGACATGGAAAGCGGCACCATCGCGGCCCAGGGCTACCGCCTGCGCGTGCCCTATGGGACGCTGCTGTGCGTGTCGGACAAGCCGCTGCACGGGGAGATCAAGCTCCCGGGGGCCGCCAACGCCTTCTACGAGCGCGCCGTCAGCGAGCACCTGATGATCGGGCTTTCCGCCCTCGACATCCTGCGCGGCCAGCGCTCGTCCCTCCATTCGCGCAAGCTGCGCAGCTTCGACGAGCCGCCGTTCCGGTAAGCCCGCGCGCGGTCCGCGGACCGGCGAACGATCCTCCCCGACGCACCAAGCCGCTCTCCTGAAGGAGGGCGGACTGCCGTCCCGGCAGGAAAAGAAGTAAAGGTCGCGCTTGCTCCTGCATCAAAATACATATAAATATATCTTTATATGTAAGAGCGAGATTTGGCCGTGCCGGACACCGCATCTCCATCTTTGGACCTGACCCTGAACGTCCTGCGGGCCGCCGCCGAGGAGACGCGCCTGCGCGTCCTGGCCCTGCTGGCGGAAGGGGAGCTGTCCGTCTCCGACCTCACCGACATCCTGGGCCAGTCCCAGCCGCGCATCTCCCGCCATCTCAAGCTCCTGGTCGAGGCGGGCCTCGTGGAGCGGCACCGGGAGGGGGCCTGGGCCTTTTTCCGGCTCACCGACCGGGGCGCGGCCCTGCGCATCGTCCGTCCCATGCTCGACAATCTCGACCGGTCCGATCCGCAGCTGCTGGAGGACCGGACGCGTCTCGAGGCCGTGCGGGCCCAGCGCTCCCATGCCGCGCAGGCCTTCTTCTCGCGCCTCGCGCCCGATTGGGACCGCCTCCGCTCGCTCCATGCGCCCGAGGCGGTGGTCGAGGCTGCGGTACTCGATGCCCTGGGACCGAAGCCGATCCACAATCTCGTCGATCTCGGCACCGGCACCGGCCGCATGCTGCAGCTGCTGGCGCCGCGCGCCCGGCGCACGGTCGGCCTGGATGCCAGCCACGCCATGCTCTCGGTTGCCCGCGCCAACCTGGAGAAGGTGGGGCTGCGCGGAATCGAGCTGCGCCAGGGGGACATCTACGCCCCGCCTTTCCCACGCAACACCTTCGACCTCGTCGTGATCCATCAGGTGCTGCACTATCTCGACGACCCGGCCCGCGCCATTCGCGAGGCGGCGCGCCTCGTGGCGCCCGGCGGGCGCATCCTCGTCGTCGACTTCGCTCCGCACAATCTGGAATTCCTGCGCGAGACCCAGGCCCACCGCCGTCTCGGCTTCGCCCCGGATCAGGTCGCAGGCTGGCTCGACGAGGCCGGTCTCGACTGCACGCTCACCCGGGACATCGCACCTCCCAAGAAGGGCGAGGAGCATCTCACCGTTTCCCTTTGGCTCGGCCAGGACCGTCGCGTGGTGACGGATTGGCCTCTGGCAGAACCCGACAGAGAGGTCGCCTGATGTCCGCGCTCAATCTCCGCCCCAGCCGGCAACCCTGTTGTCCGCTCAAGGTCTCCTTCGAGTTCTTCCCTCCCAAGACGCCCGAGATGGAGACGACCCTCTGGTCGTCCATCGAGCGTCTTGCCCCTCTCGATCCGCAATTCGTGTCCGTCACCTATGGAGCCGGCGGCTCCACCCGCGAGCGGACGCACGCCACGGTCTCCCGCCTCGTGCAGGAGACCCATCTCAAGCCCGCCGCCCACCTGACCTGCGTCGCCGCCTCCAGGGACGAGGTGATCCGCTCCTATTGGGATGTCGGCGTTCGCCACGTGGTGGCCCTTCGCGGCGATCCTGTGGCCGGCATCGGCGCTGCCTATGAAGCCCACCCGCATGGCTACCAGAGGACCTGCGATCTGGTCGCCGGCATCAAGGCCATCGGCGATTTCGAGGTTTCCGTTTCCGCCTATCCCGAGAAGCATCCGGAGGCCGCGTCCCTCGATGCCGATATCGACGTGCTGAAGGAGAAGGTCGATTGCGGTGCCGACCGAGCCATCACCCAATTCTTCTTCGATAACGACGTCTATTTCCGCCACCTCGACCGCGTCCGGGCGCGCGGCATCGACATCCCCATCGTGCCCGGTATCGTGCCCGTGCAGAATTTCAAGCAGACGGCGAATTTCGCGGCCAAGACCGGCGCGAGCGTTCCCTCCTGGCTTGCCGCCCGCTTCGAGGGGCTCGACAACGATGTGGAGACGCGAAAGCTCGTCGCCGCAGCGGTTGCCGCCGAGCAGGTGATCGATCTCGTCGACCGGGGCGTCTGCGAGTTCCACTTCTACACCATGAACCGCGCCGATCTCGTCTACGCAATCTGCCATCTGCTCGGACTGCGCGATCAGCGCGTGAAAGCGGCTGCCTGAGATTGTATGTGCCCGGATCTCATCCGGGCATTTCCATTTGCTGCGCCCTGAGGCGTGGATGGCCGAAGAAGCCAGAGTGACAAAGAGAACAAGATGACCGCGTATTCTCCTACTCCCGCCGATGGCGCCGAAATCCTCAAGGCGTTGCGCGAAGCCGCCGCGAAGCGGATCCTCGTTCTCGACGGCGCGATGGGAACGGAGCTGCAGCGCTCGCGCTTCTCGGAGGAGGATTTTCGCGGCGAGCGCTTCAAGGACTGGAAGAACGATGTCAAGGGCAACAATGACCTGCTCATTCTGACGCAACCCGACGCGGTGCGGGCCGTGCATCTCGATTATTTCCGCGCCGGCGCGGACATCGTCGAGACCAACACCTTCTCCGGCACCTCCATCGCCCAGGCCGATTACGGCATGGAGGAGATCGTCTACGACCTGAACTATGAAGGGGCGCGCCTCGCCCGCGAGGCCGCACTGATAGCGCAAGCTGAAGATGGTCGCCGCCACTTCGTGGCAGGCGCGATCGGCCCGACGAACCGGACGCTCTCCATCTCGCCCGACGTGAACAATCCGGGCTATCGCGCCGTGACCTTCGATCAGGTTCGCGATTCATACGCCGAGCAGGTGAGGGGGCTCGTCGACGGCGGAGCGGAGATCATCCTCATCGAGACGATCTTCGATACCCTCAACGCCAAGGCGGCCATCGTCGCCACCCATCAGGTCTTCGCCGAGAAGGGCGTGAGGCTCCCGATCATGATCTCGGGAACGATCACGGATCTGTCCGGCCGCACGCTCTCCGGCCAGACGCCGGAGGCCTTCTGGTATTCTGTGCGCCATGCGGAGCCCTTCTCCATCGGCCTCAACTGCGCGCTCGGCGCGCGGGAGATGCGCGCGCATATCCAGGAAATCGGCAAGGTCGCGGATACGCTCGTCTGCGCCTACCCGAATGCGGGCTTGCCGAACGAGTTCGGTATGTACGACGAGCGTCCCGAGGCGACGGCCTCGATGCTCGCTGAGTTCGCCGATGCCGGTCTCGTCAACATCGTCGGCGGCTGCTGCGGCACGACACCGGACCACATCCGCGCCATTGCCGAGGCGGTCGCAGGCAAGGCCCCCCGCAGCATTCCGAAGGCGAAACCGCTCATGCGCCTGTCGGGCCTCGAGCCCTTCACGCTCACCTCCGACATTCCTTTCGTGAATGTGGGCGAGCGCACGAACGTCACCGGCTCCGCCAAGTTCCGCAAGCTCATCACCAACGGCGATTACGCCGCCGCCCTCGACGTGGCGCGCGACCAGGTGGCGAACGGGGCGCAGGTCATCGACGTCAACATGGATGAGGGCCTGCTCGATTCCGAGAAGGCGATGGTGGAGTTCCTCAATCTCGTCGCCTCGGAGCCCGATATCGCCCGCGTGCCGGTGATGGTGGATTCCTCCAAGTTCCACGTCATCGAGGCGGGGCTGAAGTGCATCCAGGGCAAGGCCATCGTGAACTCGAGCTCCATGAAGGAGGGCGAGGCGGCTTTCATGGAGCAGGCGAGGATCTGCCGCTCCTACGGCGCGGCGGTGGTCGTCATGGCCTTCGACGAGCAGGGTCAGGCGGATACGCTGGAGCGCAAGGTCGAGATCTGTACGCGCGCCTACAGGCTTCTGACCGAGCAGGTCGGTTTCCCGCCGGAGGATATCATCTTCGATCCGAACGTGTTCGCGGTCGCCACCGGCATCGAGGAGCACAATGGCTACGGCGTCGCCTTCATCGAGGCGACGCGCATCATCCGCGAGACGCTGCCGCACGCCCATATCTCGGGCGGCGTGTCGAACCTCTCCTTCTCGTTCCGCGGCAACGAGCCGGTGCGCGAGGCCATGCACTCGGTCTTCCTCTACCATGCCATCAAGGTCGGCATGGATATGGGCATCGTGAATGCGGGCCAGCTCGCCGTGTACGAGCAGATCGATCCCGAGCTGCGCGAACTCTGTGAGGACGTGGTGCTCAACCGCCGCCCCGATGCGACGGAGCGCCTGCTGGAAGCTGCGCCGCGCTTCAAGGGGGACGGCGCGGGAGCTGCCAGGATCGTCGATCTCGAATGGCGGAGCTGGCCGGTCGAGAAACGCCTGGAGCACGCCCTCGTCAACGGCATCACCGAGTTCATCGAGCAGGATACGGAGGAGGCGCGCCAGGCGGTCGAGCGTCCGCTGCACGTAATCGAAGGTCCGCTCATGGCGGGCATGAACGTGGTGGGCGATCTCTTCGGCGCGGGCAAGATGTTCCTGCCGCAGGTGGTGAAGTCCGCCCGCGTGATGAAGCAGGCGGTCGCCTATCTCATGCCCTTCATGGAGGAGGAGAAGAAGGCGTCCGGCTCGACCGAGCGCTCCGCCGCCGGCAAGGTGCTGATGGCGACCGTGAAGGGCGACGTGCACGACATCGGCAAGAATATCGTCGGGGTCGTTCTGGCCTGCAACAACTACGAGGTCATCGATCTCGGCGTGATGGTGCCGGCCCAGAAGATCCTGGAGACCGCGCGCAAGGAGAAGGTGGACGTGATCGGCCTCTCCGGCCTCATCACGCCGTCCCTTGACGAGATGGTGCACGTGGCGAGCGAGATGGAGCGCGAGGGATTCGATATTCCGCTGCTCATCGGCGGTGCGACCACGAGCCGTGTCCATACGGCGGTGAAGATCCACCCGAACTACCACAAGGGCCAAGCCGTCTATGTGACGGATGCGAGCCGCGCGGTCGGCATCGTGTCCTCCCTCCTCTCGTCCGAGATGAAGGACGGCTATGTGGACACGCTGAGGTCCGAGTACCGCCGGGTGGCGGAGGCCCATGCCCGGTCAGAAGCCGACAAGCAGCGCCTGCCCATCGAGAAGGCGCGCGCCAATCGTCCGAAGCTCGATTGGGACTCCTATTCTCCGCCCAAGCCCACCTTCACCGGCGCGCGCGTGTTCCGCAGCTACGATGTGGCGGAGCTCGTGCCCTATATCGACTGGACGCCCTTCTTCCAGACCTGGGAGCTAAAGGGCCGCTTCCCGGCGATCCTCGAGGACGAGAAGCAGGGCGAGGCAGCGCGCCAGCTCTGGGAGGATGCGCAGGCCATGCTCAAGCGCCTCGTCGAGGAGCGCTGGCTCAACCTGAAGGCGGTGATCGGCTTCTGGCCCGCCAATGCGATGGGCGACGACATCCGCCTCTACACGGGCGAGAGCCGCTCGGAGGACCTCGCCACCTTCCACGGCCTGCGCCAGCAGCTCTCCAAGCGCGACGGCAAGCCGAATGTCTGCCTCTCCGACTTCGTTGCTCCCGTCGAGAGCGGCAAGCCCGACTGGGTCGGCGGCTTCGTGGTGACCTCCGGCATTGAGGAGGTGCGCATTGCGGAGAAGTTCGAGCGCGCCAACGACGATTACCGCTCCATCCTGGTGAAGGCGCTGGCGGATCGTCTGGCGGAGGCCTTCGCCGAGCGCATGCATGAGCGCGTGCGCAAGGAGTTCTGGGCCTATGCGCCCGACGAAAACTGCTCCAGTGAAGACCTGATCCGCGAGGCCTATCAGGGCATCCGCCCGGCGCCCGGCTATCCGGCGCAGCCCGACCACACGGAAAAGGCGACCCTGTTCAGTCTGCTCGAGGCAGAGCGCCGCATCGGCGTGACGCTCACCGAGTCCTTCGCCATGTGGCCGGGCTCCTCGGTCTCCGGCCTCTACCTGTCCCATCCGGAGGCCTATTATTTCGGCGTCGCCAAGGTGGAGCGCGATCAGGTGGAGGATTATGCGGCGCGCAAGGGCATGAGCGTGGCGGAGGTCGAGCGCTGGCTCAGCCCCATCCTCAACTACGATCCGGCGAATTACCGGCCGATGGCGGCGGAGTAGATTGGTTACTCCCTCCGCAGAGCCTCGATGGGATCGAGCCTTGCGGCGCGCTGCGCCGGGTAGAAGCCGAAGAAGATGCCGACCAGGGCCGAGAAGCCGACGGCGAGGATGATGGCGTTGGTCGAAACCAGCGACGGCCAGCCGGCGAGCTGCGCCACGAGATAGGCCGCGCCTGCCCCGAGGCCCACCCCCAGGGCTCCGCCGATGGTGGAGAGCGTCGTCGCCTCGATGAGGAACTGGCTGAGGATGTCGCGCGGGCGCGCGCCCACCGCGAGCCGCAGGCCGATCTCCCGCGTGCGCTCGGTCACGGAGACCAGCATGATGTTCATGATGCCGATGCCGCCAACGAGGAGGGATACGGCGGCCACGGCCGCGAGCAGCATGGAGAGCGTGTTGGCGGAAGCCGAGGCCGTATTGGCGATCTCCGTCAGGTTGCGGATGGAGAAGTCGTCCTCCTCGCCCATGATGCGGTGACGCTGCCGCAGCAGTTCGGTCATGCTCTCGATGCCGGGCTCGATATCCTCCTCGTTCGCGAATTTCACGAAGACGGAACCGACGGAGCCGTCCTTGGCGTAGTTGCGGCCGATGACGCGGCGGCGGCCCGCATCGAGCGGCACGAAGATCACGTCGTCCTGATCCTGGCCGAAGGCCGATTGCCCTTTCGGGGCCATGACGCCGATGACGCGGAAGGGTACGTTGCGCACGCGCACGATCTGATCGATCGGGTCCTCCTCGCTGAAGAGATTGCGCGCCACCGTCTGTCCGAGGATGACGACGATGTCGCCGCGGCGGATTTCCTCCGGATCGAAGGTGCGGCCGTCGGCGACGTCCCACTCGCGGGCGGAGAACCAGTCGAGGTCGATGCCGTAGATGCGCGTGCCCCAGTTGCTGCCGCCCGCCACCACATGCGCATAGCCCTGCACGAAGGGGGCGGCCGCCACCACGCCGTCGACCTCGTGCCGGATCGCCTCCGCATCCTCGTTCGTCAGGGTCGAGGCCTGTCCCGCGCCGAGGCGCGCGCCGCCCTGCGTCACGTTTCCGGGCGTGACGATGGCGAGGTTGGCGCCCAGCGACCTGATCTGCTGGTCCACGAGATTGCGCGCGCCGGAGCCGATGGCGACCATGGCGATGACGGCGGCGACGCCGATCACGATGCCGAGCATGGTGAGCAGGCTGCGCAGCGCATTGGCGGTGATCGCGGAGAGCGCGGAGCGGATGGCCTCGATCAGTCTCATTCGGCCGCCTCCGGCACGAGGTCGCGCGCATCGACCGGTTCCTGCCGGCGATCCTCGATCACCCGCCCGTCCTTGAAGCGGATGAGGCGATGGGCATGGCGGCCCACCTCCGCATCGTGGGTCACGAGCACGATGGTGACGCCCTCGCGGTTCAACTCCTGGAACAGGCCGAGGATCTCGTTCGCGGTGCGGCTGTCGAGCGCGCCGGTAGGCTCGTCGGCAAGGAGCAGGCTCGGACTGTTCACGAGCGCCCGTGCGATGGCGACGCGCTGCTGCTGGCCGCCGGACAATTGCATGGGGCGATGATGCGCCCGCTCGGCGAGACCGACGCGGCCGAGCGCCTGCAGGGCGCGTTCGCGGCGCGTCTTGCGGTCGTAGCCCGCATAGATCATCGGCAGTTCCACATTTCCCAAGGCATCGACGCGGGGCAGAAGGTTGAACTGCTGGAAGACGAAGCCGATCTCGCGATTGCGCAAAGTGGCGAGCCCGTCGGCATCGAGGCTCTCCACCGCCGTGCCCGCGAGCCGGTATTGGCCGCCGGTCGGCCGGTCGAGGCAGCCGATCAGGTTCATGAAGGTCGATTTGCCGGAGCCCGACGGACCCATCACGGCGACGAAATCGCCCTTCTCGATATCGAGCGAGACATGATCGAGCGCCACGACGCGGCCGGCGTCGAGATTGTAGACCCGTCCGAGATCGCGCGTTTCGATGAGAGCCACGAGCGCTTCCTTTAGAACAGGCGCGGCGGACGAGGGCGCGAGCGCGCGGCCGGGCCGCTCTCGTCTCCGGACCCGCTCGCGCGCGGTCCGCCGACGATGACGGCCGTGCCTTCATCGAGATCGCCCTGGAGCACCTCCGTATGGGAGCCGTCCGTCACGCCGAGGCGCAGGCGCACGAGTTCGGGCGCGCCGTCGGCTCCGAGCCGGTACACGCGACCTTCGGTGCCCTCCTCGGCTGCGGGCCGGGCGGCTTTGCTGCCGCGCACCGGACGCCTGGAAGCCTGCCCATCCTGCGCCTCGCCGCGGGGAGCTCCGGCAACCAAGGTGGCAGGACGGAAGCGCAGCGCCGCGTTCGGGATGCGCTGCGCGTCCTCGCGTTCATCGGTGATGACCTGCAGGTTCGCCGTCATGCCGGGCAGAAGCGCCAGGTCCTTGTTCTTGACGGCGATCACCGCCGTATAGGTCACCACGTTCTGAACCGTCTCGGCTCCGAGGCGAACCATGCGAACGGTGCCCTCGAAGGTGCGGTTCGGATAGGCATTGACCGTGAAGCTGACCCTCTGATCGGGTTTCAGGCGGCCCACATCCGCCTCGTCGATATTGGCGTGGATATGAATCTCGCTCAGGTCCTGGGCGATGGTGAAGAGGGTGGGGGCGGAAAGCGACGCGGCGACCGTCTGGCCGAGTTCGATGTCGCGCTTGACCACGACACCGTCGACCGGCGACTTGATGTTCGTGCGCGTGAGATCGATCTCAAGGTCGCGCAGTTTCGCCTGACGCTGGAGAATGACCGCATCCGCCGATTTCACGCCCGATTCCGCGAGTGCCAGATCGGCCTTGAGGCCCTCCAGTTCGGCCTTGTTCGAGGCGATCTGCGCAGTGGCGGAGGCAAGGCTCGCCTTCTGGATCTCCACCTGCGTCTGCGCCTGTTCCAGGGCAGCCTGCGTGCCGACGGCGCGGGCCGACAACTGCGTCTGCCGTTCGAGATTGCGCTGCGCCTCTTCGAGCTGCGCCTGCGCGCGGTCGCGCTGGGCGGCTAGGTCCTCCGCCTGCGCCGCGGAGCGTTCGATGGCCGAACGGGCCTTTGCGATCTGCGCGCTCCTGGTCTCCCTGTCGGCCCTGGCCTGCGCGAGTTCGGCCTGGGCCGCATCGAGCCGCGACTTGATCTGCTCGGAGTTCAGGCGCGCGACCACCTGGCCTTCCTTCACCGGCGTGTTGTAGTCAGCCAGGATCTCGACCACCTGGCCCGACAATTGCGAGCCTACGAGAACGGTCGTCACGGGATTGAGCGTGCCCGTGGCGCGGACGCTGGCGGTGAGCGGGCCGCGATCCACGGCGGCGAGCCTGTAGGCGGCATCGGACGCATTGCCGCCCGTGGGCTGCCACAGGACGAAACCTGCCGTTCCCGCTATGGCGACAAAACCGACCAACCCTAGAAAGACGCGACGCACGAGAAATGCCCCTCCGACGGACCCTTTTGTCCATGAGCGGGGATTGTGGCTGAATTGCCGGGTCGCTTCGAGTTAACTCTTTGTCATGTGGCCGCTTGCGGGCGCTTTGCGATCAAATCACGCAGAGTCATGATCGTCGAGGCGTCGGCGACGCCGTCCACGCGCTCCGGCCTGAAATGGCGCTGGAAGGCGGCGACCACCTTTTCCGTGTCCTCGTCGAACACGCCGTTGATCTTCACGGCGTAGCCGTACATGACGAGCATCGCTTGGAGCGCCTCGATGGGCATGCCCTGGTCGCCGCGGGAGAAGAAGCGCCCGTCGCTCATGGCCGCAGGCGGCACCCAATGACCGACGCCCGCCTCGTGCAGACGCTTCCAGGAAAAGGCCTCGCCGGGATCGACCTTGCGGCCGGGCGCCACATCCGAATGCCCGAGCACCCGGGTCGCCGGAATGCGCCAGCGGGTCACGATGTCCTTCGCCAGCGCCGCCACGCTGTCCATCTGTGCGTCAGGGAAGGGCGGCAGGCCGCCCGGGTGGCCGGGATTGGCGATCTCGATGCCGATGGAGCAGGAATTGATATCCGTCTCGCCGTCCCAGAAGGAAACGCCCGCATGCCATGCGCGGCGGGCTTCCGGCACCATTTGCAGGACGCGCCCGTCCGTGAACACGAAGTAGTGGGCGGAGACCTGCGAGACCGGATTGCACAGCCATTGCAGCGCCTCGCCTTCATCCGGCATGCCCGTGTAGTGAAGGATAAGCATGCTGGGGCGCTGGCCGTCCTTCCGCTCCCCGTGGTTGGGCGAAGGAAACACCTTCGCGGCAACAGGACTTTCGGGGTGAAGGGGGGGGCTCATGCTCTCACCTGATGTTCCGCTCGGCGGCGACCCGTTCCCAGGCGGCGTTGATGGCGGCGAGCCGTTCGGTCGCAATCTTCACCGCCTCCGGCGGCAACCCGCGGGCGATCTCCCGGTCCGGGTGGTTCTCGATCACCATCTTCCGGTAATGCCGCTTCAGCTCCTCGTCGCTCATGCCCCGCTCGGCCTTGAGGATGAGATAGGGATCGTCGGCCCGGCTTACATGACGGGCGGCAATGCGCTCGAAATCGATATCGGAGAAGGCGAAGATCGTCGCAACGCTTTTGACGTAGATGTACTCGGCCTCATGGACCGCCTCATCCGCCTTGGCGATGTGGAAGAGACCGTCCACCACATCCTCGAGCAGGGCGGGCTCGTCCTTGAACTCCTCCCGGATCTGGCGGGCATAGGCCTCGAACCCGTCGGAGGTCTGCATGGCGAGCTCGAACAGGCGCTTCACCCGGGGATGCTCGGCGGGCGGCACCTCGACGATCTGTTCGAAGGCCTTCACCTCCACATCCACCACGACGCCGTCGGCCTTCGCCATCTTGGCGGCGAGCGCGACCAGACCCATGGTGAAGATGACGTCCCGGGGTGGCTTTCCGAAGGGCGCGCCCTCACGGTCCACCAGCACATGGCCCGCAACGCCGCCCAGGAGAGCGCCTATCGGCCCTCCCAGTGCGAGCCCGATGCCGGCGCCGCCCAACTTGCCCCAAATCGACTGAATCATTTTTTCAGTGGTACGCCCAAGTACAGACAAAAGAAAAGGTGCGGGCAAAAGAAAAGGGACCGGGATTTCTCCCGGCCCCTGTTCTCGCGCCAGGCGCGATTAGCGGCAGTAGACGTTGCCGTAGGCGTCCTGATATACGCCGTAGGGGCAGGCCGGGCGGGCCGGAGCCGTACCGGCGCCCACGATCGCGCCGCCCGCAGCGCCGATGGCCGCACCGGCAAGGGCGCCGCCTGCACGACCGGTCGCTGCGCCGCCGATGGCAGCACCCGCCAGACCGCCGATGGCCGCGCCGCCGACTGCACGCTCGCCGGGAGTGTTGCAAGCCGCCACGGAGAGGGTGAGGGCACCGGCGGCAATCGCAGAAATGATCTTTTTCATGGAGGCTTCCCTGTGTCTGTCGGGCTGCAGGTCACCCAGCCCTACCTAGCTTGACCTTACGCTGTCGCCAACTCTTCAGAGGGGAAAGAGTTCCTCGGCAGCGCGAGCGTGTTGCCGAAATTTTCTGCTTTGTCGGCAGGCTTTTCCGAGCCGGCAGAAGCTGAAAGCCAAGCCGCTTATTGTCAAGGTTCAGAACAATCGGAACATCGTTTCGTCATGCCCCGCCACATCTTCGCCCAAATTGGACCCCACCGAGCGGACCCTCGCGATCATTGCCATTGGAAACTCACCTATGACTTGGCGGCATCTTCTCAGAACTTTGGCGGTCGCGATCCTTGGGGCGGCCGCACTGGCCCTGGCGTCGCATGCGAGGGCGGAGGGAGGCGAGGGCTCGAGCCTCGTGTCTCCCGAGCAGGCCGAGGCGTTCCTGAATGCCGTGGACGAAGCGAAGGCCGGCGAGAAGGCGGCCGCCACGGAGGAGGGCGAGCTCAACGTCGAGCAGACGGCTGCGATCCCGTCCGATCCGTTGCCAGCGAAGTCCCGCACCCGCCAGGCCGACGCCGTCCGGGCCGCTGCCCTCAAGCCTCTGATTGTCCGCTTCGCAACCGAACACGGCGTTCCCTACGAACTCGCCGACGCCGTCATCCGCCTGGAGAGCCGCTACAACCCGGGTGCCCGCAACGGACCGAATATGGGCCTGACCCAGATCAATATCCGCACCGCCCAGTCCCTCGGCTACAAGGGGGACGCGGCCGGGCTTCTGGATGCCGAGACCAATCTCCGCTTCGGCCTGAAATACCTTGCCCAAGCCTTCAAGCTGGCCGGCGGCGATCTGTGCGGCACCATCCTGCGCTACCAGTTCGGCCACCGGACCACGACCATGACCAACGCCTCCCGCGCCTATTGCGCCAAAGTGAAAGTGATTACGGCTTCCGCCGATTGACCTTTCGGCCTTGACGAGGGACCGTCTCGTGCACCACATCCGGGGGGTCAGCTGGCCGGGCGGCCGCTCCGAGTTCGCTCGGGGAGGAAAGTCCGGGCTCCATGGAAGCACGGTGCCGGATAACGTCCGGCGGGGGCGACCCCAGGGAAAGTGCCACAGAAAGCAAACCGCCCTGCATGCAGGGCAAGGGTGAAAGGGTGCGGTAAGAGCGCACCGCGGACGCAGTAATGCGGACGGCAAGGTAAACCCCACCAGGAGCAAAACCGAATAGGGACGACAGGCGTTCGCGCCAGGCCTGCTTCCAGGCTCGTCGTCCGGGTTGGTTGCTTGAGGCGGTCAGCAATGATCGTCCCAGAGGAATGGCCGCCACGTCCAGAGCGACAGCTTTGGGCCATACAGAACCCGGCTTACAGGCCAGCTGACGCCCTTTATCCACAGCCCCCCGTTCTTCGGAAAAACAGGCCAAAGCGTTGGCCTGCTTACGATTCATTAACCCTAAATGCGTCTGATGGAGCGCGAGGGCCAGAAGGCCCGCGGCCCATTCCCGTTCCGTTGACGACCATAGTATCCCATGTTATCCCAAACCATCCCGTCGACGGTGTCTTCCGAAGGGGACGTCAAGCGCTCGAGAAACGCTGGCATCTCCGCTCGGACTGAAGCGTTACCGCCGGCTTCGGGTGGCGGACCGTCCAGGTCCGCTGGGGGGCTGACAATCAGGAGCGCGCGAGCTGCGGCCAATGAACCGCTTCGTGTCCAATTTCACCAACAAGTTGGATTCGAAGGGTCGCGTCTCGATCCCCGCATCCTTCCGGGCCGTGCTGGCCAGGGATGGATTCGAGGGCCTCTACGTGCATCCGGCGCTGGACGCGCCGGCCTTGGACGCAGGTGGCAATGTGCTTCTGAACGAAATCGATGCGTTTTTATCGACGCTGTCGCCTTATTCGGACGAGCGGGATCAGCTGTCGACGGCATTGTTCGGGACAAGCGAGATTCTCAAGGTCGATCCGGAGGGGCGTGTCATCCTGACGGACTCAGTGAAAGTACATGCCGGGATCGGGGATGCGGTGACGTTCGTCGGACTCGGCCACAAGTTCCAGATTTGGGAACCCGAGCGCTTCCGTGCGCATCTGGAGGAGGCGCGCACGAAGGTCAGAGACCTGAAGCGAGTGCTCGGAACCCGGGTTATGGAGCCACGTATGGTGCAGAACACCTCACCAGGAGTGCGGGAGCGATGATGGGACGCGGCGACGGCCCAGGAGCCGGAGCCGCTGGCGGACCGACCCGTCACGTTCCCGTTCTCCTGGCGGAGGTCTGCGAGGCGCTCGATATGAAGCGCGGCGGCCTCTTTGTGGACGGCACCTTCGGCGCCGGCGGATATACGCGCGCCATTCTCGACGGCCATCCCCAGAACAAGGTCATCGCCATCGACCGGGATCCGGATGCGATCGCCGGCGGCGCGGCCATGACGGCGAAATTCAAGAAGCGTCTCATGCTCGTGCCGGGGCGCTTCGGCGACCTCGACGAGATCGTGCGGGCGCAGGGCGCGCCATCCGCCGACGGCGTGGTGCTCGATATCGGCGTGTCCTCCATGCAGCTCGACCAGGCCGAACGCGGCTTCTCGTTCCGCAACGAGGGTCCGCTCGACATGCGCATGGAGCGCGAGGGGCCGAGCGCCGCGGACCTCATCAACGAATCCTCCGAGGCCGAGCTGGCCGACATCTTCTATCATTACGGCGAGGAGCGGCGCGCCCGCGCGGTCGCCCGCGCCATCATCGAGGCGCGACGCCGGCAGCCCTTCGAGAGCACGCGCCAGCTGGCGGATCTGGTCGCGTCCCTGATCCGGCAGGAGCCGGGCGGCATCCATCCCGCGACGCGGGTCTTCCAGGCCCTTCGCATCGCGGTCAACGACGAACTCGGCGAGCTTGTGCGGGCGCTCCATGCGGCCGAACGCATTCTCAAGCCGGGTGGTCGCCTCGTGGTCGTGACGTTCCACTCCCTCGAAGACCGGATCGTGAAGCAGTTCTTCGCGGCCCGCACGGGGCGCGCGGCGACGGGATCGCGCCATCTGCCGACGGCCGCCGCGCCGGAGCCGACTTTCGATGCGATCACGAGGGGCCCCGTGGGTCCGGGCGAGCAGGAAATGGCGCGCAACCCGCGGGCGCGTTCGGCGAAGCTTCGGGCTGGCGCGCGGACCGATACGCCGCCTCAGGAGCCCCTGAGCGCCATCACCATGCTGGCCGAGCTGCCGCAGACGGCGGAGAAAAGGGGAGGGCGGCGATGACCAAGTTGCTCCACTTCGTTGTGATCACTGCTCTCATCGCTTCGGCGGGCTATGCGTATTCCATCAAGTACGACACGCTCTACTATGCCGAGCAGGTGGCGAAGCTGAAATCGAAGGTGCAGCGCGAGCGTGAGGCCATCGCGGTGCTCGAGGCGGAATGGCAGTATCTCGACCGGCCCGACCGGCTCCAGGCGGCCGCCGACCAGCATCTCGATCTCCAGCCGCTGAAGATCCAGCAGCTCGCCCGCCTCTCGGACCTGCCGAACCGGCCCGAGCGCGAGGACGAGATCGGCCGCAAGCTCGAGGCGCTGGGCCTGCTTGAGCCGACCTCGACTCCCAAGGACAAGAACTCGGAAGCCCGCACCCCGACGACACAAACCCCGAAACGGTAAGCCACGTGTTGCAAGAGCCCGATACCGATCTCAAGGGTCCGAACAATCCGCCGAAGCGCGGCGTCCTCTTCCATGCCCGCGAGCTGTTCCGCCTGCGCGTCGACAAGAGCACGTCGCGGGTGGGCCTTGCGGCCGTGTGCTTCGTCGGCCTCTTCGGCCTGATCGGCGGGCGTCTCGTCCACCTCGCGGTCACGAGCGAGAACACGAGCGAGGTGCGCCGCGTGACCTCCTCCGAGATCTCGGCTGCGCGCCCCAACATCGTCGACCGCAACGGCGAGATCCTGGCGACGGACGTGAAGATGGTGTCGGTCTTTGCCGAGCCGCGCAACATCATCGACAAGGACGAGGCGGTCGAGCTGCTCACCGCCGTCCTGCCGGATCTCGACGCCACGGATCTGCGCAACAAGCTCGGCACCAAAAAGGGCTTCGTCTGGGTCAAGCGCGAGATCACCCCGCGCCAGCAGGCGGAAGTGCACCGCCTCGGCATCCCGGGCGTCGGCTTCCTGCCCGAGAACAAGCGCGTCTATCCCAATGCCGAGGCGGCTGCCCACGTGCTGGGCTTCGCCAACGTGGACAATGTCGGCATCGCGGGCATCGAGAAATACATCGACAGCATGGGCCTGCAGGACCTCAATGGCGCCGGCTTCAACATCTCCGCCGAGGACCTCAAGCCCGTCGAGCTCTCCATCGACCTGCGCGTGCAGCATGCGCTGCGCGATGAGCTGCAGAAGGGCATGGCCAAGTTCAAGGCCAAGGCCACCGCCGGCGCCATCCTGGACGTGAACACCGGCGAGATCATCGCCCTCGTGTCGCTGCCGGACTACGACCCGAACAACCCGGTCGATGCGCTCAAGGACGACAACATCAACCGGATCAATGTCGGCGTGTTCGAGATGGGCTCGACCTTCAAGGCGCTGACGGTGGCGATGGCGCTCGATTCCGGCAAGTACAACATCAACTCCACCTTCGACGCCCGCTCCGGCCTGCGCTACGGCAAGTTCACCATCGGCGACTACCACGCGACCCGCCGCATCCTCACGACTCCGGAGGTGTTCGTTCACTCCTCCAACATCGGCACGGCGCGCATGGCGCTCGGCATCGGCGTCGAGGGTCACAAGGCGTTCCTGCGCAAGATGGGCCAGCTCAGTCGGCTCGAGACGGAGCTGCCCGAGAACGCCGCGCCGATCATCCCGCCGCGCTGGGGCGAGCTCAACACCATGACCATCGCCTTCGGCCACGGCCTCGCGGTCGCGCCGCTCCAGGCGCTCATGGCCGTCGGCGCGCTCGTCAATGGCGGCGTGCTCATCAAGCCGACCTTCCTCAAGCGCACGGCGGAAGAGGCGCGCCAGAACGCCATGCAGGTCATCAAGCCCGAGACCAGCGAGGCGATGCGCTATGTGATGCGCCTCAACGCCTCCACGCCGCAGGGCTCGGCGGGCTCTGCCTCGATCGCAGGCTTCTTCGTGGGCGGCAAGACCGGCACGGCCGAGAAGGTCGTCAACGGCCGCTACGCCAAGAACAAGAACTTCACCACCTTCACGGCCATCGTGCCGGCCGACAAGCCGAAATACGTGTTCCTCACCATCATGGACGAGCCGCAGGCGGTGGAAGGCACCTATGGCTTCTCGACCGCCGGCTGGAACGCGGGCCCCGTGACGGGAAACATCATCGAACGCGTCGCGCCGCTGCTCGGCGTGCCGCCGCGCTTCGAGCCGCCGGTCCAGCCCTTCCCGCTGATGACGCGCCTCGGCGCCTGGGGATCGAAACCATGAGCGCCCACAGCATTCACCTCGTCGATCTTCTGCCGGAGATGCAGGGCCGTCCGGAGGCCTCGCTTGCGGTCGCCTCCATCGCGTCCGACAGCCGCAAGGTGCAGAAGGGCGGCGTCTTCTTCGCCGTTCCCGGCACGAAGGTCGACGGCATGAGCTTCGTGCCGCAGGCCGCCGCTGCCGGTGCAGTCGCCATCGCGGGCGAGGCGGAGCGTCCTGCCGATCTTGCCGCGGATATCGCCTATGTGCGGGTGCAGGACGTGCGCCGCTCCCTGGCGCTCGCCGCCGCGCGCTTCCATCCGCGCCAGCCGGAGAAGGTCGTCGCCGTCACCGGCACGAGCGGCAAGAGCTCGGTTGCGGATTTCACGCGCCAGCTCTTCGCGGGCCTGGGCTACAAATCCGCAAGCCTCGGCACCCTCGGGGTCATCACCTCGGACGGCGCGGCCTATGGCTCGCTCACGACACCCGATCCGATCTCGCTGCACGAGACTCTCGACCGCCTGGCGAAGGACGGCGTCACGCGCCTTGCCATGGAAGCCTCCTCGCACGGCATCGACCAGCGCCGTCTCGACGGCGTGCGGTTGCGCGCCGCGGGCTTCACCAATCTCGGCCGCGATCATCTGGACTACCACGGCACCACAGAGGCCTACGCGAAGGCGAAGCTTCGCCTCTTCGACACCTTGGTGCCGGGGGATGCGCCCGCCATCGTCAATGCCGACGGTCCCTTCGCCGATGTCTTCCTGCGCGGCATCGGGGAGCGCGGCCTGCCGCTTCACACCACGGGAAGCACGGGTGAGACCCTGCGGCTCGTGGAGGCGCGGCCCGAAGGCTTCACCCAGGCCCTCACCATCGAGGCCTTCGGGCGGACCTTCCACACCTCGCTGCCGCTTCTCGGCGCATTCCAGGTCGAGAACGCCCTTGTGGCCGCCGGCCTGGTCCTGGCGGTGGAAGGCGAGGGGAGGGCTGCCGAGGTCTTCGAGGGCTTCAAGGGCCTGAAAGGGGTCAAGGGCCGCCTGGAGCAGGTCGGCGAAGTCGATGGCGCGCTCTGCATCGTCGACTATGCCCACAAGCCGGACGCGCTCGCCCATGTGCTCGACGCCCTGCGTCCCTTCGCCAGGGGCCGGCTCGTCTGCATTCTCGGCTGCGGCGGGGACCGGGATCGCGGCAAGCGCCCGCTCATGGGCCGCATCGCCGCAGAAAAGGCCGACGCCGTCGTCGTCACGGACGACAATCCCCGCTCGGAAGACCCGGCGGCGATCCGCGCCGAGGTGATGAAGGGGACTCCCGGCGCGCGGGAGATCGGGGACCGGGCCCTCGCGATCCGCACGGCGGTGAAGGAGCTCGAGCCGGGCGATATCCTGGTCGTGGCGGGCAAAGGCCATGAAACGGGCCAAATCATCGGCGACCGGACCCTGCCGTTCTCGGACCACGACGAAGTCCGGGCGGCCATTGCGGAGAGGCAGGGATGAGTTCGCCCCTTTGGACCCTGGACGAGATCGCGGCCGCCACCGGCGCCCGCGTCGGCAGCGCCTGCACCCCTGTCAGCGGCGCATCCATCGACACGCGGACGCTCGAGCCGGGCGATCTCTACTTCGCCATCAGGGGCGATGTGCATGACGGCCACGATTTCGTGCCCGCCGCCCTGGAGAAGGGCGCGGCGGGCGCCGTGGTCTCGGAGGAGAAGGCTCCCGGCTTCGAGGATGCGGACCGGCTCATCGTCGTGCCGGACGTGCTCGAGGCCATGCGGCAGCTGGGCCGTGCAGCGCGCAGGCGCAGCAACGCCAAGATCGTCGCGATCACCGGCTCCGTCGGCAAGACCGGCACCAAGGAGGCCATGCGCCTCGCGCTCTCCCGCCAGGGCGCGACCCATGCCTCCGTCGCCTCCTACAACAATCATTGGGGCGTGCCGCTGACGCTCGCCCGCATGCCGCGCGAGAGCGCCTTCGGCGTGTTCGAGATCGGCATGAACCATGCCCACGAGATCCTGCCGCTCACCGGCATGGTCCGTCCGCATGTGGCGGTGATCACCACCGTCGAGCCGGTCCATATCGAGTTCTTCCCCTCGCTCTGGGGCATTGCCGACGCCAAGGGCGAGATCTTTTCCGGCCTCGAGCCCGGCGGCACGGCGGTCATCAACCGCGACAACGCCTATTTCGAGCGCATGAAGGCCCATGCCTTCGCGTCAAATGCGGGCCGCGTCGTCACCTTCGGCGAGCACGAGGCGTCGGATATCCGCGCCGAGCGGATCATCGTGAAGCCGGACCAGTCCATCGTCGAGGCGCGGGTCTTCGGCGTGCCGCTGACCTACCGGATCGGCACGCCCGGGCGTCACATCGCGCTGAATTCCTTGAGCGTCCTGGCCGCTTCCCATGCCCTTGGCGCTGATCTGGCGCTGGTGGCGCTCTCCTTTGCCGACCTCAAGCCGCCTGTCGGGCGAGGCGAGCGGACCATGCTCTCCATCGGCGACGGCGAGGCGCTGCTGATCGATGAGAGCTACAACGCCAACCCGGCCTCCGTGCGCGCGGCGCTCGCCAATCTGGGCGCGGTGGAACTCAACCGCCAAGCTCGGCGTCTAGCTGTGCTGGGTGACATGAAGGAGCTGGGCAGCGAAGGCCCCGGCCTCCATGAGGGTTTGGCTGACGTGATCGAGGCGAACGGAATCGACCTGCTTTTCGCAGCCGGTCCCCTCATGGCTCATCTCGTGGAAAAACTGCCGAAGGCGAAGGTCGCCGCCCAAGCGGAGACCTCGGCCGAGCTGGTCGATGCGGTCTGCGCCGCCATCCGCCCCGGCGACGCCGTGATGGTCAAGGGATCGCTCAGCATGAAGATGGCCCTGGTTGTCAAGGCTCTGAAAGAACGTTACGGCGCGGGGCACGCGGCTTCCGCGCTGAAAGGATAACGACGAATGTTGACCTGGTTGGCTGAGCTCAGCCCCTACTTCAGCCCCCTCAATATCTTCCGCTACATCACGTTCCGCACCGGCGGGGCGACGGCGACGGCGCTGCTCTTCGTGTTCCTGTTCGGCCCGTCGATCATCTCGCTCCTGCGCCTGCGCCAGGGCAAGGGCCAGCCGATCCGCGAGGACGGGCCGCAGACGCACCTGCTGACCAAGCGCGGCACCCCGACCATGGGCGGTCTGATGATCATGGCGGGCGTCCTGGTCTCGACCCTGCTCTGGGCCAACCTGATGAACCCCTATGTCTGGGTCGTCATCTTCGTCACGGTGGGCTTCGGCGCCATCGGCTTCTACGACGACTACCTGAAGGTGACGAAGCAGTCGCACAAGGGGTTCTCCGGCCGCTCGCGGCTGGCCATCGAGGCCGTGATCGCGGCGGTGGCCTGCATCATCATTTCCTATGTGGATGCGCCCGGCCTCACCAACCGGCTGGTGCTGCCCTTCTCGAAAGAGCTGATCTTCAATCTCGGCTGGTTCTACATCGTGTTCGCCAGCTTCGTGATCGTCGGCGCTGGCAATGCGGTCAACATCACGGACGGTCTCGACGGCCTTGCCATCGTGCCGGTCATGATCGCTGCGGGCACCTTCGGCTTCATCGCCTACCTCGTGGGCAATGCGGTCTTTTCCAATTACCTGCAGATCAATTTCGTGCCGGGTACCGGCGAGCTTGCCGTCATCTGCGGCGCATTGATCGGCGCCGGTCTCGGCTTCCTCTGGTTCAATGCGCCGCCGGCCCAGATCTTCATGGGCGATACGGGATCGCTGGCGCTGGGCGGCCTTCTTGGCACGATCGCAGTGGCGACCAAGCACGAGATCGTGCTCGCGGTCGTCGGCGGCCTCTTCGTGCTGGAGATCCTCTCCGTCATCATCCAGGTCACGTCGTTCAAGCTCACGGGCAAGCGCGTCTTCAAGATGGCGCCCATCCACCACCATTTCGAGCAGCTCGGCTGGACCGAGCCGCAGGTGGTGATCCGGTTTTGGATCATTGCCGTGGTGCTCGCCCTTGTCGGCCTTTCAAGCCTGAAGCTGCGGTGAGCCGATGACGCCCGTCACCACCTTCGCCGAAAAAACGGTTGCTCTCTTCGGCCTCGGCGGGTCGGGGCTCGCGACGGCTTTGGCGCTGAAGGCGGGCGGGGCGCATGTGATCGCCTGCGACGACAACCCGGCGAAGATGGCGGAAGCCGCCTCCAAGGGCATCGAGACGGGCGACCTGCGCGAGATCGACTGGTCCAAGGTTTCCGCTCTCGTCCTCTCGCCCGGGGTGCCGCTGACGCATCCCGAGCCGCACTGGTCGGCAAGGCTCGCGAAGGAGAACGGCGTCGAGATCATCGGCGATATCGAGCTGTTCTGCCGCGAGCGGGCGAAGATCGCGCCGAACGCGCCGTTCGTGGCCATCACCGGCACCAACGGCAAGTCCACCACGACGGCTTTGATCGCGCATATGCTGCGCGAGACAGGCTGCGACGTGCAGATGGGCGGCAATATCGGCACGGCGATTCTCTCGCTGGAGCCGCCCTCCGACAACCGCATCCACGTCATCGAGTGCTCCTCATTTCAGATCGATCTGGCACCCTCGCTCAACCCCACCATCGGCGTCCTCCTCAACATCTCGCCGGATCATCTCGACCGGCACGGGACGATGGAGAATTACGCGGCGATCAAGGAGCGGCTGGTCGCGAAGGCGAAGCAGGCCATTGTCGGCATCGACGATGAAATGAGCCGCGCCATTGCCAAGGCCTGTTCGGCACGCGGAGTGGATGTCAGCTACGTGTCGATTGAGCCTTTCAGCGTGAAGGGCGTCTTTGTCGACGGCGACACGCTGGTTCAGTCAGCGGCATCCGATGCTGTCGCGGTTGCCAGCCTTTCGGGCATCGGCTCGCTCCGCGGCTCCCATAATGCGCAGAACGCAGCAGCCGCGGTCGCCGTCGCGATGGCCTTGGGGATTCCGGGCGAGAAGATCGGGTCCGGCCTTCATACCTTCCCCGGTCTTCCCCACCGCATGGAGGAGGTCGGCCGCATCCGCTCGACGCTCTTCATCAACGATTCCAAGGCCACCAACGCCGACTCCACCGAGAAGGCTCTGAAGTCCTTTGACAACATTCTCTGGATCCTCGGCGGCAAGGCGAAGGAAGGCGGCATCGAGCCGCTGAGGCCCTACTTCCCGAAGATCAGGAAAGCCTATCTCATCGGCGCGGCGACGGAAGACTTCGCAAAGACGCTTGGGAACGACGTTCCTTATGTCCGCTGCGGCACGCTCGACAAGGCGGTGGAGCAGGTAGCGAGCGATGCAGAGGCCGTGAATGGCCCTGTGGTCGTTCTCCTGTCGCCCGCCTGCGCATCCTACGATCAGTATCCGAACTACGAAGTGCGCGGAAACCACTTCCGCGATCTGGTCCGGGCCTTGCCCGGCATCGACGTCAAGGGGGCTTAGAGATGGTATCGCGCGCGGAACGCTCTCCCTTCAGCGACTGGTGGTGGACGGTCGACCGCCTGCTGCTGGCGGCGCTCGCCATCCTGATGCTGTCGGGCCTCGTCTTCCTCATGGCGGGCGGGCCGCCCGTCGCGGAGCGCCTCGGGCTCTCCACCTTCCACTTCGTGAATCGCCAGGTGCTGTTCCTGGTTCCGGCGGCCTGCCTCATGCTGACGGTCTCGTTCCTGTCGCTTCGCCATCTGCGGCGGCTGGCGCTGCTGGTCTATGCGGGCGGCATGGTGCTGATCCTGCTCGCGTTCCAGTACGGTCCCGAGATCAAGGGCGCGCATCGCTGGATCATGATCGGCCCGCTCGGCATCCAGCCCTCCGAGTTCGTGAAGCCCGCCTTCGTGGTGCTCGCCGCCTGGGCCTTTTCCGAGGGCGCGCGCAACAAGGACATGCCGGGGGCGCTGCTGGCGCTGCTGATCCTTCCCGCCACCATCATCCCGCTCATCCTCCAGCCCGATTTCGGCCAGACCATGCTCGTCACCATCGTGTGGTGCGGCCTTTTCTTCGTGGCGGGCCTGCACTGGTTCTGGGTCATGGGGCTCGGCGGCGCGGGGCTCGTGGGCATCGTCGCGGCCTATGAATTCCTGCCGCACGTGCGCGCCCGCATCGAGCGCTTCCTCGACAAGGATTCCGGCGATACCTTCCAGGTCGACACCGCGATGGAATCCTTCTCCCGCGGCGGCTGGCTCGGGCGCGGTCCGGGGGAGGGCACCGTGAAGCGCATTCTCCCCGACGCCCATACCGACTTCATCTTCGCCGTCACGGCGGAGGAGTTCGGCATCGTCGTGTGCCTCCTCCTCCTTACGCTCTTCGCCTTCATCGTGCTGCGCGGCCTCATGCTGGCGCGGCGCAACGAGGACACGTTCTGCCGCCTCGCGGCCACGGGCCTCATCCTCATGTTCGGCCTGCAGGCCTCCATCAACATGATGGTGAACGTGCACCTCATGCCCGCCAAGGGCATGACGCTCCCCTTCATCTCCTATGGCGGCTCGTCGCTGCTGTCGCTCGCGCTCGGCATGGGCTTCCTGATCGCGCTCACCCGCCGCCGCCCGCGCGCGGAGATGATGGAGCACAACCAGAGCTGGGCGCGCGCATGACGGCTCCGCTGATCCTGCTCACCGCCGGCGGAACCGGCGGCCACCTCTTCCCGGCGGAGGCCCTTGCCAATGTGCTGAAGGCGCAAGGCTGCCGTGTGGCGCTCGCCACCGACAAGCGCGCCAATGCCTATGCGGGCTCCTTCCCGGCGGACGAGATCGTGGAGATCCCTTCAGCCACCCCATCGGGACGCTCGGTGCCGCAAATGGCGAAGGCCGCCCTTCTCCTGGCCCAGGGCACGCTCAAGGCCGCGACCCTCGTCCGCGGCATGAAGCCCGACGCGGTCGTGGGCTTCGGCGGCTATCCCACCGTTCCGCCCGTCATCGCCGCCTCGCTCCTCAAGGTGCCGACGGTGATCCATGAGGCGAACGGGGTCATGGGACGGGCGAACCGCCTGCTCGCCCGCCGCGCCACTCTCATCGCGACGGGTTTCGCCGACATCAAGGGCATTCCGGCCAAGGTGCCGGGCCAGGTGATCCAGACCGGCAATCCGATCCGGCCCGCGGTGCTGGAAGCGGCAAAAACGCCCTATCCCGCCCTTTCGGCCGGGGACCCGTTCCGCCTCCTCGTCACCGGCGGCAGCCAGGGCGCGCGGGTGATGAGCGACGTGGTGCCGCCCGCCATCGAGCTGCTGCCGGAGGAGATCCGCTCCCGTCTCGTCATCACCCAGCAGGCGCGGGGCGAGGATCTGGAGCGCGTGCGCGCCCATTACCAGCGGCTCGGCGTCGCCTTCGAGGCGGAGCCCTTCTTCAAGGACCTGCCGCAGCGCATCGCCGACGCCCATCTCGTCATTTCCCGCTCGGGCGCCTCGACGGTGGCAGAGCTCGCCGTGATCGGCCGCCCCTCGATCCTCGTGCCCCTGCCGGGCTCCCTCGACCAGGATCAGGCCGCCAATGCCAGGACCCTGGCCGATATCGGCGCCGCCATCCTTTGTCCGCAATCGGACTTCACCCCTGAGCGCCTGGCGAATGAAATTCGCTCCTATTGTCAACAGCCTGAGCGCTTGACCCAGGCCGCCGCTGCCGCACATAGCGCCAGCATCACGGATGCGGCCGAGCGCCTCGCCAAGGCCGTCCTCCAGCTCGTCCCTGCGAACCACAACGGAATAAGCCCATGAAACTGCCGCCGAAGCTCGGACCCATTCATTTCATCGGCATCGGCGGCATCGGCATGTCCGGCATCGCCGAGGTCATGCACAATCTCGGCTACACGGTGCAGGGCTCGGACGCCGCCGACAACTACAACGTCAAGCGCCTCGCCGACAAAGGCATCAAGACCTTCATCGGCCACAAGGCCGAGAACGTGGAGAATGCCGAGATCGTGGTGGTCTCCACCGCCATCAGGCGCGACAACCCGGAGCTGATCGTCGCCCGCGAGCGTCGCCTGCCGGTGGTGCGCCGCGCCGAGATGCTGGCCGAACTCATGCGCTTCAAGTCCTGCGTCGCGGTGGCGGGCACCCACGGCAAGACCACGACGACCTCCCTCGTAGCCACGCTGCTCGACGCGGGCGGGCTCGATCCCACCGTCATCAACGGCGGCATCATCAATGCCTACGGCACGAATGCCCGCATGGGCGACGGCGCGTGGATGGTGGTGGAGGCCGACGAATCCGACGGCACCTTCCTCAAGCTTCCGGCGGACGTGGCGGTCGTCACCAATATCGACCCGGAGCATCTCGACCATTTCGGCACGTTCGATGCGATCAAGGACGCCTTCCGCTCCTTCATCGACTCGATCCCCTTCTACGGCTTCGCGGTGATGTGCATCGACCATCCGGTGGTGCAGGATCTCGTGGGCCGCATCGAGGACCGGCGCATCATCACCTATGGCGAGAACCCGCAGGCCGACGTGCGCCTGATGGACGTGGATTCCCGCGGCGGGCAGAACCGCTTCCGCGTGATGATCCGCGACCGCCGCCCGGGCTTCCGGCAGGAGCTGGAGGACCTCGTCCTGCCGATGCCAGGCGCGCACAACGCGTTGAACGCGACGGCCGCTATTGCGGTCGCGCACGAACTCGGCGTCTCGGCGGATGCGATCCGCAAGGCACTGGCCGGCTTCGGCGGCGTGAAGCGCCGCTTCACCCGCACGGGCGAGTGGAACGGCGTCACCGTCTTCGACGATTACGGCCATCACCCGACCGAAATCGCGGCGGTGCTCAAGGCGGCCCGCGCTTCCACGGACGGCAACGTCATCGCCGTCGTGCAGCCGCACCGCTATACGCGCCTGTCGTCCCTGTTCGACCAGTTCTGCACCTGCTTCAACGATGCGGATTCCGTCATCGTCGCGCCGGTCTACGCCGCGGGCGAGCAGCCGATCCCCGGCGCCGACCGCGATGGGCTCGTCTCGGGCCTGAAGGCCCGCGGCCACCGCAACGTCATGGCGCTGGAGAAGTCGGAAGACCTCGCCAGCCTCGTGAAGGGCATCGCGAAGCCCGGCGATTACGTGCTCTGCCTCGGCGCCGGCAACATCACGCAATGGGCTTATGCGCTGCCCGGCGAACTCGATGCGCTGAGCGAGAAGGCGGCCTGATGATTGTCGCGGAGACCCGAGGTTTCCTCATCCTGAGGAGAGCGCTACGCGCTCGTCTCGAAGGACGAGGAATCCGCTTCCAGTGCACTCTGGAGACGCCCCCGTCCTTCGAGACGCGAGGCAAGCTCGCTCCTCAGGATGAGGCCCGCGGGGTATCGCATGTTTCCTGACATCGTTCCCGAACTCAAAGCGCGCATGCCCGAATTGCGGGGCAAGCTGCAGGCCAATGCGCCGACGGCTCCGCTCTCCTGGTTTCGCACCGGCGGCCCGGCGCAGGTTCTGTTCACGCCAGCCGACACGGACGATCTCGCCACGTTCCTCCAGCATCTCGACCGGACGATCCCGGTGCTCGTGGTGGGGCTGGGCTCCAACCTGCTGATCCGCGACGGGGGCCTGGAAGGCGTCGTCATTCGCCTGGGGAAGGGCTTTGCCGAGGTGTCGGTCGAGCCCGGCCGCCGCATCCGCGCGGGCGCGGGCGCTCCCGACGTGAAAGCGGCGCGGGCCGCCGCCGAGGCGGGCATCGCCGGCCTTTCGTTCCTGCGCGGCATTCCCGGCGCGATCGGCGGGGCCTTGCGCATGAACGGCGGGGCTTATGGCGGCGAGACCAAGGACGTGCTCGTGGAAGCCAAGGGCGTCACGCGCACGGGCGAGGCGGTCTCCTACACGAATGCGCAGATGGGCTTCACCTATCGGCATTCCGGCGTGCCCGAGGACGTGATCTTCACCGAGGCGCTGTTCGAGGGCCGTCCGGGGGATCCGGACGAGATCCTGGCCGAGATGAACGCCATCACCGAGGCGCGCTCCTCCACCCAGCCGGTCAATACCCGCACCGGCGGCTCCACCTTCAAGAACCCTCCAGGCAAGAAGGCCTGGGAGCTGGTCGACGCCGCCGGCTGCCGGGGCCTTCGCATGGGCGACGCCCAGGTCTCCGAGATGCACTGCAACTTCCTCGTCAATCACGGTTCGGCCACCGCCGCCGAGATCGAAGGTCTCGGGGAGGAGGTGCGCCGCCGGGTCCGCGAGACTTCGGGCGTGGAGCTCGAATGGGAGATCAAGCGCGTCGGGCTGCCCAAGGCCTGATTCGGGCGCGAATCACTTCGTCAACGTCCCGGTGCCGGAGCGCCGGGTGCAAGGGGAGAGCGGATTATGGCCAAGCACGTTGCCGTCCTTTACGGCGGCTGGTCGGCGGAGCGCACGGTCAGCCTAGCCTCCGGCCGGGCTTGTGCGAAAGCCCTGGAAGAGCAGGGCTACAAGGTCACCCCCATCGACGTGCAGCCCGACATCGCCACCGTGCTCCAGGCCACATCGCCGGATGTGGTGTTCAACGCCCTCCACGGACGTGTGGGCGAGGACGGCACGATCCAGGGCCTGCTCGAGATCCTGAAAATTCCCTACACCCATTCCGGCGTCCTCGCCTCGGCGCTCGCCATGCAGAAGGACAGGGCGAAGACCGTCATGGCCGCTGCCGGCGTGCCCGTGCCCAGGGGCGTGGTGGTTAACCGCCTCGAGGCGGCCAGGCGCCATGTCCTTCCGGGCCCCTACGTCATCAAGCCGGTCAGCGAGGGCTCCTCCGTCGGCGTCATCATCGTGCGCGAGGACCGCTCCCATCCGCCTCAGGAACTGCTGCGGGAAGACTGGGCCTTCGGCGAGGAAGTCCTTGTCGAATCATATGTTGCGGGCCGCGAGCTCACCTGTGCCGTCATGGGCGACAAGGCGCTCGGGGTCATCGACATCCGCCCGGCGACCGGCGTCTTCTACGATTACGACGCAAAGTATGTGAAGGGCGGCTCCATTCACGTGCTGCCTGCGGAAATTAAACCGAATATTTACCAAAAGGTCCAAGAGTTGGCGTTAACGGCGCATCAAGCGCTCGGCTGTCGGGGAATCAGCCGCGCCGACTTGCGGTACGACGATACGCCCGGGGGGACCGGGGAACTCGTCGTTCTCGAGGTCAACACGCAACCCGGCATGACCGAGACAAGCTTGGTGCCAGAAATCGCAGCCCATGCGGGCTACACGTTTGGCGAGCTTATGCAATGGATGGTGGAGGACGCTACCTGCAACCGATGACGGCCTACCCGGCCGGCGTTGCGGTTGCGCGCGCTGCCTCCGGAGGCCGGAGGCCAGGTTCTACCCGAATCAAGTCGTTCTTCGGCTCCTCCCGGAGCGTCCGCCCCGGGCGGTCCGTCACCTTACCCATCGAGCGCCGGGTTCCGCGCTTCCTCGGAACCGGGCTCGCCCTCGGCTTCTTCTCCGCCGTCGTCACGCTCGGCCTCTGGCAGGGCGGGCATCTGAACGAATTCATCGCCAGGCACGGGGAGCCGCACCATGCGCTGGGGCGCGCCGTGGGCCTCGGCCTCGAACAGGTGACGATCTCCGGCATTTCGCAGATCCGCGAGAGCGAGGTTCTTCTGGCCGCCGGCATCAATCCGAAGCTGTCGCTGGCCTTCATCGACGTGAACGACGTGCGTGAGCGCCTCGAGAACGTCCCGATGATCAAGAGCGCCTCGGTGCGCAAGCTCTATCCGAACGAACTCGTCATCTCGCTCAACGAGCGCGAGCCGCACGCGATCTGGCAGCTCAATGGCGAGTTGTTCGTCATCGCCGCGGACGGCACCGTCGTCGACCTGATGCAGGATGCGCGCTTCATCGGCCTGCCCTTCGTGGTGGGCGAGCGCGCCAACACGCGAAGCAAGGACTACCTTGCGCTGATCGAGGCCGCAGGCCCGCTGAAGGACCGCATCCGCGCCGGAACTCTCGTCTCCGGACGCCGCTGGACGCTCAAGATGGACAACGGCATGGACGTGCGCCTGCCGGAGATCGGAGCAGCCGATGCGCTGGCGAGGCTCGTGAAGCTCGAACAGGACCAGAAGATCCTGGAGAAGGACGTGCTCGCAATCGATCTGCGCATGGCCGATCGGGTCGTGGTTCGCCTGACGGAAGAAGCTGCTTCGGCTCGCGCCGAGGCTCTCAAGAAGAAACCGATGCGCGGCAAGGGGGTCGGTACATGAATCTCTCAGGTCATGGTTTGACGCCGCGCCTGAAGCCGCTGTCCGCGCGCAAGAGCGCCATTCTCTCGGTCCTCGATGTCGGGACGAGCAAGGTCGTCTGCGTCGTTGCGGAGCTGAAGCCGACGGACGATGTCGATTCGCTGCATGGCCGCACGCACGTGGCCCGCATCCTCGGCATCGGCCACCAGCGCTCCATGGGACTCAAAGGCGGCGTGATCGTCGATCTGGAGGCGGCCGAGGCGTCGATCCGCCAGGCCGTTCACGCGGCCGAGCGGATGGCGAAGGTCGAGATCCAGTCGGTGATCGTCAACCTCACCGGCGGCCGTCTCGGCTCCGAACATTTCGATGCGCATATCCCGGTGCGCGGGGCCGTGGGCGAGGGCGATCTGCAGCGCGTGCTCGATGCGGCGTCCTCTTACGATCTGCGCCGGGGCAGGACCGTTCTGCACGCGCTGCCGACGGGCTTCTCGCTCGATGCGCAGAATCACATCGTCGACCCCACCGGCATGATCGGAGAGCGGCTCGGCGTGGACCTGCATGTGGTCACGTCGGAAGCGGCGGCCGCGCGCAACCTGATGCTGGCCGTCGAGCGCTGCCACCTCGGCGTCGAGGCTGTGATCGCGACGCCTTACGCGGCGGGCCTCTCGGCTCTCATCGACGACGAGGCGGATCTCGGCTGCGCCGTGGTCGACATGGGCGGCGGCACCACAAGCGTCGGCATCTTCGCGAACGGTCACATGGTCCACACCGACGCCATCGCGGTCGGCGGCCACCACGTGACCATGGACATCGCGCGCGGTCTCACGACCCGCATTTCCGCGGCCGAGCGTCTCAAGACGCTCTACGGCTCGGCCATCGCTTCGAGCGCGGACGAGCGCGACATGATTGCGGTTCCGCAGGTCGACGAGGACGAGCGCGACGTGCCGAACCATCTGCCGAAGTCGCATCTCGTGCGGATCATCAAGCCGCGCGTCGAGGAGGTTCTCGAACTCGTGCGCGACCGCTTGAGGGCGGCGGGCTTTGCGGCGCAGGCCGGACGGCGCGTCATCCTGACGGGCGGCGCAAGCCAGCTCGTGGGCCTGCCCGAAACGGCGCGGCGCATTCTTCAGGGACAGGTTCGTGTCGGGCGTCCGCTCGGCATCAAGGGCCTGCCCGAGGCGGCGAAGGGCCCCGCCTTCTCGGCGGTGGTCGGCCTCCTGGTTTATCCCCAGGTGGCGCATGTCGAATATTTCGAGCCGCGTTCCAGCGGCTTGTTCCAGGGTACGGGAACCGACGGCTACTTCTCACGGGTGGGCCGCTGGATTCGCGACAGTTTTTAAGAGTACCGCAACGGCGCGGCGGGCCGTTGCGGAGCGTACAAGTCAACAAGGGTAAGCGTCTGCCAAACGCTATCGGTAAAGGGCCAAAGAGGCATAGGTCATGGCAATCAATCTGCAAGCTCCGGACATCCGGGAACTCAAGCCGCACATCACGGTCTTCGGCGTCGGCGGCGCCGGCGGAAATGCCGTGAACAACATGATCGAGTCCGGTCTGGAGGGCGTCGAATTCGTGGTATCGAACACCGACGCGCAGGCGCTGGCTTCCTCGAAGGCCCCGCGCGTGATCCAGATGGGCATCCAGGTGACGGAAGGCCTCGGCGCCGGCTCGCAGCCGGAAGTCGGCCGCGCCGCCGCCGAAGAGGTGATCGACGAAATCCGCGATCAGCTCTCGGGCTCGCACATGGTCTTCATCACCGCCGGCATGGGCGGCGGCACCGGCACGGGCGCCGCCCCGGTGGTCGCCCGGGCGGCTCGTGAGCTCGGTATACTGACGGTTGGCGTCGTCACGAAGCCGTTCCAGTTCGAGGGCGTGCGCCGCATGCGCCTCGCGGAAGCCGGCATCGCCGAACTGCAGCAGGCGGTCGATACCCTCATCGTCATCCCGAACCAGAACCTCTTCCGCGTCGCCACGGAGAAGACGACCTTCGCGGACGCCTTCGCCATGGCCGACCAGGTGCTCTATTCGGGCGTCGCCTGCATCACCGACCTCATGGTGAAGGAAGGCCTGATCAACCTCGACTTCGCCGACGTCCGCTCCGTGATGCGCGGCATGGGCAAGGCGATGATGGGCACGGGCGAAGCCTCCGGCGAGAAGCGCGCCATGCGCGCGGCCGAGGCCGCCATCGCCAACCCGCTCCTCGACGACGTGTCGATGAAGGGCGCGCGCGGCCTGCTGATCTCCATCACCGGCGGCAACGATCTCACCCTCTACGAACTCGATGAGGCCGCCACCCGCATCCGCGAGGAAGTGGACCAGGATGCCAACATCATCCTCGGCGCGACCTTCGACGAGAGCCTGGAGGGAATCATCCGCGTCTCCGTCGTCGCGACCGGCATCGACCATGCGCTCGTCGAGAACGGCGCGGACCTGTCTGCAACCGAGCAGCGGATCTCCGAGGTGGCCGAGCGTCTCCGGGCCGAGGCCCGCGCCCGCGCCACCCATACCCAGCCCGTTCCCACCTTTCGCGCCACGCCCCAGGCCGAGCCGGTGAGGGCGACCCCCGTCCTGCCTCAGGCGACTCCGATGCCTGCGCCGGTCGCGCCGGTCTCCCTGGCAACCCCGGTGGAGCCTGCCCCGCAGCCCGTGATTCGCGACGAGGTGGTCCTCACGCCGACCCAGCCGAAGCCGGCCATGGCCTATGAGCCCCCGGCGGCTCCTCAGGCGGCCTTCGAGGAGGAGCCCATGGAGCAGGGCGCCTTCATCCCGCCGCAGGCGGAGCGGGCCGTGCGCCCGGCCCGGATGCCGCGAATCGACGAGCTGCCGGTTCCGGCCCAGAACCAGATCCGCGCCAGCCGCGGCGAGGTCGAGCCTTCCCAGGCCCACAAGCCGTCGCTGATTCAGAGGCTCACCACCATGGGCTTCGGCCGCGGCCGGGAGGAGGCTCAGCCTGCGGAACCGGCGGCCCAGCGCCCTGCGCCCGAGGCCCCGCGTCCGCAGATGTCCTCGGTCCATGCGGAATACGCCAAGCGTCCGGCCGCCCCCCAGGGCTACCGTCCCGCTGCGGGCCAGGCGCCTGCGGCTGCGCGGAGCGCGGAGGATGACCAGCTGGAGATTCCCGCCTTCCTGCGCCGCCAGGCCAACTGACCTATCGGCACTGTCACAGACGAGGCCCTCAGTCGGAGACCGGCTGGGGGTCTATTTGTTAAAAAAGCATTAAGATCAATAACTTGCGAATGGTCGAGTTTGTAACACATCGTTAAAAAGCGTGATTTGGCCTAGCCTGCGAGCGGGACTATGGTGCCCTCAAGTCGAAAGGCAGGCTGCAAGGGGGCCTGCCGGTCACAGAAACCACAGCAGCGGAAGCCATTCCCACCGCAGACGAGCCTCTCCAAGCGGTGATGGCATTCGAGGTCCAAAATAATGAAGCAGAGCCAGCAGACCACGCTTCGCGCCGCCGTGACACTCGTGGGCGTCGGAGTTCATTCCGGGGACGAGGTGAAGATGATCCTTCACCCGGCGGAAGTGAACCACGGCATCGCCTTCCTGCGCACGGGTCTCCCGGGCGGGGTGGATCGCCTGATCGACGCCCGCCACCTGGCGGTCACCGCGACCGAGCTCTGCACTGTGATCGGCGACCGGGACAGCGGGGCCGTGGCGACCATCGAGCACCTGATGGCGGCGCTCACCGGCCTCGGCATCGATAACGTGCTCGTCGAAATCGACGGGCCGGAGGTTCCGATCCTCGACGGCAGCTCCGCTCCCTTCATCGACGCCATCGACCAGGTCGGCATTGCGATGCAGAATGCGAGCCGCCGCTATCTGAAGGTTCTGCGCCCCGTCCGCGTCACGCAGGGCAAGGCCTTCGCCGAACTCCTCCCCAACGAGCGCAGCTTCCGTCTCGACGTTGAGATCGACTTCCCGACCCCGGTGATCGGCCGTCAGCGCAAGATGATCGACCTCAGCCCGTCGGTCTTCCGCCGCGACATCTCCCGGGCCCGCACCTTCGGCTTCATGCGCGACGTGGAGAAGCTCTGGGGCGCCGGCTTCGCGCTCGGCGCTTCCCTCGACAACACGGTGGCCATCGGCGACGACGGCATCATCAACCCGGAAGGCCTGCGCTACAGCGACGAGTTCGTCCGCCACAAGCTCCTGGACGCCATCGGCGATCTTTCCCTGGCCGGCCTGCCGCTGCTCGGCACCTACCGCTCCTATTGCGGCGGCCACCGCCTGAACTTCTCGGTCCTCGAGGCCCTGTTCGCAAGCCGGTCCAACTACGCCATCGTGGACGCCGTGCCGCGCCGCGAGGGCGCCTATGCCGATCTCGGCTCTGTGGCCGTGCCGGCCTTCGCTCCGGAAATTCACTGAGAACGACCTCTTCGAACGACCTCTTCGGCCATTTTCGGGCGCTGCCTTCGCAGGCAAGCGCCCATTGGCCGCATGATTTCGGGCAGGCCCCTCGCAATACCCTTGGGTAAAGCCTGTCGGATGGGGTTGGCTCTTTCCCTGCGCTTAGGTTAAAGAACCTTCCGTGCATCGTTAAACAATTCCGGGCACGGTTATTGGAGGACCGCGAGGCATGTCTTTCGCGAAGGCTTATTCGGGCTTCGGCGCAGCGGGACGCGCGCTTATCATCGGCGCATGCGGCATGCTGCTGGCCGGTTGCGACACCCTGTCGTCGATCAACCCGTTCGACAAGGACGACACCTACAAGCCGGAGATCGTCGCGAGCACTCCGGCGGAGGAGGTCTACAACGACGGCCTCGCCCGTATCCAGAAGCAGGATTTCGAGGGCGCCGCCAAGAAATTTGCCAGTCTCGACAAGCAGCACCCCTATTCCGAGTGGGCGCGCAAGGGACTGATCATGGAGGCCTACGCCAATTACGAGGGCGGCCTCTACGAGGAGACGATCAACGCCTCCAAGCGTTATCTCCAGAGCTATCCCAACTCTCCGGACGCGGCCTATGCCCAGTATCTGATGGCCTCGGCCTATTACGATCAGATCCCGGACATCACCCGCGACCAGGCCGCCTCCGAGCGCGCCATCCTGACGCTGCAGGATCTCGTCCAGCGCTATCCGTCCTCCGAATACGTGGCGGATGCGAAGAAGAAGCTCCAGGTGGCCAGCGACCAGCTCGCCGGCAAGGAGATGGAGGTCGGCCGCTTCTACCTCCAGAAGCGCAACTATTCCGGCGCCATCAACCGCTTCCGTCACGTGGTCTCACGCTACCAGACGACCCGCCACGTGGAAGAGGCTCTCGAGCGCCTGACCGAGGCCTACATGGCCATGGGCATCGTCAGCGAGGCGCAGACGGCCGCCGCCGTGCTCGGGCACAACTTCCCCGACAGCCCCTGGTACAAGGATGCCTACGCCCTGCTGACCAAGGGCGGCGTCGAGCCGCGCGAGGATTCCGAATCCTGGATCAGCAAGGCCTTCCGCGGCGTCCCGCAGGTCGGCCAGAAGAGGGCCTAAAACCCCCACTTCCATGCTGATCCAGCTCGCGATCCGCGATATCGTCCTCATCGACCGGCTCGAGCTCCACTTCCATGAAGGGCTCAGCGTCCTCACGGGTGAGACGGGCGCTGGCAAATCCATTCTTCTCGACGCCTTCGCGCTCGCCCTCGGCGGGCGCGGCGACGGCAGCCTCGTGCGCCATGGGGAAACCCAGGGCCAGATCACGGCCGTGTTCGACTGCCCGCTCGACCATCCCGCACGCCGCATCGCGACGGAGGCGGAGATCGACGTGGAGGGCGACCTGATCCTGCGCCGGGTCCAGGTGGCCGACGGGCGCACCCGCGCCTTCGTCAACGACCAGCCCGTGAGCGTGCAGGTGCTTCGGGCCATAGGCTCGACCCTGGTCGAGATCCACGGCCAGCACGACGACCGCGCCCTGGTCGATCCCGTCACCCACCGCGCCATCCTCGACGCTTTCGGCGGTCTCGCCGGCGAGGTCCAGGCGGTCGGCGAGGCGGCGCGGCGCGTGCGCGAGGCGAGAGGCGCCCTGCAGGATCACCGCAACCGCATCGAGAAGGCCCGCAAGGAGGCCGATTTCCTGCGCCATGCGGTGGAGGAGCTGACGACGCTCAATCCTCTGCCCGGCGAGGAGGAGACCCTTGCCGAGCGCCGGGTCGTGATGATGCAGTCCGAGAAGGTGGCGCAGGATCTGAACGAGGCCTACGAGGCCGTTGCGGGCAATGCATCGCCTGTCCCCGAACTCTCCGCCGCCGTGCGCAAGCTCGAACGGCGCAGCGCCCAGGCGCCTGCCTTGGTCGATCCGAGCGTGCGCGCGCTCGATGCCGCGCTCGTCGCCATCGACGAGGCGAGGGCGGCCCTGGAAGACGCCATCCGCGCCACTGAATACGATCCCCGCGAGCTGGAGCAGACGGAGGAGCGCCTCTTTGCGCTTCGCGCCGCCGCCCGCAAATACGACGTTCCTGCCGATGAACTCGCGGCCCTTCGCCAGCGCTTCGAGGCGGATGTTGTCGCCATCGATGCGGGCGAGGAGCAGCTTGCGGGCCTGGAAAAGGCGCTCAAGGCCGCCGACGACGCCTATGTGAAAGCCGCGAAGGCGCTCTCCGCCGGCCGCAGGAAGGCCGCCCAGGCGCTCGACGCCGCCGTTCAGGCGGAGCTGCCGCCCCTCAAGCTCGAACGGGCGACGTTCATCACCGATATCCAGACCGACGAGACGAGCCGCGATCCCGCCGGTTTCGAGCGGGTGGAGTTCTGGGCCCAGACCAATCCCGGCACCAAGCCCGGCCCCCTCATGAAGGTGGCCTCGGGCGGCGAGCTTTCGCGCTTCATGCTGGCGCTGAAGGTGGTGCTGGCGGACAAGGGCTCGGCCCCGACCCTCGTCTTCGACGAGATCGACACCGGCGTCGGCGGCGCGGTGGCGGACGCCATCGGCCAGCGCCTCGCGCGCCTTGCGCAGCGCGTCCAGGTCATGGCCGTCACCCACGCGCCCCAGGTCGCCGCCAAGGCCACGAGCCATTTCCTCATCGCCAAGGAAGGCGTGCGCGGCTCCGACCGGGTCGCCACCCGCGTCGTGCCCCTAGAGGCCGATCCCCGCCGCGAGGAAATCGCCCGCATGCTCGCCGGCGCGACGATCACCGAGGAAGCCCGCGCCGCGGCGGCGCGGTTGCTGCAAGCGGCGGCGCACTAGGACAATTCCTGATAGGACATCGCCTTGCGATCTCCGCTATGATCCCATTCGTGCCGTTTCGCTGAAGAAGCCGCAAAGGCAGCGGCGGCACCCGCGATTGAGGACACGTCATCCGGCGATCGCAGGCATGAGGGAGGGATCGCATGAGCCAGGATACTCCAGTCACCACGCCCGGCCAGCGCCGGGACCTCGCGATCCGCCGGATCGGCTTTGCCGACATCGTCGATGCGCTCTTGGCGGGGCTGCGGGATTTCCAGGCCTATCCGGCCTATGGGCTGTTCTTCGGCGGCCTCTACGCCCTCGGAGGGCTCGCCATTCTCGCCTGCGCCTTCTGGTGGGATCTTCTTTATCTGGTCTATCCCCTCGCCGCCGGCTTCGCGCTGATCGGTCCCTTCGTGGCCGTCGGACTCTACGAGGTCAGCAGGCTTCGCGAGCGCGGAGAGCGGCCATCCTGGTCCACCGTCTTCAAGGCGATCTATGCGCAGGGCGCCAAGGAAATCTCCTGGATGGCCTTCGTCACCGTCTTCCTGTTCATCATCTGGATTATCAGGTCCGGCTTCTGATTGCCCTGTTCTGCGGGCTGCATGGCCTTCCGGCGGGTGCGTTTCCGGGCATCCTCTTCACCACGCCCGAGGGGCTGGCCTTCCTCGCCGTGGGGCATGTGATCGGCGGCGTGCTCGCCATCGTCACCTTCTCCATCACCGTCGTCTCGTTTCCGCTTCTCCTCGACCGCGAGGTGGATTTCATCACGGCGATGATTGCCAGCGTGGGCTCCGTCTTCAGCAATCCGCTGCCGATGCTGGGCTGGGGCCTGTGCATCGTGCTCCTGCTCTTCGTCGCATCCCTGCCTGTCTTCCTCGGCCTTCTCGTGGCGCTTCCGGTTCTGGGCCACACGACCTGGCACCTCTACCGGAAGCTGGTCGCGTAGGGCTCTCCGCCTCCCGCAGATCCCATCATGCCAGGAGCTTGCTTTTGGCTTGCGCAAGTCGGGAATGAAGGGCGCAGCGTGAGCTCTCCTCCGCCTTGTGGGGAGGAGTTGGAGGTGGGGGTGTGAGCGCCACGCTGGTCCAGTTCAGCGCAAGCACCCCCACCCCCGGCCCCTCCCCAAGGGGGAGGGGAATGCACGTGTCATCCCCGGCGGCAGCGAAGCAGCCGGGAAGGGGATCCACGCACAGGCGCGGCGCTATGGATTCCCTTCCCCTGCGATGGCTGCGCCCTCTCCGGCCGGGAATGACACCCTCCTCCTCCGGGCTTGTTTTGTTCCCCGCAGTCCTCTCTGCGCCCCATAGCCCTCCTCCTGAGGAGCGAAGCGTCTCGAAGGACGAGGGCGTCTCCCGCGCGCACTGGAGCCTCCTTCGAGACGCCGCTTGCAGCGGCTCCTCAGGATGAGGGCAGAGCATATGTTCTGTTTTTGTTCCTGACTGTTGTCCTAAGCTTTGCTATATCTGAGCGGGTCCGGTCTCACGAGGGACGCCCGAGGCGTCGGTCGGGGAGGCGGGATACGGTTCTGGTCCGGGCGGTCCCGCCCGACTTCTCGCGCTCCACTGCGGACGCGAGGCGAAACCGCGTCCCGCGCTTCCCTCGACACCACGAGAAGCCAGGACCAGCCGACAGCCACCCGCCCCGAAACGGGGCCGGGAACGAGCATGCATGCCGGGAGGGACGATGTCGCGTTGCCGTCTCAAAGCCCCAGCGCCGGTGGATTGCGGGCACCGCTGCGCCCCTGCACTGGAGAGTCCGGCCCGGAGCGCTATGGTTCAACCGATTTCAAACGCGATTCGATCATGCCCGCAGACAAAGCCACGCTCCTGATTCCCGTCGACCAGTTGACGCCACAAGAGGCCCGCGCGGAGCATGACGCGCTGGGGGCCGAGATCACGGAGCATGACCGGCGCTACTACGAGGAGGATGCGCCCTCCGTCTCGGATGCGGAATACGACGCCCTTCGTCTGCGCTACGAGGCCATTGAGGCGCGCTTTCCCGAACTGAAGACGCCCGAGAGCCTGACCCAGAAGGTCGGCTCCAAGGTCTCCGAAAAGTTCGGCAAGATCCGGCACCGGGTGCCGATGCTGTCGCTTTCCAACGGCTTCACGGACGAGGAGGTGGAGGAGTTCGTCGAGCGCATCCGCCGCTTCCTGAACCTGGGCCCGGAGACGCCGCTGGTCTTCACCGCCGACCCCAAGATCGACGGGCTCTCCTTAAGCCTGCGCTACGAGAACGGCAGGCTCGTCTCCGCCGCCACCCGCGGCGACGGCGCGGAAGGCGAGGACGTGACGGCCAATGCCCGCACCGTCGACGACATTCCCCATGTGCTGAACGGCCCGAACGTCCCGGACGTGTTCGAGGTGCGCGGCGAGGTCTACCTGTCCCATGCGGATTTCACCGCCATCAACGCGCGTCAGGAGGCCGCCGGGAAACCGCTTTTCGCCAACCCGCGCAACGCTGCGGCGGGCAGCCTGCGCCAGCTCGATCCGGCCATCACCGCCTCGCGGCCCCTGTGCTTCTTCGCCTATGCCTGGGGCGAGGCGAGCGCAATGCCGGCCGATACGCAATACGGCATGATGGAGTGCCTGCGCAGCTTCGGCTTCAAGGTCAACCCGCTCACGCGCCGCTGCGAAAGCATCGCGGACATGCTGGAGCATTACCGCGCCATCGAGACTGACCGCGCCAATCTCGGCTACGACATCGACGGCGTCGTCTACAAGGTCGATTCCCTGAGCCTGCAGCAGCGCCTCGGCTTCGTCTCGCGCTCGCCCCGCTGGGCGCTGGCGCACAAGTTCCCCGCGCAGAAGGCCGTGACGGTGCTGGAGGACATCGAGATCAATGTGGGCCGCACGGGCTCGCTCAATCCCATCGCGCGGTTGAAGCCCGTGACCGTCGGCGGCGTCGTGGTCTCCAATGCGACGCTCCACAACGAGGACTATATCAAGGGCATCGGCGGCAACGGCGAGAAGATCCGCAACGGAATCGACATCCGCATCGGCGACACGGTGGTGATCAACCGCGCGGGCGACGTGATCCCGAAGGTGCTCGACGTGGTGCTGGAAAAGCGTCCCGCCGACGCAAAGCCTTACGAGCTTCCCACCACGTGCCCGGCCTGCGGCAGCCATGCGGTGCGCGAGGTCAATCCGCGCACCGGCAAGGAGGATGCCGTGCGCCGCTGCACCGGCGGCCTCATCTGCCCGGCGCAGGCCCGCGAGCGCCTCAAGCATTTCGTGTCGCGCAACGCCTTCGACGTCGAGGGAATGGGCGAGCAGCGCATCGACGAGTTCTACGAAGAGGGCCTGATCCAGCGCCCGCAGGACATCTTCACGCTGCAGGCGCGCAATGCGCGCAGCCTCAAGCGGCTGGAGAACCGGGAAGGCTGGGGCCAGACAAGCGCGAAGAACCTGTTCGACGCCATCGAGGCGCGGCGCTCGGTTGCGCTGAACCGCTTCATCTTCGCCCTGGGGATCCCGCATATCGGCGAGACCTCCGCACGTCTGCTCGCACGCCATTTCGGTACCTTCGAGCACCTGCGCGAGGTCGCGAAGGCGGCCGCCGATCCGGACTCGGAGGCCCATGCGGAGCTCACCTCCATCGGCGGCATCGGCCCGGTGGTGGCGGAGGCCGTCGTCGAGTTCTTCAAGGAAGGGCACAACGAGGAGATGCTCGATGCGCTTCTCGCCGAGGTCACGATCGAGCCCATGGAAGCGCCCGCCACCGCGAACTCGCCGGTTGCAGGCAAGACCGTGGTGTTCACCGGCTCTCTCGAGCAGATGACCCGGGAGGAGGCCAAGGCCATGGCCGAGCGGCTCGGGGCCAAGGTGGCAGGCTCCGTGTCCAAGAAGACCGACATCGTGGTGGCGGGGCCGGGGGCAGGCTCCAAGCTCGCCAAGGCGGCCGAACTCGGCGTCCAGGTCATGGACGAGGACGGCTGGTTCGCCCTCGTCGGGCGCGGGTGAGACTCCTGTCCAAGACATCGCTCAGCCTCTGTGGCATGGTCGGCGCATGACGGTGATGACGCCTGAGGTCTCGCTCGATCCCGGCCAGAGGGCGGCGGGCGACGTAACGCATTTCTGGAGGGTGCCGCGCTATCGCGGCCTCGACTGCCTGCGCGCGACCTTCCGCCGTCACGCCTATGCCCGTCACACCCACGAAACCTATGCGGTCGCGGCAATCGTTTCGGGCTGCGAGACCTTTTTCCATCGCGGCGAGCAGCGTTATGCCTATGCGGGGATGATCGGCATCATCTGCCCCGACGAGATCCACGACGGCGAGCCCTATGGCGGCGGCTTCGAGTACCGGACGTTCTATCCCTCGCCGGAACTGATGCAGGAGATCGCGGAGGACGTGGCCGGGCGGCCGCTGTCCCGTCCGCCATGGTTCCCGCGCTCGGTCATCGACGATCCCGAACTCGTCCGGGCCCACGCGAAGCTCCATGCCTGCCTGTCGCGGGACGGCGTTTGGACCTCCGAGATGGAGCAGGACACGCGCCTCGTCGATTTCCTGAGCCGCCTCATCGCGCGCTGGGCCGATCTCGATGCCCTGCCGTCCCTCCGCTACGGCTCGAAGAGCATCCTGAGGGCGCGCGACTGCCTGGACGCCCATCTCGGCGAGGAGGCGGATCTCGCCGACCTCGCGAAGCTGGCGGGACTGTCCCGCAGCCACTTCATCCGCGCCTTCGCCAAGGAGACCGGGCTGACCCCGCACGCCTATCTCCTCGACCGGCGCTTCCGCGCGGCGACGCGGCTGCTGCAGAAGGGGGAGGCTCCGGGGGATGTGGCAGCCGCCTGCGGCTTCTTCGACCAGAGCCATCTCAACCGGGTGTTCAAGGCCCGCATGGGCGTGACGCCGGGCGCCTATCGCGCCGCCTGAAAAGAGCACTTTCATCCAAGACGGCCCACCGCCCGTCGCGCATAAGGGCGGAAAGAGAAATGGCCATGGATCAAGTGAACCCCCTCGTCTCCACCTACCGCCGGGAAGCCCGGGCAGGCTTGCACGACATCGCGCCCGTCGCCGTCGCGGCCGTTCCCATCGGCCTGCTGTTCGGCGCGGTCGCGGCGGCGAAAGGGATGTCGCCCCTCGAGGTCGGGCTCATGTCGGCGCTGGTCTATGCGGGCGGCGCGCAATTCGCCGCCATCGAGACCTGGGTCCATCCGGCCCCCATCGTGGCGCTGGCCTTCGCGACCCTGCTCATCAATGTGCGTCACGTGCTGATGGGAGCCTCGCTCACGCCCAAGATGAAGCTGTCGCGGGCGCAGACCTTCCTCGCCTATTTCTTCCTCACGGACGAGGCCTGGGCGCTCTCGGAGCGCCGCGCCCTGGAGAGGCCCGTCACCGGGGCCTATTGGGCGGCCATGGGGCTGGTGCTGTGGGGAAACTGGACCCTGTCCTCGGCGCTGGGCGCCATTCTCGGCTCGTTTCTCGGCGACCCGGAGCGCATCGGTGCGGACTTCGCCTTCACGGCCCTGTTCATCGGGCTGATCGCCGGTTTCGGGAGAAGCCGCGTGACGCTCGTCACGGTCGCCGTCAGCGCGGCCGTCGCGGCGCTCGTCCACCATTTCATCGGCGCACCCTGGCACGTGGCGTCCGGAGCGCTCGCCGGCATCGCCGCCGCCTATTTCGCTGCCCCTGAGGAGGCGCGCTCATGAGCCTCGACATGACGACGCTGCTCGCCATCCTCGCCATGGCGGTCGTGACCTATCTCACGCGCATCGCAGGCCTGCTCGTGGCGGACCGCCTCGTGCTCGCGGGCCGGGCGAAAGCCGCCTTCGACGCCATTCCCCCGGCGGTCCTGGTGGCCGTGATCGCGCCGACCGCGCTCACCACCGGATGGGCGGAGGCCATCGCCGCCGCCATCACGGCATTCGCCGCCTTCCGGCTTCCGCTGCTCGGCACGGTCGCCATCGGCGTGGTCTCCGTCGTGGTGCTGCGGAACCTGATCTAGAGCATCGTGCGGAAAAGTGGATCCGGTTTTCCGCACACCAACGATGCTCTAGATCAGGAAGAAAGCATCGGATTGGATCCCAAAAGTGCAAATCCACTTTTGGGTCCGATGCTTTAGCCGATCGTCCGCGTCGCATTCTCCAGCCAGGCGCGCGTTTCCGCATCGAGGTTCGGGCCGATCTTCTCGCGCACGGCGGAATGGTAAGCGTTGAGCCAGGCGATCTCGTCGGCGGTCATGATGGCAGGCTCCACGAGGCGCAGGTCGATGGGCGTGAAGGTGAGCGTCTCGAAGCCCAACATCTCGCGGTCGCCGCCGGGGATCGTGCGCGGCTCCACCAGAATGAGATTCTCGATGCGGATGCCGTAGGCGCCCGGCTTGTAATAGCCCGGCTCGTTGGACAGCATCATGCCGATCTCGAGCGGCGTGTGGCCGGTTTTCGCTATGCGCTGCGGACCCTCGTGCACGGAGAGATAGCTGCCGATGCCGTGACCCGTGCCGTGATCGAAATCGAGGCCCGCGTCCCAGAGCGGCTTGCGGGCAAAGGAGTCGATCTGCGCGCCCGTCGTGCCTTTCGGGAAGACGGATTGTGCGATGGCGATATGGCCCTTCAGCACGCGGGTGAAGCGGTCCTGCATTTCCGGCGTCGGATCGCCCACGATGATCGTGCGGGTGATGTCCGTGGTGCCGTCCTCATACTGTGCGCCGGAATCGATCAGGAAGATCTGGTTGACTTCGATCCGCCGGTTGCTGGAGCTCGTCACCCGATAATGGGGCAGGGCGGCGTTGGGGCCCGCCCCCGAGATGCTCGGGAAGGAGATATTCTTGAGAGCGCCCGTCTCGACCCGAAAGGCCTCCAGCGCCTCGACCGCATCGATTTCCGTGAGGCTGCCTTTGGGCGCCTCCCGGTCGAGCCAGGCGAGGAAGCGCGCCACCGCCACGCCGTCACGCAGATGCGCCGTGCGCGAGCCGGCGATCTCCGCCTGATTCTTGACAGCCTTCATCAGGGCAATCGGGTCGGATCCCACGTCCGCCTTGCCGCCCGCAGCCTCGATGCGCCGGATCAGGGCGACGGCGCCGGTCGCGGAATCGATGCGGACCTTGCCGCCCCTGTGGCTGAGTTCGTCGAGGGCGGTCTGGAAGGCGCTGATCGGCTTGAACTCGGCGAGATCGCCGACTGCATCTCCGGCCTCGTTGGTCACCTTCGCGGGATCGAAGAAGAGGCTCGCGCGACCTTCCCGGGGAATGATCGCATAGCCCAGCGGCAGGGGGGTGTGTCCCACATCGCCGCCGCGCAGGTTGAAGGCCCAGGCGAGGTTGTGCGGATCAGAGATCACGAGGGCGTCGACCTTCGCCTCCGCCATTTTCCTGCGGATGCGCTCGAGTTTTGCGGGCGCGGCCTCGCCGGCATGGTCGAGGGCGTGTGGACGCACCGGAGCCTGCGGCGGGGCAGGGCGGTCGATCCAGATCACGTCGACCAGATTGATGTCGACGGGAGTAAGCTTGCCCCCTGCGCGGCCGACCGCCTGTTCCAGCCGCTTCAGGCTGTCGCTGGTGTGAAGCCACGGGTCATAGGCGAGAACGCCGCCCTCCGGCAGATGGGTGGCGATCCAGTCCTCCGGCGAGGTCTCGGCCAGCTGCACGGGTGTGACGACGGAGGTATCCACCTGCTCGGCCGCCTGCACCGTGTAGCGACCGTCAACCACCAGGGCTGCCTTGTTCTGGAGGATGATGGCGGTGCCGGCCGAGCCCGTGAAGCCGGTGAGCCAGGCCAGGCGCTCGGCGCTTTTCGGCACGTATTCTCCCTGGTGCTCGTCAGCCCGGGGCACGATGAAGCCATCGAAGCCGCGCCGGGTGAGCTCGGCCCGCAGCTTGGCAATGCGGGCCGGGCCCTGAGACGGGGAGGTCGTATCGTCGAAGAGTTGAAACTGGGCCATTCGTGAGAACACCGTCAGGATTGGGAGCGACACGCTAGGCCGGACCGCACGCGGCTGCAACTGCTGCAGGCCTGTGCGGAGTGCCTCCTACAGGGGCAGGCATGCCCACCGTCTATGCGCGGAGTGCCTAAAGATTAAAGCTCTATGCTTGTGCGCTGCAACAAGCGCATGGGTCTCATGCACGCGATACTCTGTCCATAAAGGTCAGGATCGCTTACCTTTCTCTCAACGATAAAGAGGAACGCTGAAGGGTCTCAACACCAACCTGTTGGAGATGAGCCCATGAATACAGCTGTTTTCACTTCCGCTTTCGCCGGCGAGACCCAGACCCCGTCCAAGCTTTCCGCCCTCGCGAAGAGCATCGTCGATGCACTCGTCGAGAGCCGCGCCAGAAGCGCCGCGCGTGAACTGCGCCGGCATGAGGCTTTCCTGAGCGATCTCGGCCGCAGGCAGGATCATTCGCCGCTGTTCTTGATCCAGGACAATGCCCTGCCGTTCAAGGTTTGAGACAACGTTCTCGCACACGACACCGAGTAGGAATCATGATCATCATTTCAGCCTTGAAAGTCGTCCGTGAAGTCTGGGTCGAGACCCTGAAGCTTCGCCGGGAACTCGCCAAGCGCTATCCGGGCGTTCTGGCCGACTAAGACGATAGGCTGCGGGGCAGCGGATGCGCGCCGCCCCGCTTCAGGACGAGAGCGGCCCAGCCTTCGAGGTCGTAGCGACGCTCCAGGAAAAAACCCTGGAGCGCATAGGCTGACAGAACCCCCGCCACATCATGGGCTAGAAGGCCCGAGAGGATGAGCGTTCCGTCCCGGCTTGCCACGCTCGCGAGCGACGGCGCCAGCATCCGCAGGGGCTTCGCCAGAATATTCGCGAAGACGAGATCGAAATAGCCGGGACGATCCGCCATTTCATGACGAATACCGGGGCCAGTATAGAGCTTCACCCAGGGCCCGATCCCGTTCAGCCGCGCATTCTCCCGCGCCACGCGCACGGCCTCAGGGTCGATATCACCCGCGACCACCGGCTGCTTCAACACCTTGGCCGCTGCAAAGGCCAAGATGCCCGTTCCCGTGCCGACATCGAGCACATGGCGGGGCTTGCGCATCTTCAGTTCGTCCACAAAGGCGAGAAGGCAACCCAGCGTCGTTCCATGATGCCCCGTCCCGAAGGCAAGGCCTGCCTCGATCTCAATGGCGATGTCGTTGGAGCGGCGCTCGTCGCGGTCATGGGAGCCATGCACAAGGATGCGTCCGGCGCGGACGGGCTTGAGACCCTCGAGCGATGCCTTCACCCAGTCTTTCTGCTCCAAAGGCAGGAAGATGCCCTTGTCGGCCTCTTCCCCCACGACCGGGCGCAGCAGATCCCGGATCGCCGCCTCGTCCGGATCGCGGGCGAAATAGGCCTCCAGCAGCCAGGGACCGTCCTCCTCCGTCTCGAAGGCGGCGACGGCCGTCTCGGCCGGATCGAAAATCTCGCCGATCAGGTCGGTCATCGCGCGCGCAGAGCGCTCGTCCGTTGTGATCCGGAAGACATGGGTGGGGCGGTTGGGGTGCAGACCTTCAAGCATGGCACCCGCCTTATCACCCCTCGGGCCGGAGGTCACCTGCTCTGATCGGCCGCTCCGGGTCCCAAGAGGAGCCGCCCGGCTTCGCGTCCGTCGCGGCAATGTCCGAAGGGGCCCTGCCTCACGCTGGCGTCAGTTCCCTTGCTCCGTCGAGCACCTTCAGCCGCTCGGCTTCCTTTTCCTTGTAGTCCCGCTGCAAGTCGGTGACGTAGTCGCGCACGATGGGCGCGGCATCACGCTTGCGGGCGAGCTGCATGTGGAAGACCAGCTGGCTGCCGGTCGTGAACATCGTCTCTGCGCTGATGAGATAGAACTCGAACATCCGGCAGAACCGCTCGTCGTACATGGCGGCGATCTTCTCCCGGTTGGCTTCGAAGCGCCGGTGCCAGTGGTTGAGCGTCTTGGCATAGTGCAGGCGCAGGAATTCGAGATCAGTCACCCACAGGCTGTTCTGCTCGACGACCGGGAAAACCTCCGACAGGGCAGGGGAATAGGCGCCGGGGAAGATGTACTTTCGCAGCCACGGACTTGCCGTGCCGGGCGGGCTCATCTTGCCGATGGAGTGCAGGACCATCAGACCGTCGTCATCGAGCAGCGCATTAATCTTGGCGAAGAACTCGCCGTAATGGTGCACGCCCACATGCTCGAACATGCCGACCGAAACGATGCGGTCGAAGCGCTTGTCCACCTTGCGGTAATCGAGCAGCTCGAAGCGCACGCGATGGGAGAGACCCGCGCGCCGCGCCTTCTCGTTCGAGAGTTCGTACTGCGCCTTGGAGAGCGTCACGCCGGTGACGTCCACCTCCTCCATGGCTGCAAGATAAAGCGCGAGATCACCCCAGCCGCTGCCGATATCGAGGATCCTCAGTCCGGGCCTGAGCTGGAGCTTCGATGCGAGGAGTCGAAGCTTGTTCTGCTGCGCCTCTTCCAGAGTGTCATTGTCGTTGATGAAGTAGGCGCAGGAATACTGCATGCCCTTGTCGAGTAAGAGCTTGTAGAAGTCGTTGCCGAGATCGTAGTGGTGCGCCACGTTCTGTTGCGCCTTGCCAACCGGGTTCGTCTGCTGAAAGCGCTTCACGCCGCGCGAAATGCGCTTGAGCACGTTTTGAAGCGGATAATTGGCGAGAGTCGAGCGGTTCATCGAGAATAGGTTCAGGAAATCCCGCAAGGTGGAGCCATCCTCGAAGCTCATGCGCCCGTCCATGTAGGCCTCGCCTGCATGGAGCTCCGGGTTGAGGAAGAGCTTGTGATAGAGCGAGCGGTCCGTCAGCCGCATCGTGACGCTTGGGCCAGGTTTCTCCCCACCGAAGACATGCACCCCGCCATCGGCATCAATGACCTTCAACGTGCCGGCTCGAACGAAGGATTTCAGCATATGTGACAAGGGGAACATGGAGAGCCTCGCTGATGCCTTGGAACGGGGCGGGATCGTTCCACAGTTGCAAGCATGTGGCTAGAGGTAATCACAGTTCAGAATGGGTCTAAAATACAGGAATTCATATCCAAAACGGGAACAAGGTCGATTCGCTCAGGTTGTGAACGAGACTCTTGCGGGGCTGGGAGTCTCGCTTTCCACACATCACAGGAGCAGCCGATGTTCTTTCGTCAGCGACACTTGCAGTACCACGCCAAGCCAGAGAAGCCGGATCCGATCTTCGCCAAGCAGCTCCAGGAGGTGCTTGGCGGCCAGTGGGGCGAGATGAGCGTCATGATGACCTATCTCTTCCAGGGCTGGAACTGCCGTGGGCCCGAGAAGTACAAGGACATGATCATGGACATCGGCACCGAGGAGATCGGCCATGTCGAGATGCTTGCGACCATGATCGCCCGACTGCTCGAGACCTCGCCGGTGGAGCAGCAGGAGGACATGGCCAAGAACTCCGTCGTCGGCGCTGTGATGAGCGGGGCGCGGGTCGAGGACGCCATCGTCGCCGGGATGAACCCGCAGCACTTCATCGTTTCCGGCTCCGGCTCGCGGCCGACCGACAGCGTGGGCAATTACTGGACAGCCGGCTTCACCATCGCAAGCGGCAATCTGCTAGCCGATTTCCGCTTCAACGTAACCGCCGAGAGCCAGGGCCGCCTCCAGGTCTGCCGCCTCTACAACATGACCCAGGATCCCGGCGTTCGCGACATGCTGTCGTTCCTGATAGCCCGCGATACGATGCATCAGAACCAGTGGCTCGCCGCCATCAAGGAACTGGAGGAGGACGGGCTCGAAATGACGCCGGTACCGTCCAACTTCCCGCAGGAGCGCGAATTCTCCGAGGCCGCCTATCAGTTCATGAATTTCTCGGAAGGCACGGAAAGCGCCAAGGGACGCTGGGCCAACGGTCCGTCGCCAGACGGTAAAGCCACGCTCTCCTATGTGGACACGCCGAAGCACTCCACCGACGACGGTTCGCTCAGCCCGGTCGATCCCCGTGGCTACGGCACGCCGCCGATGCCGGTCCCGCCAATGGCTGCGAAATAACTGATACTCTCGTCATGGCCGGGCTCGTCCCGGCCATCTTCTTTCGGCGAACCGCATCCACGTCGCCGAAGAGACGCGCTAGCCCATCTGCTCCACAAAGCTGTCCAGCACCATCTTGCGTCCGGCCTTGTCGAACTCGACGGTGAGCTTGTTGCCGTCCACCGCCTCGATGGTGCCAGGGCCGAACTTAGTGTGCAGGACGCGCCCGCCGACAGCAAAGCCGGAGCCCCCTGTGGATTTGGCGACCAGTTCGCCCTCGATCAGCATCGGCCCGCCGCGCCGGTCGCTTGGTCTGCGGGCGGAATAGCCGCCGTCATTGGTGCCGGCGCGGTGTGCCTGTGCGCGCTGCCAGCCAGGGGTCTGGTAGGACGAGCCGCTGAAGGGCTGCATCCGGTCGAAGCGCGAGCCCCCTCCATACCCGCCGCCATAGGAGAAGTTCGCGGGGGCCTCGACCACCTCGACATTCGCTTCCGGCAGATCATCGATGAAACGGCTCGGCACGGTGGAATTCCAGAGGCCGTGGATGCGCCGGTTGGAGGCGAAATAGATCTTCGCCCGGCGTCTCGCGCGGGTCAGGCCCACATGGGCGAGGCGGCGCTCTTCTTCCAGGCCCGCGCGGCCGCTCTCGTCGAGGGCGCGCTGGTTGGGAAACAGGCCTTCCTCCCAGCCGGGCAGGAACACAGTATCGAACTCCAGTCCTTTGGCAGCGTGGAGCGTCATCAGGCTCACGCGCTCGGCGGTGTCGGACTCGTTGGCTTCCATCACGAGCGAAACATGCTCGAGGAAGCTCTGGAGGTCCGGGAATTCCTCCATGGAGCGCACGAGTTCCTTGAGATTCTCGAGCCGCCCCGCCGCATCCGCGGATTTGTCCTTCTGCCACATATCCGTGTAGCCGGATTCCTCCAGCACCGTCTGGGCGACCTCCGATTGCGACATGGTCTCGGAGAGTTTCGCCCAGCGCCCGAAGGAAATGAGGAGATCGCGCAAGGTCGTGCGGGGCTTGGGTTTCAGCTCGTCGGTCTCGACGATGAAGCGGGCCGCTTCCACGAGCGGAACTCGGGCTGCGCGGGCATGATTGTGCAGCACCTGGATCGTGGCATCGCCCAATCCGCGCTTCGGCACGTTCACGATGCGCTCGAAGGCGAGATCGTCCGCCGGCTGATTGACGACGCGAAGATAGGCCAGGGCATCGCGGATTTCCGCCCGCTCGTAAAAGCGTGGGCCGCCGATGACGCGGTAGGGCACGCCCAGCGTCACCAGCCGGTCTTCGATCTCGCGCATCTGGGCGGAGATGCGGACCAGGATCGCGATCTCGGAGAGGGAGTGCTTCTTGGCATGGAGCGCCTCGATCTCCTCGCCGATGAGGCGGGCCTCGTCCTCGGAATCCCAGGCGCCGGTGATCGTCACCTTCTCACCCGGCTCGTCCTCCGTGCGCAGAGTCTTGCCGAGGCGGCCCTGGTTCTTGGAGATGAGGACAGCGGCTGCGGAAAGGATGTGGCCGGTGGAGCGGTAATTGCGCTCCAGGCGGATCACCGTCGCGCCGGGAAAGTCGTGATCGAAGCGCAGGATGTTATCGACCTCCGCCCCGCGCCAGCCATAGATCGACTGGTCGTCGTCGCCGACGCAGCACAGGTTCTTGCGCGCCTGGGCGAGGAGCCTGAGCCAGAGATACTGGGCGACGTTGGTGTCCTGGTACTCATCCACGAGCATGTAGCGGAAGCGGTTCTGGTACTGCTCCAGGATATCGGGATGCTCGCGCCACAGGCGCAGGCATTCGAGAAGGAGGTCGCCGAAATCGACGGCGTTCAGGACCTTCAAGCGATCCTGATAGGCCCGGTAGAGCCGTCCGCCTTTTCCAGCGGCGAAGGCGCCGGCCTCGCCGGCCGGGATCTGGTCGGGCCCAAGACCACGGTTCTTCCAGCCGTCGATGAGGGAGGCGAGCTGGCGCGCCGGCCAGCGCTTCTCGTCGATCCCTTCGGCCTCAATCACCTGCTTCATCAGACGCAGCTGGTCGTCCGTGCCGAGGATCGTGAAGTCGGCGCGCAGCCCCACCAACTCCGCGTGGCGACGCAGGATCTTGGTGCCGATGGAGTGAAAGGTGCCGAGCCACTGCATCCCCTCGGCCACGGGGCCGATCACGGCGGTGATGCGCTCGCGCATCTCCCGGGCCGCCTTGTTGGTGAAGGTCACGGCCAGGATCTCGAAGGGGCGAGCCTTGCCGGTAGCGATCAGGTGGGCAATGCGGGTCGTCAGAACGCGAGTCTTGCCTGTTCCCGCACCGGCCAGCACGAGAACGGGGCCTTCCGTTGCCTCCACGGCGGCGCGCTGCTCCGGATTCAGGCCCGAAAGGTAAGGCGATTGCGGCGCCACCGCCGCGCGGGCGCGGGCGCTCAGGGAGCCTGCCGAAGGCTCATGCGAGAGGTCGTCCCGGCGGTTAGATCTGTGATCAGGCTGATTCATCGGCGCGACCATGGATCAAAAGGCGAACGGCGTCGAGCCCGGAATGCCTGTCGATCCTGCCGCAGGCTCGGATTTCATTGTGAACCCAGGCCCCGATCCCCATGTCTTTTCAAGCAATCCGAAAGAGGCAATTCCCATGCGCTGGTTGATGATGGGCGCCGTAACATTGAGCTTTGCATTCCCTTTGGCACTGCCTGCCGAGGCCCAGACACGCCTTCCGCGGACCAGCCCTGCCGAGCGGCAGGTTCAGGACATCAACAGGAGCCTGCGGCAGGAGCAGCGTCAGCTCAGGCTGGAACAGCAGATCCAGATCGACAGGAATCAGCTTCAGCGGCAGATCGACCGGCAGAGGCTGTTCTCCAACCCGACGCCTCCGGCGCGGATCGGCACCTGTCCTCCGGGTTCCGTAGCCTGTTAGTGGCGGGTGCCTGACGCTAGGAGGGCTTCGCGAGCTTCTTTCCTGGCCGGGATGCCCATGATCCGCCCGAGCGCCTGAGGCCGGGGAAGGCGGGAATGGGCCGCCTTCATGACGGCGAGGTTCGCGGCAATGTCGTCCGGGAAGGGCGAGACCTTGCGGGCTTCCATGTCCATGTGGAGCGACAGGCCTTCCATGGTCGCAGCCACCCAGCCTTCGGCCGCATGGCGGATTTCCATGTAGAAGTGGAGGCGCTTCTCGTCGAAATCGATGAGCTGAAGCGTGACGCGCACGGTGTCGTTTATCTTCAGTTCGCGCCGGTAGAGGGTGTGGACCTCCGCGGCGAAATAGGAGGCCTTGCGCTCCTCAAGGTAATCCTGGCCGAGGCCGACAAGGTTGAAGCCTTCCTCCACGGCCCGGTCGAAGAGCACATGATAGTAGGCCATGTTCATGTGGCCGTTATAATCGATCCATGCGGGCTCGACCCTCATCGTCGAAGAGACGAAGGGAGCGAAAAAGAAAATGGGAGCCCGCTTCTTCATGGTTCAGAGTTCGTCCTCAGAGCCGGTCATATTGCTCTCCCAGCCCAGCAAGAGCAGGAATGTTAGCACATTCCCCTTTGTTGCGCATGAGAATATTGCCGCCTTCGTCATCCAGAGTGTTGCTTTGCCGAAGGTTTTGGTAGCTATGGCTAACAAGCATTCCAAACGGACCTGAAGCCTCCATGAACGCTCCTCACGCCCCTGTCCGCCCGAAGGCCACGGAAGCCGCCATCGCCGCCCTGACGTCCGAGCTCACCGGGCGTTACGGAGACCGGGTTTCGACCTCCGGAGCCGTGCGCGAGCAGCATGGGCACTCCCTGACCTGGACCAAGAATCAGCCGCCGGACATCGTGGTCTATCCCCGGACGACGGAGGAGGTGGCCGATATCGTCAAGCTTTGCGCCGCCCATGAGGTGCCGGTCATCCCCTTCGGAACCGGCACTTCTCTGGAAGGTCATGTCAATGCGCCCTACGGCGGGGCTTCCATCGACCTGAGCCTGATGAAGCGCATCATCGCCGTCCATGACGAGGACCTCGATTGCGTGGTGGAGGCCGGCGTGACCCGCAAGGAGTTGAACGAGCACCTGCGGGACAAGGGCCTATTCTTCCCCATCGATCCGGGCGCAGATGCATCCATCGGCGGCATGGTGGCTACGCGCGCCTCCGGTACCAATGCCGTCCGCTACGGGACGATGAAGGACGTCGTGCTGGCGTTGACCGTGGTTCTCCCCAACGGCGAGATCGTGAAGACCGCAAGCCGCGCTAAGAAGAGCTCGGCTGGCTATGATCTCACCCACCTCATGATCGGCTCGGAGGGGACGCTCGGCATCGTGACCGAGATCACGCTCAAGCTGCACGGGATTCCAGAGGCGATCTCAGCCGGCATCTGCCCGTTCCCGTCCGTGAAGGCGGCCTGCGATGCGGTGATCATGACGATCCAGTCAGGGATTCCGGTGGCGCGTATCGAGCTGCTCGACGAATTGCAGGTGAGGGCAGTCAACACCCACTCGAAACTGACCCTGCCGGAAAGCCCCTTGCTGCTGCTCGAATTCCACGGCAGCGAGGCGGGCGTGCAGGAGCAGGCGGAACGTTTCGGTGACATCGCGGCCGAGTTCCGCGGCGGGCCGTTCGAATGGGCCACGAAGCCGGAGGAGCGCTCCCGTCTCTGGCAGGCCCGGCACGATGCTTATTGGGCGGCGCGGGGCCTGCGGCCCGGGGCGCAATCGGTGGCCACCGATGTATGCGTCCCCATCTCCCGCCTTGCGGAATGCGTGGACGAGACGAAGAGGGACATCCTGGAAAACGGCCTGATCGCCCCCATCGTCGGCCATGTGGGCGACGGCAACTTCCATGTTCAACCACTTGTGAACATGGATGATCCGGCGGAGGTCGCAGCCTGTGAGGCCTTTGTCGACAGGCTCGTGCGGCGGGCGCTCGCCATGGAGGGCACCTGCACCGGCGAGCACGGTGTCGGCCAGAAGAAGATGAAGTACCTCGAGATCGAGCATGGGCCGGCGGCGCTCGGGCTCATGCGAGCCTTGAAACAGGCCGTCGACCCCCTCAACATCATGAATCCGGGCAAGATCGTTGCGCTTTGACGGTGGAAGGACAATTTGCTGCGCTCCCGCTGTTGCGACTGATAGGGTAAGGGACCTGCGGGAAAACGGAGAAAAGGCAGCCACTTGCGCGATATCCTGACGATCATCGCATCCATTGTGATCCTGGTCCTGGCGATTGCGGTCGCTGCGCCGCCTCTCATCGAGTGGGAGGCTCATCGCGACACGATCGACGGGATGATCTCGCGCGCCACCGGCACGCAGGCGCGGACCGAAGGCAACATCGACATCCGGCTGCTCCCCTCGCCGAGGCTGCGCCTCGAGAAGCTTTACCTCGGAGGCGAGGGGCAGAATTCGCCCAGGCTTGCTGCCGATCTCGTCTGGACCGAAGCCGAGCTGATGCCGCTTCTCCAGGGCGATATCCGCTTCACGGAAACCCGGATCGGGCGGGCCGACATCCGTATTCCGCTTTCCGGTGACGGATCCTGGAAGTTGCCGCCGGATCTTCTGTCAGGCAATGGCGCAGGCCGCCGGTGGGCCGTGGACAATCTCACCGTCGCGCACCTGCTCCTGACGACCCAGATGCCGAGCACCGGCCGCACCGACCAGTTCTACGGGGAGGGCGTGCACATCGAAGGCCAGAAGCTGACCGGCCCCTGGCGCGTCGAGGGCACCACGAACGGCGTCCCGTTCCGGCTGGTCACGGGTGAGCTGGGAGAGGATGGAACCGTCCAGCTCAAGCTCGCAGGCGGCGGGGACATCTATCCGCGCTTCGATCTCGACGCCCGGCTCGCATTGGATGAGGGCAACGGGACCATGACTCCGAACATCGCCGGCAAGGCCAAGGTGCTGTTCGGGCCGCCGGCGCAGGTGGCCGCCGCCGGCATCCCGATCCCCATCTCCGTGGAAACGGAATTCAAGACCAGGGCCGGCGCCGTCGAACTCGGTCCCGTCGCCGTCGAGGCCGGGGAGGGCGGCGCGAGCCTGCGGTTGACGGGGGAGGGCAGCATCCGCCTCGACGATCCCCGCATCTCACTGAAGCTGGAAGGGCGGCGGCTCGACGCGGACAGCTTCATCCTGTCCTCGGAGGGTAAGGATTTCGCAAGCCGCCTCCAGGAATGGTCGCTCCCGCCGATTACGGTCCCCATCGACCTCAACCTCAAGCTCGACAGCATCGGCCTAGCCCAGGACGACCTCACCAACGCCAATCTGCGCGTCTCCCTGGAGAAGGGCGAGGCGCGGCTGGATCGTCTCGAATTTATGGCGCCCGGCGAGACACGCGTCGCCCTGGAGGGCCAGTTCGGCCTGACGACGAAAGGCGGCATCAACGGCAAGGTGGCGGTGGCGTCCAATGCCTCCGACCGGCTGGCGCGCTATCTCAGCCGCCTGCGCATCAACTCGCCATTCCTGAAGGTGCTCGACGGACGCACCGTCGAAGCCTCCTCCGACATCGCCTTCTCCAACCCGGTCCTGTCCTTCAACCGCATGCGCCTGAAGATCGGCGATGCGGTGACGACAGGCAATGTGCGCTACACTGCGCCGGAAGGGACGGAGCGCGGCAAGCTGCAGGCACAGGTCGCCATCCAGAACCTGAACCTCGAGCAGTTGCCCCAGGTCTCCAGCGTCTTCGAGGCGACCGAGAACCTGGATGTGGGCTTCATCCTCGATGCCCGCGGCGTCAGCGCCGGCAAGGGCGCCGGGGCTGGGCGCATTTCGGCCCGCATTCTCTCCGACGGCCCGGCCCTGCTAGTGGAGCGGCTCGAGGTCTCCGACCTTGCGGGAGCCAATGCCAATGTGAGCGGGCGCATCGCCCCCGACGGTTCGGGGCGGATCGCCGGCAAGGTGACGGCAAAGCGCGCGGCTCCCCTGGTCGATCTCATGGGAAGCGTCTGGATCGGCGGCATCTCCAAGCTCGTGCCTTACTTCGTCCGCGAGGGATCTCTCGATCTCGACGTGGTGACGGAGCGGATCGCGCCCGCTCCGAACTCCTCCGAGTTGCGCCTGCGGACAACGGCGAAGGGAACGGCGGCTGGCGGCACCTTCGAGGGGCAGGTCGATTCCGTCGATGGGCGCACGGAGAACCTCAACGTCACCCTCGCGACCGACAACACGGGCAAATGGGTCGACCGGGCCAATGTGGCCGGCCTCAAGCGCCCGTCCCGGATCGACCTTCGCGGGACGCGGATCGGCTCGGGCCTGTTCAGCGTCACCGTCGCCGGCGAGGTCGCCGGGGCGATGGTGACGACCAACCGGCCCTTCACCCTGAGCGCGAATGACGACGTGGTGGACAGCGGCGAAGCGGAAATTGCGGCGCTCGACATCACGCCGTTCCTGCTCCTGCTGGGCGACGGAGCCGGCGTCAACCCGCCGGTGCCGGTGAAGGCGCGGGTCACCCTCGGCCGCGAGAGGGACGCGACCCTTCTCAACATCACGGGTCAGGTCGACGGCAGCGATATACAGGCGCGCCTGGCCGCCCGCTCCCGCTCGGACATCAGCGGCGAGATTTCCCTCGAACGTCTTTCGATGCCGTGGCTCGTCGGTGCGCTCGCCCTCAACGTGCCGGGGGATCCGAACGCGAATGCAACCTGGTCAACGGCCAAGTTCGGCCAGACGGGGCGGCTCGTGCGCGGCGGACGGGTGGACTTCAAGGTCGGTGCGCTCGATCTCGGCCGAGGCCTTCAGGCGAGCCGGGCGGGCTTCACCGTCGAGGCGCAGCCGGACGGCATCGCGATCCGCGACCTCGATGCGGTCATTGGCGGCGGCGCCGTCACCGGAACCACGACGATCACCCGGCAGGGCGGTCTCGCCACCATCGTCGGTGAGGGCGCCATCAGGGACGTCCCTCTCTGGGCGCTCATCGGAGCCACGCCTTTCGAGGCGACCGTTTCCGGCAACCTGAAATTCGGCTCTGCGGCTGAGACCCTGTCCGGGCTCGTCTCCAATCTCGGAGGGGCGGGGGAGTGGCGCATCACGAACCTTCGCATCCCGGGCGCCGATCCGTCGGCTTTCGACAGGTCGTTGAAACAGGCGCTTGCCGAGGAGGAGCCGCTCGTCCAGGGCAAGGCCGAGAAGATCCTCGGCACGGAGCTTGCGCGCGCGCCCCTGACGGACCCGTCCGTGACCACGTCGGCGGCCATCGTCAACGGCGTGCTGCGGTTGTCGCCCTTCACGGTCGAGAGCGGTCCCGTCACGTGGCAGGGAGCCGTCACCTACGACCTCAAGAAGCTGGAGCTCGATGCACGCGGGGCCCTGACCGCCAAGACCGCGCCTGCCGCCTGGAGCGGGGCGCCGCCCTCCATCGGCCTGAACTTGCACGGCACCCTTGCATCCCCGACGCGGGAGATCGATGCCAGCCCATTCCGTAACGGACTGGCGGCCATCGTGCTCAAGCGGGAACTGGACAAGATCGAGGCTCTGGAAAAGGCGGCCGCCGAGCGTCAGCGCCAGATCCAGGCGCAGCAGGAGGCGGAGCGCCAGCGCAGGGCCGCCGCCGAAGAGGCGGCCCGTCAGGTCAAGGCGCGGGAAGAGGCGGAACGCACCCGTCGGGAGGCGGAGAGGCTCAGGCAGCAGCAGAACGACGCCATTCCGACCCCGGAGCCCTCGCCGATCTCGCTGCCGCCATTGGGAGCGCCCATCGAGCTGACCCCGCCGCCGCTGATCCATGGTGGATCCAACCGTTAGCGGATCTCCCGGCTGCAGCCGGATGTCGGGATGCGGGTAGAGCGTCCACAGCCCCCGCTCCGGGAAGCCCGCCGGGCCGGGCACCCGCATCGTAGGTGATCGCCCTAGAGATGTGCCGTACCAGCTTATTCAGGCACGGCTAGCAACAGGAAACTCACCGCTTTGTCCAATATGTTTCCGCACCTTAACGACATCACCCGGCTGGAACTCCCAGGTCTCACCGGGTGGCACGCACTCTTCAAGAATACAGTACTTATCTGTAGTGATCTGTTCAGCTCTTACAGGCCGCCATACATCAGTTCCTTCGCCGATAAGGCGAACATATATAGTGATCTCATTTTTAATATCTGAACCCTTGCCCGCCGACATGAATGATCTCCTTTGTAACCTCATCGCGAACAATCGACTTGCCCGATACCGGGTGCTCGTACCTAGTTGCTGGATTATTAGGGTTAATATTATTTGGCGCAGAATACTGCCGCCCGTCCCTTATTGCTTCCGTAATCTGCTCATTAGTCCAGCCCCGTGCATTCATTCGGTTAGACCACTGCTTCTCAGTATGGTTCTTACCTAGTGACCACTCTGTTTCCGTTTTTCTTGGATTTTTCGGGTCAGGATCATCCGGCGTTCCCTTTGTATCGGCCGGGTTAGAAGTCCCTTTGCCTGCCTTCTCACTACCTCCTGCTTTCTCGTTGTTCAGCGTCTTTCCAGGTTGAGGCGTATCACCGGACAGACCACCGACAATGCCGCCGAGTATCGCTCCGCCGACTCCACCTGCCGAGCCAACGCCCGCACCGATGCCCACACCTCCCAGCACAGCACCCGCTCCCGCGACCTGCACTTCCCCTCGCGCCCGGGCTGCCTCAAAGTCGCGGGTCGCATCGTAAGCGCTCTCGCCCGCATAGGTGCTGGTCATGCCTCCTGTGCCATCGGCGGAGTGCCCACTCGGATCCCTCTTGTTGACCGGATCGTTGAGGCTGTAGGCGTAGCGGTTGGTGCCCACCCCCGGCAGGGTCGGGTCGAGGCTGTCGGGCGACAGAAAGCGGCCCCGCACCGGGTCGTAGACCCGCGCGTTCAGGTACACCAGCCCCAGCTCGCCGTCCTCGCGCTCGCCGATATAGCCGTGCGTGTCGAGCGCCTCCGAGCCCTTCAGCACCCGCTTCTCGCCATAGGCCCGGTGCACCACCTCCGACAGCACCGCTCCGCCCTCGGCCTTCGTCAGACGCCGCACCGAGGACAGGTGGTCCCGGTGCACCAGCGCGTCCTGCCCGCCGATCCCCGGCTGCAGCCGGATGTCGGTTTCTAACGACCTCGAAACCTCGTCAGGACGAAGACCCTAATGGCGGAGGAGAGGTTCTGCTCGCCCCGTTCGGCGTCGATGCGCCCGATGAGGGCCTGGATTGAGAGGGTTTCCTGGGCTGCGATCTCCCGCAGGGCCTCCCAGAACGGCTCTTCGAGGGAAATGCTCGTCCGGTGCCCGGCAATCGAGACGGAGCGCTTGACGATGCCTGCACCCATCAGGGCGTCTCGTCATCGCGCTTGTGGGAGTCGAGCCGGCGTCCCGCCATCTCCCGTTCGGCTTTCGTTTGGTCCTTCTCCGCCTTGGTGCGGCCGAAGGCGATGCGGTTCTGTTCGGCGCGGGCCTCCTTGTCGGCCCGCGCCTTGTTCTTGCGCGCCTGGCGCAGATTGATGATCTCAGCCATGGCGCATCCTTACCCAATCAGCCCGGCGAGAGCATGGTCTCGGGGCGGACGACCGCGTCGAAGTCCTCGGCCGAAACGCCGGCCTTGAGGGCTTCTTCCTTCAGCGTCGTGCCGTTCTTGTGCGCCGACTTCGCGATGGCCGCCGCCTTGTCGTAGCCGATGGTCGGGGCGAGCGCCGTGACGAGCATGAGCGAACGCTCCATCAACTCCTTGAGACGATCCTTGTTCGGCTCGATGCCGACGACGCAGTTGTCGGTGAAGCTGATGGCGCCGTCCGCGAGTAGGCGGATCGACTGCAGCACCGCATTCACGATCACCGGCTTGAACACGTTGAGCTCGAAATGGCCCTGGCTGCCGGCGAAGGTCACGGTGGTCTGGTTGCCCGCCACCTGGCAGCACAGCATCGTCATGGCCTCGGCCTGGGTCGGGTTGACCTTGCCGGGCATGATGGAAGAGCCGGGCTCGTTCTCCGGCAGCGAAATCTCGCCGATGCCCGAACGGGGGCCGGAGCCCATGAGACGGATATCGTTGGCGATCTTGAACAGGCCGGCGGCGAGGCTCGCCAAGGCGCCATGGGTGTAGACGAGCGCATCGTTGGAGGCGAGCGCCTCGAACTTGTTGGTGGCCGAGGTGAAGGGCAGGGCGGTCAGCTCCACCACTTTTACGGCAAAGCGGTCCGCAAATTCCGGATGGGCGTTGAGGCCCGTGCCGACGGCGGTGCCGCCCTGGGCCAGGGCATAGATGCCGGGCAGGGTCTGCTCGATGCGGGCGATGCCGAGCTGCACCTGAGTGGCATAGCCCGAGAATTCCTGGCCGAGCGTCACCGGGGTGGCGTCCTGCAGGTGCGTGCGGCCGATCTTCACGAGGTCCTTGAAGGCTTCCGACTTCTCGTTCAGGGCCCTCAGCAGGTGCTTCAGGGCCGGGAGCAGCCGGTCATTGATCTCGCGCGCCACCGCGATGTGCATGGCGGTGGGGAACGAGTCGTTGGACGACTGGCCCATATTGACGTGGTCGTTGGGATGAACCGGCTTCTTGCTGCCGCGCTTGCCGCCGAGGCGCTCGATGGCGAGGTTCGAGAGCACCTCGTTCATGTTCATGTTGGACTGGGTGCCCGAACCCGTCTGGTAGACCACGAGGGGGAACTCGTCGTCATGCTTGCCCTGCACCACGTCGGCGGCGGCGGCCGCGATAGCATCGGCCAGGCGCGGCTCGAGCTTGCCGAGGTCCTTGTTCACAAGCGCCGCCGCCTGCTTCACGATGGCCAGCGCATGGACGAGGGGGAGCGGCATCCGATCGGTGCCAATGCGGAAGTTCTGGATCGAACGCTGCGTCTGGGCGCCCCAGAGCTTGTCGGCGGGAACTTCGATGGGGCCGAAGGTATCTGTTTCGGTGCGGGTTGAGGGCGACATCCTGACCTCTTTCGATGGAGTTGCGTGTTCTTATCTCAAAGTTTCGCGCCCGCAACAGCGAAGGCGCATAACAGGGCTTGTCAATTCGAATGACCGATACCCTCGACGCGCCGCTCTTCAACCCACCCAGGCCTGAGCCCCTCCGGGAGCCGCTCGGCCTCCTGGCCTTTCTGATGGCCGTGCGGCGCAACCCGCTCACGACCTGGACCGAGCGGCACTTCAGCGAGCCGGTCCTCTCGGGGGAGGGGGTTTTAGGGCGCATTACCGTGGCGAACGACCCGGCCGTGATCCGCCACGTCCTGCTCGACAACGCCGCCAATTACCGGAAGGACGATCTGCAGTTGCGGGTCCTGGCCCCGGGGCTCGGGCGCGGCCTGCTTACGGCCGAGGGCGAGGAATGGAAGCTCCAGCGCCGCACCATCGCGCCGCTCTTCACGCCGCGCACGGTCGCCGGTTTCTTCCCCGCCATGGTCGAGGCTGCGGAGCGCCTTGTGAGGCGCTGGCAGAGGCGGCCGGATCGGCGGGAGGTGGACATCTCCCTCGAGATGACACGGGTGACCCTGGACGTGCTGGAGCGGACGATCTTCACGCAGGGCGTCGCGCGCGATCCGGATGCCCTGGCGCGGGCGATCACGCGCTACTTCGAGGGCCTGGGCCGGGTCGATCCGGTCGATGTGCTCGGCATGCCGGACTGGATCCCCCGGATCGGTCGCCTGCGGGCGCGGCCTGCGATCCGCTTCTTCGAGGAACTGGTCGGGGAGCTCATCGAGAACCGGAAAGGCCTTCTCGCCCGCGGGGAGCCTGCCCCGCGCGATCTCCTGACCCTCCTGCTCGAAGCCGCCGATCCGGAAACAGGTAAGGGGCTGAGCGACATGGAGGTGAAGGCGAATATCGTGACCTTCATCGGGGCCGGCCACGAGACCACGGCGAACGCCCTGTCATGGTCGATCTATCTCCTCTCGCAGGACGAGCGGGCCCGCACCCGGATCGAGGAGGAGGTGGATGCGGTGCTGGGCGACGAGACTTTCGAGGCGCATCATCTCGACAGGCTTGTCTATACCCGCGCCGTGATTGAGGAGGCGATGCGGCTCTATCCTCCCGCCCCGTTCCTGGGTCGGGCGGCAATCAAGGACGACCGGATCGGCGATCTGGAGATTCCCGCTGGGTCCATGGTCGCGGTCGCCCCTTACGTGCTCCACCGCCACCGCACCCTCTGGGACAGGCCGGATGCCTTCCGGCCCGAGCGCTTCCTTCCCGAGGAGCGCAGCCGGATCGACCGTTTCGCGTATTTGCCTTTCGGGGCCGGGCCTCGGGTGTGCATCGGCGCCAGCTTCTCCCTACAGGAGGCGGTGATCGTGCTCGCCACCATCGTGCGGGCCGTCAGGTTCGAGCTGAAGGAAGGACATCAGGTCACGCCCCTCCATCGCGTGACGCTCAGGCCTCACGGGGGCGTGCCGGTGCGGCTGACCCACCGCTCGCGGGGCGTTGCGGGCCGGGCCTGATATATCTGGAAGGGAATGGGGGAGGAGCTGTCTTGCCCCGTCTCAGTTCTTCTTGCGAAAGGCGTCGAGGCTGACGACTTCGGCCCCGGATTCCGCAGCCTCGCCCGAAGGGGTGGGCTCGGCCGGTTTTTCCGCCTGAGGCTCGGCCTTGGGCGAAGCGGCCTTGTCGGCCTTCTTCTCCGGCTTTTCGGCCGGAGGCAGCGACTTTCTCGGCTGCTTGAGCTCGACAGGCTCCGACCCGCTGCCGCGAACGGCGGGCGGCGGGGGAGCAGATGTCTCGGGCTCCTCTTCATCGTCCTGGCTGTCGAACTTGAGCCCGAACTGCACGGAGGGGTCGAAGAAGCCGGTGAGCGCATCGAAGGGGATGAGCAGCCGCTCGGGGATGCCTGAGAACGACAGGCCCACCTCGAAAGTATGCTCGGTGATGTTGAGGTCCCAGAACTGATGCTGGAGGACGATGGTCATCTCCTGCGGATATTTCTCGCGCAGGCGGTTCGAGAGCCGAACGCCCGGGAAATTGGTGCGGAAGGAGATGTAGAAATGGTGCTCGCCCGGAAGGCCGTCCTTGCCGGCATCGATCAACACCTTGCGCACGACGCCTTTTAGCGCGTCCTGCACCAGAAGATCGTAGCGGATCAGGTCTTTTCCGGCCATGAAAGGGTGCCCCACAGAAACTGAAGTGGAGGCTTCTGTTGCCAGGTGCCTCCGGACCCCGCCTAACGGTGCTAACCGCTAGGGCTTTGATTCGGCTTTAGGGACCGCTTACGCAGCCACTGCAACCGGAGCATAGTTGTCGTTGGCAACTATTGAATCGGCCCGATAACGGCGGAACCATGCCGAGCGAAAGTCCGTCCTTTACGCCCTCGTCGATCCTATTTCGCCCCCGCCGAAAGCCAGGTCCCGCCTGGATTTTGGTGGAGGCGCCGGGTACCGCCCCCGGGTCCGATGGGTTTATTCCGACAGCCGTTTATCGCCATAGCCGGTCTCGCGACCGGCAATCCCAATATAGGGGTGGCGGATCGAATTTGAAAGGGTGGGGAAGGGATGGAATTGCGACTCGGAAGCGTCGCCCTGCTGTCCTATGATGAAGCGAGGAGCACCCCATGCAAGCCTATCACGATCTTCTCCGCCGCATCATGGACGAGGGAGTCCGCAAGGACGATCGCACCGGAACCGGGACGATTTCCGTCTTCGGTCACCAGATGCGGTTCGACCTCAGCCATGGGTTTCCCCTCGTCACCACCAAGAAGCTGCATCTTAAGTCGATCGTCCACGAACTGCTCTGGTTCCTGAAGGGCGACACCAATATCCGCTATCTGCAGGATAACGGCGTCTCGATCTGGGATGAGTGGGCCGACGAGAGCGGGGATCTCGGTCCCGTCTACGGCAAACAATGGCGCTCCTGGGCGAAGCCCGACGGCGGCACGGTCGACCAGATCGCGTGGGTGCTCGACGAGATCCGCCGCAACCCGGATTCCCGCCGCCTGATCGTCTCCGCCTGGAACCCGGCGGAGCTCGACAAGATGGCGCTCGCGCCCTGCCATTGCCTGTTCCAGTTCTATGTCGCGGAAGGGCGGCTCTCCTGTCAGCTCTACCAGCGCTCGGCGGACGTCTTTCTGGGCGTTCCCTTCAACATCGCGTCCTACGCGCTTCTGACGCACATGATGGCGCAGGCGACCGGCCTGCAACCGGGCGATTTCGTCCATTCCTTCGGTGACGCGCATCTCTATCTCAATCATCTGGAGCAGGCGCGCCTGCAGCTCAGCCGCGAGCCCAGGGCGCTGCCGAAACTGCGCCTGAACCCTGCGGTGCGGTCGCTTTTCGACTTCACCTTCGATGACATCGCCATCGAGGATTATGATCCGCACCCCGCCATCAAGGCGCCCGTCGCGGTCTGATGCGCGATGAACCGGCGCGAGGCCATCGAGAGCGCCGTGCGCATCCTCGCGCCGCGGATCCCACGGCATGAATTCGAGGCGGTGACGGATCACGCCCTCGGCAGCCGTGGCCTTCACACCGCCTCGCCGGAAGCCGCCGCCTGGCTATCCCTGGTCGCCTATATCCGCCACCGGCTGACCGACTACGACAGCCTTCTCGACGAAGGCTACGACGTGGAGAGCGCCCGCTTCTTCGTGCTGGACGATATCAATGGCACGCTGGAGGAATGGGGTTCGCCGCGGCGGGTTGCGGAGGAGGGCGAGCCGGAATGATCTCGACAGCTGGTCCGGGTTCCGGCACAACGCATCCATGACTCTCACGATCCGCCCCGCAGTCCCGTCCGACAGTTCTCTCGTCTTCGCCTTCATCCGCGAACTCGCCGAATATGAGCGGCTTGCCCATGAGGTCGATGCGACCGAGGAGGACATTGCGAAGGCCCTCTTCGGGCCTCAGCCGCGTGTCTTCGCCGATATCGCGGAATGGGATGGGGAGCCGGCGGGCTTCGCGCTCTGGTTCTACAATTTCTCCACCTTCCGGGGGCGCCACGGAATCTATCTCGAGGACCTCTTCGTCAGGCCCGAATTCCGCTCGAAGGGGATCGGCAAGGCCCTCCTGCGGCATCTCGCCCGCCGCTGCGTCGCGGAGGGGTTGCCGCGACTCGAATGGTGGGTGCTCGACTGGAATGAGCCGGCTTTGCGTGTCTACCGCGCCATCGGGGCGAAGCCTATGGATGAATGGACGGTGCAGCGCGTGACCGGCGATGCGCTCAGCAGATTGGCGGAGGCACCATGACCCTTCCTCTCATCCTCGTCGTCGCTGTTGCCGAGAACGGCGTGATCGGGCGCGACAATCATCTGCTCTGGCGGCTCAAGGCCGATCTCAAGCGCTTCCGGGAGCTCACCTGGGGCAAGCCTATGATCATGGGACGCAAGACGTTCCAGTCCATCGGCAAGCCACTGCCAGGCCGGGAGACCATTGTATTGACCCGCGATCCCGGTTTCTCGGCCGAAGGCGTTCATGTTGCCCGGAGCTGGGACGAGGCGGTCGCGAAGGGGAATGAGATCGCCGGGACGATGGGGGCCGATGCCGTTGCGGTGGCCGGTGGGTCCGAAATCTACGCCCTGGCCCTACCGCACGTGCAGACAATCTACCTGACGGAAGTTCATGCTGCTCCGGAAGGCGATGCGGTCTTTCCGTCCTTCGAGCGATCACGGTTTAGCGAGGTTCGGCGCGTCGATCACGCCAGGGGGGCGGACAATGAGCACCCCTTTACCTTCATTGACCTCGAAAGGCGGCCATAGGTTCCTGCAAAGGTTGACGAAAGGCGTTGCAATACCCACTTCCCAGCCTTGACAGACGGAAGAGATAAAACCGACAACCGTCTTCATCCAATCGGCTTTTTTCGGCCGGTCTTTTCAGAGTGAGGAAAGGCGACCTATGCCTTGGAGTAACCAAAGCGGCGGAGGCGGCCCCTGGGGGCAGCGTGGAGGATCAGGCGGCGGTGGCAAGAGCCCATGGGGCTCCGGCGGACCGCAGGGCAATGGCGCGCCTCCGGATCTCGAGGAGATCCTGCGCCGCAGCCAGGACCGTCTGAAGGGCTTCATCCCCGGCGGCAACATGGGCGGCAAGGGGCTGGTTCTCATTGTCCTCGCCGTGCTCGCGATCTGGCTTCTGACCGGCTTCTACACGGTCCGGCCGAACGAGGTCGGCATCAACATGATCTTCGGCCGCTATACCGGCACGACCGGCGAGGGCCTCCGCTACAACCTCCCGTATCCAATCGGCAGGGTGCTCAAGCCGAATGTAACCGAGCAGCAGCGGATCGAGGTCGGCTACCGCTCGACTCCGACAGGGCAGGGCCGTCCCCGCGACGTGATCGAAGAGAGCCTGATGCTCACCGCCGACGAGAACATCGTCGATATCGATGCCGACGTGGTCTGGCAGGTCAACCCCGCGCAGCCGCAGAACTTCGTCTTCAATCTGCAGAACCCTGAGGGAACGATCAAGGCGGTGGCCGAAAGCGCCCTGCGCGAAGTGATCGGGCGGAGCAACATTCAGGCGATCCTCACCACCGATCAGGCCGCCATCGCCCAGGAAGTACGCCAGATCTCGCAGGAGACCCTGGACGCCTATGGCGCCGGCGTTCTCGTCAACCTTGTGCAGCTTCAGGCTGCCCAGCCGCCTGCAGAGGTGCGTCAAGCCTTCTTCGATGTGAACGCTGCCCAGCAGGACGCCGTCCGCGTACAGAACGAGGCCGGAGCCTTTGCAAGCCGCGTCGTGCCAGAGGCTCGAGGCGAGGCTGCGCGCATCGTTCAGCAGGCGGAAGGCTACCGCGAGCAGGCCGTTGCGGACGCAACCGGTCAGGCTTCCCGCTTCCGTCAGGTTTATGACGAGTATCGCAAGTCGCCGGATGTCATCCGGGAGCGGATTTTCCTCGAAACCATGGAGCGCGTCCTGAACGGCGTCGATAAGGTCATCATCGACCAGAACGGGCAGGGGCAGGGCGTACTGCCTTACCTGCCGCTCAATGAATTGCAGCGCCAACCGGTCCCGCAGGCCCAGACCGGCGCCACAACCACCCAGCAGGGAGCACTGCGATGAAAAATCCGGCTCTTCGCACGGGGCTCCTGATTCTTCTGGGGCTTGCCGTCATCGTCCTCTATAGTGCGGTCTTCATTGTCCAGCAGACCCAGTACGCGCTGGTGCTGCGCTTCGGCGCCGTGCAGGATCAGGTCACCGAGCCCGGCCTGCACTTCAAGGTGCCGCTGGTCGACAATGTCACCTATTTCGACAAGCGCGTTCTCGACCTCGACCTGCCGGTCCAGACCATTCTCTCGGCCGACCGGCAGAACCTGGAAGTGGACGTGTTTACCCGCTACCGGATCGTTGATCCGCTCCGGTTCTATCAGGCCGTCGGCAGCATTCCGCTAGCGAACCAGCGGCTGGCGAGCTTCACCAACTCCGCCATGCGTAACGTGCTCGCTAACGCCTCGCGCGACGCCATTGTCCGCACGGAGCGTGGCGCTCTGATGAACCGCATCCAGGAAAACGTGAACGAGCAGGCGCAGAATCTCGGCATCGAAATGATTGACGTTCGCCTGACACGCGTCGACCTCCCGGCCGCGAACAGCCAGGCCGTCTACCAGCGCATGCGCACCGAGCGTGAACGCGAGGCGGCGGATATCCGCGCGCAGGGACAGGAGCAGGCGCAGACCATCCGCGCCCGCGCCGAGCGTCAGGCGACGGTGATCCGCGCCGAGGCCAATCGTGAGGCCGAGCAACTGCGCGGCCAGGGCGATGCAGAGAAGAACCGCATTCTTGCCGAGGTCTTCGGCCTGGATCCCGACTTCTTCGCCTTCTACCGGTCCATGCAGGCCTATGAGTCCGGTCTGCGGCCGGGCGAGACCCGGCTCGTGCTGAGCCCCACCTCCGACTTCTTCCGCTATTTCAACGATGCGGGCGGTCGGGGGAACAGCAGGGCAGGAGCATCTCAGCGCCCGGCTCCGGCTGCCACCGGAACCGCTCCGGCTCAACCGGCTCCGGCGCCGCAGACGACCATCGTTCCGGTTCAGCCTGCTCCGGCTCCTGTACAGCCGGTGACGACCCAGTAATCCGTAGCGAAATCCGGACTAATGCTTGATCTGATCGCAGCCCTCGGCCTCGCACTCGTGGTCGAGGGCATCCTGTTTGCGGCCTTCCCCGATGGAATGCGGCGGGCCATGTACGAGGCGGCGCACAGCCCGAGCGACCGTATGCGGGTCGTCGGCATCGTATCGGCCATGATCGGTCTCGGAGTTGTGTGGTTGGTTCGCCAGTTCGGGTAGCCGTTAGCCCCGCTTCCGCCGCAATCCCCGCTTGAATGACGAAGCAGATCGACAAATTATTGTTCACGTTCTCCGAGAGAGGATCTTCGATGAGCCTTGTCACGAACGCGCCGGAACTTGCACGACCGGCATCGCCTCAGCGTCCCATGCGCCGGCTGGCCGCGTCCTGCTTCGCGGTCATGACCTTCATCGCGACGGCGGTGCCGCTGCCGGCCTATGCCCGTGCGGCGCCGGAATCCTTTGCCGACCTGGCGGAGGAGGTGACGGGCGCCGTGGTCAACATCTCGGCCTCGACCACTGTGGAGGCCAGCAGCCGCACCCTGCCTCAGCTTCCCCCGGGCACGCCCTTCGAGGATCTCTTCGAGGAGTTCTTCAATCGCCGCGGCCAGGGTAACGGCAACGGGGACAGCACGCCCTCACGTCCCCGGCGCTCGAACTCCCTGGGGTCTGGCTTCGTCATCGATCCGTCCGGCATCGTGGTGACGAACAACCACGTCATCGGCGACGCCAACGATATCAGCGTCATCTTCCCCGACGGTACGCGCCTGAAGGCCGAGATCGTCGGCAAGGATTCCAAGATCGACCTCGCCGTGCTGAAGGTGAAGTCGGACAAGCCCCTCAAGGCGGTGAGGTTCGGCGACTCGGAGGCCATCCGTCCGGGCGACTGGGTGATGGCCATTGGCAACCCCTTTGGCCTCGGCGGCTCGGTCACGGCCGGCATCGTCTCGGCGCGGGGCCGCAACATCGATTCCGGTCCCTATGACAACTACATTCAGACCGACGCCTCCATCAACAAGGGCAATTCCGGCGGTCCGCTGTTCAACATGAACGGCGAGGTCATCGGTATCAACACTGCGATCCTCTCGCCCACGGGCGGCTCGGTCGGCATCGGTTTTGCTGTTCCCACCGCCCTGGCAGTGCCTGTCATCGACCAGCTGCGCGAGTTCGGCGAAACCCGTCGCGGCTGGCTGGGCGTGCGGATCCAGAGCGTAGACGATGCGACCGCAGAGGCTCTGAGCCTCGGCGCGGCGCGCGGCGCCCTGATCGCCGGCATCGACGAGAAGGGCCCGGCCAAGCCGGCGGGCCTTGAGGTCGGCGACGTGATCGTCCGGTTCGACGGCAAGGAGGTCAAGGATTCCCGCGACCTGCCGCGGATCGTGGCCTCCACGCCGGTCGGGAAGACGGTCGATGTGAGCATCTTCCGCAAAGGTGAGGAGATGACCAAGCAGGTCACCCTCGGCCGCCTCGAGGACGGCGAGAAGCAGGCGAGCCTGCAGCAGCCCTCGACGGAAACGCCCACGGCAACCCGCCAAGCCCTCGGACTCAACCTCTCCGGCATGACCGACGAACTGCGCAAGCGCTACAGCCTGAGGGACGATCTGAAAGGCGTGGTCATCACCCAGGTCGATCCGAACTCGGCGGCGTCCGACAAACGGATCCAGGCCGGCGAGGTGATCGTCGAGGTCAACCAGGAGCCGGTGGCCACCCCCACGGACGTGACCCGGAAAATCGACGCCCTGAAGGGAGAGGGCCGCAAATCGGCGCTGCTCCTCGTCTCCAACGCCCAGGGCGAGGTGCGCTTCGTGGCGCTGTCGATCGAGTAAGGTTCTCCTCTTCCTTCTTCGGAAAAGGCGGCTTCAGGCCGCCTTTTTCATGCCGGCAGGCTTGTTCGCTGGACCGCTCTGGCAGGATCCTGCGTCGTAAAAACCGGATCCCGCATGATGCTCGAACCCAGCACCAGGGGCGAAGATGGTGCAGCGACTCCAAGTGCCCAAAAGCTAACCATCTTGCGACCTTGTCATCGCGGGCGCACTTCATCAGGATAGCTCGCGCGACCGAAAGCCGGGGAGAGTAGCCTCCGGCCGTCCATTTCTTCTCGTTTAGTTCCAGTACTCCGCATCCGGTTTGATTCCGACAATCAAATGGGGCCATAGCCGCTGGCCGCGACGGCCGAGCGCGCTGAATGAGCAGTCCGAAAACCCAAGGGGCTATCAGGAGCAAAAGCCATGAGCACGATCACGACCAGGGACGGCGCGCAGATCTTCTACAAGGATTGGGGTTCGGGACAGCCCATCGTCTTTTCCCACGGATGGCCGCTGAGTGCGGATGCCTGGGATGCGCAGATGTTGTTCTTCGGAGAGCAAGGCTACCGCGTCATCGCCCCTGACCGCCGCGGCCACGGGCGCTCAAGCCAGACCTGGAACGGCAACGACATGGACACCTATGCGGACGATCTTGCCGCGCTGATGGAGAGTCTGAACCTGCGCGAGGTCGTTCTCGTCGGGCATTCGGCCGGCGGAGGCGAGGTCACGCGCTACATGGGCCGGCATGGAACGCAGCGGGTCGCCAAGGCCGTGCTGGTGGGAGCGATACCCCCGCTGATGCTCAAGACGGAAGCCAATCCCAACGGCACGCCGATCGAGTTTTTCGACGATATGCGAAGGAACACCTATCTCAACCGGTCGCAGTTCTTCCATGACCTGACGGTGCCGTTCTACGGCTACAATCGTGAGGCTGCGAAGGTTTCCGAGGGGCTGCTCATGGCCTTTTGGCTGCAGGGCATGCAGGCCGGCATTAAGCCGGCCTACGACTGCATCAAGCAGTTCTCCGAGAGCGACTTCACGGAGGATCTGAAGAAGATCGACGTTCCGATGCTGATCGTCCATGGAGACGACGACCAGATCGTCCCCTTAGGCCCACCGGCGATGCTCTCGTCCAAGCTCGCGCCGAATGCAACGCTGAAGGTCTATCCGGGCGGATCGCACGGCCTGGCGCAGGTCCAGGTGGAAGAGTTCAACAGCGATCTTCTGGCTTTCATCCAGGGCTGATCTCAGCCGCTGCTGTGACTGGAGCTTATCAGGAGGGGCGGAGCGCGCGTATAGCGAGAGCCCCCGAAATCGGTCCGAAGGTCGGGAGCTGTCCTCTCTCAGTCCCCAACGATCTCCTCGGCCCTGTATCCCTGCGCATAGAGCAGCGCCGTCAGGTCCGCGTGATCGATCCTGGCATAGGCCGCGGCGGCAACGGCCGGCTTGGCGCGGAAGGCGACGCCGAGGCCTGCCTCACCCAGCATGGCGAGGTCATTGGCGCCGTCGCCCACGGCCATCGTTTCATGAGGCGCGAGACCGAACCGCTTGCGCAATTCGAGCAGGGTCGCGAGCTTGGCCTCGCGGCCAAGGATCGGCTCCTCGACCAGACCTGCGAGCTTCTCGCCGTCCAGGATCAGGAGGTTAGAGCGGTGCTCATTGAAGCCGATCTTGGCGCCGATGGGGCCGGTGAAAAGGGTGAAGCCGCCGGATACGAGGCAGGCATAGGCGCCGTTCGCGCGCATCGTCTGCACGAGCGCCCGCCCGCCGGGGGTGAGGGTAATGCGCTTCTCGATGATCTCATCGACCACGCCGATGGGCAGATTTTTGAGCAGGGCCACCCGCTCGCGCAGGGCCGGCTCGAAGGCGATCTCGCCGCGCATGGCGCGTTCGGTGATCTCGGAGACTTCCGCTTTGAGCCCCACGTAATCCGCCAGTTCGTCGATGCATTCCTGGCCGATCATGGTGGAATCCATATCCGCCAGGAACAGGCGCTTGCGCCGCTGATCTACGCGCTGCACGACGATGTCGATGGGCTTTCCTTCCAGAGCCCGGCGCAAAACTGCCTCGACGGCTTTCGCCTCCATCGGACCCGGAACGATGAGATCGGCTGCAATCCCCCTTGCCAGAACCGAGCGTTCCGTCTCTTGTCCGAGGGCTGACGCGGCCGCATCCACGGCCTCGTCAGACAAGACGGGCTGGGACGGGTTTGCGACGAGGGTCGCGACAAGGGAGTTTTGGGACGATGCCATCGGGGAGACCTGACTGTGAGTGACGTTCGGGTCGGCGCGGTTCTCATCGCAGGGCCGACCGCATCAGGCAAGTCCGCATTGGGCATCAGGCTGGCCCAGGCCCTCGACGGGGTGGTGATCAACGCCGATTCCATGCAGGTCTACCGGGACCTGAGGATCATCACCGCGCGTCCGACGCCTGAGGAGGAGGCGCTCGCTCCGTACTGGCTCTACGGCCATGTGGACGCCGCCGTGAACTATTCCGTCGGACGCTACGTGGCCGATGCGGTTTCCGTGCTGCAGGAGATCAAAGGCCGCAAGCTGCCGATCCTCGTCGGCGGGACGGGGCTCTATTTCAAGGCGCTGACGGAGGGCCTCTCCGACGTCCCGGCCGTTCCGGAGGAGGTTCGGGAACAGGTGCGTCGGGAGAGCGAGGGGCTGGAGACACCCGAGTTGCACCGCCTTCTCTCGGAGCGCGACCCCGAGACGGCAAGCACGCTGCGCCCCTCCGACCGGCTGCGCATCCAGCGGGCGCTCGAGATCTTCGCCGCGACCGGTCAGCCGCTCGTCTCCTTCCATGGGGCCCGCCAGCCGGGCCCCTTGAGCGGCGTTCCCATCGTCAAGCTCTTCCTCGCTCCCGAGAGGGAGGAGCTTCGCCGTCGCATCGACCGGCGCTTCCTTGCCATGCTGGAGGAGGGGGCTCTCGACGAGGTGAGAGCCTTGGGCGAACGGCACCTCGACCCGATGCTCCCGGCCATGCGGGCGCATGGGGTTCCAGGGCTTCTGGCCTATCTGCGAGCCGAAATCTCTCTGGATGAGGCCATTGCAAAAGGCCAGGGCGACACGCGCCGCTACGCCAAGCGCCAGTTCACCTGGTTCCGCCATCAGTTGCCGGATTGGCAATGGATCGAGCCGGAAAGGGGCTTCGAGGCGGTGATGGCTCGGCTCAATGCCCGCCCAGATAGCCCGTGAGCATCTGATAGAAGGTGATGAAGATCTCGAACACGATCAGGAGCACGATGATCAGTTCGAGGCGCAGGGACCGCTCGGTATCGATGAGGTCGGTCAAAGTCTGGGCGGTGTCGCCGATCACCACGAGCTTGCGGTGGAGCGCCGAGGCGCGTTCCTTCAGCTCGTATTCGTCCTCGAGGCGGGCGTAGAGGCGCTCCAGGTCCGGGCGGTCCCAGAGCACGTCCGGCTTTTCCTCAACCGCCACGCGGCCTGAGACCCGCTGGCGGACGAGAAGCGCATGGCCGACCCGCTTGAGGATCTCGCGGCGGCCGGGCGGACGCCTGCCCTTTTCGGCGAGATGCCGGGCGGCGGGCTCCACCAGGTCGAAGACGGCTGCGGCCTCGCGCTCGTCCCGGGCGAGCGCCGCGCTCTTGGACAGGGCATCCGCGATGACGATCAGCCGCTCGGTCGAGAGTTTCTTGATGTAGATCGGCCCGCCCGGAGGAATCTGGTCATCCTTGTCCGGAGAAATCTCGATGATCGCGGTCTCTTCCTCGTGGCGGGCGAATTCCCCCACGATGCGCTGGCGAAGCCCGCGGATGACCTCGTCCTCCTCCAGCGGGGTCAGGCCCACCAGAACGGCGACGCCGAAACGGAACAGGGCGACGAACCCGTCCTGCCCTGCCTTGAAGGCGAGGGGAGTCGTGGAGAGAACATCGCTGCGCTCCAGCCCGGCAATATCGAGGCGATCCCCGAGGAGGAGGGCACGGGCGGTGAGGCGCGTGTTCTGCATGGGCGCGCCGGTCGAGGAGATGGTGTCGGTCATGGTCATACGACTAAAATAGGGGCCTCAGAGTAAAAGCTAAGCCGCTTCCTGCCAAATGGACCCCGCTTGACCGAATGACACCGATCGTTTAGCGTCAACGCAACTTTTGAACCGAGAGCTGCCCAAATGCGCAAGCTTATTCTCGTAGTACGAGCGCCATCGACGGAGCGGGATTGACCCCGCAGGTCCGGCGATGGCGCACAGGCCCCCTCAGGGGCCTTTTTTATTGCCCGAATGCCTTCAGCACAGCAAACACGAAAGACCCGACGGAGCGAGTGACATGAGCGAGACGATGACCGGAGCCGAAATGGTGATCCGTGCTCTGCAGGATCAGGGAGTCGAGGTAATCTTCGGCTATCCGGGCGGCGCGGTGCTCCCCATTTACGATGCGCTCTTTCACCAGGAGAAGGTGCGCCACGTCCTCGTCCGACACGAGCAGGGCGCGGTGCATGCGGCCGAGGGCTATGCGCGCTCTTCCGGAAAGCCTGGCGTGGTTCTGGTGACATCCGGCCCTGGCGCAACCAACGCCATCACGGGCCTGGCCGACGCCATGATGGATTCGATCCCGCTGGTCTGCATCACGGGGCAGGTGCCGACCCATCTCATCGGCTCGGACGCCTTCCAGGAATGCGACACGGTCGGCATCACGCGCCACTGCACCAAGCACAACTACCTCGTCAAATCCATCGAGGACCTTCCGCGCGTGCTGCACGAAGCCTTCTACGTGGCCCAGAACGGACGTCCGGGTCCGGTCGTCGTGGACCTGCCGAAGGACATCCAGTTCAAGGCCGGCACTTATGTGCGGCCCCTTAGCAACCAGCACAAGACCTACCGCCCGACCGTGAAGGGCGACATGGACCACATCCGCGCCGCCGTCGAGCTGATGGCGAATGCCAAGCGTCCGGTCTTCTACACGGGCGGCGGCGTCATCAATTCGGGACCGCATGCCTCGGCGCTGCTGCGCGAACTCGTCCAGCTGACGGGTTTCCCGATCACCTCGACCCTGATGGGTCTCGGGGCCTACCCTGCCTCCGACAGGCAGTGGCTCGGCATGCTGGGCATGCACGGGACCTACGAGGCCAACCTCGCGATGCACGAATGCGACGTGATGATCAATATCGGCGCGCGCTTCGACGACCGCATCACGGGACGGCTCGACGCCTTCTCGCCCTTCTCGAAGCGCATCCACGTCGACATCGATCCGTCCTCCATCAACAAGACGGTGAAGGTGGACATCCCCATCGTCGGCGACTGCGCGCATGTGCTGGAAGACATGGTGCGCCTGTGGCGGCAGAGCGCTCCGCAGGTCGACAAGGTGGCGTTGACGGACTGGTGGAGCAAGATCGAGGGCTGGCGCGAGCGCAATTGCCTCGGCTTTCGGAACTCCACGGAAACCATCAAGCCGCAATATGCGATCCAGCGCCTCTATGAACTCACCAAGGACCGCGAGACCTATGTCACGACGGAGGTCGGCCAGCACCAGATGTGGGCGGCGCAGTATTTCAGGTTCGACGAGCCAAACCGCTGGATGACCTCGGGCGGCCATGGAACCATGGGCTACGGCCTGCCGGCTGCCGTCGGCGCCCAGCTCGCGCATCCGGACGCGCTCGTTATCGATATTGCGGGCGAGGCCTCGATCCAGATGATGCTGCAGGAGATGTCCACCGCCCTGCAGTACGACCTGCCGATCAAGGTCTTCATCCTCAACAACGAATATATGGGCATGGTTCGCCAGTGGCAGGAGCTGCTGCATGGTGGGCGCTACTCGCACAGCTATTCGGAATCGCTGCCCGACTTCGTGAAGCTTGCGGAAGCCTATGGCGGCGTCGGTATCCGCTGCGGTAAGCCCGGCGATCTCGATGCGAAGATCCTCGAGATGATCAACGTGAAGCGGCCGGTCATCTTCGACTGCATCGTCGACAAGACCGAAAACTGCTTCCCGATGATCCCTTCGGGCAAAGCGCATAACGAGATGCTGCTCAACGACTATCTCGGCGAGACCGGAGCCGATATCGGCTCCGTGATCGACGAGAAGGGCAAGATGCTGGTGTGATGCGGAAAGCCTGAACCATGCCCACCCTCGTCATCGCCAACAAGCTCTATTCCTCCTGGTCGCTGCGCCCCTGGCTGCTGATGAAGCAGCTTGGGGTCGCCTTCGACGAGATCTTCATCCCGCTCGATCTGCCGGACACGAAAGAGAAGGTTCTGAAGCACTCGCCCGCCGGAAAGGTGCCAATCCTCATCGACGGCGATGTGACCGTTTGGGAGTCGATCGCCATCATGGACTATGTGGGCGAGACCTATGGCGCACCCGTGTGGCCGGAGGATCGCAAGGCCCGGGCCATGGCGCGCTCGGTGGCGGCTGAAATGCATGCCGGGTTCTCGGCGCTCCGCTCCGCGTGCCCCCTGAATCTCGGCAAGAAATATGCACGCCGCAACCGGGGCGAGGCGGTGGCCCGCGACGTGGCGCGCTTTTTCGAGATCGTACGGCAGGCGCGCGAAAAGTTCGGCGCAGGCGGGCCCTTTCTCTTCGGCGCGTTCTCGGCGGCGGACGCCATGTATGCGCCGCTGGTTACGCGGCTCGACACTTATTCCATCGAGCTCGACGCAACGACCCAGGCCTATGTGGACGCGATCCTTTCGCTTCCCGCCTTTCAGGAATGGCGCACCGCCGGATTGAAGGAGGAGTGGGTCGTCGAGGCCGACGAGGTCGATGAGCAACCCGTCGAAGATTACCGCAAGGCGGCTTGAAGATCAGAGAACAGGCTTAAGGGTCGAGACCATGCTCCAGATGAAAACCCATTATCCCGACGCCACTCGCGTCGAGCCCGTCAACCGGCATACCCTCGCCGTCATCGTCGACAACGAGCCGGGCGTTCTCGCCCGCATCGCCGGTCTCTTCTCGGGCCGCGGCTACAATATCGAGAGCCTGACCGTCACCGAGACGGAGCACGAGGCGCATATCTCGCGCATCACCATCGTGACTGCCGGCACCGACAGCATCATCCAGCAGATCAAGAGTCAGCTCGAGCGCCTCGTGCCCGTGCACCGGGTCGTGGACCTGACGCTCACCGGTGAGGCCGTCGAGCGGGAGCTCTGTCTCGTGAAGGTGGTGGGCAAGGGCGATCACCGGGTCGAGGCCATGCGCCTGGCCTCGGCCTTCGGTGCGCGCACGCTCGATGCCTCGCTGACGTCCTTCGTGTTCGAGCTGACCGGCACGACGGAGGAGGTCGAGCGCTTCATCAAGACGATGACGGTCGTCGGTCTTGCCGAGGTCTCCCGCACCGGCGTCGCCGCCATGGCGCGCGGCCCCGAGGCGATGTGAGGATCAGCCCCTGAAGTCGTCCTCCGCCAGGAACGCCTCCTCCTCCGGTGTCGTCTCGCGACCGAGGATGGCGTTGCGGTGGGGGAAGCGGCCGAAGCGGGCGATGACGTCGTGGTGGTGGCGCGCCCAATGAATGGAATCCTCTTCGCCGAGGGCTTCGTTGAGGGCCACCGAGCGCTCCTGGTGCCGTAAGGACTCGGAGTGTATGAAGGGGAGATAGAAGAAACGGCGGAGGTCTGGTTCCACCTGCCGGTCGAAACCTCTCTCGATTGCCCGGTCCGCGGCCATCAGGGCGACCGGGTCGGTCTTGTAGACCTCGCGCGTTCCCCTGAACATATTGCGGGGAAACTGGTCGAGGAGGAGCACGACGGCGAGCGCGCCTTCAGGAGTGAGCTCCCACTCGTTGAGGTCGCCTCTGGCGGCGGCCTCATAGGTGGGCAGGAAACGTTCCCGGCAGGCCTGGTCGAAGGCATTGTCCTTCGCGAACCACTTGTCGGGCCCGGCCTCGCGCCAGAAACTGAGAACCTCGTCGGTAGTGGCAAGGCGCTGCATGGGTCTTGTCCTTCTCGGGGCAGAATACGAATGCCAATCTAGGGCGGGGGAGTCTCCTTTGAACTCCTGCGCCCGGATCGTTTGCGGCAGCGGTGGCCGGGGCCCTGCATCCAGCGTAGGGACGGGCGGCAGTTTTGCTACAAACGACAGCTTGTCAGCGCAGTTTTATTCGCTAAAAGCGGCGCCGGACAAATAAATGTTGCGCCAGGTCCCGTCCGGGCGGTGCAGCGTCAACGAAGACCGGGGGAATGCCCCCTTTGAGAAGGGACTTGAGGACCATGCGTGTCTATTACGATCGCGACGCCGACATCAATCTGATCAAGGGCAAGAAGGTCGCCATTGTCGGCTACGGCAGCCAGGGTCACGCCCACACGCTGAACCTGCGCGATTCCGGCGTGAAGGACATCGTGGTGGCGCTTCGGAAGGGCTCGCCCTCCGCCGCCAAGGCCGAGAAGGCCGGCCTCAAGGTCATGGATGTGGCCGAGGCCGCCAAGTGGGCCGATGTGGTCATGATGCTGACCCCCGACGAGCTGCAGGCGGACATCTACCGCAACGAGCTTCACGACAACATGAAGCAGGGCGCGGCGCTCCTCTTCGCCCACGGCCTCAACGTCCACTTCAACCTCATCGAGCCCCGCAAGGACCTCGACGTGCTCATGGTCGCCCCCAAGGGTCCCGGCCACACGGTGCGCTCCGAGTACCTGCGCGGCGGCGGCGTGCCGACGCTCATCGCGATCCACCAGGATGCGACCGGCAATGCCCATGACATCGCGCTCTCCTACGCCTCGGCCAATGGCGGCGGCCGGGCCGGCATCATCGAGACCACCTTCAAGGAAGAGTGCGAGACCGACCTCTTCGGCGAGCAGGTAGTGCTCTGCGGCGGCCTCGTGGAGCTCATCAAGGCGGGCTTCGAGACCCTGGTCGAGGCGGGCTACGCCCCCGAGATGGCCTATTTCGAGTGTCTCCACGAGGTGAAGCTAATCGTCGACCTCATCTACGAGGGCGGCATCGCCAACATGAACTACTCGATCTCCAACACCGCGGAATACGGCGAGTACGTCACCGGCCCGCGCATCATCACGCCCGAGACCAAGGCCGAGATGAAGCGCGTCCTGGAGGACATCCAGACCGGCAAGTTCACCCGCGATTGGATGCTCGAGAACAAGGTCAACCAGACCTCCTTCAAGGCCATCCGCGCCCGCAACGCCGCCCATCCCATCGAGGATGTGGGCTCGCGCCTGCGCGACATGATGCCCTGGATCAAGGAAAAGGCCCTGGTCGACAAGAGCAAGAACTGAGCCCTGTCGAGGCGCGCGGATTCCGATCCGCGCGCCCGTGACGGTCTTGGGCGAGCCTCGGAATTTGTCAGCCACGAGGATTTCGGCTACTGGGCTGTAAGACCATCACATTCGAAAGCCCATGAGCGCGACGGAACTGGCTGGCGATCTCCCGGACTATGACATGCCCCTCTGGGCGGGACTTGATCCTGCGGCGCGCCGGGAAATCCGGTCGGAGCTCGAGCGGATTTTTCTTCCCGGAGGGGAAACCCTGTTCCAGGAGGGCGACCAGGCCGACGCGCTGTACATGGTGGTCTCCGGCGCGCTGGGGGTGTCCGTCCGCGGCAGCCACGGCGAGCAGCGGCGGGTGGCCCGGGTGCTGCCGCCCGAGACCGTCGGAGAGATGGCGCTCATATCCCAAGCGCCCCGTTCCGCCAGCGTCGTCGCCCTGCGGGACACCGTTCTTCTGAAGCTGACCCGGCCCGCCTTCGAGCGCCTCATCGAGCGCTGCCCCTCGGTGATGCACTATCTTCTGAGATTGCTGGCGGATCGCCTGCGCGCCACCACGCGCAGCCAGCCCATCGCCTTCAAGCCGACCAGCTTCGCCATCGTGCCCGTCACCGAGGGAGTGGCGGTCGCGGACTTCGCCCAAACGTTCCTCCAGGAGGTGCGGCGCAGCCACGGGGCGGGCGTCGAACTCCTCGACGCCATGCCGGCTGACGAAGACGAGAGCTGGCTCTACCGTTTCGAGGCCAGCCGGCAGCAGGTCGTCTATGTCGCCTCCGGGCCGTCCGGGTCCTGGACGGAGCGGTGCATCCGCCACGCCGATCACGTGATGCTGCTGGCGCAACCGGGAGAGCCGCTGAGCCCTCAGGCCGAAAGTCTCGTCCGCGCCGCCTTGGACTGGCGCCGCCACGATCTCGTCATGCTCCAGAAGCCGGACGCGGCCCGCCCGGCGCCGGCCCATCCGTCCCTGAACCGGCTGCCGGTCGACCAGCGCCTGCAGGTGCGCCAGGGAAGCCTGGCGGATCTGCAGCGGCTCATCCGCACCTCCACGGGGCGCGCCGTCGGGCTGGTCCTGGCCGGGGGAGGGGCGCGGGGTTTCGCGCATCTCGGCGTCATCCAGGCCCTGCAGGAACATGGGATTCCCGTCGATCTCGTGGGCGGGACCAGCATCGGCGCGGTCATGGCCGCGACCTGCGCCGTTCAGATCGGGCTGGGCGAAGTGCAGGCGCTCATGCGCAAGGCCTTCGTGCAGGACCCTCCGCTGAACGACTACACGTTCCCGCTCGTGGCGCTCGTGCGCGGCCGGAAGGTCGATGCGCGCCTGATCCAGCATTTCGGGGACCGCGATATCGAGGATCTCTGGCTGCCGTTCTTCTGCGTCTCGTCGAACCTCACCCTCGGCACGACCCATGTCCACCGCCGCGGACCGCTCTGGCGGGCCTTGCGGGCGAGCCTTGCCATTCCAGGCCTGCTCCCGCCGGTGATCGAGCAGGACGGCGTGCTCGTCGACGGGGCCATGATGAACAACCTGCCGGCGGATGTCATGGCCGATCTTCAGCGCGGCCCCGTGCTCGGCATCGACGTGGCGCGCGACGCCGCTTTCGCGTCTCCCGCCGACGAGGAGCGCAAGACGCCGTTCCTGCGGCGCCTGCTGGGGCTGCCGGCGGAGGCGCCGGACATCGTGAGCCTTCTCTACCGCTCTGCGACCATTTCCAGCGATGCGCAGACATTGAGGGCGCGCTCGCAGGCGACACTGGTGATCCACCCGCCGCTCGCGGACGTTCCGCTCCGGGCCTGGGAACAGTTCGAGAAGGTCGTGACCCTCGGCTACGAGCACGCACGAGAACGCATCGAGGCGGGTGCGCTCGATGCGTTCCGGTTCGGCTGAAGAGTTTCCGCTTACTGCCGGTTGCTCTTGGTGTTCTGGGCCTTGTTGTTGTCCTGCTTGCCGGGATCGAGGCGCTTCTTCGTCGTGCCGCCCGAGCCGCGGGTCATGCGGTCCAGATGCAGGTCTTTGCTGTCTGCGGAGTTGTCGCCGTTCATCTTGCCTTTGCCCATGGGGATACCTCCATCGTGTTGGGAGGTTAATGACCCCTGGGATGCCCAAGTTCCCGCGAAAGATCACCACAGCAGGTAATGGGCGAGCCCCGCTCCCGGCGCGAGGATCAGGAAGGCCCAGACGAAGGCGGAGGCCATGTTGGCGGCGTGGAACAGCACGCCGGGCATCAGGAAGATGCCGGCGATGAGGGGAATGACCGCGCGGGTGGGGCCGAAGAAGCGGCCGAGGAACACGGCCCAGGACCCGAAGCGCTGGAAGAACTGCTCGCCCCGGAGGATGAGCTGCGGATTGCGCGATAGGGGCCAGACCCCATAGGCCGCCTTCTTGTAGCGACGCCCGATCTCGAAGGAGATCCAGTTGCTGAGAACGGCGCCGGCTGCCGCCCCCGCCCAGACCTGCCAGAACGGGATGTCCGCGGTCGCAATGACGAAGCCCAGTCCAACGAGGATCGTCATCATCGGCAGGATGAGCGAGAGGAAGGCGAGCGACTCGGCAAAGGTCAGCAGCCCGAGGATGAAGGGCGCATAGGCCTGATGGACTCGTACGAAGTCGACAAAGGTATTCTTCAGAAACTCGAAATCCATCAAGCCGATCCAGGTCTGTTCTCTCGGGCGATGCGGACGCTTGTGCGGAACGCACGGCGATAGTGGGGTTTGTGATGAATAAGATCACATCACGCAATTTGAAGATGGTCGGTCGATGCGCTAACCGAAAGGTGAAGGGGGCTTGCCATGAATATTCTCTCGATCCAATCCCACGTCGCCTATGGTCATGTGGGAAACGCCTCTGCGGTTTTCCCGATGCAGCGCCTCGGCGTTGAGGTGTGGCCTATTCACACGGTGCAGTTCTCCAACCACACGGGCTACGGCTCCTGGAAGGGCCGGGTCTTCGACGGGCCGGCCATCGAGGAGCTGGTGGAGGGCATCGCCGAGCGCGGAGTGCTCAGCCGGTGCAACGGGGTTCTCTCCGGCTATATGGGCTCCGCGGATATCGGTACTGCGATCCTCTCCGCCGTGGCGCGGGTGCGTGCGCTGAATGGGGAGGCGCTCTATTGCTGCGATCCGGTGATCGGCGATGTGGGCCGCGGTGTCTTCGTCCGTCCCGGCATTCCGGAGTTCATGCGTGACCAGGCGGTGCCCGCCGCGGACATCGTGACGCCGAACCAGTTCGAGCTCGAATACCTGTCAGGCCTGACCGTGGAGAGCCTGAGCGACATCAAGAAGGCCGTCTCGATCGTCCACGGGATGGGCCCCGGAGCCGTGCTCGTCACCTCGGTGGAAACGCAGGAGACGCCTTCCGACACCATTGACCTCATTGCCGGCGAGGGCGGTCGCTTCTGGCGGGTGCGCACGCCCAAGCTGTCGCTTAGCGTGAACGGGGCGGGGGACGCCATCGCCGCGCTCTTTTTCGTGCACTATGCGCGCTCCCGCTCTGCGGCGACCGCCCTTGCCGAAGCCTCGGCCTCCGTCTACGGCTTGCTCAAGCGCACCGAAGAGGCAGGCTCCCGCGAGATCCTGACCATTGCCGCGCAGGACGAGTTCGTCTCGCCGACCTACCGCTTCACCGCCGAGGAGGTTTGATCTATGCCCCGCCGTTTCGTGACCCTCGATGTCTTCACCGCAAAGTCTTTTGCGGGCAATCCGCTGGCCGTCGTGCTGGATGCGGAGGGTCTCGATACGGAGGCGATGCAGGCCATCGCCAAGGAGTTCAACCTCTCCGAAACGGTCTTCGTCCTTCCGGCATCCGATCCGCACCAGCGCGCCGACATCCGCATCTTCACGCCGGGCCGCGAACTGCCCTTCGCAGGGCATCCGACCGTGGGCACCGCCGTGCTTCTGGCGCTCCTCGACCAGGACGGCGCACCCGGAGCCGTCGCCTTCGGCCTGCGTGAGCAGGTCGGCGTGGTGCCCTGCGTCGTCGAGGTCAGGGACGGGACGGCGGGAACGGCCCGATTCCGGCTGCCGCGCTTCCCCTTCACCTGGGGCGAGGGCAAGGAGAGCGCCGACTGCGCCTGGGCGCTCGGCCTCGACCCGACGGAGATCGGTTTCGACCGCCATATCCCGAGCCGCCACTCGGCGGGCGTCGCCTACGACCTCGTGCCGGTGGCCTCTCTGGAGGCCCTGGCCAAGGCGAAGCCCCAGGGCGAGGCTTTCGACAGGACCTTCGGCGACAGCGAACATCCGGCTGCCTATGTATATACCCGCATTCCGGATGCGGAGGGGCTAAGCTTCCGGGCGCGCATGTTCGGTCCCGGCATGGGCATTGCGGAGGACCCGGCCACCGGCTCCGCCGCCGCCGCTTTCGCAGGCGCCCTCATGCAGTGCGAGCCCATGGGCGACGGCGATCATGACGTCACCATCGAGCAGGGCGTCGAGATGGGCCGCCCGAGCGAGATCATCTTGCAGATATCGATCCAGAACGGAGCCATTGTCTCCGCCGAGATCGGCGGCGGGGCGGTCATGATGAGCCGCGGCGAGCTTCTGTCGTGAAGCACGAGCCTTCGATCCGGCGCGTCTCCCGAATCGAGGCGCGCTGTGCGCCGTTCCGCTGGCAATGGGCCGGGCAGAACCGGAACCTGATCGAGGCCAACTGGCAGCGCCGCACCGCCGACAAGCCGAAGATGTTCAACGGCCGCGTCCTGCTGCTCCAGAGCGTGGAGTACGAGCAGGGCCTGTGCCGCAACACCTACTTCGAGACGGACTACGCCGACTTCATCGCCTGGATCGATAGCGGCTATCCCGATCCCACCGTCGCCAACGGCTTCGCCATGGGCGCGCTGCGCGGCTCCGACGGCGCCTTCATCTGCGGCGTGATGGCGGGGCAGACGGTGAATTCGGGCCGAGTCTATTTCGCGGCCGGAACCCCGGACCCGTCCGACCTGCGGCCCGACGGCTCCGTCGATCTGGCGACCAGCATCACCCGCGAGCTTTTCGAGGAGACCGGCCTGACGGAGGGCGACTACCGCATGGACGATGAGTGGATCGTCGTCCACCGCTGGCCGACCATCGGCCTGCTGCGGCTCGTGACGCTGCCCGTGCCCGCCGAGCGGGGCGCGGAAATCATCCGCGCCAACATCGCCGCGCAGACCGAACCCGAACTGTCGGACGTGCGGATCGTCCGCGGGCCTGAGGATGTCGACCCGAAGACGATGCCGCTCTTCCTTCAGTCCTTCTTCCGCTGGACCTTCGATCAGCGATAGCCGAAGCGGGCTTTCGTGGCGTTCACCATGCGCAGGGCTTGCGCATCGCGGCCGGCGGCGCAGGCTGCCTCGGCCTGGGCGATGTCCCGCTCCACCCGCGAATAGACCGTTTGGTTCACGTGGCCCATGGCGAGGTCGTTGCTCATGACCGCCCGGTAGCGGGCCACTTCGCCCCGGCACCCGGAGCCTTCGGGCATGCGGAAGCTTGCAGGCGTGACGCTGGCGCTGCCGGCGGTCGGGGCCGCGGTCTGGTTGCAGGCCGCAAGCGGAAGGGCCACGAGGCCCGCAAGCCACAGGGAACGCATCGCAATCGTCATTCTCGATCACCTCTTCATCGGATGGGGGAGCCTAAGCTCGGCCTTCCCCAATCTAGGCCGTTTCATGCGCAAGGGGAGGGGACGGCTTTGCGGTTGTTTCACAGACTTGCCATCCCGGCGAAGCGCCGTTACAAACGATACCGATTTCGCGGCTCGAGCCGCGTGGGCAAAGAGGATCGGGCAGCGATGGCAATCGGCTTCCCCAGCGCAGAGATGAACGGCTCCGCTCCAGCGGCCGCTTCCGCGCGTCTCCTCGGCCTCCTTCTCCTTAGTCGCCCCTGAGGGTCGGCTGGGCGTTGGCGCCTGGGCTCTCAGGGGTTCTCGAACAAGGAACAACCGAGAGCGCGCAAGGCCGCTCACCCCGAGAAGGATTTTAGACCGATGACCGCCAATTCCTCCGCCTCCAAGGACCGCGTCCTGATCTTCGACACCACCCTGCGCGACGGCGAGCAATGCCCCGGCGCGACCATGACCCTGGAAGAGAAGCTCGAGGTCGCGGACCTGCTCGACACCATGGGCGTCGACATCATCGAGGCGGGCTTTCCCATCGCCTCCAACGGCGACTTCGAGGCCGTATCCCTCATCGCCAAGCGGGTGAAGAACGCGACCGTCGCAGGCCTCGCCCGCGCCATCTCGGCCGACATCGCCCGCGCCGGAGAGGCCGTGCGCCACGCGGCGAAGCCCCGCATTCACACCTTCGTCTCGACCTCGCCGATCCATCTGGCGCACCAGATGCGCAAGACCGAGGAACAGGTGCTGGAGATCATCACCACGACGGTGACCCAGGCCCGCAACCTGGTCGAGGATGTGGAATGGTCCGCCATGGACGCCACCCGCACGTCCATCGACTATCTCTGCCGCTGCGTGGAGGCCGCCATCCGCGCCGGCGCGACGACGATCAACCTGCCCGACACGGTGGGCTACGCCACGCCCGACGAATACCGGGCCATGTTCCGCGCCGTGCGCGAGCGCGTGCCGGGGGCGGACAAGGCGATCTTCTCCGCCCATTGCCACAACGACCTGGGTCTCGCCGTGGCGAACTCGGTCGCGGCCCTGGAGGGTGGCGCACGGCAGATCGAATGCACCATCAACGGCATCGGCGAGCGCGCGGGCAATGCGGCGCTCGAAGAGATCGTGATGGCGATCAAGACCCGCGGCGACGTGCTGCCCTACGAGACCGGCGTCGAGGCGACCATGCTGACGCGCGCTTCGAAGCTCGCCTCCGCCGCCACGTCGTTCCCGGTGCAGTACAACAAGGCCATCGTGGGCCGGAACGCCTTCGCGCACGAAAGCGGCATCCACCAGGACGGCATGCTCAAGAACGCCCAGACCTACGAGATTATGACGCCGGAGAGCGTCGGCGTCTCCAAGACCTCGCTCGTGATGGGCAAGCATTCCGGCCGCGCCGCCTTCCGCAACAAGCTGGAGGAGCTGGGCTATCAGCTGTCCGACAACCAGTTCCAGGACGCCTTCGAGCGCTTCAAGGATCTCGCCGACCGCAAGAAGCACGTCTACGACGAGGATATCGAGGCCCTGGTCGACCAGAACATCGCCATGGCGCATGACCGCATCAAGCTGGTCTCGCTCTCGGTCGTCGCCGGAACCCGCGGGCCGCAGCGCGCCACCATGCGCCTCCAGATCGACGGCAAACCCGTCGTCGAGGAGCAGGAGGGCAACGGGCCGGTGGACGCCACCTTCAACGCCATCCAGGCGCTGGTGCCCCACGAGGCGGTGCTGGAGCTCTATCAGGTCCATGCGGTGACGGAAGGAACCGACGCCCAGGCCGAGGTTTCGGTGCGCCTCTCGGCGGACGGCCGCAGCGTGACCTCCCGCGCCGCCGACCCGGATACGCTGGTGGCCTCCGCCCAGGCCTATCTCGGCGCGCTCAACAAGCTCATCAGCCGGGGCGTGAGCCTCCACGCGCAATACGCGGCGGAATAGGCTTCGGTCATCTGTCGCCTTCGAATGCCCGGCCTTGCGCCGGGCATTTTTTTGCAGGGGTGCGGATGGCTCCGCCATGATCGAGATGGCGGCAGGAGTTCGTTCAGTCTTCCGCGTCGTCTTCCTCGTCCGGTCCGGAGAGGAGGCTGTCGCGCCGCGCTTTCCAGAACTCCCGGTATTCGTGCATCTGCTCGTGGACGCCTTTCGTGAATTCGAGCCGCTGCTCAAGATAGCAGGGCGGCCCGTAACCGCCCTTGCACCGGCCCGCCCGGCAGGCGCGCCTGCGGCAGGTGAGCGGGATCTGCAGCACATCGGCCAAGCGCCGCAGGGTGTCGTCGCAATCGGGCAGATGGGGGAGGGGGCGGATGCTGTGCTTCATGGTTTCGTCTCGGCAATGAATGGGGAAGAACGAATGGATATAAAAAAGGCATGGGGGATCGGGCCCAGGGCCGACAGGCCCTGAGCCGGAGAAGGTCGAGGGGTCGCGCGAGAGGCGTTCCGGCTCGATTGTTTGTAGTGAAAGCAAGAGCCGGTTGGCCTCTCGCGCACGGCTTTCTTAGGCGGTCCATCACCCTTTACGGATGCGACTGACCTCCCTTCGGGAAAAGGTGCGTTGCCCTCTCCCGCAGGACCGTGCCGGGCTCCACGTTAGCGACGCCTCGCGAGCGCGCCCCTCGGTGAGCCACAACGCCTCATCATATAGCCGAGCTTGGGATTGTTGCGGGATTATATACTTGACGTAGCAGGGCAATGTCTGATTCAAAGGACCGCGACAGGCCGGACTCTATCGAAGTTACCCCCGCGATGATTGACGCGGGGGTTTCTGTTTTGGAAGCTTTTGAGGGGGAGGTGACCAAACCGACTCTGGCAGAGATGGTTTATCAGGCGATGGAAAGGTCCCGCCTGCTCTCTGTGAGCGAACGTAAATGAACGTCCGTTCCAGATAGGCCCTAAGAGCATCAATCTCCTCTGCCACTCGGCGGATATCTTGTAGCGAATCGGCAATGGGCTGGGACTCCATTTTAGGCCCCTTGACCCGAATGAGTTTCAGCCCGTCACCGCCTCCTGCCATCGCGCCGCTGGCATGAACAAACTGGTTCCTGTTGATCCTATTCCGCTCGTAGAGTTTCGCCGCATATTGTAGAGTGTCGGTTGTGCCCGCGCTCAGGTTCTTAGCTCGTGCTATGTCCAGGATCTTGGTCCATAGCGTGATGTCGCCCAAGTCGTGGCATAGGCAATCTGCGACCGGATCGGGTACGTCCACCACCATACTGAAGACGGCCCTGGACCAGTACTCGCATATGTTCCAGCGAAACGTGACCACGCCGAGGGCGTGGAGCTTTGCGGGGGAGAGTGATGAGTGATCCTCAATCCAAGGATCGTCAGACCAGTCAGGCAAACGAAGCCTCCGATGATGAGCGGCGAGACGAAGTGTTGAAGCGGATGCTCAGCACCAAGCCGCAGCCGCATAAGGCAAAACAGGACAAGGGCGGGAAATCAAAGCCCGAAAGGGAAAAGCCCGGCTCATGAGCCGGGCTTCATTATTTACGCCTCGAAGGCAGTTTTGAACTGCGCATCATCTACCAGGAGCTTTGTCCATGCAGACCGGTCGGTCTTTACCACCAGCAACAGGTCTTCCCGGTCCAAAATCTGCGCAATGTAGTTCCGAAGCTGAATCTCAGTTCCAGGGAACTTTACAAACCATACGGTCTCAAGCACTCGCCCTCGTAAGGAGCTTGGACCAAGAGCTTCAAGATGCTTGTCCATCTCCGCGTGCGTTGGGCGAGGGCTATCCAGATCGTAGGTAACTATGTAGTTGTTTGCCATATCGGCTTCTCCATAAGATATGCGAGAGCCGACTTGACCTGAACGCGTTTTGGGGTAGTTATACCCCTGTTACCTACAGGTTTTGCCCGCGTCGGCCCCCATGGCTTGCGGGACGAAACCTTCAAAGCCGACGGGTTGTGGCGACCCGGCGGCTTTTCGTGTTCCGCATCAACGGCGGAACATATTCTGATTCGGGACTCGGAGTCCAGAACGGTTAAGTTGGCGTTTACGCCAGCGCAGGAAGCGCTTCGCCTGACGTTTAAAGTCGGGCTTCGTCAACCCGCCGATAGGTCAGGCGCTTGCCGTCAGCGCCCTTGAGGATGCGGTCGGCGCGTTCACTATCGCCTACGCCAAGGGCAATGCGGTTGTTGTAGCGGAAGTTGAACTCCGCAAGGTAGCGGTGCAGGTGCTTCTCGGCGCAATGCTGATAGACGCCCTTCATGCCGCGCTTGAAGGTGCCGAAGAAGCCCTCAACCGTGTTGGTGTGAACGTCGCCGCGAACGTACTCCTTGCGGGAGTGGTTCACGACTTCATGGGTGAAGTGCTGGCCGAGCGGCTTGTACCAGCGGCCCTCGTCGCTGAACACGGTGGCTCCGGGCGCAACGTTGGCGCGGATGATCGGAATGAGTTCGCCCGCCGTGGTGCCCTCAACGTGGAAGAGACGGGCCGAGCCGCCGCGCTCCACCAGAGCAAACACGGTGTTCTTGTAGGTCGTGGTGCCGCCACGGCGCTTCTTGGGCTGGCCCTCAAGGCGACCGATGAAGGTCTCATCCACTTCGACCGTGCCGCCACCGCTGCCGAGAGGCGGGGTCTCGGTGGGCTCCATGGCGAGGCGGATGCGGTGGGCCATGAACCAAGCGGTCTTGTAGGTGACGCCCAGCATACGATGGAGTTGGTGGGCTGAGATGCCCTTCTTGCTCGACGCTATCAGGTGCGTGGCCAGAACCCACTTGTTGAGGGCGATCTTGGAGTCCTCGAAGACGGTGCCGACCGTGACCGAGAACGGCTTGCGGCACTCGTTGCACTGATACACGCCGGGGCGGAGGCTCTTGCCCTCCATCTTCTTGATGCGGGCCTGATCGACGTTGCCACAGTGAGGGCAGACCGGACCGTTGGGCCAATGCAGGGCCTCAAGGTGCTCGCGAGCCTTGTTGGGGTCTGTGTAGATGGGGTTGGTGAGATCGACCATGGACATTGCTCAAACCGTTATGAAGCAAGGTATCTGATGACTTTTACTACGTCAAGTATATAATCCCGGATTGTTGTCAAGAACAAAATATGAACATTTGGCCGCCTTCAGCCGCGCTCCTAGTCGTGCTCCGGCACCGGGATGGGGGTCAAAGGCTTGATCGCCGACAGCACGAAGCTGGAGCGGACGTCCGCCACGCCCGGCAGGGTGAGCAGGCGGTTCATGGTGAACTCGCCGAAGCTGTCGAGATCCCGCGCGACCGCATGGACGATGAGGTCCACCTCGCCCGCCAGCGCATGGCAGGCGATCACCTCGTCATAGCCTTTCAGGCGATCAACAAGGCGCGTGCGCCAGCCGGGCTCCGACTGCTCCAGCTTGATGAACACGAAGGCTTCCACCTCGAAGCCGAGCGCCTTGCGGTTCACCACCGCGCGGTAGCCCTCGATCACCCCGTCCTCCTCCAGGGCCTTGAGACGCCGCAGGCACGGCGAGGCGGCCAGGCCCACCTTCTCGGCCAGGGCCGCATTGGTGATGCGCCCGTCGCCCTGCAGGACGCGCAGGATCCGCCGGTCGGATGGGGAGAGGGGACGTCTCATGGATGCTCCTGGGTGTCATGTCATTTTATGACCCGTCCGGCCGGTTTCCAGGTGGGATCGGGCGAACAATCACCTGGGCCGGGTGTTATTCTGTCAGCATAACGACGGAGGAACGCCATGAACTCAGCCACCGGCAGCGACGACCCGCGCGACTATCTCCTCGACCAGGGCTACGAGAACTACACCGAGACCGACCACGCCACCTGGAACACCCTGGCCAGGCGCCAGCGGGACATCCTCAAGGGCCGCATCGCCGACCAGTTTCTGGACGGCCTCGACCGTCTCGGCATCGGCGAGGAGGGCATCCCCGACTTCCGCGCCATGAACCAGCGCCTCAGGGCCGCGATCGGCTGGGAGGTGGTGGCGGTGCCCGGCCTCATTCCCGATCTCGCCTTCTTCAGGCTTCTCGCCGACCGCAAGTTTCCGGCGGGCTTCTGGATCAGGAAGCCGGAGCAGATCGACTATATCGAGGAGCCGGACATCTTCCACGACGTGTTCGGCCACGTGCCGCTGATCATGCAGCCGATCTATGCCGATTACCTGGAGGCCTACGGCAAGGCCGGCCTCGTCGCCGCCGAGCACGGGGCGCTCAAGCGGCTGGCGCGGCTCTACTGGTACACGGTGGAGTTCGGCCTCGCCCAGACGCCCCAGGGCCTTCGCATCGTCGGTGCGGGCATCGCCTCGTCCCCCGGCGAAACGGTGTTCTCGCTCGAGAGCCCGTCCTCGAACCGGATCGGCTTCGACCTCGCCCGGGTGATGCGTACGCTCTACCGGATCGACGACTACCAGGAGACCTATTTCGTCCTCGACGGCGTGGAGGCCTGGCCGAGCCTCGACCTCGACCGCCTGATCCCGCTCTGGAAGGAACTGGAGGCCCAGGAGGACATCCAGCCGGGCGAGATCCAGTCCGAAGATCGCGTGCTCACGAATGGCGACGGCAGCTATCACCGGGACAAGGCGAAGTCGGCCGCATAATCGCCGAAAAACCTCTCTGAATGGGGTAGACAGAGGCCGTGCCGTTTGTTACACGCACGGCCTCTTCAGCGGACACCGCGCCGCTGAATGCGCTTCGGCGACGGGTGTGTAGCTCAGTTGGTAGAGCAGCTGACTCTTAATCAGCGGGTCCAAGGTTCGAATCCTTGCACACCCACCAATCAAGTCAAAGCTGTGCTTCGGCAGGGACTTCTGGCAGCCTGCCAGCAGGCCCTCTCTCTGACCGATATCGTTGCCTTCGCGCCCGTCGCGCCGCGATTGATAACGCTCAATCCCTACGGCCTAGGGTTTAAGAGCCAGCCGAGCCCCACAGTCTGAAGACCCCATCTTGCCTGGGTTTCCTTAGAGGCACTCCGTGTGCGCGTGCACACGGTGACGCCGCGTCTTGCATCATAACTTACGTAATTTTTCGTTATAACGATTCGATGTTTGCGTGAGCGGGCGATTCGTTGAGAGCTTGTGCTGACTGTAACCTATGGGAGGCAATGAATATGGCGACTATATATGCAGGCCTGGGCGACACGTATGGAACGTCGAAAAACGACAGCATATACGGAAGCCATCTTAGAGACTACATCGATGGAGGCCGCGGGAACGATTGGATCCAAGGAAATCGCGGCAACGACAGGGTTTACGGCTGGACTGGCAATGACACGATTTGGGGCGGGAGCGGGGACGACATCATTGGTGGCGACGGTGGACGCGACGTCCTGACCGGTCATGGCGGTGATGATCTCTTCGAATTCGAGAAAAAGCCATCAAGGAGCAATGTCGATAAGATTATGGACTTCAACGTCAAAGACGACATGTTCGCTCTGGATACCGGGGTCTTCAAGGGTGTGAAGGCAGGGGGCACCGAAATGAAATCTGGAGCCTTCTGGGTTGGAGCGCAGGCCCATGATTCCGATGATCGGATCATCTACAACAAAGATACCGGTGCTGTGTACTACGTTCCCGATGGAACGGGTTCAAGATCAGCCATCCAGTTCGCAACGATCAGCGAGAACCTGAAGCTGACGTACAGAGACTTCTACATGTTCAGTTGATGGGATGAAAAGGCGGAACTGAGGTTCTCTCAGTTCCGACCAAGCGGTCTCCCTGGCTCTCGTCGCGGCCTTCGTCTTCCAGCCGTCGAGGAACACATCCCGTTCCTGCTTGAATTTCTCCGGAACGGCCCGTGCTTCGCATCTCACCCGCAGCCTTCAGCCCGGCGGAAGGTGTGGCAGAAAGATCGCTGCCATCGGGTGCAAAGTATCGTACATGCCAAGGGGGCGTGGCGATGCAGAGCGGCCAGCAGAGATTTCAGGCCATTGAGGGCGCGCGTTCGCTGCTGGCCCTGTGGGTCATGTTCGGACACCTGCTGCAGCAGGCAGGACTGTCGAAGCAGGTCGTCTGGCCTCTCAGCGTGATCGCCGGGCCCGACGACGCCGTCCGCGTCTTCATCATCATCAGCGGCTTCGTCATCACGCATCTCGTGATCACGTCCAATGAGAGTTACGGGACCTATATCGTCCGGCGCTGGCTGCGGCTTTTCCCGCTGATGGCGTCCTGCATCGGCGTCGTCGTCCTGTTCTCTTACGGCGTCTCGCCGAAGTTCTTCATCTTCGACAAGAGCTATATCTGGGAATATCTGGGGCCTATTCCGTGATGGCCCACGGGGCGATCCCTCACGAGTGGCTGCCGAGGGCGTCGAAGGCGCTTCTGTCGCCCGCCTGGAGCGTGTCCCTGGAGTGGCAGTTCTATCTCATCGCCCCGTTCCTGATAAAAGCCCTTGCGAAGGGGCGTCTGGAACTGTTCCTGCCGCTCTTCGCTGCCAGCGCTCTCATCGCAGGCAGCCGCATCACCCTGGCAGGGGAGGTCTATTCCTTCCCGGGAGGCTCGTTCCTGCCGCTCTCCATGGTGTATTTCCTCGTCGGGATCGGCAGCTACTTCGCCTTGGAGCATGCCCGCAAACTGCCGCAGGTCGGGCTCGCCGCCCTTCTGATCGGAGCGGCGGCGGTCGTCGTGCTGACCGGCTCCTACGTGGCAGCCGCCTGGCTGCTGATCTATGCGGCCCTCTGCACCTGTCCCGGCATGAACCAGGCGCTGACCGTTCACCCTCTCGTCTTCCTGGGCAAGATCTCCTTCAGCATCTACCTGGTCCACATGATCGTGCTGGTGCTGGTGCAGTACGGGATCGTGCACCGGCAGTTCGAGTTCAGGACGTGGCCCTATTTCATCGCGCTCGCATTGCTGACCGTTCCGTCCACGATCGCCCTGTCCTGCCTGACCTACCGGTGGATCGAGGAGCCCTTCATTCGCCTCGGCAAGATGGGATGGGCCTACCGGGCCAGGGCGGCGGCCTGAGCCTCAAGGCCGCAGCCGCGGCCCGCCTGCCGGCTGTCTTTCAGAAAGGGGCGCGGGCTTTCGTCATGGCCAGGGCTTTGTCCGTCCCGGCCCCGCTTCGACCGGAGCGTGAAGCTTTTGCCCCCTCCTGCTCAAGGTCTTTGGCAAAAAACCGGCATTTCCCAGGATTGCGGGGATCCTTCTGGTTGTATAGCTTTATTCCTACCAGAAACTCCGCCCTCCGGCAGAGGACAGATGAAGCCGTTCGATCCTGATCAACGAAACCTCATTCGCTCTCCTCTCGATAGCGAAAACATCCTGAGCGGCCAGTTCTGGGGGGAGCTGCGGGTTTTTCTTGCCGTGGCCAAGGCCAAGTCCTTCAACCGGGCGGCCGAGATCCTGAACACCAGCCAGCCCACCGTGAGCCGACAGGTCAAGCGGCTTCAGGACCTGATGGGCTCGCAGCTTTTCGTGCCGACCAAGCACGGCGTCAAGCTGACGCAGAAGGGGCAGGCCCTGGCGCAGGCGCTCACGGCCCTCGACCACTCGCTCTTTGCTCTCACGAACGACCTGAAGGCGGAGAGCAAGAAGGCGGAAGGGATCGTGCGGGTCAGCATCACGGACGGCCTGAACACCTTCTTCGTCGCGCCCGCCGTCTCGACCTTCGCCGTGGACCATCCGAAGATCCAGCTGCACCTGAAGAGCCCCTCGAACCTGGTCAGCCTGCGGGACAACCAGACCGACATGATGATCGGCTTCGCTCCGGCGGAGGCCGCCGACATCACGGTGAGGAAGCTGGGCTGTCTGCACTTCATCCCCATCGTCGCGAAATCCTACATCCGGCAGCACGGGATTCCGAACCGGCTGAATCTCTCGCAGCACCTTTTCTTGCAATCCGAGTTCTACACGGCCAAGACGGGCCTGTGGGATTCCTGGAGCCGCATCGTCGCCCAGGGTCAGGTCGCCCATTACTGCGACAACTCCATGGCCTATGGCATGCTCGTCAAGGCCGGGCTCGGGGTCGGCCTGCTCGGCAGCTACACGATCCTCGAGCCCAATGCGGTCCCGCTCGAACTCGACGTCAAGATTTCCGTGCCGCTCTATGCGCTCGCGCTCACGGAGCGGCTCAACGCGCGCCCTGTGAGCCTAGTCTTCGACTGGCTTTGCGAAATGTTCGGCCCGGCGAACCCCTGGTTCAATCCCAAGATGCGCCTCGACCCGCCGCAGAGCAGGTTCGATACCGGCATCAAGCTGCTCTTCAACCTGTGAAAGGCGCCGCTGGAGATGGTGCCGACTGATGCTCTCCGACAGGTCGAGATAGGTTCTCCCCACATCCTCGAAGAGCTCGGCCAGTTCGGCCGGCACTCCATCGCTGTCGAAGAGAAGCTTCTGGAACATGGCCATGTGGAGGCTGACGACCTGCTGGAGATAGGCCTGGAGGTAGTCCGAGACGACTTCCCCGTCCGGTCGCTCCAGGTCCTCGGCCTCGTCGGCAAAGCCTTTTCTCATGCGCCCGCCGCCTCGAATTCGGAGTGGGTGTCCCAATGACCTTCGATGCGGAACAGAATGGCGGCGTCGGAATCCTGGGTGATCGCGTTCGCGGGCGGGGTCAATTCCTTGACGAGCTCGATATAGGGCTCCTCGTGCCCGTCGAAATGGAGCGGCTCCTTGCCGGCAGCCGGCTTGAAGCCCAGCATTCTCTGCCACAGGCGGGCGTATTTGGGCTGGGCGTGGGTGATGACGCGGTCATAGCCCTTGCGGGCGATGTGCTCGAAGATGAACTCGGCACAGCGCTTGATGACGCGGGGATCCCGCCAGGCCTGGCGGAAGCTCGTGCGCTCCATCTTCGCGAAATCCTTGAACCAGCGGATCCGCGCCGTGCCGATGGGCTCATCTCCCGCATAAACGATGATGTGGGTGGCCTGATAATCGTTGCCGTCATAGGTCTGGCGCGCGGAAACCCCGTGCTCCTCCATGAAGCAGATCGCCCGGATCGCATGGGCGTGCAGAAGCTGCTCGGGGGTCGTGACCACCTCGACACGGATGAGGTTGTCGTGGCGTTCAACGTTGAAGGTCGGTTTGTTCATGAACTTGAGCCCCTTGAACTGCCTGGTCGATCCTCGCCTAAGGAACACGGCTGCTGCGGAGGCTGAAGGGGTCAAGATGTTGGGCCGTTCTACATCTGTGTTGAACAAGGGGGGTGTATGATCCAGCGTATTAGTCATGGGCCGGAGAGCTTGGCTGAGCTATGCCAAGAAGCAGTGGAACGCTTTGGCGATGATTGGGGGCGCATCCAGGCTTACGTAGCCGAGCGCATCGCTCTCATGCCGAGAGATGATCAGCAGAGGTTGGCGGAGGATATCGACCGCCTTCTGGGCTTTCGCGCCCCGTCTCGTCCGAGCGCCCTGCATTGAGGTCGTGCTGGACGAGGGCCCATGAAGAAGTCGCCGAGCGATATTGACCGTCACATCGGAAACCGCATCCGGACGAGGCGCATAGCCATCGGGATGAGCCAGGAAAAGCTTGGCGAGGCTCTGGGTCTCACCTTCCAGCAGGTTCAGAAATACGAAAAAGGCATGAACCGCGTCGGGGCCGGCCGGCTCGTGGAGGTTGGATGGGCGCTGGGTGTGCCCGTGCAGTACTTCTTCGAAGGGGTGACTGAGCAGTCCGGGAGCAAAGGCAACGTCGAGAGCGCTTTCGGGAGGGTGACCAGCACCGCCGAGGGAACCCGCCTGATCGAAGCCTTCGCCACCCTCGACGACATCCAGATCCAGCGCCGCATCGTCGATCTCGTGGAAATGGTTCTGGACATCAAGAAGGCCAAGGCCTGCTGAGGGCAGGATCGGGCATTCACGTGAAGCTTCCTCGCATCGCGGCTCCGGGACACGGGGCCGCTCGATGCCGCGCCCATGTGCGGCTGCCGCCCTGCGGCCGCGGAACGGCTTTCCCGCCGGCGCTTGCACCCAACGCAGCGGAAATGCTCTAACTGGAGGCGTCGCTGAACCGCCGGAGCCATACATGACAGGTCCCGTCCTGGAGAGCCTGAGCGCCTATCGCTCCTATCCGCCTGAGGAGATGATCGCCCGCGCCAAAGCCTTTTATGAGGACATCCGGCGGCGGCGCACCGTGCGGGACTTTTCGGACAAACCCGTTCCGCGGGAGACGGTCGAGTACGCGCTGCTGGCCGCCGGAACCGCGCCCTCGGGAGCCAATCTCCAGCCCTGGCATTTCGCCGTCATCGTGGACCCGGACGCGAAGCACCGGATCCGCGAGGAGGCGGAGGTCGAGGAGCGGGAGTTCTACAACGGGCGCGCGCCCCAGGAATGGCTCGATGCCCTGGCGCCCCTCGGCACCGATGCGAGCAAGCCCTTTCTCGAAACCGCGCCGGTCCTGATCGCGATCTTCGGTCAGCGCTCTAGCGAGGGGCCCGGCGGGAAGAAGGTCAAGAACTACTACGTGCCGGAATCGGTGGGGATCGCGACCGGCTTCCTGATCGCCGCGCTCCACGAGGCGGGCCTCGTCACGCTCACCCATACCCCGAGCCCCATGGGCTTCCTGAACGAGATCTGCCGCCGGCCCGAGACCGAGAAGCCCTACATCCTCCTCGTCGCCGGCTACCCGGCGGAGGATTGCAAGGTGCCCGTCCATGGCGGGATCAAGAAGCCCCTGGAGGCGATTGCCTCCTGGATCTGAGGGGCGGGGACGGCTTACGCTGCGGGTACACTCCGGCCCAGCATGTAGAACTCGTCGTTCGGCCGCAGGCTGGTGACGTTGGCGAGGCGGTTCGACATGGCGAAGAAGGCCGCGACGGCCGCGATGTCCCAGACATCCTCCTCGTCGAAACCGTGGGGTTTGAGGGCCGCAACATCGGCATCGCCGACGGCATGGGCTTCCAGGGCCACCTTCAGGGCGAAGTCCAGCATGGCCTTCTGCCGCGGCGTGATGTCCGCCTTGTGGTAGTTGATGGCGACCTGATCCGCGATCAGCGGGTTCTTGGCCCGGATGCGCAGGATCGCTCCGTGTGCGACGACGCAGTACTGGCACTGGTTGGCGCTGCTCGTGGCGACCACGATCATCTCGCGTTCGGCCTTGGTCAGGTTGCCGGGCTTGTCCATCAGGGCGTCGTGATAGGCGAAGAAGGCGCGGAACTCGTCCGGCCTGCGGGCGAGCACCAGGAAAATGTTGGGGATGAAGCCCGACTTTTCCTGGACGGCCAGGATGCGCTCCCGGATGTCCCCCGGCATCTCGGCGAGATCCGGAACGGGAAAGCGGCTGACGGGGTGCTGGCTCATGGTGTGCTCCTGGCCTCCGGTGAGACGAACGTGCCTCAGGATCGGCTGTCGCTCGGGCCGACGCAAGAGAATTGGACCACCAGGCTTGGACCACCCGCGCGATGTCCTCTACACTCGCCGCGAGGAGATTGCCGATGAGCCTGCCAGCCACTTCAGCCAACGAGAGCATCCTGCTGCGGGAGGATCGGGACGGGGTCGCCACCCTGACCCTCAACCGCCCCGCCCAGTTCAACGCCCTGTCGGAGGAGATGCTGACGGCGCTGCAGACGGCCTTGGACGACATTGGCGCGGACGAGAGCGTGCGCTGCGTGGTTCTGGCGGGGGCGGGCAAGGCCTTCTGCGCAGGACACGATCTCAAGCAGATGCGCGCCAATCCCCGGCAGGATTATTACGAGTCTCTCTTCGCGCAATGCAGCCGGGTGATGCTGAGCATCGTCAACCTGCCCGTGCCGGTCATCGTGCGGGTGCACGGCATGGCGACGGCCGCGGGCTGCCAGCTCGTCGCCACCTGCGACCTCGCGGTTGCCGCCGAGAGCGCCACCTTCGCCGTCTCCGGCATCAATGTCGGGCTGTTCTGTTCGACGCCCGCCGTCGCGCTCTCCCGCAACGTATCGGCGAAGCAGGCCTTCGACATGCTGGTGACGGGGCGCTTCATTCCGGCGGCGGAGGCTTTGTCCTATGGTCTCCTGAACCGGGTGGCGCCGGATGCCGGACTCGACGAGGCCGTGGCGGCGCTTGCCGCGGACATCTGCGCCAAGAGCCCCGTCGCGATCCGCACCGGAAAGGCCATGTTCGCACGGCAGCGCTCCATGGGCCTGGAGGAGGCCTATGCCTATGCGGGCAGCGTCATGGCCTGCAACATGATGGCGGAGGATGCGGGCGAGGGCATCGACGCCTTCGTCGGCAAGCGCAAGCCGGTCTGGAAGGGCCGCTGAGGCTCGGCTCTCTTACCGCGCGGCGCGGGCCATCTCCCTCAACCGGAATTTCTGGATCTTGCCGGTGGAGGTCTTGGGCAGCTCCGTGAAGACGACGGTGCGCGGGCATTTGAACGAGGCGAGGTGCTGCTTGCACCAGGCGATGAGATCCTCTGCGGAGACATCCGCTTCAGGCTTCAGCTCCACGAAGGCGCAGGGCGTTTCCCCCCATTTCTCGTCGGGCTTTGCCACCACCGCCGCCGCCTGGACGGCCGGGTGCTTGTAGAGGGCATCCTCTACCTCGATGGAGGAGATGTTCTCTCCGCCGGAGATGATGATGTCTTTCGAGCGGTCCTTCAGCTGGATGTAGCCGTCCGGGTACTTGACGCCGAGATCGCCGGAATGGAACCAGCCGCCCTCGAAGGCCTTCGCCGTGGCGCTCGGATTCTTAAGGTAGCCTTTCATCACCACGTTGCCACGGAACATGACCTCGCCGAGCGTGGTCCCGTCCGCGGGCGCCGGCTGCATGGTTTCCGGGTCGAGCACGTCGAGGGCTTCCAGCACCGGATAGCGCACGCCCTGGCGGGCCTTTTTCGCGGCATATCCGGAAGCATCCAGATCGTTCCACTCCTCGTGCCATTCGTTGACGACCGCCGGGCCGTAGACCTCGGTCAGCCCGTAGAGATGGGTCACGTCGAAGCCCGCCTGCTTCATGGCGGCGAGAACGGCTTCCGGCGGCGGGGCGGCGGCGGTGAAGAAGCGGACAATGTGGGGCAGGGGACGCTTCTCGCCTGCCGGTGCATTGAGGAGCGTCGACATGACGATGGGCGCGCCGCACAGATGCGTCACGCCGTGGTCGGCGATGGCGTCGTACATGGGCTTTGCCCGCACGGCGTGCAGGCACACATGGGTGCCGGCCACGATGGAGAGCGACCAGGGAAAGCACCAGCCGTTGCAGTGGAACATGGGCAGCGTCCACAGGTACACCGGGTGCTGGCCCATGCCGCCGGTGACGATGTTGCCCATGGCGAGCAGATAGGCTCCGCGATGATGGTACACGACACCCTTCGGGTCGCCCGTGGTGCCGGAGGTGTAGTTCAGCGAAATGGCGTCCCACTCGTCCCGGGGCAGGCTCCAGGCGAAGTCGGGATCGCCCTCGGCCAGGAAATCCTCGTATTCCATCGTGCCCAGGCGCTCGCCTGCGCCTGCGAATTCCGGATCGTCGTAGTCGATGACGAGCGGCTTGACCTTCGCCAGTTCCAAGGCCGCCTTCACGACGGCCGAATATTCCCTGTCCGTGATCAGCACCTTGGCCTCGCAATGGTCGAGGGAGAAGGCGATGATCTTGGCGTCGAGGCGGGTATTGAGGGTGTTGAGCACCGCTCCGGCCATGGGCACGCCGTAGTGGCATTCGAGCATGGCGGGCGTGTTGGGCAGCACCACCGAGACCGTATCGCCGCGCCCGATGCCGCGCCCGGCGAGCGCCGAGGCGAGACGGCGCGAGCGGGCATAGAACTCGCGGTAGCTGCGCCTCGTCGCGCCATGGATAATGGCGGTGCGGTCCGGATGAACGCTCGCGGCCCGCTCCAGGAAGGCGAGGGGCGTCAGCGGCTGATGGTTCGCCGGGTTCTTATCGAGGTCCCTGTCGTAAGCGGTCGTGGTCATGCCGGCCCTCCCGTGTTTTGCCAGATATTGTCCGAGACCATCGGAACTGGCTACCCTACGAAGGGAGAGCGGCGGCGAACCCGGCAGCTTCCGGAGCGGGTCAGGAGCCGGACCCTGTCAGCCGCCCTCCGCGGTGCGCCAGCATCATGTGCGAGGAATAGGTGTTCGGCGGCCGCTGGCCGGGCATATTGGCTTCCAGCAGCACCTTCCTTAAGGAATCCGTCTGGGGCGCCAGTTCGAGCACATCCGCATCAGGACGGACCCGCCACATCTTGTAGTCCGCCGAGATGCCAAAGCCGCATCCTTCAGCTCGCGCGCCTGGAGCAGCGCCTCCATCGTCCGTGTCGAAGACCAGAATCTTCGGCCGGTCGAAGCGGTAGCAATGTCCTTCATAGGCATATCCATAGGCTGCGACGATCTCATACTGGCTTCCCGCCGGGTCCGAGGCTGAGCGCAGCGATATGATCCAGTCCTTTCGGACGAGGATTTCAGCGTGTGGGTCATCGTTCGGACCTGTCTTCAGATCGACCCCATAGATGATGACTTCATCGGGAGCGAACCTTCTGCCGCCCGGTGCCGGAGCGAGATCGAATTCTGACATGACGTGTCACCTCTCTTCACGAGAACGACTGCTGGCGTGCCGGCCTTTTTCGCGGGCCGGAATCATCCGAAGCCCCGCCAGGCGAAGTTGGCCGCGATCAGATCGGCATAGGCGCGGTCCGGTCCGGACCGGGCGGCGAGGACGAGGGCCTCCCTGGCGTCGCCGAAGCTGAGGCCGTCCGCCTCCAGGAAACGCCAGGATCGGGCAAGGGTGCGTCCCAGGATGTCCCGCGCATCCGCCAGCGCCGCCTTCACGGCGAAATGGCGGAGCGCGTAATCCTCCGCCGTCGTTTGAAGCTGCCGTTCGAGTTCATGCGCGCCCAGTTCCATCCGAAGGTAGGAGAAATCGCGCGGGTCGAGCTCCGTCAGGCCGCGCTCGAACAGGATCACCTGGTAGACCTCGATCAAGGCGTCGAAGAAGGCTCCCGCAAAAGGCCGGGAGCGGTCATGCACTTCACTTCCTACATCCGGCAGACGCAGGGAATGGCTAAGACGCCTGACCTGCCGTTCGTCCGTCAGCTCGGCGAAGCGGTCGAGCTCATTCATGACGAGAAGATTGCCGCGCGTCCGCCGCAGGATCCGGTCGAGGGCCGTATCGAAATGCAAAAGGCCGACGAGCGAGAGGAAGTCGGAGACGGCTTCGTGATAGGCGCCGAAATCCGCCGTCGGAGCGCCGGTGCGGGGCGGTCCGAGGGCGCTGAAGAGCACGAGGTGAGCGACCTCGTGCGCAATCACGTCGAAGTTCAGGGCGAAGGGAAAAGGAATGTCGCTGCTGTCGTCCTCCCCGAGCTCGATGAAGCCGAAGCCCGATTGTGCATTGTTCCAGGGAAAATTCGGGACGATCTCGAGCTTCTCGAAGTTCGAGGTGAAGAACCAGGGGAGGGGACGCCCGGCGTAGTTCTCGCAGATGTCGAGGACCCGGTGCACGCAAGCGAAGGCGTGAGCGGCCATGAAGGCGCGCGACCCCGGCTCGAGATGATCGAAGTGCCCGTCCGGTCCAGGCTCCGCGCGTGGATGGCTCAGGCCGCGATAGGGCGGCAGATAGGGCGATTCATAAGGCGCTTTCGGGAGGATGGGATCCCGGACATAGGCAAGCCGGCTCTCCGGGCCCGGCGCAATCTCGCCCGGAGGGAAGGGCAGCCAGACGGGTTCGGGTCGCTCGTAACCCGGCACGAAGGGCGGTTGAGGATAGACGAGGAAGCGCGTTCCGGAACTGGCCGCCGTTGAACCGGCATCGAGGGACCATGTCGCGGAAGCAGCCATGGGTGCATCGTCCTCAAGCGCATGGGAACGCCATTCCAAACCATGGGATCAAGCCGCGTTTTCAACAAAGGTTCTAAAGGGACAGGGATCACTCTAAAGGATATCGGGACCGTACAATCCGGCCGTATCCAGGTCCGCAGCCCACGCCTCCGTCATGCGAAACGAAAATGTCGGATCGTGGCGCGTTGCGAGCAACGCATCCCGTTCGGATACGATCCGGCGCAGGAGGCCGACGGCGTCGATGCGCTTCTGATCGACAGCATTCGTGCAGATCCAGTCCTTCAGCGGCTCGATCGGCATCCGTTGCTCTTCCGGGAGCAGGATGCAGGCGCGCTGGAAAAGAACCTGATAGGTGCGGTCGACGAAGTGGAGGCTGCGGGCGATCTCGCCGAGCGATTGCCGGAGTTCCTGTGTGATGATGCCCGCCCGCTCGGCTTTCCGGAGGGTGAGACGGATATTGATCAGTGCCTCGCTGAGCGCATGGGACCCCAGTTCCCGCGGCATCATCGCGACGGCGACCTCGTCGTCGTCGGCAAGGGGAGTGACCCTGTACCAACGATAGACAAGGCCATGCCCCTGCATTCCGAAGGGGTGCAGCTCGGCCGCCCGCAAGGCTCCCATGCTGCCTGCTCCGACCACATGGACGCCACGGGCGAGCGCCCACAGGATTTCCTTGTGCCGGATTGCGGGCGCCTGTGCGAATACGCCGTCGATCAGCACGATCACGGCTGCCTGCATCGAAAGAACGGCGCGAACGATATCGCCCTGTTCCGCAGGCGGACAGCAGATCGCATCGAGGCGGAGAATTGCGTTATCGCGCCTGAGGGTTGGGCCGAGAAAGGCGACGACGGTTCCCATCTCACGCCCCCGGGTCCAGGCGCAGGGGCGGCGCAACGAGGCGTACTGCATGGATGTCGTTTTCGGAATCGCTGAACAGAGGAACGACGATGGCCGCTTTCGCCCCTGCCTCGCGCAATGCGTCCGTCACGCGCTTCAGTTTGACTTGATCGGACACTTCCTCTCGCGCATCTGAACGGGGAGCGAGGCGAAGCCGCCGCGGGGACGCAAGCTGCTCCCGCCACGCCGCCAGATGCGCGCGATCGTAGTCCTGGGGATAGTGCGCCCGCGTGATGTCCTCTCTTGCCCCGGATATGGCCGTGCCCCTGGCCTGGCAGGCTTCGAGAACAGCCTTCGTAACAGCGCCCGCATGGGTGAAATCGCATCCGAAGCCCTCGCTCGGCAGAGGGACCAGTTCGCGAGGCGGACCGCGCTCCATCACGTGACACCAGTAGACCGGCAGGCCATGAGCCGCAGGCGTCAGCCACAACGCGCAGAGGAGATCGGCCTGCCGGATCCTGGCGAGAAGCTCCGTGCACCGAGCATCGCTCAGGTTTGAGGTGTCGACCTGGTTCATGTCGAAGAAGTGCGGATCGTGACGGGCCTGTGCGATGGCCTCCCGTTCCAGGATCTCGAGACCTGCCTGAATGATGGCGCGGGCGAGATTTCTACCCGCGCCGAGCCCCGTCGTCGTGCGCGGAAACATCACTGGGTGCGGAGAGGGCAGCGTGTAGATGGTGTCGACAAGAGCAACCGGCACTGGCCTGGTGTCGCCGCTGAACAGGTCCCAGCCCTCGATCCAGGCGATTGGACGGCCGCGCCACTCTCCTGGAGCATCGCCTGTCGTCCAAGGTTCGTAAAGACGGCAGGTATCCTCTCCCCAGGCTTCGGCCGTGCAACTCACCAGCCGGTTTTGCGGAAGGTTCTCTCCCGCCCAGCTCTCGATGGTTTCCATCAGTCCCGATGCGGTCGCCTCGGCGAAGGTCAGGCCCTTGCCCTGACTGACGGCGTTGGACAGCGAGAGCGGCCTTGCCACCTGCACCATGGGAATGCCGATCCGGTCGAGCCTGGTGACTGATCCGATCCGGGTGATGCCGAAATCGCCTCTCCTTGCGATCAGCCGGTGGAGCCAAGAGTCAGAGGCGGCATTGTCTCTCTCGTCCATGCTCCAGGCCGGATGCATCTCCAGCAGTTCCGGAACCGCCGATGCCGCTGGCGCGTGGGTCGCCTTCACGGCTGGTCCTGCAGCCGTTCGGCATCCGCGCGAGCGCGTTCGGCAAGGGCCTTCGCTCCCTGCGTCTCGGCCAGCGCAAGGGCGCGCTCGAGATCCTGCAGCGATGCGCTGCGGTCGGGTTGCGCCTGCTCCCTCACTGAAGCGCGCTGGCGGTAGAGCTCCGGAGCCCAGACGAGATTGCCCGTCGCTTCCGCATCCCGGATGGCCTCATCGAGGACGGACAGAGCGCGTTCGGCTCTTCCGGAGAGAACCAAAAGCTCCGCCCAGAGGCTTCGATAGACGGGCACATCCTCATCCGTCCCGGTGGCCTGCTGGATTTCCAGCCCCTCTTCCAGTTCCTGCAGACCTTCTGCGACCTGTCCCTGAAGAGCGATGCCCCAGCCTCCGAAGATGCGGCTCTTCGCACGGATCTCGGGCCGCTCGTAGGTTTCTCCAAGCTCGCGCAGGCGGCGCGAGAATGCGATGGTTCCGGCGATGTCGCGCTTGTAGCAGCTGAGTAGGTTCGCGATGTCGAGCGCATGGCAGAGGCTGCCGGGATGGTCGATGGCCTCGGCCCATTCGAGCGCCTTCGCCATGCTCTCATCCGCACCGCTGGGATCGCCCGTGAGCCACAGGAGCTGCGCCCGCTCGCCGAGGCCGCAGACATTCGCGTCATGCCCGCCGTACCGGACGCGGCTGACGCGTCCGCGCTCCGGGTCGTAGAGCGTCAACCCTCTTTCGATGCAATCCATGCAGAGACCATGCTGGCCGGCATGGAAATTGGCGGCCCAGGCGCAATGAAGGCTCTGGAGTCTGACCTCGGGATGCTTCGCCCGGTCGAGATCCTCGATCAGGATCCGGGACCGGCTCCTGTTGGTGTCGCCGTCCGGCGCGGTGTACCACCAGCCCCAATAGAGCGGAAACCACTTCTCCCTGTCGTCGATCTCGCGCTGCCGGCAGATCGCAATCGCCTGATCGTAGATCGTCCGCGCTTCGGGAGATCCCTTCCCGAAGGTGGAGATCGCGACCGGGCCCTTGGTGGCGAGAAGCTGGAGCCGGACATCCTCGGTCTCCGCTCCCGGCTCGCAGCGGGATAGATTGTTCTCCGCCATGGCGAGAAGCTGTTCGGCCTCGTGGATGGCAGAGCGCATGGCGCAGTTCTCGGCCGCCCGGACGGCGTAAGAGGCGGCATCAAGGGGCCGCCCCGCCTGCTCGCAATGCCATGCCATGATCTCGTCCGGCGGGGGCGGAGCCACTCCGGCTTCGACGAGTTCGACGATCCTCTTGTGGATCTCGCGGCGGTCTGCCTTCAGAAGGCTCTCATAGGCCGCTTCCTGGAGAAGAATGTGCCGGAAGCGGTATGAGATCTCACTGCCGGCTCCCTGGCGCCTGACGATTCCCGCCTGCACCAGCTCGGTGAGAAACCTGTCGAGGGACATGCCCGAGGCGCTCTCGTCGATGAGATGCGAGAGCAGGCTTGCCTGGAATTCGCGCCCGAGAACGCTGGCGACCTGCGCCACCCGCCGTGCCTCGCCGAGGCCGGCGAGCCTTGCCGAGAGCAGCTCCTGAAGGGAGGCGACATTGCTTTCCTTGAGCGTGCGCCTCCAATCCTTTGCTGTCGATGGCGTGCCCCCGAAGCGCTCCTTGAGCAGGGTGGCGAGTTCCTCCACGAAGAGCGGAACCCCCTCGCTCTTCTCATGGATGAAGTGGGCGAGGCCTTCCGGGAGCGGATTGCTCCAGATCGGTTCCAGCAGATGCGGCGTGTCCTGCGCTTCGAGCCGCGGCAAGGACATCGCCATCACGTTGGGCTCGACCGGAAGGGGCGGGGAAGTGTCCCTCGTCGTCAGGATGGCGAGCACCTTCTCATCCCGGATCCTGGATGTCAGCTCCGCGATGGTGGCCAGGGTCAGGGTGTCGGCCCAGTGAATATCCTCGAGCACAACCAGCTGCGGCTTGCGCCGTGACAGGGCCGTGAGGACCTCGAAGACTGCATCGATTGCCTGTCGTTTCGCGTCATCGGCCGAGAGGTCGGGGAAGGGAATATGCGAGGCGGAATCGCTCCTGCCGCCGGACAGAAATGTCAGCATCGCGATGGTGCTGTCGCTGATCTCTGCGCCGGTCGAGTGCAGGAAGGCGCGTATGTCCTGACCATTGAGGGCGGAAGGTCCCGGCGCATCGTTCCGGATCCTCAGCCTCAGGGCGTCGGTGAAAGGATGCAGCGGGCGATTGTTGCCACGGGGAAGACACTGAAGGATCCACGTCTCGCATCCGGCGCAGGAGACATCGTGACTCAACTCCGCGACCAGACGCGATTTGCCGATTCCTGCCTCACCCGCGATGACGATGACCTGTCCTCGCCCTTCCCGAGCCTCGGCCCATCGTTGCCGGCAGGCTTCGAGTTCATCGATGCGGTCCACGAAGGGCGTCAGTGTCTGATGCGAGGATGAGAACCGGTCCGCCAGCGGGCGCTGCGCGATCAGCCTCCACAGGCGCACGGAGCCCTCGAAGCCTTTCAGGCTTCGCTCGCCGGTGAACTCGTATTCGAAGGCGCCGCGGGTCAGCCGGTAGGTCGCATCCGAGACCAGGACGCTGTTGGGGTCCGCCTCCGCCTGAATGCGCGAGGCGAGAGTCGGGGCGATTCCGATGATCTCCTTCGGTCCCGGAAGGGCCGAGCCGTCCACGTCGGAGACGATGACCATGCCGGTTGCGATCCCGACCCGGACGCGCAGTTCCTCGCCGGGTTCCGCATTCTCGTTGAAGGTGCGGCTCCACTCCACCAGTTCCAGCGCCGAAGCGACGGCGCATTCCGCGGCATCCTCCTGCGAGACCGGCAATCCGAAATAGGCGGATCCGCCGTCGCCCTGGAGGCGGTCGAAATATCCGCCGTTGCTGCTGATCGCGGAGGCTGCGCGGTTGTGAACCTGACGCTGCAGGAGAGCGAAATCCTCCGGGTCGAGTTTCTGGAGAAGATGCGTGGAGCCGACGATATCGTAGAACAGCGCCGTGACCTGGCGACGCTCACCGGCGATGGCTGTCACCGTCCTGAGCGATGATGGTGCTTCACCTGCAGGCTTTACCATCGGCTCCGCTCCCTTAGGCAGGGGGCGGATATGTTAGTCGGGATTCGCCTTGCGCGCGACGCCCTTCATGTCCGGGCTACCGGAGCCATTCGTCTATGTTACAGAGCAGCGCAGGCCCAAGGACGGGTTCGATTGCTGCGGTGAAGGCGACAGCGAAAAGGCGCCGGCCGCTTGGGCCGGCGCC
>NZ_JAJATX010000006.1:157015-157538 GCF_020866965.1 Microvirga roseola
GGGCCGGCGCCTCCTCCTGTCACTGCTACTGAGCGGCCTCACTGCCAGACGCGCAGTTCAGCCTGCTCGGTGCGGCCGAGGCGATCGAAGTTGTCGACCGTAGTGCGATAGTCGTCCATCGCCTCGATGTCCTCCTCGGTCACGCCACGGATGACGAGGCGGTCGCCGCGCATCCAGAAGCGCTCGAGCGGGAAGGCCACCCGGTCACGGCCGAGGCCAAGGAAGCCGCCGGCCCCGACCACCAGGAACTGGCGGCCCTCAGGCGTGACGATCACCCGGTCGACCTCGCCCAACTCGTCGCCGCGGGCGTTGTAGACATCCATGTCCTCAAGGCTGGAGACGGCAATCGGCTGCAGCGGTGCATTCGTGTCGATCGCACCGGTGGTTTCCACGTCGCCGGCCCGCAGGCGCTCCCACACATTGCGCTGCTGCTCCTCGCTGTAGACCGAGCCGACAGCCGCCTGCTGCTGACCCACTGCGGCCTGCTGCTGCTGGATGCGGACGTTGGGCTCGCCCTGCTGCT
>NZ_JAJATX010000060.1 GCF_020866965.1 Microvirga roseola
CCGGAGTGGATCTATACCAACCGCAACGTCGTCGAGCGGCTCTGGGCAAGGCTCAAAGAGTGGCGAGCCGTTGCAACGCGCTATGAGAAGACCGCCCGATCCTTCATGGGCGTCCTCTGTCTCGCCGCTGCAATCGATTGGATCAAGCGCTAATGTAACAGGCCGTAGTGCCGCTCCGAGGTCGCTTGCTGATGACCCGGCGTGCTCTGTCTGGTGAGGATCAGGGCAAGCCCCCGTTCCTGGTAGCTCCCAGATGCTCGGCTAGACATGGCAAGAAGCTGGTGTGCAGCAGGTTTTGGAGTAGACAGGCGTCGAGGTTGCCCCGGTCGGCGGCTGAACCTGCGCCTCTGCCAAAGTCCCCCTGTCGAGCACGAGGGTGCCTTCACCCGTGATACGGAGTTCTTGGAGGCGCTTGTTGCTTTCAAAGCTTTTGAAACAGCGTTTCAGCTACACCCCCTTGTGGCTCCTGTGTCGAATGAATGTGCCTGTAAAGTTCTTTTACACAGTACCCTAAGCCTCTCAGCCTGCCATCAGCTGCTTATCCTATTGTCTAGCTCGGGCAGCTAAAGCTAAATAAATAAGGTTCAGCGGAACTATGCAGCGCTCCCGGATGAAACGCCTCCTTTCGAAGGCCTACCTACACCTGATCGCAGGTGCTATTGCGCTAGGCATCCTGACGGTCTCGATTCACATCCTATGGGCAGACCGCCTTGCAACGTGGCAGGAGGCCGAAAAGTCCTCCGAAAATCTGCTGACCGCCCTCGCCCGTGACCTCGGCGGCAACATCGGCCTTCTCGATCTCTCAATTCGAGGCGTGATCCAGGACTTGGGCGAAGCAGATCTTCAGCACCTTGCGCCCGAGTTGCGGCACAGGATGCTATTCGACCGGGCCGCGTCCGCGAGCCTCATGGGGTCCATTCTGGTCCTGAACGAGAAGGGGGATGTCGTTGCGGATGCTGCGTCAATTGTCCCGCGCTCGGCTAACTTCAGCGACCGTGACTACTTCACGGCCCATCAGCATAACCCTCGTCGTGGGCTGTATGTGAGCCGCCCCTATCGGAGCAGATTTCGGAACAACGATCTTAGCATCGCCATTTCCCGGCGGCTATCTCATGCAGACGGCAGCTTTGCGGGCGTAGTGATGGGCGCCATCTCCCTGACCAAAGTCGACGGCCTATTCCAAGACCTTAAACTCGGTTGGGCGGGCACTATTAATCTGTTTCGGCAGGACGGCCTCCTGCTGATGCGAAAGCCGTATGACGAGAAAGAAATCGGCCAGGATTTCGGTACGTCAGTGCATGTCCAGCGCCTCTTGCAAGGCGGTTCAGGCACCTTCGACTCGGTCTCGCCGATTGACGGAATTCACCGCGTGATTTCGTTCGGGCGGATTGGCCACTATCCTCTAGTTCTGACCGTCGCCCTTTCCGTGGAGGAGGTCTTCGCAGCCTGGAACCGCAAGGTCCTCGTTCTCAGCTTCATCACGGCCGTGCTATGCGCCGCCGTCGTAGGCCTGACCGTTCTCTTCCGGAGTGAGTTGAACCGCCGCACCAGGGCCGAAACAAAGCTAAGGCGTCTTGCCAGAACCGATGATCTGACCGGGCTACCCAATCGCCGCGCCTTCCGAGAGACCTTGGAACGGGAGTGGCGGCAAGCGACCCGCTCAGGATTCCCGCTGGCACTACTCTTCATCGACGCTGACTACTTCAAGAATTTCAACGATCAGTATGGTCATGGGCTAGGAGATGAGGTCCTCCGTGCAATTGCAAGCACTCTCGACGCAGCCATCCGGCGTCCCCACGATATAGCAGCCCGATATGGCGGGGAGGAATTTGCTGTCATTCTCCCTGAGACCGATCTTGCGGGGGCTTGGGTGCTCGCTGAGAGCATCCGTCAGGCCGTCACCGGACTGGATATTGCTCATGCTGGCAGCCCCTATCAGGTTGTGACCGTCAGCATCGGCACTGCCTCAGTTCAGCCATCCCGGCATCGCGCGAGAGAAACCCTCCTGGAAGCTGCGGATACGGCTCTCTACCAAGCCAAGGCTGCGGGTCGAAACAGCGTGCGAGCATATGAAATGAATGAGGTTGCTCATCACCCTGGGGCACTGCCGCATTCGGCAGCGTGATTTGTCCTTGGCCTCGAAAGTCCTAGTTGGCGCGCGGGGAATACGGGTTGTCTTCGTTTGCGACACGGCAAACCTATTCCAGCCAGCCACCTACCTGATACTTGATGCTGTCTAATACCGGGTGCCTTCCAGTGCAGCATCGGAAGGCAAGCTAACAGTCGGCTATCCAAGGCACATCCCGTTCTACAAGGAGGTCCGGTGTTCCCACTCCGCGCCAACATCAAGACTGCTTCTGGAACATGCCGATTGCATCAAGAAAGTCGGTGCTCAGCCTCGCTGAGGCAGCGGCGAAGCGCTATTAGCTGAGATCGGGACCGTGCTGAGCTGAGTACCCGTGCTCCTCTCAAGCCTCAATTGTAGCTTCGACGACTGTTACATTGATGCGTAGCGTTCAAAGCTTTGTCAGTCAGTGACAAAGGTCTGAAGCGCGTCGGTAGTCTTAACGTTCTTCGTGACCACGTACGTAAAGTACCGCTCGATTCCCAGATCGAGCCTAAGCAGCCGATCAATCAATCTCTGATAAGCGTCGATATCGTCGGCGACGACCTTGAGCATGTAGTCGACACCACCGCCGGTCGCATCGCAGGAGATGATGGCAGGCTCCTTGAGGACCGCGGCTTCGAAGCGCTGAAAGTCGGCCTGCTGGTGACTCTTGAGCATGATCTCCACCAGGACCGTGGTCCGGCGCGCGAACCTCTCGGTATTGATGCGGGCCGAGTAGCCGGCAATCACACCGCTCTTCTCGAGGCGGCTGAGGCGCTCCCAGCATGCCGTCGGAGACAGATTGACGGCTTCGGCGAGCCGGAGCTTGGTCATCCGACCGTCGCTCTGGAGAGCCGAAAGAATCTTCAGATCAATTTTGTCGAGTTTCATGGCTATCCCGGTGTCCCATCACAATGTAATGATTACCCCATTACAATCGCCTGAGACAATCCAATGCACGAGCTGACTCGCTCACCCATCCACCGGGACGCCCAGATCCACCTCGACGAGGCGCTCACCGCGGACTGGAAGCCCATTCTGGTCAAGCGCAAGGGAGCCACGAAGCACAAGCTTCTGACTGAGCGGATCATCGCGGATATCGATGCAGACATTCTGCCGGCTCATGCGCGCATGCCCACCCACCGCGACCTCGCGCGCCAGCTTGGGGTCTCTGTGCAGACGGTAAGCCTCAGCTACAAGGAAGCCGAGCGGCGCGGGTACCTGAGGGGCGAGGTCGGCCGGGGCACCTTCGTTCGCAGCCGGGTCACAGAGAAAGCCGACCGCTTCATGCTTGACCGGGATCCCGGCGAGATCGTGGATCTCTCCATCGTCCGGGCAATTTACACCCAGGCGCATGAGGACGCATCACGCACGGCCATGAGGCGGCTGTCCCAAGGCGACAATAGCGCCTTCATGCGGCCATGCCGGCCCATTGCAGGACTGGAGCAGCATCGCGCCGCAGCGCAAACGTGGCTGAGGGATCTTGGCGTTGAGGCTGCGAAGGACCGCATCCTGATTACGAACGGCGCGGCCCATGGCCTGTTTCTCGCGGTCGCGGCCATCGTTCGTCCGGGCGAGATCGTCCTGACCGAAAATCTTACCGACCATGGCATTATCGGCCTCGCCAATGTCCTCGGCTTCACCCTGCGCGGGCTCCCGACCGACCAAGAAGGCATCTTGGTTGAGGCCTTCGAGGAAGCCTGCGCTGCCGGAGGAGTGACCGCCCTGGTGCTCGTTCCCTCTCTCGGCAATCCCACCAGCCATCTGATGGGCGCCGAGCGGCGGCGAGCCGTTGCGGAGGTCGCACGGCGCTACGGCGTCTACGTGGTGGAGGACGAAGTCTACAAACCACTTCTGGAGACGCCGCTTCCGTCGATCACGGAAATGCTGCCCGACCTCGGCTTCTTCGTCACGAGCTTCACCAAATCGGTCCTGACAGGCCTCCGCGTCGGATATCTCGTGGTGCCGCCGCAATACTCGATCCGGGTCGCCAGCATCATGCGCGTGACAACCTGGAGCGCCACCAACCTGCCGGCCGAGATCGCGACCATGTGGGTCGAGGACGGCACGGCTCGAAGCCTGATTGAGGTGCAACGCCGGGAGGTCCGGGCGCGGCAGACTCTGGTGGCGGACCTTCTTAGGGAGCACATCGCTCATACTCACCCCCTGTCTCTGTGCGCCTGGCTGAAAGTGCCGCCTCGTTGGACGGAGGAAGGGCTCGTGCGTGCGCTGGCCCAGAAGAACATCGCCGTGACGCCCTCCGACCCCTTCATGGCAGGCGGTGGCAGCAAGGGTGGCATCCGCATCTGCATCGGCGGCCGTCTTTCCCATGCGACCCTGGGCCGCTCGCTTCAGACGATAAGCGACACTTTCGAGCAGTTGCCGCCAGTCTTCGACGTCAGTTCCATTGCGTAGACATTTCAGTATTGTTTCATGACAATATAATTATTGACATGCAAATTGTTGCATCACACCATCGCTTTGTCCTGTCAGGAGGTGATGGATGCACTCGATGCCCGCAGGAAGCACTAGCCCTGGAGCGGCTCTGGCCGATGTAGCGAGCGTAAGAGCCGCCATCGCATATCCGCTCTCCCGCGCCCTCGCTCCGACGGGTTCCCGCATATGAGTGCAGTGCGGCTCGACAGGATTACGCACGCCCAGGATCGCATCGCCGCTCGCGTCCGGCGCACTCCCCTGGTTTTGTCCCTCAGCCTTTCCGCCCTTTGCCGCGCCCCAGTCCATCTCAAGCTCGAAAGCCGCCAGCCTACCGGCAGCTTCAAGCTTCGTGGCGCAACAAATGCCGTTCTTTCCTTGAGCAATGAGGCGCGAAAGCGCGGTCTCGTTACGGCATCGACGGGCAATCACGGTCGCGCCCTTGCCCATGCGGCGAAAGCCGAAGGCGTGCGGGCCGTTGTCTGCATGTCCGCGTTGGTGCCTGGCAACAAGGTCGAGGCTGTGCGGGCACTAGGCGCCGAGGTGCGGATCGTCGGCCGCTCGCAGGACGATGCGCAGGACGAGGTCGAAAAGCTCGTCAGGGAGGAAGGCCTAACGGCTATTCCCCCATTCGATCATGCAGACGTCATTGCGGGCCAAGGGACGATGGGCCTGGAGATTGCCGATGCCCTCGCCGATACCGAACTGGTTCTCGTGCCCCTCTCCGGCGGCGGGCTGGCCGCGGGCATCGCCGCGGCGATCAAAGGCAGGCTTCCGCAGGCGCGCGTGATCGGCATCTCAATGGAGCGTGGCGCGGCCATGCACAAAAGCCTGCGCGCCGGAAAACCCGTCCTGGTCGAGGAGCTGGAAACGCTTGCCGATTCCTTGGGCGGCGGCATCGGCCTTACGAACCAGTACACCTTCACCATGTGCCGCGATCTGCTCGACGATATCGTGCTGGTATCCGAGGATGAGATTGCCGAAGGCATCCGCCATGCCTTCGTGGCGGAGGGCGAAACCGTGGAGGGAGCAGGCTCGGTCGGCATTGCGGCGCTTCTCGCAGGCAAGATCGATGTAAGGGGTCCGACCGTCGTCGTGGTTTCAGGCCGCAACATCGACGGTGCACTGCACCAGCGGATCGTCGATGCTTCCCCCAAAGCGGCTATCTCCGCAGGAGGGCTTGGCCGGTGACCCAGATGCTCGTTCTCACGGAACCAGATCTCCGCAATATCGTGCGGCTCGACGCCAGCGCGGTGGCTTGCATCGAGAATGCTTTCGCAGCCCTGGCAACCAAGCCGGTCGTGATGCCGCCGATCCTGCGGCTCGATATCGTAGAGAACCGCGGCGAAGTCGACGTGAAGACCGCCTATGTGCCCGGCCTTGACGGTTTCGCCATCAAGGTCAGCCCGGGTTTCTTCGAGAATCCGAAGCTCGGCCTTCCGAGCCTCAATGGCCTCATGATCCTCTTCAGCACAAAGACCGGCCTCGTCGAGGCCCTCCTTCTGGACAACGGCTATCTCACCGATGTGCGCACGGCGGCTGCAGGTGCGGTTGCAGCCAAGCACCTTTCGCGCCTGGATGCGCAAAGCGCCGCGATCCTCGGCGCCGGCATTCAGGCCCGTTTGCAGCTTGAGGCGCTCACGCTTGTGCGACCGATCAAGCAGGCCCGGATCTGGGCGCGGGACCCCAAGAACGCCCATGCAGCGGCGCAGGATATCACCGCATCGCTCGGGATTTCGGTCGAGGCCGTGCGAAGCCCGGAAGCCGCCTGCGACGGGGCCGACATCATCGTCACAACAACTCCTGCCGAACAGCCAATCCTGAAGGCGGAATGGCTACAGCCTGGCCAGCATGTCACCGCAATGGGCTCGGATTCAGAGCACAAGAACGAAATTGAGCCCGCACTCCTGACCCGGGCCTCCTACTTTGCCGACAGCCTGGCGCAGACACGCCGCCTTGGCGAACTGCATCATGCCATCCGTGCCGGCGTGATCGCGCAGAGCCGGTCCTTTCCGGAGCTGGGACAGGTTATCGCCGGACAGGCCCCCGGACGCGAAAGCCGGGACGCCATCACCCTGTGCGATCTTACCGGAACCGGGGTGCAGGATACTGCCATCGCCACTCTCGCCCATGCACGCGCCCGTGAAGCCGCAGCGGGCAAGTCCATCGACACCAAGAAATCAACCGGAGGTCCCCTGTGAGTGCGCCCAACCTCAACTTCAGCAGAGCGGAATACGCCGAGCGCCTCGCCAAGACTCGCAGGGCGATGGAAAAGGCCAGAATCGATCTTCTGATCGTCACTGACCCGTCCAACATGCACTGGCTTACAGGTTATGATGGCTGGTCGTTTTACGTGCACCAATGCGTGCTGGTGCCGCCGGACGGCGAGCCAATCTGGTTCGGCCGCGGCCAGGACGCCAACGGCGCGAAGCGTACTGCCTACCTCGCCCACGACAACATCCTCAGCTACCCGGATCACTACGTCCAGTCCACGGAACGTCACCCGATGGATTTCCTGTCCGGCATTATCGCGGAGCACGGTTGGGACAAGGGCGTCATCGCAGTCGAGATGGACAACTACTACTTCTCCGCCGCCGCCTTCCTGTCGCTGACGAAGCATCTGCCTAACGCCACGTTCAAGGATTCACTGTCTCTCGTGAACTGGCAGCGAGCGGTCAAGAGCGCAACAGAGGTCGAATACATGAAGAAGGCTGGCCGCATCGTCGAGGCCATGCACCAGCGCATCCTCCAGACGGTCGAGCCCGGCCTGCGCAAATGCGATCTCGTGGCGGAGATCTACGATGCGGGACTGCGCGGCGTTGACGGCTATGGCGGCGACTATCCGGCAATCGTACCGCTGCTTCCGTCGGGGGAAGAAGCTTCTGCGCCACACCTCACCTGGGACGACCGGCCCATGCAAAGGGGCGAAGGCACCTTCTTCGAGATCGCAGGCTGCTACAAGCGCTATCATTGCCCATTGTCGCGAACCGTGTTCCTCGGCAACCCGACGCAAGAATTTCTCGATGCCGAGAAAGCGGTGCTGGAAGGCATGGAGGAAGGTCTTGCTGCAGCCAAGCCCGGCAATGTCTGCGAGGATATCGCCAACGCGTTCTTCACCGTGCTCAAGCGCTACGGCATCGTCAAGGACAACCGCACCGGCTACCCCATCGGCCTGAGCTATCCGCCCGATTGGGGCGAGCGCACCATGAGCCTGCGCCCCGGCGACAGGACTGAGCTCCAGCCCGGCATGACCTTCCATTTCATGACGGGGCTATGGCTCGAGAACATGGGCCTGGAGATCACCGAGAGCATTCTGATCACCGACACCGGCGTTGAGTGCCTCTCCAACGTGCCACGCCAGCTCTTCGTGAAGCCATGAGCATCATGATGCCGGTCCAGCGCCCGTCCCCAATCAGCGCCAGCGTCGATTTCGACGCAGACGGGGTGCAGCATGGTTTCCTGCGCCTGCCCTACAGCCGGGACGACTCGGCCTGGGGCTCGGTCATGATCCCAATCACCGTCATCAAGCACGGCAGTGGCCCCACGGCGCTTCTCACCGGCGGCAACCACGGCGACGAGTATGAGGGGCCGGTGGCCCTCTTCGATCTGGCTCGCACGCTCGATAGCGAAGCGGTTCAGGGGCGGGTCATCATCGTGCCCGCCATGAACTACCCGGCGTTTCGCGCGGGAACCCGCACTTCGCCGATTGACCGTGGCAACCTCAACCGGAGTTTCCCCGGACGCCCGGACGGCACGATCACAGAGAAAATCGCAGACTACTTTCAGCGCACGCTACTGCCGCTCGCCGACATCGTTCTCGATTTCCACTCCGGCGGACGCACTCTCGACTTCTTGCCCTATGCGGCCGCCCATGAGCTGCCGAACAAGGAACAGGAGAAACGCTGCTTCGAGGCCGTTGCGGCTTTTGGGGCCCCGTACTCGATGCGGATGATCGAGATCGATGCGGTCGGCATGTATGACACCGCCGCCGAGGAGATGGGCAAGGTGTTCGTGACGACGGAGCTGTCGGGCGGCGGTACGTCCTCGGCGAAGACGGTGGCTATCGCCAAGCACGGCATAATGAATGTGCTCAAACATGCAGGCATCGTCTCCGGCGCGCCGGAGATTGGGCCGACCCGCTGGCTCGACATGCCGTCCAGTGATTGCTTCCGTTTCGCGGAGGATGAAGGCCTCGTCGAGGCCTGCGTCGATCTCGGCGATCCAGTGCGGGCGGGCGACGTGATCGCACGTATCCATCCCATCGCGCGCACGGGACAGACCCCGGCTGAATACCGGGCTGCTCTCGACGGCGTTCTCGCCGCCCGACATTTCCCCGGTCTGATCAAGACGGGGGATTGCCTCGCGGTTGTCGCAACTGTGGAGGAGAAGATCTGAACCCAAACGCCGCCAGCGCCAACGCTGCAAGCCGGATCAACCGGCACGCGGTTCTTACAACACCAGAGGAGAAGACCAGATGAAGACAATGATCCGTTATGGCGTCGCCGCTCTCGCTCTCGCTGTCGGCCTCGGAGGTGCGCAGGCACTTACTCTCGAGGATGTGAAGGAGGCAGGCTATATCCAGGGCGCAACGGCCAATGAAGTACCCTACGGCTACATGAAGGAAGACGGCACCGCTGCCGGCATCGGCCCCGATGTTGCGATTGCCGTATTGAAGCGCATGGGCATCGATGAGGTGAACTGGACGGTGACACCGTTCGGCACGCTTATTCCGGGCTTGAAGGCCCGCCGCTTCGCATTCGCGGCAGCGGAGCAGAACATCTCGCCCGAGCGCTGCAAGCAGGTGGCGTTCACCGAGCCGAACTCGAGCTACGGCGAAGGACTGCTCGTGAAGAAGGGCAACCCGAAGAACCTAACCACCTATGCGGACATCGCCAAGGATCCGTCCCTCAAGGTGGCGGTCGTCTCGGGCGCCAACAACATAGATTTCCTGCGCGCCGTTGGGGTTAAGGACGATCAGATCGTCATCATCCAGGCCAATGCCGACGCCCTCTCGACGGTGCAGTCCCGCGCGGACGCCTATGCGGCAACGGAGCTTACCGTGTCCAAGCTCGCGGAAGGCAACGAAGGCGTCGAGCAGGTGGAGCCCTTCACGGATCCCATCATCGACGGAAAGCCGGTGCGCAACTACGGCGGCTTCGCGTTCCGTCCGGAGGACAAGGAACTTCGCGATGCCTTCAACAAGGAGCTCGTCGAGTTCCGCAAGACCGATGACTACAAGAAGATCCTCACGTCCTACGGTCTGAGCCCCGAGAGCATCAAGGCCGCCGCCGCCAAGAACGTCGCCGATCTCTGCGCCGGAAAGTAACCCGCTGCATCGTTCGAACCATCCGGCCGGGGTCCGTCTGCCCCGGCCGGACGGAGCGCCCGTAGGGAGGAGCCGACGATGACATGGACGCAATACTTGATGCCCCTGCTGAAGGGAGCGCAGGTGACGGTGACGATCTCGCTCGCATCGATCGCCATTGGCGCGGTCCTGGCTTTCGCGGCCGGAATTGCGCGTACGTCGAGCAACCGATTCCTGTCGGGCATCGCCTTCGCCTATATCGTGCTGTTTCGCGGCACGCCGCTTCTGGTCCAGCTGTTCTGGTTTTATTACGCGTTGCCGCTGATCGGCATCTCGTTCGACCCGGTAACGACCGGGATCATGGTGCTGTCGCTTCTCACCGGCGCGTTCGGGGCCGAGGTGGTGCGCGGCGCCCTGCTTTCGGTGCCCCCTTCGCAGCTCGAAGCCGCGCGGGCGCTCAACTTCAGCAAGACGTATACGCTCTGGCACATCTCCATGCCTCAGGCTGTAATCGAAATGATGCCGGCCTTCGGTAATCTGGCCATTCAGAACCTCAAGGACACGGCTCTGGTTTCGCTGATCTCGATTGCCGACCTGACCTTCCAGGCGCAATCCCTGCGCAACATCACCTTGGATAGCGCCACGGTCTATACCCTGACGCTGATCGGCTACTTCCTCATCGCCCTTTGCCTGATGTTCGCCATGCGCTTCATCGAGATGAAGTTGAGACGCGGGCCGGCTTTTCCAAGGAGCGCTCACTCATGATGTACGGATACGCCTGGGATACATCGACGCCGCTGACCTTCGCTCTGTCCATTCTGCCGATCCTCGGCATCGGTCTGATGGTTACGCTCAAGGCCGCCGCCGTAGGATACGCCATCGCACTCGTCTTCGGCCTCGTGCTGGCGCTCCTGCGCCGGAGCAGGATCAAGGCGATCTCCTGGACGGTCGCCTGCTTCACCGAGTTCGTCCGCGATACGCCTCTGCTGGTTCAGCTCTTCTTCCTCTATTATGTGCTGCCTGAATTCGGGATCATCCTTCCCGCCTTCATGACCGGAGCCCTCGCCCTCGGGCTGCAGTACTCGGCGTATACGTCCGAGGTTTATCGCGGCGGCATCAACGCGGTGCCGCGCGGCCAGTGGGAGGCGGCAACCGCCCTCAATCTGTCCAGGCTGCAGACCTACCGCGACATCGTGGTGCCGCAGATGATCCCCCGCATCGTTCCGGCCCTGGGGAACTACCTCGTCTCGATGCTGAAGGAGACGCCGGTTCTTTCCGTCGTGACCGTGCTCGACATGCTCGGCCTCGCCAATATGATCGGCGAGCGGACCTTCGACTATCTCGTGCCGCTCTCCATGGTCGGCCTGATCTTCCTTCCCATGACCCTCATCTGCTCGGCTCTCATCTTCGCGATCGAGAGGGCCCTGCCCAAAAGTGGGATACCCCTGCGATGAACCCGATTATCCGCTTTGAGAACGTCACCAAGCGCTTCGGTGCACTAACCGTGTTAGACAACTTCAACTTCGAGGTCCAACGTGGCGAGAAGGTTACGCTGATCGGCCCCTCCGGTTCCGGCAAATCCACGGTGCTGCGTATTCTAATGACGCTGGAGCCCTTTCAGGATGGCCATCTGGAACTGGACGGGACCAGCTATCACGAACCCAATGGGCGTGGTCCGTTCAAGGCCAGCGAGAAACACCTTCATAAGATCCGCTGCAGTGTCGGCATGGTGTTTCAGAGCTTCAACCTGTTCCCGCACATGACCGTGCTGCGCAATGTCGTAGAAGCGCCCGTTGCGGTTCTGAAGATGAAGCGGGACGAGGCGGAGAGCCGCGCCATCGAGTTGCTGCGTATGGTAGGTCTCTCCGACAAGAAGGACCAATTCCCGAGCCAGCTTTCCGGCGGCCAGCAGCAGCGCGTCGCCATCGCCCGAGCGCTCGCCATGCGCCCACGCGTTCTTCTGTTCGATGAGCCGACGTCCGCGCTCGATCCGCAGCTGGTCGGGGAGGTTCTCGGCGTCATCCGCGATCTCGCGCATGAACACGACCTGACCATGCTCCTTGTCACGCACGAGATGCGGTTTGCCCGCGAGGTGTCGGACCGGGTCTGCTTCTTCGACAAGGGGCGCATCGTGGAGCAAGGCGATCCTGAGCGGTTCTTCAGCAACCCGCAGCAGCCTCGCACCCGGGAGTTCCTGAGCTCGATCCTGGGCGACCAGGAGCCGGTGCGAGAATCTCTCCGGTGCGCCCTGTAAAAACCGAGAGATTCTCTGCCCTCCAACCGAAGAACAGAAATCCTCTCGCCGCCTGAAACGCTAGTCTCCCTCCTATTGGAATTTTTTGGAGGGAGACGCATGAACGCGATGACACAGACTACCGCTCCCGTACCCGTCAAGGCGGATAAACACCCAGCGCTGAGCCGCCTGCGGGATCCCCGGCTGCTTCGCGAGATGGCCTATATCGACGGGCGCTGGACAGCTGCCGATGCCGATGCACGCTTCTCGGTCAACGATCCGGCCACGGGCCTCAACATCGCCCACGTATCGCGGCTCGGCGCCGATGCCGCGAGCCATGCCATCGATGCCGCCGCCCGCGCCCTGCCCGCATGGAAGGCCCTGCTGCCGCAGGAACGTTCAGCACGCCTGCGTGACTGGTACACGCTCATTCTGGAGGCGCGGGAGGACCTCGCCCTCATCATGACGCTCGAGCAGGGCAAACCCCTGTCCGAGGCGCTCGGGGAGATCTCCTATGCGGCCTCCTTTGTGGAATGGTATGCGGAGGAGGCCAAGCGCCTGAACGTGGAAAGCGTGACAAGCCATTTGCCTGGTGCGGAAATGCTGGTGCGTCGGGAGGCTCTGGGCATCGCGGCCCTGCTGACGCCGTGGAACTTCCCCTCGGCCATGCTGACGCGTAAGGCCGCGGCTGCGCTCGCCGCCGGCTGCACGGTGGTGGCTCACCCCTCCTCGTACACGCCGCTTTCCGCGCTCGCGCTGGCGGAACTCGCGGAACGTGCGGATCTGCCCCCGGGCGTTTTCAATATCGTAACCGGCGATGCCGAACCCATTGCCAGCCGCTTCTGCGATGACAAGCGCGTCCGCATTGTCAGCTTCACCGGCTCCACGGAAATCGGGCGCAAGATCGCCATGCGTTGCGCCCCCACGATGAAGCGCCTCGTGATGGAGCTGGGCGGCCACGCACCGCTGATCGTGTTCGACGACGCCAACCTGGATAAGGCCGTTGAGATCGCCATGGCGGCAAAGTTCGCGACCTCGGGCCAAGACTGCCTCGCAGCTAACCGCATCTATGTTCAGAGGTCGGTCTATCCCGCCTTCTGCGAAGCCTTCGGCAGACGCATCGCCGCGCTGAAGGTCGGCCCAGGCCTCGACCAAGATATCGAGATAGGCCCGCTGATGCACGCCAATGCCGTGTCGAAGGCGGATGCGCAGATCAAGGACGCCCTTGCCCTTGGCGCACGCCGCGTCACCGAGGATACCGAAACCGAAGGCCCGCTCTTCATGGCGCCAACACTGCTCGCCGACGTGCCGGACAACGCGCTGATCATGAGCGAGGAGACCTTCGCGCCGGTTGCAGCCGTAACGCCGTTCGATACGGAGGACGAGGTGGTGGCCCGTGCCAATGCCACCGAGTACGGCCTCGTCGCGTACGTGGTGACCGAGAACGGTGCACGAGCCCTGCGGCTCGGTCGGGACCTCGAATACGGCATGGTGGCCGTCAACCGGGTCAAGATCACCGGTGCGTCCATCCCGTTCGGCGGCATGAAGCAGTCGGGCCTCGGCCGCGAGGGATCGCGCCACGGCCTCGAAGCCTTTACAGATCTCAAGTACCTGTGCCTCGACGCTCACTGATCCGGAGCCAGCAATGCTGAACCAAACGAACAATCTCGACAACGAACTCAACGCCTGGGATCGGGATCACTTCTTCCATCCTTCCACCCACATGGCCCAGCATGCGCGCGGGGAAACGTCGAACCGCATCATCACCGGGGGCGAAGGCGTCTACATCGTCGATCGACAGGGCAAGCGCAGCCTCGATGCCTTTGCCGGGCTTTACTGCGTGAATGTCGGCTATGGCCGCACCAAGATCACCGACGCCATTGCAGCCCAGGCCGCCGCCCTGCCCTATTATCATGCCTATGTCGGCCACGGCTCGGAACCGTCGATCCGCCTCGCGAAGATGATCATCGACCGTGCCCCGGAAGGCATGAGCCGCGTGTTCTTCGGGCTCTCCGGCTCGGACGCGAACGAGACCAATCTCAAGCTCGTCTGGTACGTCAACAACGTGCTCGGCCGTCCCGAGAAGAAGAAGATCATCTCGCGCTGGCGCGGCTATCACGGCTCCGGTCTGATGAGCGGCAGCCTCACGGGACTGGCCGCCTTCCATAACCTGTTCGATCTGCCGCGCCCGCCGGTCCTGCACACGGAAGCGCCTTACTACTTCCGCCGGCCGGACCTCGACATGAGCGAGGAGCAGTTCTCGCAGTACTGCGCCGACAAGCTCGAGGATATGATCCAGACGGAAGGTCCGGATACCATTGCGGCATTCATTGGCGAGCCGGTGCTCGGCACGGGAGGCATCGTGCCGCCGCCCAAGGGATACTGGGAGAAGATCCAGGCGGTCCTGGCAAAGTACGACATTCTCCTCATCGCTGACGAGGTGATCACGGGCTTCGGACGCCTTGGCAGCATGTTCGGTTCCGATCACTACGGCATCAAGCCGGACCTCATTACGATCGCAAAGGGCCTGACCTCGGCCTATGCGCCGCTCTCCGGCGTCATCGTGTCCGAGAAGGTCTGGCGAATCCTGGAACAGGGCTCCGATACTTACGGCCCGATCGGCCATGGCTGGACCTACTCGTCCCACCCGCTCTGCGCGGCGGCGGGCGTCGCCAACCTGGAAATGGTGGACGAACTCGACGTCGTCGCCAATGCCCGCGAGGTCGGCGCTTACTTCAAGAGCGCGCTCAATGATGCGGTCGGCTCCAACCGCTTTGTGGGCGAGGTGCGTGGCGAGGGCCTGATGGCCGCCGTTGAGTTCGTTCGCGACCGGAACGACCGTGTCTTCTTCGATTCCTCCGAGAAGGTGGGACCCCGGATCACGGCGGCCCTACTGGAGCGCGGCGTCATAGGCCGGGCTATGCCGCAGGGCGACATTCTCGGCTTTGCGCCGCCGCTGTGCCTGACGAAGGAAGAGGCCGATATCATCATCGCGGCAGCAAAAGGTGCCGTGGATTCGGTGACCGCTACGCTCTAATCTTCACTCTTGCGGCGGGCTGGCACAAAGGCCAGTCTGCCGTATTGTTCACCAACGGCTTCATGGAAGGCCGGGACGAGAGGGCGCAGGCCCCGATCTATTGAGGAGGAAACCCCATGCTCATCGGTGTACCGTCGGAAATCAAGAACAATGAAGCCCGCGTGGGGCTTACCCCGTCATCCGTGCAAGAGTTGGTCCATAACGGGCACCGGGTCATGGTTCAGTCCGGCGCGGGTTTGGGAGCCGGCCTTACGAACGAGGATTACACCACAGCCGGGGCTGAGATCGTCGACAGCCCGGAACGAATTTTTGCGGAAGCCGAGATGGTGGTGAAGGTCAAGGAGCCGCAGGCCCAGGAGCGCCAACGCCTGCGTCCGGGACAGATACTTTTCACCTACCTGCACCTTGCGCCCGATCCGGAACAGACCCGCGATCTCATGATTTCCAAGGCGGTATGCATCGCCTATGAAACCGTGACCTCTCCCTCCGGTACCCTGCCCCTCCTCACCCCCATGTCCGAAGTCGCCGGCAGACTAGCACCGCAGGTCGGAGCCCATGCGCTGGAAAAGGCACAGGGCGGACGCGGCATCCTGCTCGGCGGCGTTCCGGGCGTTCCGGCAGCCTCCGTGGTCATTCTGGGAGGAGGAGTGTCAGGCACTCATGCTGCCGCCATCGCCATCGGCATGGGGGCACGGGTGACGGTTGTCGACCGCTCACCGGATGCTCTGAAGCGCCTGTCCAACCAGTTCGGCGGCGCGATCTCCACGGTGTATTCCACCCGTGCGGCCATCACGGAACTCGTCAAGGATGCCGATCTTCTGATTGGTGCAGTGCTCATTCCAGGTGCCGCCGCGCCAAAGCTGGTAAGCCGCGAGATGATCGGCACCATGAAGAAGGGAGCCGTCGTCGTCGATATCGCGATCGACCAGGGCGGGTGCTTCGAGACCTCTCACGCCACAACCCATTCCGACCCCACCTATGTGGTGGACGATGTTGTCCACTACTGCGTAGCCAACATGCCCGGCGCAGTTGCGAGAACCTCCACCTTCGCCCTGAACAATGCGACGCTGCCGTTCGTTCTGGCCCTCGCGAACAAGGGCTGGCGCACGGCGCTGTCGCAAGATCCTCATCTGCTTGCCGGCTTGAATGTATGCGACGGTAAGATCACCTGCTGGCCCGTGGCGGAGGCCCAAGGCCTCGATTTCACCCCTGCCCAGGACATGATCGTGAACAGGCACTAGCAGGCGCTGAAGTCCGGCACAGTAAGAGAGCCAATTGGTGCGGCTGGCCGCTATCGTCCTCAGAGTTCTTGTCAAAGGTTCTCACATTGAACATCACAGCACCGGGCAAAGCATCTTCACGCACAGGAATACCTTCAAAGGCTGATCGGGATCGCATTCTCGCAGCGGTCGATGCAGCATTTGACTCCCAAGTTGATTTTCTTTCGGACCTGATCCGCTGCGTCTCGCTCAGAGGGCACGAGGCCGGGGTGCAAGAACTCGTCGCAGCGGCGCTCCAGGAGAGAGGATACACGGTCGAACGCCAGCCGATCGATCAGGCATTGATCGGACGGCATCCAGCCTTTTCCCCCGCGACGATCGGTTATGATAACTCGTGGAACGTCATCGGCCTCCACAAGCCGACATCCGCTCATGGCCGCTCTCTCATCCTGAACGCTCACGTCGATATTGTGCCCACAGGCGCCCAGGAGCGCTGGCAGTATCCTCCCTTTGAGCCCACACGGCGTGGCGAGTGGCTCTACGGGCGCGGCTCAGGAGACATGAAGGCGGGCCTGTCCGCGGCGATCTTTGCTCTCGATGCCATCAGGGCTGCCGGTCTCGAGCTGACAGCTCCCGTCCAGATCCACTCGGTCGTCGAGGAGGAGATCACCGGGAACGGCGCGGCGATGGCGCTCGCGGGCGGCTATGTCGCCGATGCGGTGCTGATCCCCGAACCGACGGATGAGAAGCTGGTCCGGGCGAATTCCGGCGTGATCAAGTTTGCAATAGCTGTACATGGAACCCCCGCCCATCCTCGCGAGGTCAGTGGAGGCGTGAGCGCGGTCCAAGCGGCCATGCAACTCCTCAGCCATCTGCGTAGGCTTGAGGATCGCTGGAACGAGGAGCGAACGGCGCAGCCTTTCTTCGACGAGGTGGAAAATCCCGCAGCTCTGACGATCGGGACCATCAGTGGTGGCGAGTGGATCGCATCCGTCCCATCGTGCTGCCGCTTCGAGGGCCGCATCGGCTTCTATCCCGGGGACGATCCTCAGGAGCGCGTGAAGGAATTCGAGGCCTTCGTCGCCAAGGCGGCTGCGGAAGATCCCCTGGTGCAGCGGTGCCCGGAGCCTATCGTGGAGTGGGTTGGCGTGACGCACGCAGGCTATATCCTTCCGCCCGGATCCGATGCCGAAGCGCTTCTCGCCGAAGCCCATGCATCGGCCAATTCGCCCGACAGCCCGCCGCTACAGGCTTATGTCATGGCGTGCTACCTAGATGCCGCCGTCTATTCCGTACACGCAGGCATCCCCGCGCTGGTTTATGGGCCCGTCGCAGAGAACATTCACGCCATTAACGAGCGTGTATCGCTTCCTTCCCTGCGGCGTGTGACGAAGGCGATAGCACTGTTTGCGGCAGGCTGGTGCGGTGTCCGTCCTGCAATCAAGAAACCTCCCGCTAGCCGAGTATAGTCGTCGAGCCACTCATCACGGTCAATTCTTGCGCAGCCAAAGTCCTTGAGTGTTCTTGTAGCGAGATTTTTAGTGCCGAGTATCGGGAAGGATGCCCCGCTAGAGCGGATTCGATTTAGGTGAACTCGTATCTGCAGTTGTTAAGATAGTTCCGGCACTCCTCGGGTGAGAACGCGTCAAGCAGGTCTCCGATGGTGGTCCGGAGCACCTCCTTGGTGCGAGCGCCTGCCTTGCTCAAACCTTGCCGAGCCCGCCTCGGACGGGACACAAGCCAGGAACCTGGCAAGCGCGATCGGCCTTTTGCGCAGCTTTGAATAGCTGGGGCTTAGAAGGCGTAGTAGCTCAGCAGGGTTTACGCGACATGACGTTCGGCGGCTGCCCGCATGCAATCGGGGATGATGGAGGACGCCTGTCCGAGGCTACATTTGAATAGGTCCCGTCATCCGGAGTTCGGAGCGCATCAAGAAAGCTCGTCCAGTTTCCGCTCAAGTCTTGGCGAGGGTCCTCAAGGAACGTCACCCCGTGGCTGTTCGCTCTGGACCAGATCAAACGAACCTTCAAGGAGTGTTCGAGTCTGGGGATCTCCAGCTCGAATTCGCCTGGAAGCTCGATATCCTCCGTAAGCCCAATCCGTGCCCCCGAAACTGAGATGCAACTGATGCGACATGGGATCTGCGCAGCCTCAGTCCCGAGCCTAATGCGTCCCTTTAGAATGGTCGCAAACCGCTTGCCGCGGCGACGCGATGGTAGGGGCTCTTCCACAAGGTATCTTGCATCTATCTCGAGGATCTCAGCAAATGCTCTCATGTCCAGATTGGCGACATGGAGAACCCTTACGAGGGTTTCTGTGGATGGCCATCGTTGTCGGCCGTTGGGACCATACCGCTTTGATGGGTTGAATGAGGTTGGATCGAGACCCGCTTCCTTGCTGAGTGCAGATAGTGACATACCGCACCGCTTCGCGATGGTTTCGAAGGCGGCCCATACTTGCTTATGCGTGTACATGAGGAGGCTCGTCCTAAAGCGCGGCTGAAGGTCGGGAGGCACACAAGACACTAGAGCTCAGAACACTCCCTAAGGCAGAGACGGCTAGGATACCCCTTAAGTTCCAGAAAATGACCCATTGGAACAAGCCTATTGGGTAGGCACCAGAGGTGCACACTCGCAGTCAATCCAAAGCACTGGGAAGATTCGCCCAACAAACCTAATACTAAAGTATTACAACCTATGGTGTTCTCTTCCGTCACGAACCGGACAGGTAGGACTCTGGGGCTGAAAAGGCGTGCGTGCCTAGATGCAATCGCAGGCGGTGGTCACTGCGGGCAGGTCATAGGCGAACTCGGAGGGAAGTCAGAGTGACCAAAGACGAGGTGGAGGTTGTCGCGGCCGAGTTGGCCAAGGCGGGCGGGCTATCCTGGTACCCTGAGCGGAATGAGGGGCCGCTGAGGGCTTTGAAGGAGCGATATCGAAACCGGGCGCGCCTAGTCATTGCCGCTCTCGACCGGCATCGAGTCGGCACCAAGGGGCTTGTGTCCGCGAGTCACCTAGAAGAGGACAGTTCTGTGCTCACCGGGGAAAGCTCGCACTCTGTTTCAGTAGAAGGTGCCGTGACGGTTGGCGGGACGGTCCTGTACCGCCCTCCGGGCGACCGTCGTGCTTATCTGTGCCGAATCGATAAAGTCGAGGGAAGCCGTGCCTATCTTGTACCTGAGATCAAGACATGCACGGGCTGGATCGACATTAGAAATCTCCTGCCAGACGCACCCGGGGAGGCTCCGGAGCCGTGATGCGTGGTGGTGCTCACATTCCAGACGTGATGCATTTACTTGCACGCCCGCTTGACCTTTGCGGTGTAAGTTCACACGCTGTTCCGCAGATTCAGCCTTTCCACCGCTTGTTGTGCCGAGGCTGATCTTGCCAGTGCGCTATTACTTCAATCTCACCAACGGTGAGGTGGCGATCCGCGACGAGGAGGGGGTGGACGTCTCCGATATCCAGATGGCAATGATCTACGCACTGGAGGTAGTCGAGGAGCTTCGGGCTGAGGATTCTACCAATTCGGAGCTCTGGCGTGGCTGGAGGCTGGAGATTGTTGATGCTGCTGGACGAATGGTGCAAAGTATTCCGTTAGAAGCTCCGTCCGTGCAGTAGCGTCCAAAGGCATAACGCGCGGGCACTCGCCGGGCTGCGGGTCGCTCACCTATCTTTCCTATTCTCACGCGCCAGGCGCAGAAGCGCACGCAGTTGCTGCTCAACTTTTGCTCTTACGGCGGACGCCTCCGGTATTTTTTCACTACGCTGCACCACCTCGGCAGTAGCAGGAAGGTCAACTATTGCTCGCGCCTGTTCAACGACGGCTAGGCCAATCTGCGCATGGGTATGAAGATCATTTATGAGCTGCACGTCCTGTAGGACGGCGTCGAGAACGGCTCGCATGAAGTGAGGCGTCGGGAGGGCATCCTGGATGGCACAGGGTTGAAAACTGGTCCTATGAAGGAAGCGCGAGAACCTCTCCCGATCAGAGGTGATGAATCCCAGAATTCTGGCCACCAGTTCCGTGGCACTATCCAGACCGGGATCAGATTCCGGGTGAGGCTCTGGCTCTTTTGGCATTGCTCGCGATGGGCAGATAGAGGTGCTTCTCCGGCACCAGTGTAAACGGGGAGAGCGAATGAGATCGGTGCCATCGCGGATTACCCCCTTTGCTGAGATGCGTCAGCCCAGCAGTGTGGCTGAGATGATACAAACGGTAGCGATCCGTGCCGTCTCTTGCCTCCCCTAGCCACGCGGTCACACGAGCTCACCTAGGCTCAGGACGGATTGGCCACAGCGAGAAATGATCACTACCGCTATGTTGGTCGCGGAGAAGAACGCGTGTGGGAATCGGTTACAGGGTGTCGCGACACGTCGCAATCCATGAGCTTGGCAAAATGGCTGCCGGTAGAACGGCAACCCTTGAAATGGGTGCTGTGGATCATGAGGCGGTCCAGTGCCCCGTCTTCAGCAACGAAGCTAGCGAGGCTTTGGTCGAAAGCGCCCATCCAAAGCCAGCGGGCGAACCTGCTTTACGCGGCCTGCGCTACCTGGGAGCTTCAGGAGAACGCGAGTGAGTGCGAAGAACAAAAAGCCGACCCAGAGAACTTACCGGACCCGGTTTGA
>NZ_JAJATX010000061.1 GCF_020866965.1 Microvirga roseola
CCCCCCCGACCCTGTAGTTTAAGCGGCTAGAGCCTGCTCCAGGATTTGGAGCCCATCATCGAGGATCGCGTCGTCGGCGGTCAGGGGCACCAGGATGCGGATCGTATTCGCATTGGTACCGCAGGACAGCAGGATCAGGCCATTCTCATAAGCACGCTGGACAACACGCTTGGTGGCCTCGGGATCGGGCTCGCGCGAACTGCGATCCTTGACGATATCGAACGCCACCATAGCCCCAGGCCCACGAATATCGGCAATCGGCAGAAGGTCGTTGCGTCCCTGAATCCGCTCCAGCCAATTATGCAGACGTTGTCCGATCACCTGGGAGCGCTCGAGCAATTTTTCTTCCTCGAACACGTCGAGGACTGCCAAGGCCGCAGCGCAGGCCAGGGGATTACCGGCGTAGGTGCCGCCTAAGCCACCCGGATCGGCTGCATCCATGATCGGAGCCCTTCCAACGACGGCGGACAAAGGAAAGCCGCCTCCCAGGCTTTTGGCAAGACAGATCAGGTCGGGAGACACATCATAGTGCTCCATGGCAAACATCTTACCGGTTCGGCCGAAGCCCGTCTGAACCTCGTCGGCAATGAGCACGATCCCGTGCTCGTCGCAGACGCGGCGGAGGGCTCGCATCAGCTCCGCCGGGGCCGGATGAAAACCGCCCTCCCCCTGAACGGGCTCGATGATGGTAGCCGCAATGCGCGAGGGATCTGCATCGGCCTTGAAGATTAAGTCGAGGTACTTCAGCGAATCCTCGATTTTGATCCCGTTCTGCACTGTGGGGAAGGGAACATGCCAGATCTCGGGGAGCGCCGGCCCGAGACCCTTCTTGTAGGGCATGACTTTTCCCGTCAGGGCGGATGCCAATGCAGTGCGTCCGTGGAAACCGCCAGTAAAGGCGATTACGCCCGAGCGACCGGTGGCGGCACGGGCGATCTTGACCGCATTCTCCGTCGCTTCCGCGCCCGTCGTGAAGAGGGCCGACTTGAGCGGACCGGAGATGGGCGCCATGGCGTTCAGGCGCTCGGCCAATTTGATGTACGGCTCGTACATCAGTACCTGGAAACAGGTATGCGTGAAACGTGCCATCTGCTCCTGAACGGCAGCCATCACCTTTGGGTGGCAGTGGCCCGTATTGACAACTGCGATGCCACCCGCAAAGTCGACATAGCGGTTGCCCTCAACATCCCACAGTTCCGCATTCAGGGCGCGGGAGGCAGACAGGGGCGTCGTGTGGCCGATGCCCCGAACAACGGCGGCTTGGCGGCGAGACAGAAGATCAGCATTCGTTGTCATGGCTCTATCGCATCTGTTGGTAGAGCCCAGACTATGTTGCCGCTACAAAGCCAGACAATCAGCTATTTGTCGCCATTGCTGCATCCGATGCACTATTCATCGGGTCCGTTGCCGAGGATCCTTTTCAGCCAGACGCGAAGCGTGAGGATGCTCGGGTCGCGCCAACGTCCGGTGGGGACGACGAGGTAGTACCCTCCGAGCCGAACGGGATGTGACAGAACTTCCACCAGCCGGCCGGCAGCGAGGTCGTCTTCCACGATAAACCTGTTGGCGAGCGCAATGCCTTGACCGAGCCGCGCCGCCTCGACGGCCAGATGGGCATGCCACAGCCGGGGCCCGCGCAGCACCGGCAGGTCAGCAACGCCGGCCTTGCCGAACCACTGCTCCCATTGCCTCGTGGACTCCTCATGGATCAGCGGCAGCAACAGCAGGTCTGTGGGCTGCGCTATGCCGGGAAAGCGGGCCTGGAAGGCAGGACTTGCGACCGGAAAGACCTGCGGCTGCGCCAGGAGCTCCGCACGCAGGTGCTGTCCGGGCGGACTATTCGCGAGATAGACGATTTCCGCGTCGGCTTCGGCGCGCGTAAAATCGGGCCGCGCCAGGGTCGGCTGGAGCATGATCTCCAAACCCTTCAGCCGATCCTGAAGCTCCGGCAGCCGGGGCAGAAGGCAGCGGTTGGCGATACCCGGGATGCACCAGATATTGAGGCTGTCGCGCTGGGTCGGACGCACCTCGCGCACCGCTAGCCTGAGAACGTCGAAGGCCTGCCTGACATGCGCATGGAACATCTCGCCGGCCGGTGTCAGCGACAGGCCCCGCCCCCGTGGCTCAAGCAGATCGACCTCCAGCTCAAGCTGGAGGTTCTGTAGATGCCGGGAAATGACGGTGGGGCTGACGGACAGTTCCTCGCCGGCCGCCCGCACACTGGCCGTTCGCCCGACCGCCTCGAAGGCCCGAAGGGCCGTGAGCGAGGGCAGTCGGGTCATGGCGCGAAACCCGGTGTCGGACGCTGGGACATCAGCCATCGGCTTCTCACCACCATGAGCGCATCCGAACCGCCGATCAGGGCGAGCGCCGGCCGTCAGACGCGGTCGGAGCTTTAGGCCACGGGAAGGCTTCGGAAGCCGAAGATCGACTTGACTTCAAGATAGTCCTCGAAGCCGAAGCGTCCGCATTCGCGGCCATTGCCGGACTGCTTGTAACCTCCAAACGGCGCGGCACTGTCGAGCGGAGCTCCATTGAGATGCACCATGCCCGTCCGCAAGCGCCTTGCGATATCGCGGGCGCGTTGCGGATCGCGCGTTGTAACATAACTTGATAGCCCATAAACGGTGTCGTTCGCAATGACGATTGCGTCTTCCTCGGACTCATAGGGAATGATCGCCAGCACGGGTCCGAAGACCTCTTCCCGCGCGATCGTCATGTCATTTCGCACGTCCGCGAAGATGGTCGGCTGAACGAAATAGCCCTGCTCCAGCCCGGCGGGGCGTCCGGGGCCGCCTGCGACGAGGGTGGCCCCTTCATCGATGCCCGCTTGGATTAGCCGCTGGATCTTGTCGAACTGTCCCTCGCTCACGACCGGCCCCAGATCGGTATCCGGCGCGTTCGGATGTCCGACCCGCACATTCGAAACAGTTTGCCGTGCAATCTCGACCACTTCGGCCTGGCGCCCCGCAGGGACCAGTAGACGCGTCGGCGCATTGCACGACTGGCCGCTGTTGCTGAAGCAGTTCCTGACGGCCTTGGCGACCGCCGTCTCGAAATCGGCATCATCGAGGAGAATGTTGGGCGACTTCCCCCCAAGCTCCTGATGAACCCTCTTGACCGTATCAGCGGCCGCCTTCGCGACGAGGATCCCGGCGCGGGTGGACCCGGTGAAGGAAACCATGTCAATGCCAGGGTGACGGCTGATGGCATCGCCGACGACGGCCCCTTCGCCATTGATCAGATTATAGACGCCCGCCGGAACCCCAGCGGCATGAAGGATCTCTGTGAAGAGAATGGCCGATACCGGCGCGATTTCGCTCGGCTTGAGCACCATGGTGCACCCGGCGGCCAAGGCGGGTCCGACCTTGCATGCGATCTGGTTCATCGGCCAGTTCCACGGCGTGATGAAGCCGCACACTCCGACCGGCTCGCGCGTCACCATGGTGTCGTTGATGTATTCGTCAAACTTGTATTCCTTCAGAATGGCCAGGGCCTGCTCCAAATGGTCGAGGCCCGCGGCCGCCTGCGCGCTGCGGGCGAGCTGCATGGGAGCCCCCATCTCGCGCGAGATCGCTTCGGCCATGTCGTCATGCCGCTTGCGGTACTCGGCGATCACCGACTCAAGGAGATCAATCCGCTCCTGACGGCCGGTCTGCGCGAAGGCATCGAAGGCCTGGCGGGCCGCCGCAACAGCCTTGTCCACATCCGCCGCCGTGCCGAGGGCAATATGGCAGTAGACCTCCTCGGTGGCGGGATTGATGACGGGAAGCGTATCCTTGCCTTCCGAGGGAACCCAGCTTCCGTTGATGTAGAAGTCGCGGTATTCGCGCATTGTCTGCTCCAATCCGTCAGGCGTGTTATGCGAACTGCCGGTCGTAACTCAGTACGGCCTGCAGCAGGACCTGCGCTCCCGCCTTGCAATCGTCGAATGAGGCATCCTCCTCCTCGTTATGACTCAAGCCCCCGGCGCAGGGGACGAAGATCATCGCGGTTGGCGCGACACGGGCGACATAGGCGGCATCATGGCCTGCCCCAGAAACCATTTCCCGGGTCCGGTATCCGCAAGCCTCCGCCGCGCCGCGGACGGCGGCGACGCAATCCTCATGGAAATGCACGGGCGGCGAGTCCCAGATCCGCGTCAGCGACGTCTCGACTCCATGGTCCTCGCCCAGCGCGTCCAGCGCTTCCTTCAACTCGCTTTCGAGGCGGTTCAGGACTTCGGCATCGGGGTGCCGCAGGTCCACGGATAGAAGCACGCTGCCTGGAATGACATTGCGGGAGCTCGGCTCTACGGCGATGGTGCCAACGGTTGCGACGGCATCGGCATAGGCCCGCGCGATCCGGTCGAGGTCACAGATAAGCGTCGCGCTCGCAGTCAAGGCATCGCGGCGCATGCTCATGGGCGTGGAACCCGCATGGGCCTCCCGGCCCCGCACCTCTACATCATACCACCGCATCCCTTGCACGCCCCTGACGATACCGATCGTATCGCCCTCCGCTTCCAGGATGGGGCCCTGCTCGATGTGCAGTTCGAACATAGCGCCGATGGGAATGCTCCCCGCCAGCCAGGGTCCGCGATACCCGATCTGGTCCAGGGCCTCTCCGAAGGAAACGCCTTCCCGGTCGGCGCGGGATTCGGCATAGGCGCGGTCGAACACGCCTGCATAGACCCCGGAGCCCAGCATGGCCGGAGCGAATCTGGAGCCCTCCTCGTTCGTCCAGTTAACGAGCATCAGCGGCGCATTAGTTTCGTAGCGCGCATCCGCGAGGCTGCGCAGGCATTCCAATCCCGCCAGCACGCCCAGAACACCGTCGAACTTGCCGCCCGTCGGCTGCGTGTCCAGATGGCTTCCGATGGCGATGGGCGGAAGATCGGACCGGCGGCCCTGCCGGATCGCAAACATGTTGCCAACGTCGTCTACCCGGACATCGCAACCGAGCGCCTGACATTGTTCCCGAAACCAGGCACGAACCCGACGGTCCTCATCGGTCAGGGTTAGACGGCGTATCCCGCCCTTCTGCGTGCCCCCGATCCGCGCCGTCTCGATGAGATCGTTCCACAATCTTTGAGCGTCGATAACGAGATTGTTCATGCTGTTCATCGGGACTATCCAGCCTAGCAGGGAACTTCAATCAGGAATGGACCGGGACGCTTGAGGCTCTCGCTGAAGAGGCAGCTCAGGCTTTCCAGGCTTTCGGCCCGCGCCGCCTCGACGCCCATGCCCTCGGCCAGCTTGACCCAGTTCAGGTCGGGGCGGCTGAGATCGAGCATATCGAGGGCGATCTGCCCCGGGTTCATGGCGCCGACGTTCTTCAGCTCCGTCTCGAGGCTCGCATAGGCCCGGTTTGAGAAGATCACGGTCGTGATATTGAGGTTCTCCCGGGCATGCGTCCAAAGCGCCTGCAGCGTGTACATTCCGCTGCCGTCCGCCTGCAGCGCGACCACACGGCGATCCGGGCAGGCCACGGCTGCGCCGGTCGCCAGCGGCAGACCGATCCCGATCGAACCGCCGGTCAGCTGAAGCCAGTCATGGGCTGGCGCGCCCGCGGTCGATGGATAGATGAAGCCGCCGCTGTTGATGCTTTCATCCACGACAATAGCATTCTCCGGCAGAAGTGCTCCGATCAAAGCGCCGATGGTTTCCAGCGAGATGGCTCCTCGCGGCAGTTCGGGACGTGAGAGCGGCTGCAGGACAGGCTTTCGATCGCCTGCGCCGACGGCATCGGCGAGACGCTCGAGAGCTTCGGCAATGTCGTCCTCTGGCTCGGCAAGAACATGCACCGTGCATCCAGGCGGGAGAACCAAGCTGGGTTTTCCCGGATAAGCGAAGAAGGCGACTGGATTCCGGGCGCCGATGAGCACAACGCGGCGGAAGCCGCTGAGCTGATCGAGCGCCTGCTGCACTGGATAGAAGATACGGTCGAGCGCGACCCGGCCCGCACCGCGCTCGATGCGTGCGTTGGATGTCGGAGCCAGCAGCTTCGCTCCGGTGGCCTGCGCGATCCGACTCGCCATCTCAAGCGGTGCGGAGCGCAGCGCGCGACCGCCGATGAGGAGAAGCGTCGGCTCATCCGACAGCAATGCCGCGCGGGCCTCCGCCACCATCTCCTCCGAAACCCTGCGCTTCGAGGGCGGGGATTGCACCGCCGCGGGACCATCGGACTCGCCCCATGCGGTATCCGCCGGAAGAATAAGGGTGGCCACCTGCCCTGCCCCCGTCAGGGAAACCGTCACGGCCTCGGCACCGTCGCGGGCGACAGAGCGCGCATCGTCTGAGGTCTTCACCCAGGCCGACATGGGTCGCGCCACGCCTTCCACGTCCGACGTCAGGGGAGCGTCGTACTGACGGTGACGGGTCGCATGATCGCCGACAATGTTGATGATGGGAGTTGCAGCCTTGCAGGCATTGTGGAGATTGGCCAGGGCATTCCCGAGCCCCGGCCCCAGATGCAGCAGCGTCGCCGCAGGCTTGTCGGCCATCCGGCCATAACCGTCCGCGGCCCCGGAGACGACGCCTTCGAACAGCCCGAGAACGCAGCGCATCCCGGCGACACGGTCCAGTGCGGCGACGAAATGCATCTCCGATGTTCCCGGATTCGCGAAGCAGGTATCAACTCCGCCTGCGATCAGTGTGCGCACTAGGCTCTCGGCGCCGTTCATGTCTTCGTCCTCTGGAGAATGTCCACGGGCGTTCCGGTTGAATGGGCCGGACCTGTTCTTGTCCGGCCCGTCATGCTTAGAGAGGATCGCGAATAAGGGGAGCGGTGGAGCAATGGATGCCGCCGCCGCCCAGGGCGACCTTGTCGTAGGGCACGACCCGCACCGAAATGCCGGCCCTGTTGAACTTCTCTATGGTCCGGTCCGAGAGGCCCGCCGGCATGATGACCCGCCCGGGCCGAACGGCCAGGCAGTTGACCACCCACGGCTGGTCGTCCGGGCAGACCTCAATCTGGCGGATCCCGAGCTCCTTCAACCGTTCGAGGAACCAGAACGGCAGCAGCGTCGGGTTCACGAAGGCTGTTTCCGCGTCCACCATCACGAACATGCCGTCGATATGCAGGCGATAACCAGTGAGCTCCACCCGGAGAAGCTCGACACCATGCACGCGCAGGACCTCCTCCAGCTGGCGGGCCCCCTCCTCGTTTACGCGGCTCGACAGGCCGATAACCGCGACCTTCGGCGTGATGAAGGCGAAGCTGCCGCCTTCCATCAGGCCGGTGCCGCCGATGGTCCGCAGGATTGGCATGCCGAGCTTGCCCAGGGTACGGGTGACGGGCAGTTCCTCGCCGCGGCGGATGGGTGGCCCGAGCCGGGTGACGATGGCGCCGCTTTCGAGCGCGATCACGCTGTCACGCGTATAGACCGACTTCATCTTTCCAGGCGCGCATTCGTCGATGAACACCACCTCCGCACCTTCTTCGCGGATGGCGGCGACCAGCCCGTCGTGCTGCGCCTGCTGGGCGGCAAGATCGGGAATAGTGTCGCCGCGCCAATACCAACCCTTCTCAGGATCGCCGTAGGCGCCGATATCCGGAAGGCGCTTGGACGGGTCCACCACATTGAGCTCCGAGCCCGGACGGTGCATCAGCACCATGCGCAGCTGACCTACGTCGTTGTTGCAGCCCCAGCGGCGGCCCCAAACCTCGACCTGCTCCGACTCGGCCTCGAAGGCGGGTTCGGGACGGGATGCGAAGGTTTTGATGAGCATATTGTAGCGGTATTCGGGTTCCGAGATGATAGACATGAGCCTTCTCCTAGGATTTTGGCGTGGTGTTCTTGATGTTGCGCGGAACTGGCATTGCAGGCGGCCCGCTCAGTCTGCGGCTGTGGGAATGGTCCATTCCAGGCCGCGCGGTGTGGTGACGTATTCCGGCCAGCGGTAGTTAACCGGGGCGTCGAAATCGTCCGGGAGCAAGGGCGCGACCCACTTCTCCCCGCCGATGCCGCCGCCCGTGCGCTCCTTGAATTCCGCCTGGGCTTTCGCAAGTGAGGTGCCGTCGGTGAGCAGATCGAGGATCGTGGCGGCGATTACCTTTCCTGCGGTCGTCCACATCGGGTCGATACAGGCCGGCGTGCCGCCCATCGCGTAGCGGGTCCATTCGGGATAGCGGTAGCCGGGCGGAGCCTTCAGGGTTGGGCGACCGACATAAAGCCGCACGGTCGGCGCATGCCACGTGTACTCGACATAATCATCCGCGGCGAGGTTCATTTGCCAGGAGGGCAGCTGTGCGCGGAAGGCTTTCTCGCCCTCCCAGGGTGCGGTCAGCTTCTGGATCTCCGGCAGGAACGGATCCTCCATCGGTTCCATGCCGAGGTTCTTCTGGATCTCGCGCCCGAACGCGCGCGCTTCCTCGTTCCATTGCGGCGCACCGATGGCCTCGAAGTTGCGCCAAGCCGTCTCGGCCATGGCGTGATTGGGCAAGCCCGCTCGGGTGCGCGTAATCCACTCTGCACGGATGGTGCAGTGGCTCATGGCGGCGCAATGCTCGGCATTGCGGTCGAGGACATCGAATACTCGCTCGCACATGTCGAGGGTCGGCGCACGGAGGGAATATTGGATCTGAGCGAGCCCGGGCGCCAGATTGTCCGCCGCTGCGTGACCGGCATAGAGGATGAACTCGTTGAGGCTCCAGCTGCCGTGATGGGGAAGCATCGACTCCTTCATGTACTTCGACGAGGTGTACATCAGGCACACCGCGTCGATTGCCCCCGGCGCGCGTGCAGTCGAATGGCTGTGCGCCACGCCCGCGAACGCGCCGGATTGCTGCCATGTCTCCGGGTTGTCGCACTCGAAGGTATAGATCCGGCTCCAGTAGGGAGCGCTGTGGGTGTCCCAGAAGCAGCTATTCGCGAGCGCCGGGAACGAGTGCGGATGGAAGCTGATGGCGGCGCCGAGATCGTCGTAGTACCCCTTCGCCGCATGGACAGGCTTTGAGCCGCACATCTTCTCGGCCGGCTCGCCGAAGAACTTCAGCCGTCCCTTGATGCCATGACGTTCCATGGCATGCTTTGCCGCAAGAAAGCCCGTGAAGGATCCCATGCCCAAAGCCGAGTGGGGGTCGGTATGGCCGGCGGCATAGCGGCTCACGCCCTCTCGGGGCTCGCGCCACGGGACAGGAGCCTGCGACGTGCCCGGGACCGCGTCGTACTCCGCATATCCGCCGATTGTCGGCCCCTCGCCGTTGGACCATTCGGCGCAGAAGGCTGTGGGCATTCCACCGGATCCGGTCTCGACGGTGAATCCTTCGGCGCGCAGCCGGTCGACATACCATGCAGCGGACTTGTACTCGCGCCAGGATGGTTCATGAAAGTCCCAGATCGTCTTGTGGTCCGCGGAGAGTCGGCCGACGTTCTCCTCGATCCATGCGATCGCACACTTCTTTTCAGCAGTGAATTCGCTGTTGTTCATCGCTTCGGGTCCCTTTTCACATCAGGCAGTTTTGCGCGACCGAATGTAGATGTCGATGAAGAGCAGACCGACGGTCAGCAGTATGAGAACAGCCGCGACAGCCGCCATGGTGGGATCGAGATGCTCATTGATGCCATCCCACATCCTGCGCGGCAGGGTGAAGACGCCTCGGCCCGCCACGAAAAGAGCGATGACTAGCTCATCCCAGCTATGGATGAATGCGAAGATCAGCCCCGATGCGATGCCCGGCATGATGTTGGGAATGATCACCAGACGCAGGGTCTGCTCCATGTTTGCACCAAGGTTCAGCGAGGCCTGTTCCAGCCGCTGGTCGAACCCTGCCAAGGCCGTCGATACGGTGATCACGACATAGGGAACTCCGGTGACCGCATGGGCGATGATCACGCCCGTGTAGGTGTCCAGCAGGCGGAGATCGATCCAGAACTGATAGACTCCTAGAGCATAGACGATGGTCGGCACCATGATCGGCACGAGCATCAGGAGACGGATTGCCTCGCTCGCGCGGTTGCTCAGACGCCAGCATCCGATGGCGCAGAGCGTTCCGGCGGCCCCAGCAATCAAGGTCGACACGCAGGCAATGATGAAGCTCTGCCCGATGCTGCCAAGCCATTCGCGGCTGGTAAGTAGGTTTGTGTAATACTGGAAAGATACGCCCTCGCTTGGAAGCGAGAGATAGTGCTTGTCCGTTACGGACACGGCGAAGACGACCGTAATGGGCAGGACGAGAAAACAGATGATCACCCAAGCCAACGATCGCGTCATGACCGATATATTGCCAAAGCCGGTTTGAGACATGACTTAGCCTGCTCCGAACAGCTTGCGAAGGTTGACCACACGGCTCACAACCGCGAGCAGAACGCCGATCACGACCAGGAGCATCGTGGCGAGCATGGTGCCGACGCCCCAACGGACCACTTCGAGGATCTGGACCTTGATGTATTCCGCGACCATGAGGGTCTTGCCGCCGCCCAGCAGGGCTGGCGTCACGAAGAACCCAAGAGAGAAGATGAACACCAGGATACTGGCGCCTACGACGCCCGGAAGAGACAGGGGAAAGAAGATACGCCAGAAGGCCTCGAAAGGCCTTGCGCCCAGGCCGCGCGCAGCTGCGATGCAACGCCGATCGATGTCGCGCATATTGGCGTAGATCGGCAGGATTCCGAACGGCAGCATGAAATGAACCATGCCGATCATGACGCCCACCTCGTTCCACATAAGACTCAAAGGCGTGTCGATGATGCCGGCCGTAAGCAGCGCGGTATTGATCAGACCCTCCCGCCGCAGCAGGATGAACCAGGAGAAGGCGCGCACGAGCACCGATATCCAGAGCGGGATCACAACCCCGAGAAACATCCACCGCTGGACGTGAGGTGTCGCGTGCACCAGTGCATACGAGACGATGTAGGCGAGGACGAGAGTGACGAGGGTCGTCAGAATGCTTATGCGGGCCGTTGTCCAGAGCATCTTCTGAATGGAGGCGCTCGTGGCGAGAAGAGTATAGTTGTCGAGACCAGGCTCGGGGATCGTGATGCTCATCCAGAGCACCCGGCCGATCGGATAGACGTAGAATACCAGCATGAGCAGGACCGCGGGAGCGGTCATAAGCCAGTATCGCGTGGCCGGATGAGAGCGCAAGCGGCGAGCGAACGGCAATCGCGCCGTTTCGACGAGAGCTGTCATTGTGTTGATTTCCGAGCGGTTGCCTGAACCGATAGCTAAGCGGATCTGAGGCTGTGCTGATAGCTGCCGGCACAGCCTCTAGGCTAAGACCCATCGGGATCTTACGACGAGATGAAGTCGAGATAGGCCTGGAACGTCTTGGAGTGATTTGCTTTGTACCAGTTTGCGTCAATCTTCGCCTGAACCGCGGCATTGGCAGGACTGGCCGGATTCATGGCGCGGAGCTCGGCGGGCACGAGGCTTTGCGCGGCCGGGTTGGCCGGCCCGTTGCCCATCGCCGCGAGCAGCTTCACCTGACCTTCGGGCTGCTGCATGGACGCGATTGCCGTGAAAGCCTCCTTGCCAGCGGGATTGCCCTTAGGAACAACCCACAGACCTGGCTGCAACAGACCGTTCTTGAAGGTGTAGTTGATCCGATCGTTGGTCTCGCTCCGCAGAACATTGGCCCGGGTATGCCACAGCAGGCCCATGACGCACTCGCCGTCGCGCATCAGGCTCTGGCTCTCCGAGCCGCTGTTCCAGAACAGGATGTCCTTCTTGATGGTACCGATCTTGTCGAAGGCACGCTTCACGTCGAGCGGATAGAGCTTGTCCATCGGCACGCCATCCGCGAGCAAGGCCATCTCTAGCATTGCCTGTGAGTCCTTGCGCATCATCCTGCGGCCGGGATACTTCTTCAGATCGAAGAAGTCGGCCAGCGTGGGCTCTTCCTTGATCTTGCTCGTATCCCACGCCATGACCGTGCTGAACATGTAATTCACCACGCCCTCTTCGTAAGCGAACTCTGTCAGCAGCTTGCTCTTGTCGACAATACTGTAGTCGATCTTCTCAAGGGCGTTTTGGGGACCCAGCTCCGCCAGGGTGGTGATGCCGGCATCGCAGATGTCCCACGTGACATGGCCGGATTTGACCATGGTGAGGATTTTGCCGTTGAGAGCTCCGCTTCCGTCAAGGACGATACGTCCGCCATGTTGAGCGAACGGCTGCACGAAGGCCTCGTCGAACGCCTTCATGGCGACACCGCCGAAGTTGACAAGGACCACTTCCTTGCGGGCCTGCGCCATGGCCGTGCGCGAGCCAGCCGTCAGTGCCGCAGGCGCGATGCCGATCGCGAGGGCTGCGCGCAGCATGTCACGGCGGGACACCCCTTTTTGCGTCAATTCAGAGACGATTTCCTGGCAGTCTTCAGCGAATGTCTGCTTTTCCATGTGAATTCCCTCTTTTTTGGCCTATGCAAAGGTGCTGTCTTAGCTTTCAGCAACCTGCATTCCTGCTTGAGCGTCCCAGCCGAGCGTCAGACTTTGACCGATCTCGGGCGGCACCCCTGATTTCCATGTTGGAATCGCGACAGCGACGGAGCCAAAGCTCTGCGTCGAAACGACAAGTCGGAATTCCGAGCCGAAGTAATTCCATTCCGTCACCGTTCCGGTGAGCGTGTTCGCCATCTCTGTGCCGGGTGGTACAATGCTTATCTTTTCCGGCCGCAGAGCTATCGCAATTTCGCTGCCCACGGGCGGGCGCTTTGCGCCACTGATCCTCTGACGGAAGCGGCCCCGGCCGCTGGTGAAAACAATGTCGTCGCCGGCATGCGTTTCCACGCGGCCACGCAGGAAGTTGCTCTTGCCGAGGAAGTCCGCCACGAAGGCGGTGCTCGGATTCTCGTAGAGTTCCGCCGGGGACCCGTGCTGGATCAGCTGGCCGTCGCGCATGATCGCGATCCTGTCGGACATCGACAACGCTTCGTCCTGATCGTGCGTAACATATATGAATGTCAGGCCGACCTTGCGGTGAAGGCGCTTCAACTCCTCCTGGAGCTCGGCGCGCAGTTTCTTGTCGAGTGCGCTCAGTGGCTCGTCGAGAAGCAGGAGATGCGGCGTGAATACCATCGCTCTCGCCAAGGCGACGCGCTGCTGCTGCCCGCCTGAAAGCTGCCGCGGTAGGCGATCCATCTGAGCAGTTAGCTGCACGAGATCGAGAGCGGATCGGACCCTTTCCTCGATCTCTGCGCGCGGTTTCTTGCGCACCTTGAGCGGAAAGGCCACGTTGTCGAACACGCTCAGGTGGGGGAACAGTGCGTAGCCCTGGAAAACCATCCCGAAGTCGCGCCGCTCGGGCGGCAGATGAGTTATCTGTTCGGCCCCAAGAGCGATGCTGCCCTTATCCGGCTGAACAAACCCTGCAATCATCATGAGCAGGGTCGTCTTCCCTGAGCCTGAAGGCCCGAGGAGAGTCAAGAATTCGCCGCGCTCTACTGTAAGTGATACGTTGTCGACAGCTTTGAAACTTCCGAAACGCTTCTCGACACCTGTGATGTTAAGGTTGCGATGCCCCTCAGACACACTCATCGTACGGCTTGCCCTCTGTATTTTCGGCTTCTATCCTCGGATGCGGCAGCCGACGCACCGGACGAGAATAAGGGATACCGACTTAAATATGGAGTCAAGTGTAAATTCAGAGTTGACTATAAATTTAAGGGATGGGAGGCAGCACAGGCGCTTTGAGAGGTCGTTATGGCGGGGCTGAGAGATCGCAACAGACGGATGCGCGTTGAGCAGATTCTCAACGCGGCATCGGAGATGTTCATGTCGCAAGGCTATGAGGCCTCGCGCATCGAAGAGATCGCGCATTGCGCAGGCGTGTCTCCCGCAACTGTATATAACTACTTTTCTACCAAGGCGAACATCCTGACCGCTTTGGCGGTGCAGCATGCGCGCCGCTCCGTCCCGGCTCGGCGCGCCTTGATTCGCAATCCTCCGGAAGATCCTCTGGCGGCCGTGCAGGCCTTCGAGAAGCTGCTGGCCGACCAAGCATTGAAGACGCTTGGTCGGGAGTGCTGGCGAGTGATATTCGCGGCTCCCTACACCCAACCCAACAGTCCGCTGCACAAGGCAGGTATGCGCTTTAATCGACTGATCCTGCGCCACTACGTCCAGATGCTGCAGGAGTTCCAGCGCAGGGGCGCAATCGGCCCAGATGTCGACATTGTCGTCCTTGCCGACCTGTTTACGGCTCTCGGCACCCATCACTTTGGCAGTTTCATCTCAAGCGATTCGATGACCCTTGAACAGATGAAGTTAGCCATAGAGAAACATGTTACGCTGGCCTTCTCCGGCATTCGCATGAAACCAGATGCTGCGCTGAAGAGCGCTCCTATCCGGTGCATAGCGCCAAGCGATCCCAAAGGCGATGGCGCTGAGGAGATCGGTACGCCGCCAAAGCCGACACGGCGCCGGCGCGCATCGGCTGGGTGATAATAACCCTCGCCCGAACGAACTGCGGATGGCGCATCGAGCGGCCTCACCTCGTCATGGTGACTAAGTGGTCGACCGGTTCGTTCCAAAACGGAACTTGGTCCACCCGAGGGGTCCATGCGCCAGTTGCCGTAAGATGCCTGACATGGGCGGCGATCTCCCCCATGGGAGCGAACCAAACACCTCCTTTATCCACCATATACTCGATGAGGTGGACCATCGCATCCGCGCGGGCGAGGCGGCCGGATACGAACGGATGCCACACGGAAATCCACAGTCCGCCATGCGCCCAAGCCGCGTCGAACTCCGCCTGAAACACCTCCATCGCCCGCTGCGGGGCCCGGATCGGCATGCGGCACCCGAACTCCTCCAGATTGACGTATTGCATCCAATCGTCGAGGGCGAAATCTGACGGAATCTCCACCAGCGATCCACGAGGGGACTCGAGCATATAAGGCACGTCGTCGCCCATTAGAGAGGCATCATAGCCGAAGCCCCGTTCGATCAGCAGGCCGACCGTGTGCTCCGAAAGAGCATAGGCCGGAGCGCGGTAGCCGACCGGGCGTCGGCCGACGACTTTGTCGAAGGCCGCGAGAGCACGGTCGAGCACTCGCTCCTCTGCATCCCGCGAAAGCAGGTTCGGCCGCTCGTGGAGCCAACCGTGGTGGCCGATCTCATGACCAGCTTCGACCAAGGCCTCGACCGCATGGGGGTAAGTCTCGATCGCCCATCCGGGAATGAACACCGTCTGCCGAATGTTGAAGTGCTTCCAGATTTTGATCAGGCGCGGGATCGCTACGGAAGGCTCATAGCGAAAAGCCGACGAGGTCACTAGGCGGCTGCGCGCCGTATCCCGGTGGTAGAGATGCAACAAAGTTTCGACGTCCATGTCGAACGAAAAGCACACAGCGCATCTTGCGCCGTGTGGCCAGGGCGGTGGGTTTGAAATGAGAGACAATGACACTTTGGCTTCCCCGCAATTGTTACGGTTGCATTATCATGGCACATGTTCGAGGGAGCCAAGTATACCTTGGAGAACTCTGATTTTAATGAATAACAGCGTCTCCGTTCGTAGTGCAATCCTCATACTTCCGGTTATATTGGGACTGGCGCCTCAACGGCTTTGCGGTGCAGATTGTCGGTTCGCGCATTGCCAATATATACGGCATTGAGACTATTTCGCTGATCCCTCGACATCTCCTCACGTACAGCTCCAGGGGCAGACATCCATGACCATGGTTCTCGACGCAGGCACTGTTGCAGTAACTTGGAAAAGGGCATAACGAGCCTAGTTCAACGGGCCCTTCAAGCTGCAAGTCCGAAGAGCTGATCAATGAGACGGATTTCGCCTGTCGCGCGACGCTCCCGTCCGATGCAATGACCGCGGCGGATCATGCGCATGATTTCAAAGCCAGTCAGGGTCGCGGCGGCGGTTTTCATGGTCTGGAAGCCACGGGTTGGACGGATCATGCGCTTGAGCGCGCCATGATCCGCCTCAAGGATGTTATTCAGATATTTCGAGGTGCGGTGTACCACATCTTTCGCCAACAGCCCTTCGTTCTGCAGGCGCTGGATCGCCCTGGGATACGACGCCAGCTTATCCGTCGTGATGGAGGACGGTGGATAGTGGCTCATTGCCTTTATGGCCTTACGCAAAAAACGATATGCGGCGTTGGTATTCCGGCGATCGGACAGCATGAAGGCAATCAACGGACCGTGCTTGTCGACTGCGCGAAACAAGTATTTCCACTTGCCACCGACCCATACGTAGGTCTCGTCCACTCTCCAGGAGCCTGAGCGAGGTCCCTGGTAGAGCCGAACTCGCTTCTCGATCTCTGGAGCACAGCGCTGAACCCAACGGAAGATCGTGGATGGATCAACGGCGACGCCGCGTTCCTGCATCATCTCAGCCAGACTGCGATAGCTGATGCCGTACTTGCAGTACCAGCGCACGCATAGAAGAATGATCGTGACCGGAAAGCGGCGGCGCTTGAACAGAGATAACAGGATGGCTCCTCGATTGGCCGATCCGGATTACACTGCCGAGGTTAATGCAACAGAGCCCAGGGCGGTGATCCGGCGATAGCCTGAGCTCCCATACTGGGTGGCCAGAGCGATGATGTCGGCTGTCAAGGCCGCCTCATCCTCCGGCTGTTTGGGGATCTTGCGCTGGGTGGAACGGTGTTGACCCAGAACTCGGCAGGCCAGCCGTTCCGAGACGCCATACGTGGCAATCACTTGATCCACACAGGCGCGACGGCGGGCGGGGCTCAGTAGTTCCCGACGCTGCCTCCTTGAGGATCAGCCTCTCCAGGGTGAGATCCGAGACGGCCTGGCGCAACCGGGCATTCTCCATCTCCAGCTCTTTGAGCCGCTTGACCTGATCGGACTTCAGCCCGCCGTATTCAGAGCGCCACCTATAGTACGTGATCTCGGTGACGCCGATCTGCCGAATGGCCTCTGCCACGGTTCGACCCTGCGCTGTCAGTACGTCCACCTGACGCAGTTTCGCGACGATCTCCTCGGCCGTGTGCCTCTTCTTGCCCATGTCTCAGTCCTCCTTCGGCTCATAAGCCATACTTCAGGGAGGATCGCTTTTCAGAGGGGCAGACCAGCCACGTCACACCGTCGGAACTGTTCCGCCATCGATGACATATTCCGTTCCTGTTATCGCAGCAGCTCGGTCCGAGGCGACGAATGCTACGAGACTGGCAACTTCTTCGGGCTTCGTGAAGCGTCCGATTGGGACGCCGCCTAGAGAGTCCATGATGATCTTCATGCCCCCCTCGTAGTCGGTGCCAGCCTGTTGGGCCAATCGCTCGGCGAGCCCTACCGCTGCTTCCGTTTCAATCCCGCCCGGTGATATACGCACAACGCGCACACCCTTGGGAGACACTTCTTTCGACAGGGCCTTGCTATAAGTTGAAAGCGCCGCCTTTGCCGCCGCATAAGCAGTCGTCGCTTCCGGCAGCGGCAATTCTCGCTGGATGGACGATACATGAATGACGACGCCGCTTCCACAGTTGACCATGTCCGGAACAAGCTGTCGATCCAACCGTATGGCTGGGAACAGATTGAGATAAAGCTCTTTGTGCCACTCTGTGTCTGTTAGCACTGCAAACCCGCCTCCCGGTGCAGAGGAGCCGCCAAGCATATGCACGATGATGTCCACGCCACCGAGACGCTGACGCGTGGCCTGAATTACGGTCTCGCAGCCCTCCTCGGTGGTGAGATCAGCGGCAACGAAGAGTTCTTCAGGTACGGTCTCCGGACGCGAGCGAGCCGTGGTGAGGATTTGCGCTCCAAGCTCACGAAACAGTTCGACGGTCGCTGCACCAGCGCCCTTCGTTCCAGCGGTGATGAGAGCGCGCTTTCCTTTTAGTGTCACGAACTCCGTCATCACTTGATCTCCAACGCGGCGATCTTGTCGTCTTTAACCGTGAAGAAGAAATCCAGCGTTGCAGGACTGTTCGGAAGTTCGCCACTCACCTTTGCCCGGACAGAAACTCGGTCGCATGCTCCTGTCGTCTTGATGGGTTCGGCGACGTGGTGATACTTGTCCTTGGCTGCCACCCACCAAGTGCAGATCGCACTGACGCCCTCATGGCGGACACCTTCGTCCTCGACCACGGCATCAGCGGAAAAGGCCGCAGCCAAGGCATCTGAGTCGTTGCGCCTGTCGGCTTCGAAGTAAGCTCTCACAATATCGGGCATATCCATCGCCTTGTTCCTCGTTGGCAGTGTTCCGATCCGATAGATAATCCTCGACCATTGTGCGAATAAGTGGGATTATCCGGGATAGAGAATTGAATGGATCGGGACAATGGAGCGCGCCGGCCTGAACGATCTGGAAGCTGTGATCGCGATCGCCCGAAGAGGGACTTTTCGTGCCGCAGCAATTGACCTTGGGATGTCTACCACTGCACTCAGCCATGCCATCGGGAAGCTTGAAGCGAGCCTTGGCGTCCGCCTTTTCAATCGCACGACGCGTAGCGTGTCGTTGACCGAGGCAGGCAAACTCTTCGTGGAACGCGTTGGTCCTGCGCTTCAGGACATTCACGGTGCAATGGACGCGGTGCGCTCGCAGCGCGAGACGCCTTCGGGAACGATCCGGATCAATGCCGCGCCATTTGCTGCACGCGAAATCATCTCGCCGCTCGTGTTCGAGTTTCTTCGCCGTTATCCGGACATGCACGTCGATCTAGTCACCGAAGGGCGACTGGTCGATATCGTTGCAGGCGGTTTTGATCTGGGCGTGCGCGTCGCGAGCCTTGTTCCCAGCGATATGATAACCGTGTCGCTCGGCCATTCCCAGCGATACGCCATCGTCGGGTCGCCGGGCTATTTCAAGAGCCATGAGAAGCCTCGCGTTCCTTCGGATCTTCTCAGCCACAGGTGCATCCGTGTGCGGTTACCGGATGGGGCGCTTTTCCGGTGGCGCTTTGAGAAGGATGGAGAAGCCGTCCAGATCGACGTAAGCGGTCCCATAATACTTGATGAAGCGAGCCTCGCACGAGCGGCGGTGATGGAGGGTATCGGTATCGGCTGCCTCATGGAGCAGGACGTTCTCGCCGATATAGAGGCCGGACGGCTTGCCCGGGTGCTGGAGGACTGGACGCCACCTTTTCCAGGGCTTTGCCTCTACTATCCTGGCCGCCGCAATCTGTCGGCCGGACTCAAAGCCTTTCTCGCATTGGCGCGCGAACTGGCGGCAACTGACTCTCGAAAGCGACGGGACGCGGCCCTGATCCAAGCGTGAACCATGCCATCATGACAATAATGCCAAACCCTGCTGCCGTCCTAAATTTAGCTGCCATGAAACTGTTTCGGCTTGCACGACGCCCATGACTTCGCGGCCGAGCTGCCGGCCGATGATTGGCCGCCACGGGACAAGTGTGAACTCGTGGGAATTCTCGAACACGGCAAATTTGCCGCTGACGCATTCGCCATCCATGGCAGGATAGGTGCCAGTGCGTGGTGTAGCTCGACGGGAGCCCAGCGGTCATCGACGATTTCCGGTTAGGGTTGGGTTGCGACATCCACCTGCAACCGAGAGAACCCTCGATGACCAATCCCATGATGGACCTCAAGAGCCTGGTCGAGAAGACTCCGGATGCCGATCTGCTGCGCGAGATGATCGGCCTTGCGGCCGAGCGGCTGATGGAGCTGGAGGTGGGGGCGTGATCTGCCCGTACGGGCTTCAGGCGGACGCTGGCCCCCTGCATCCTCTCGGCATCACCAGGCCCGATGGATCCGGCGCATCTTCGAGACCTATGTGGAGACACAGTTGACCAGCCCAGTCGCAAGTTGAAGTGGTGACCCTAGACAACCTGCCGCCGGACTAGCTATTCCACAGAACATCATGCTCTCCACGGGCCGGAGCACAGCAAGGTCGCTGATGACGCACCGATAAAGCCCAGCATAATTTTCTGTTATGCTTAGCAACGAGACCAAGGATTCGGAGCCTAGTATTATAGATGGATCATCTATTGCCTGATCTTTCCGCTTACACCTATGATGCATTCCTGTTCGACATGGATGGAACGATACCTAATCCCATTGCCGCAGCGGAGCGCATCTGGGGAGCATGGGCGCGGAAATTCGGCCTCAATCCCGGTGTGTTTCTACCAACCATCCATGGGCGCAAAGCATCGGAAACGATCTCGGCGCTACGCCTTCCGGACATTGATCCGGAAGTCGAGGCAGCCGCAGTAACCCAAGCCGAGATCGAGGAAGTCGAGGGCATCGTTCCGATCACCGGGGCGTCGCAGTTCCTGGGCTCGCTGCCATCACATCGATGGGCGGTGGTGACATCGGCACCCTCCGCGCTTGCCAAGCGGCGGATAGAGGCCGCGGGCCTACCCCACCCGTCGATCACTGTAACGTCCGAGGACGTCAAGCGGGGAAAACCGGCGCCGGATTGCTTTATCCTCGCGGCAGAGCGCCTTTCGGTTGACCCGGCCCGCGCTCAGGCAGCGAGCAGGTGAAACTGCTCGGCCAAGGAGGGCTGCGAATTGCTGATATACCTCGCCTGTTGCTTGCGCATCATGTGAACCATCTCGATTCCACCCAGGACTACACGGGCCGTGGCCACAGATTGAAAACCGAGCATGGATCGGACCCGCCCCTTGATGACGCGAGGATCCTGCTTGGTCTGCCTCCTGAGAAGTGATCCTCCCTGAAGTATGGCTTA
>NZ_JAJATX010000065.1 GCF_020866965.1 Microvirga roseola
ACTCCACTAACATTCCAACCGGACCAATCGGCGGGGGCGGATCAACACCACCGCTGCCGGGATGCTGTTGACCAACTTTGAGCCAGGCTCGCCCCTGCTGGCCGACAAGGCTCGCAACAGCAACACCCTTCGCGAGCAGGCCAAGGAGCAAGACGTGTGGGCGAACATTCCGTCCAAGAGCACCCCCAAGGGCTCGTTTGTCTTCAGCGCCCTTCTATATCGCTATCGTAGTCGGGTGGAGCGCTTCTTCAACAAGCTCAAAGAGTTCCGCGGCGTTGCCACGAGATACGACAAGGACCCGGAGAGCTTCCTTGTGCCACCAAGCTGGTCTCAGCTCGCATCTGGCTGTGCAGTTATGAGTCCGCTGCTTAATACTACATTTCGGGTCGGCCATGCCGTACTCGCACACGCCAGCCGCGGTCGAAAGCAACTCACAACATGTGGTCCCCTCCCACGAAGTTGGACCAGTGAACGTGAGAGTTTTCGGTTAGACTCCTGATGCGACGGAGCGCTGACCGATGAAGAAGACCCGCTTCACAGACCAGCAGATCGCCTTTGCCCTGCAGCAGGCCGAAGCCGGCACGTCCGTGCCGGAGGTCTGCCGCAGAATGGGTGTTTCTGAGCCGACCTTCTATCGATGGAAGCCGAACTTCAGGCTCAGATCGCCGAGGACGCTAAGAAGCGTGAGAAACTCTCGAAACACACGATTACCGTGACCTTGAGTGAGCTCCCCATGCACCGGTTCACCGCATCGGGGGACAAGGTCGTCGCCTTCCACGGTGCCGATGAGCGCGGCCGCCGATTCAGCGGGACCTACTTCGTCCCATACTTCCGGGAGCGCTCCGAGATCGACGCGATGCTCGCCCCGATGGATCAGGGCACGACAGTCGTGGTCCGCGGCTACTGGACGACGCGCAAATGGCGCAACCAGCAGAACCAGGAGGTCGAGTCCCGTGAATTCCAGATCCAATTCGTCGAGCCCAAGCAGGGTTAAACCGTCATCCCGATCCGTAGGAGACTTCTCGCCATGGCTGAAGCCAAGATCGTGTCCGCCCGCATCACTCTGGTCTCTCGGGCCCCCTTCGGCCCACTTTCAGAGGTATTTGCCACCCTCGAGGATGGCCGCGAGGTCCGGCTGTTCGACTACTATCCAGACGAGATCAGCTTCTCGTCTTCCGAATTCGTGGGCCTGACCGAGGAGCAGGGCCGCTACCTCAAGTACCAGAAAGACGTGGCTTTCCTCCGCTCCTAAGCCTCCCCACTCCATCCTCGAGAGAAGGATCCTGCCGATGCCGGCTGCCACCGACCTGATTGCCACCCACCGCTGCTTCGTCTTCCCAGAGGCGGAGACCGCTGGATCCGTCTACACGGAGCTCATGCTCCGCAGCGAAACCGACTACATGGGCCTCTATATCGACCCGCCGACCAGGACCATTCTCGTGAGCGAGCCCTTCGGAGATGCCTTCCTATCTCTGCTCGACGACACCGGACATCTCGGGCCCGAAAACCTGGTCAAGCAAAAGCTCGGCGACGAATACTTCGAGATCGGGACTGTTGTTGCCCCTTAAAGAGCGGACAGCGCTTCCTGGGTTTGACGGGCCGCGATGAACTCGCGGGGTGACCGATAGCCGAGATCCCGATGCGGGTGAAGCTGGTTGTAATGAGCAAACCAGCCCGGCAGCGCGGCCATTACGGATCGGGCATCCGGGCAGGAACTGACGCGGGCGTAATCGCGCTTGATCGTGCGCACGAAGGCCTCTGCCATGCCATCTGATTGTGGGCTCTCCAGTGGCGTGGTGCGCGGCTCCAGCCCAAGCTCCCGGGCAAACGACCGGGTTGGCCCCGCCACATAGCAGCTCCCGTTGTCGGTCAACCACTCGATCGTGTGAGGCAGCCGGTTCACGGGCCCGAAGCGATGCTCGACTGCGCTGAGCATGACATCGCAGACATCCTCGCCCTTGATCCCCTCTGTCGTGGCGACATAGCCCAGCGCCTCGCGGTCACAGCAGTCGAGGGCAAACGCCACCCGCACCTTCTCGCCATTGTCACAACCGAGCTCAAATCCGTCCGAGCACCAGCGGAGATTGGACTGCGCGACCGCAATGCGTCCGTCGTGCCGGCGTGTCTCAGCGCCGCCCGCATGGCGCTGGAGCAGCAGGCCATGCACCTTCATGACCCGATAGACCCGCTTGTGATTGGGCGGAGGCCGACCCTGCTCATGCGCTCGGCGCGCCAGAGAGGCATGCACCCGCCGATAGCCATAGGTGGCATGGTGGCGATCACGGCCTTGATCTCCGCGACCAGGGCGGCATCCGGCAAGGGCGGCCGGCCGCGCGAGTGGGAGGTTTGCGACTGCGTCTGCTTGATGAGGTTCGAGCGCACCACCCCGAGAGTCTCAGCGACGACACTCATCGGGAACCGTCCTTCGGCAGTGAGACGGACCGCAGCAGCCGTTTTTTTGAGTCCACCACCTCCAAGGCTTCCTTGAGTACCTCGGCCTCGAGCGTCTTCTTCCAAAAGCCGCTGCAGCTCGCGCACCTGGTTCTGGAGGGCACGGTAGTCGGAGGCTGGCACGACCTCCTCGCCACACCCAGCAGCCGTCAGAGCGCCCTGGGCGGCCAGCTTGCGCCAGTGGAAGAGCTGGTTCGGGGCAATGCCGTGCCGGCGGGCGACCAAGCTGACGGTGACGCCCGGCACGTAGGTTTCGTTGACGATGGCCACCTTCTCGGCAGCCGTCCAGCGGCGGCGCCGTTCCGGGCCGCTCAGGATGTCGATCGGAGGGTTGGTGTTAGTCATAGTCATAACAGTAAGCCTACCACTTAGCTAAGTGGGAAGCCTTGTCTGCTCAATTCGGGGGCTGCAACAGGGACCGCCGTCGATACTCTGCAACAGGTTTGGCACACCCCCCAATATGGGATGGGGACTGACGGTAACCTCTATCTGATGAGGGGACCGGATACCGTTTACTCCATTCCCCCGGACGGGAAACTCGGCCTGTTCTACGACACAGACGATTCTCGTGGCGGAACGCTCCACAAGCACGGCCCGGCCGATCTGGTTGAAGAGCAATTCGTCAAGCACCGTGATGCCTTCCGGGCAGCCGGCTGGTACGAACGCGCCAACCAGATGAGGTTCGTCGAGATTCCGGTCGCGTCCCTCACGCCGCCGGTGATCGCCGAGTTGAACGCCTGCCTCTCGATTTCGGGACGCATCGGGAAAATCACCGAGCACCTCGGACCTCTCCACTGATCGGCAGGGCACATTGGACCACTGCCCACATTGTGAAGGCACCGGAGAACGTGATTGGCTCAGCGGTGCCCGCTGTTACGAGTGCAACCGCACGGGCATCGCGAAGAAGGATGACCCGTGTCCGGACTGCCGCGGGGATGGGGCCTCCTCCGGTCGGTGCCTTGAGCCCTTGAAGCCCACTAAGAATTCAGCGGGCGGCTAATGCGAAAGTCCTCGAAAAGGCCGCTCACTAAATGGTGGGAGGCACTTTCCAGAGTGTGGATCTTCTCCTCCACCAGGTCTGCTAGAACGCTCCCGGGATGCGAATTCCGCAACTCGCTCACCGCATCCTTGATTTGTTGGAGGTCCAGGGGAGAAATCATCACCCTCTGACTACCTCTTGGCCCCTGTTCCAGTGTCATGCGTGATCTCCACGTATGCCGACGATGCGGCGGAATAGCCCCAGCCCAGCCGCTTCCAAGGTAGGAATGGTCGTCGGCGGTTTCTATTAAGGGCCGGATTACAACTTCGTTATTGCGCCGGCTCATGTCCGACACATTCACATTCGCTGAGGAACAGAATGGCGTCGATTACGCCGCAGGTAAGGAGAAGCAGTCGATGCCTGACTCCATCGTCGAGACAACGACCACTGGATCCGACGCCGCCCTCGACATATTCAGAGGGCAGTTCCTTGCAGCACCGTTGCCCAATCGTCCTCGGTCATTCCCGTCAGCATGGTCGAGCCTCCTGAAGCCGACCTGCCATGAATCACCGACAGCCTGATTTGGGAATCCACTCACCCGTTGCTCGGCCCAATCCGTCCACACGGCCTAGTCTGGACCGACGAACACCGGCTCAGGCTCTCGCCGGAATAACCCGATCAGAACTCATAGGATGCCGCGGGCGGCCAGCATCTCCTCGACCAAGCGTAGGCTCAACTGAAACCGAAAGTACAGCTACAAGACGTGACTGATCACCTCAGCTGAGAAACGGTGGCGGGCATACCGAGGATGACGGGCTTCATTGATCCAGGTACCCCTAGTTAACTTGACGATGCCCTCCTGCAACTAGAAAGCTACCAAGGGAGCCGACCTTCGTCATTGTAGAATCCTCCAGTCGGCCCGTCTGCTGGTAATGTTGCTAGTTTAACCGCAATACGCGCACCCTCTTCCGGTGTTCTGGCCCCAGAGTACCCGTTCATCCGTGTGGAAACCAGACCAGGGCAAGCCGCATTCACTTTGATTCCAAATTCTGCATATGCTTCCGCCATGAGCACAGTCAGCGCATTTACTGCAGTCTTTGATGAGCAGTAGGCGAACGTTGGCCTGAGATTATGGGCGCGTAACAACTCCTTGTTTCCCCAAATGGCAAGCGACCCTACGGCGCTTGACATGTTGACTACGTTCGCTGCGCAGCTCTTCTTCAGATTAGGCAACATGATCTCTGTCAACGTGAACAGACCGAAGACATTGGTTTCGTAGGTATCCCGGAATATCTCGAGCATCGAGCCTTTCGAAACCCTGCCGGCGTCAAGACAAATGCTGGCGTTGTTCACGAGGCAGTCCAGGTGTCCAAAAAGCCTTTCGACCTCATCCGCGGTGCTGATAAGTGTGGCCTTATCATTCAAGTCGACATGTAGGCTCGAAGCTTGCAAGGCATTTGCTCGGAGAGCTTCAGTGGCATCTTGCGCAGCTTCCAACGACCGTGCCCCGAGTAGGACATGGAACTCGTGTTCTGCCAGCTGACGCGCGATTTCCAAACCAATACCGCGGTTTGCGCCAGTCACCAGTGCAACCTTTCTTTTGTTCATCTCTGCGTCCATGTTAACATTGCAAACATCCGCGAATGTTTACGATGATAACATTCGCTCGCCAAGGAGTTCTTTGGTGCCAACCAAGCAAAAATATCACCACGGCAACCTGAGGGAGGAACTACTCGAGGCGGGATCGCTTCTGCTCCGTCAGGGTGGAGCGCAAGTGGTTGACCTGCGAAGCGTGGCGGGCCAGATCGGTGTCAGCCAGACTGCGATCTACCGGCATTTCAGGAACAAGGAAGCACTCATTGCAGCCATTCTCGAAAGAGCGTTCATCACGCTCACTGAGGCGCTAAACCAGGCCCTGAGCAAGAACAGAGACAGAGATGATTACGATGCTCTTATAGCGGCCTACATTGATTTCGCTCGCGGCAACCCATGGCTCGTGAGAACTATGTTCAACGGCTTGATGGTCGATCGTTCTCTGCACCCCGACTTGTGCGTGGCATCGCGAGGGCTGTTAGAGCTGCTAGCTGCGCAGGCGACCAGATATACAAGCGAGGCCAACGCCCACTCCGGGGCTGCTCTTTCCTGGTCGATCATGCATGGTTTGGCTACACTGATTATTGAGAACCAAATGCCCTCACTGATCAACTCTCCAGAGCTGATCTCGCAAATGGTTAGGGCTGCCGCTGCGTCCGTGCGAAGCGGCCTTGCGGCGCTCGCCAGCATGGAAGGCTGACCGGTACCGTTAATGGGGGCAGCGCAAGATGTGATGGGGTCGTCTAATCGCGGGGCACTTTGCAAGCCTTTTCTCAACAGCTCACCCGCTCGGGCCCATGATTTGAGCCGAGAGAGCCTTGCGGACAGTCCCGGTCGCGGCCGGTCCTTTGGCGCGCCGTGTACACGTATGCCGGAGCAGGGTCGTCTTCGCGGTCGGCATCAGCCGCCGCATGATGGGCTTTCGCAGGCTGGATGTTCCAATGTAGACGACGCACTCCGCTCATCAAGGCGCGGGTGCACCCCATCAGGCGGAATCATCCTGCCCACGTCCCGGCAGGGACGTCTCAGGGCATCCAGGTTGGATGCGAACGGTAGCCGGCGGGATCAGGTCCAGCAGGAGAGTATCGGGTGATCCATTGGCGGCTGCCAGTCCGGCCAAGCGATCGAAGTGCTGACCGGAGACCAACATCGCGTGCATGATGACTGCGAGTTTCCTTGCCACCGCCACGGCCGCCCGCTTAAAGCCAAGCTTGTCCTTGAGCCGGAGCCCCCAGGTGCGCAGGCCGCATTCTGCATTGGTGCGCGTGAGCATCACGGTCGCGGCCTCGTACAGCAGGCCCCGCACATGGGCATCACCGCGCCGCGAGATGTGGCCGTCGTAGTCTACCTCGCCTGATTGATAGCGGCGCGTCGTGAGCCCCAGCCAAGCGCCTACGGAGCGGGACTTCCTAAAATTCTCCGGATCTTCGATAGCGGCCACAAACGAGGTCGCCGTCACCGCGCCAACCCCGGGAATGGACATCAGCAGCTGAGTGGACTGGCTCTGACGGGCTGCCGCAATCAGCTGCCGGCTGAGATCGGCGGCCTGGCTGCGCAGGCTCTGCCACGCGCTCAGGATCGGCAGGATGACCTGCGAGAGGGCCTCATCACCCTCGAGGAGCATGCGTACGTTGGAGGCAAATGTGGCGCCTTTCCCGCCAGGCACAATCAGGCCGAACGTCTTCATGAGGCCGCGGATCTGGTTGGAGAGCTCGGTGCAGATGCGGACCAGCCGGGTGCGGGCCGCTACCAGCGTGCGCGTCAGCATGCTGTCGAAGCCCTTCACCCGCACCTCGCGATAGAAGCCGACCTGCGCCAGATGAGCCAGACCGTCGGCATCGTTCGCGTCGGTCTTGTTGGGCGCCATGTCGAGGGCGGCCTTGGCATGGCGGGCATCGATGCAGATCGCTGGCAGCCCTTCAGCACTCAGGCATGATAGAACCACACCGATAAGGGACCGGTCTCGAATACCACCCGCTTTACAGACGGGGCGCGTTTGCGGATCAGGTCAGCAATGAGCTTCGGATCGGACGGGCATTTGCCGCGCCAGACGCGCTGGCCACCCCGTCGGGTCGACACCGCCGTCTCTTTCATCGACACGTCGAGCCCGATATAGTCGTCCATGGCGGTTCTCCATTCGATGCTTGGGCCCGGCTTCCCGTCGTGAGCCCGTTCTTCCATTTTATCGGGGAACAGCCACCGGCTTCCACGAGCGTGACTGGTTCGGGGCGACTCGCTCCCGCGATTACCCTATGTGGACGCCCCCAACTGCCTTGGTGTGCCAGAGTGGAGGTGTTGAACGCCACTTGAGGGAGGCGTCCGTGGGAGAGGTTAGCACGATTGGCTTGGATCTGGCGAAGAGCGTGTTTCAGGTGCACGGCGCCGATGCATCCGGAGCGGTCCTTTTCCGCAAGAAGCTGCGGCGGCACCAGGTCCTCGCGTTCTTCTCGTCTCAGCCACCCTGCACAGTGGCCATGGAGGCTTGTAGCAGCTCGCATCACTGGGCACGTGAGATCACAAAACTCGGTCATACCGTCCGGCTGATCTCACCGGCTTACGTGAAGCCCTTTGTGAAGCGGCAGAAGAACGATGCGGCCGATGCCGAGGCGATCTGCGAGGCGGCTCAGCGCCCGACCATGCGCTTCGTGGCTCCCAAGAGTGAGCAGGCTCAAGCGGCGGCAGTTGTGTTCAGAGCCCGTGATCTCCTGGTGAAACAGCGGACCCAGATCATCAATGCCCTGCGGGGGCATCTGGCCGAATTCGGGCTCGTGGTGGCCAAAGGGCCGGCTCACGTTCCGCAACTCGTGCAGGCTGTTGAGGATCCAGTCGAGCCGATCCCAGAACTCGCCCGGCCAATCCTCCGGATGCTGATCGAGACACTCCGGGGACTGGACTGTCCGGCATGTGCCCCTCTATGGACCGGCGGGCGCCCGTCGGGCTGGCGACGTATGAACTTGCGATAAGAAGGTCCGGGTCTGGCACTTCTCGGAAGTGGACGGAACGTCAGCTTTAGGAACACCAGACCTTCGTGGAGGGCAGGGGATCGTCGCTGTTGAAAGCGAGGTGACGAGACTTCTTCAACGCGTCGCCCCACTACGGGCATTCAACGCCTGCATCAGGCAAAGCGTTGGATTCGTCCAATATCGCTGAAATGCCGGTCGGATCGGTTCCGAGTACTTTGCCTGCGGCAAGTCAACGTAATAATGTTTACACCAAAGTATTACTTCTTCTTCAAGAGTTGCCCTAGAGTCACATGGAGGAAGAAACGCGTGATGCCTGATCTTGTAACGTGTGTGGGAAGGCATCCTGTCCTAAAGTGAGGCGCTCGCGCCCCCTCTCTCCACAATAACGCTTAGAAATGCTCCCTGCATCTCATTATACTCTTTACCCTTTCGGGCTTGGACTCATCCGATCTTATGGCTCTGAGGGCGTCACACGCGCAGGCTTCCGCCGCAGCATGCTGGCATTGCCACTGTTGCTGCCGGTGGCAGTGCAGCCGGCAGCCGCACAATCATTGATTGACATGGGCATGTCGTTAACATTGCCCGATCAAGGTTATCCCAATCCTTGGACGCCTGCCGCTCTTTACGTTGGAGTTGTGGGTCAGGGAACCGTGATGATTGGCAGCGGTGCCCAGGTTGCCACTTCTGAATTCAGTGTGCTTGGTCGGTCCAGCGAAGGACACGGTTTTGTAACCGTATCTGGAGCGAACTCGTCATGGAACATACAGGGTCCGAGTGTAGCGCTGATGATCGGCGATTACGGGTCCGGAACGCTCAGAATTGAAAATGGTGGATCGGTTACTGGCGATGGACAGATCACTCTGGGAAATGACAAAGATGCTCAAGGCACTGTTATCGTCACAGGCCTAGGATCCAGGTGGGACAACGGTAACGCCGTTATTATCGGAGAGAGTGGTAGCGGCACTCTTGAAATCTCTGATCGCGCGGTCGCCAATAGTAGAATTGCGGTCGTCGGCTACTCGAAGGGTTCGCACGGTACCGCGAAGGTCACAGGCTCCGGATCTGTATGGAACACTATCCTGTTCAGTGTCGGCGGTAACGGCGGGACCGGATCCCTGACTGTCGAGGCAGGCGGTCAGGTCAATAGTCAAGACTTCTGGATCGATGGAGCCTCTGGAACGACGGTTGAAATCCAGGGAACCGGATCGAAACTGTCCTCAACCGGAAGCTTCATCGTTGGGTACGAGATGAATACCGGATCGCTGACGGTGACCGATGGAGGGGCAGTAGAGGTCGCCAACGGCGCCGGCTCTATATCCGTTGCAAGAGATCAGCACACGACGGGAACTCTGAATATCGGTGCCCCTGCCGATGCACCAGCGGCCTCACCCGGAACAATCAATGCTGCGGAAATCCGGTTCGGTGCCGGTACGGGCGCCATCAACTTCAATCACACGGATTCCAACTACAGCTTTGCCCCCGCGATCGCAGGCAATGGCTCTATCAACGTTCTTGCCGGCACGACGCTGTTGACCGGAAATAACAGCTACAGTGGCGGTACAATCATCACTGGTGGCACGCTGCGCGCAGGATCGGCAGCCGCTTTGCCCGCGAACACGCCATACACGATCAACGGCGGCATGCTCGATCTGAACGGCTACGGGTTGGTCATGGGATCGCTTGCAGGTACCGGGGGCTCAATCGATCTCGGCACGGCTGACCTGCGCATCGACCAGTCGTCGTCTTCGACCTATTCCGGCTCCATTACCGGAGCGGGCACTTTCACGAAAAGCGGATCCGGCTCTCTCGTTCTGACCGGTGCGAATACCTATGTCGGCACAACGATTGTGGCTGGAGGTACAACGGCCGCACCGAGCGAGTTGATCGTGTCAGGAGCGACCGCAATGCTGGGGCGGCCAACAGAGGATATGAAAGTTGGCGCTCTGGCGGGCGATGTCTCTGCCCTTCACATTCTGAACGGGGCGAGGGTGAGGGCTCAGGACAGCTTTATCTCTGACCGTTTCGGATCGGAGGGGTCGGTGCTGGTGAGCGATCCCGGCTCAACCTGGTCTCACGACAACTACCTTTATGTCGGCTGGGCAGGCAATGGTGTGCTCGACATTCGCAATGGAGCAAAGGTCACCAACAGGAAGGCCTATCTGGGCCTCGGCGATGGATCATCCGGGACGGTAACGGTCAGCGGGCCGAATTCCGAATGGATCAACAGCAGCGATCTCACCATCGGCAATCTCCACCGCGGAAATTTGACGGTTGCCGATGGAGGATCGGTCAGCGCTGCCACCACATTGCTGGGGTATCATGTCAACGGGTCGGGACGTCTCATCCTTGATGGTAGCGATCGCGCCCGAGGCAAGCTGACCACCGGCCAAGTGTCCAAGGGCAGTGGCTCCGGCACGCTCGCTTTCAATGGCGGCATTCTGCGGGCCAGCGGCAATCAAGTAGCCTTTCTGGCCGGTTTCGACGATGATGACGTAACCATCGAGGCCGGCGGCGCTTTCATCGACAGCAACGGTCACAACATCGGCACAAGCACCGTGCTCAACGGCGGTGGCGGCCTGACAAAGCTGGGGTTCGGTACACTCGCCCTTGCCGGTGCCAACACCTACACCGGGACCACAACAGTGGCGGTGGGCACCCTGGCCGTGGACGGCTCACTGGCGAGCGCAAACATCCAGGTGCAAACGGGGGCGACCCTGACCGGCTCCGGCACTCTGGCCGGAGGAGTGACCGTACAGAATGGCGGCATCCTGGCCGGTACCAGCGGGCAGACGCTCACCATGGGCAGTCTGAGCCTCGCGTCCGGCGCGACTCTCGATGCTACCCTGACTGCTGGCAATACCGATCCCCTGTTTGATATTCCCGGCAATCTCACATTAAGCGGCAAGCTCGTTATCAACGAGGCCTCGGATCTAACCGGCGCCACTCGTTTTACTCTGCTTGAGCATAGCGGCACGCTCACCAAGGCGCCGTTGGCCCTGATGTCGGCTCCGGTTGGCTATAAGCTGGCAAATTTTGCCCTCGACTCCTCAGGCGGTCGGGTGACACTTACCCTCAAGGATGCGGCTGGCCAGCAGTTCTGGCGCGGCGGCACAGGCCGATGGACCAGTATGGGCTGGAGCAACCCGGACGCCAGCCTGACCGCCGCCTGGGCCGGTGACACGGCAATCTTCCAGGGTCGCGGCGGCGCAGTGACGGTGGAGGGGGCACAAGCCTTCTCGGCGCTGCGTTTTGAGAGCAATGGTTACAGCCTCGCTTCCGGCAGCACCGGAGCGCTGGTGCTCACCGATGATGGCGATTCTTCAACTCATGAGGGCGTTCGTGTGGAGAGCGGGATCACGGCGACCATCGCCGCCCCGATCAGCGGCACTGCCACTTTAGTAAAGGGCGGCGCGGGTACTCTCAATCTGACTGGGACCAGTACCCTTGCTGGGCCTACTGTTGTTGAAGCGGGTCGTTTGGCCGTGAACGGTTCTCTCGCAGGCTCGACTGTGACGGTAAGCGGCGGGTCGCTCGGAGGTAATGGTGTGGTCGGCGGGATCGTGGCCCGAAATGGAGGCATGGTGGCGCCGGGTAATTCTATCGGCTCTCTGAATGTCGCGGGCAACGTGCGATTTGAAGCGGACTCCGTCTATCAGGTCGAGACCAACGCCGCCGGTCAGTCCGATCTCGTCAAAGCGACAGGGGCAGCCACGCTTTCGGGCGGGACCGTCCAGGTGCTGGCGGAGAGCGGAAGCTACAAGCCATCTACAAGCTACACCGTTCTAACTGCCGAGGGCGGCGTAGTGGGCACCTTCGCGGGTGTCAGGTCCAACTTTGCCTATCTCGATCCGACCCTCACCTATGGCAACAGCGACGTGCGCCTGACGCTCACGCGCAAGACCGTGCCGACTGGTTCGCTTACTCTCAACGCGGTGGCAGTGAGCGGCAACCAATACCGTGTGGCCGACGCCGTTGAAGCCCTTGGCAGCGGCCACCGCGTGTTCGACGCCGTGATCGGCCAGAGCGTCGACGGCGCACGCCAGGCCTTCGACGCGCTCTCCGGCGAGGTTCATGCCAGCGCCGCCGGAGCGGCATTGAGCGGCACCCTGCGGACGCAGGACATGCTGCTGAACCGCATGCGCTCCATCCAGGCGCCGGTGGCGGGCCCGGTCCAGGCCGCCTATGCCGCCGACCGGCCGGGCGTTGCGCCCCTTGTCGATGGGCTGACAATCCCATCCCTCGATCCGCGCCGCTTCACCCTCTGGGGCGAGGGCTTCGGCTCGTGGGGCAAGGTCGGCACCAACGGCAACGCGGCCGGCATGGACACCTCCACAGGCGGGTTCGCGATTGGAGCCGAGTCTCGGCTCGACGAGACCTTCACTCTCGGCATGGCTGGCGGGTTCTCGCGCACCGCCTTCGACGTGGACGGGCGGCTGTCCTCCGGCGCGAACGAGACGGTATTCGGTGCAGTCTCCGGCACGGCCAAATGGGACGCGCTCAGCCTGCGTCTGGGCGCTCTCTACGCCCACCACGACCTTGACACGCAGCGCACCATCACCTTCCCGGGCTTTGCCGAGCAGGCGAGCGCTTCCTACGACGGCTCGACCCTGATGGCCTTCGGCGAGGTGGGGTACGCATTCGATCTTGGCCGGGTGACGGTCGAGCCGTTCGTGGGCGCGTCGCTCATGCGCCTGCGCCTGGACGGCTTTACCGAGGAGGGCGGGGCGGCGGCCCTGACCGGTTATGCCCGCAGCTACAATCTCGGCACCACCACGCTCGGGGTTCGGGCGCAGGCGCGGATCAGCGCCGAGCTGCCGCTGACGCTGCGGGGCATGATCGGGTGGCGGCATGCCCTCGGCGACATCGAGCCCGCCGCGCTGCTGGCCTTCTCAGGCGGCACCACGGGCTTCAGCGTCGCGGGCCTGCCGATCGACCGTACCGCTTTCGTGGCGGAGACGGGGCTGGACTGGCAGATCAACCGGGACATGACGCTCGCCGTATCGTACTCGGGCCAGATCGGGGCACGGGCACAGGAGCACGCCGTAAAGGGCAACTTCACCTGGCGCTTCGAAACACGCTGAGGACCATCCCGGCCGTCCTGCTTGGCACTAAGTAGAAGGTCCAAGGGCTCGACGTGTGGCTCAGCCCACAGGCTTTAGCCCTGTCGTGAAGCCCAGTGTCAGATCGGGAAGGGCTGGAGTTGGCACTTCTCGGAAGAAACGCGTTGGTCCGCTCGTCCGAGGATAACGGACATTCGCGAAGGGCAGGGGACTTTCAGAGGCCGAACCGGTCCTCTCGACACGTATAAGCGCTGGCCAGACATTCGCTCGATCATCCCAGCCCGGCTTGCATCGAGAGCGCTGCTATGACGATCGATATTGACCAACTGACCGAGGCCGAGCTTATCGATCTCAACCACCGCATCGTCGAGCGCCTGCGCTTTCTCGACCAGATGCGCGCTCATGTGGAGATGCTGGAGTTCAAGATTGGAGACCGGGTCACCTTCCAGCCGCCCGGCCAGGGTCCACTTGAGGGCATGCTGACGCGCTACAACAAGAAGACCGTGACAGTGATCACTGATACCGGGCAGAGGTGGAACGTCTCGCCCACCGTCCTCAGTAGGGTCAAGCCGACCAAAGACGCCAAACGCCTGGGTCCAACGTGGTTCTGCTGCATCAGCGCTGATACGAGCTCCGATGGGTTTGATCGAAGGTCGGGTCGGTTTGCCCAACGATGTCGCTAGCGTAAGGAACGACGACGATACTCGGCCGACAAAGCGTCATGCGGGTTGCGGTTGGGCAGGAACTTCAAGGCGACGAGACGGCTGACAATCTCATCAGGCGAGCGCTTCAGGATCAGAGACATCTCCTCGAGACTAGAGGAGGACGCATAGGCTGCCTGAAGGCGCGTATCCTCACGGGATGTCCACGGCCTTGAGCCAGATGATGCCGTCTCGCGCGAACTCCTGCGAGTGGTTGGGGTTGGGCCGGATGTCGGGTGTGACCTCTTGGTTGCGAGTTGAGCCCGTTCTCCCAGGCTTGCCAGAGGAAGGCGACTGTCAGCCCCAGCCATGTTCGGGCCTGTCCAGATGGCCTCTCCATGATGCATCTCGAACAGAAATGGAGATGGATCCGACTTTGTCCCAAAGCGCTCCGCAGCATAGGTGAGGGCAAGACGGCGCTTGGCCCGGGTGATCGCCACGTAGGCGACCCGTCGCTCCTCCTCGATATCGGCTGAATTGCCGTGGGGCATGACACCATCCTCAACCCCGACGACGAACACCGTATCCCACTCAAGACCTTTCGCGGAATAGACCGTCGACAGAACAACACTGTTCGCGTGCGGGCGCTTGGTCGCTTGGGTCTGCTCGGCAGTCCGCGCCTCGAGTTCTTCAACCGACGAACAGGAGGCCGCCAGCATGGCGACTCCGTCGACGATGCTCTCCCATTCCGCCCGCTCCCGGCCTGATGCTCGTATGGGCAGAGCCTCAGCCACAATCCGCTTGACGTGAGCGCATGAGCTTTCGAAGTCGCGTCTCGTGCCGCGATCGATCAGGTCCAGGCGCTCGCGGGTGATGTCACCCCGTTTGCCCGTGCCCATTTTCTCGAGGGCCGCTGTACTTTGAGGGTCACGCAAGTAGTACAGGGAGCCGACGAATAGTTTGGCTGGAGAACTCTGCCAGAAATCTCCGGCACCCCGGACCTCGAAGGGAATGTCGAGAGCGCGAAGCGCTGCCTGGAAATGGATACCGATGGTTCCTGATCGGTATAGAACAGCCATCTGCCGGGGCTCCATACCCTTGCTGATGACGTGTGAAATCGCAGCAGCGACTTGCCGGGCCTCCACAGCCGGCAGGCTGTACCCTCGGACGACAATGTCACATGGGGGTCATCGCAGAATCTTCCCGGAACCCTACGCTAAGAGTTTGGGAGCGTCACAGACTGCATGGGACATTCAGAAACAGCAGGCATCCAGCAGTCTGAGCAGATGGGTGATTGGCAGAGTTCGTCCCACACATCTGCAACTTTGAAACATATGTCCGTGTGAAAGCCTCTTGCCTGATCTCGTCTTGATAGAAGCGGTTTGGCAACAGGAACGTGCAACACGGCGAGGCCTTGTCACCCGACTGGCCCGCCATNCTTGATAGAAGCGGTTTGGCAACAGGAACGTGCAACACGGCGAGGCCTTGTCACCCGACTGGCCCGCCATGAAGAAGCACGAAATCCTCTCTCCGCAATCCCGCGCCACTCTGTTCGACCCCCCGTCAGATGTCGCCTCAATCGTTCGCCACTACACGTTCTCAATGGAAGATCTGGCGCTGATCCGGCAAAGACGCCGGGATGCAAACAGGCTCGGCTTTGCCGTCCATCTCGCCTACCTGCGCTACCCTGGCCGCGTACTCAGTCCGTCGGAAATGCCTCCCAAGGACATGCTGGCCTTCATTGCCCATCAACTCCAGGTCAACCCATCTGCCTTCCTGGATTACGGGCAGCGTGAAGCAACTCGCTGGGAGCACCTCAACGAACTCTACGCCTATCTCGGCTTGCGGCCCTTCCGGCATGATGACGAGCCAACGATCACGCGGATTGCCCGCGAAGAGGCTATCGGGACCGATCGCGGCGACGCCATTGTTGGCGCCATGGTCTCATATCTGCGAGAAAACCTGGTTGTCCTACCTGCTGCCACAGAACTCGAGCGGATTGCCCTCACAGCTCGCGCGCAAGTCCGTAAGCGAGACTGAATGATCTGATCGAGGTGGCTGAGGACCAAAGGAGGACGCCTCTGGCCTGGCTCCGGGATTGGCCAGAGGCGCCAACTCAGAAGAATCTCGCCTCGATTGTGGAGCGACTAGGGGTCGTGCGCTCGTTGGGCGTCGAGCCGGATCGCGAGCGGCGCGTTCACCGGGCCCGCTACGCGGGGATTGCCCGGGAGACAGCCATCCTCAGCGCTCAGCATCTGTCCCGTCTGGAAAGTGAGCGGCGGCTTGCCTCTCTGGTGGTCTTCGCCCGCGAGATGGAAGCCGAGCTGACCGATGCTGCGATCACGATGTTCGACAAGGTGATTGGCAGCGTGTTCCGCAAGGCCGATCGCCAGCACAAGGAACAGGTTGTTAGCCGGGCGAAGACAATCGACAGTGCCGCCCGGGCGCTGATCGATATGGCCAGGGCCATGCTGGAAGCTCGGGCGAGAGGAGCCGATCCGCTTATGGCAGTCGAGCAAACCATCGGCTGGCGCGGGCTTGAGACGTTGGTGGATGAGATTGATCAGACGATAGGAGACACCCGGCAGGATAACCTGGCGGAGGTCATTGACCACTATCCCGGCATTCACCGGGTTGGCAAAATAGTCCTTCGGACCTTCACGTTCCATTCGTGGAAGGCATCAGATCCCCTGCTCACCACAGTCGAACTCCTGCGGACCCTTTACGCCTCCGGCCAGCGCAGCCTCCCGGCTCGCGTCCCGACCGCCTTCATGACACCTGCCTGGCGAAAGCTCGTTGGGAAGGGCGCTTCTGTCGACCGCCGGACCTGGGAGATCGGTGTCATCGTCGCCCTTCGGGACCGGCTGCGGGCTGGCGATGTCTGGGTGGAAGGGAGCCGGTCCTACCGGGCGTTCGACGACTTCCTGTTGCCTCAAACTGCATTCCCCACCCGTCGTCAGAGTGGTGAACTTGGTCTTGCGATCCCTGACAGCTTCCAGGCTTGGCGTGAGGAGCACTGTGCCACGCTGGACCGGCGGCTTCGCGAGGTCGGAGCGCAGGCCGAGGCCGGCGAACTCTCCGAGGCGGTCATCTCATCGACCGGGCTCTCGATCAGCCCGATCCGCCAGCACGATAGTGGCGCTGATGATATCGCCCGGCGGTTCTACAGCATGCTTCCCCGCCTGCGGATCACAGATCCTTCTCGCCGAGGTCCACGGCTGGACGAATTTTGCGGACCGGTTCAGCCATCTTCGATCCGGGGCGCCTCCGGAGAATCCAGTCGCGCTCATGACGGCCATTCTGGCGGATGCGACCAATCTGGGACTGGCGCGGATGGCGCGAAGCTCCGGCCTCTTCAGCCATTCTCATCTGCTCTGGACGGCGGAGTGGCATATCCGGGACGAGACGTATCAAGCCGGCCTGGCTGCCCTGGTCGATGCCATCCATGCTCAGCCCTTCACTGTGGTCTGGGGTGATGGTGCCACTTCATCCTCGGATGGGCAGTTCTTCCGAGCCGGTGGGGCATGGGCAAGGCCGTGCCGATCACAACGCCCGCTACGGCTCGGAGCCGGGAGCGAAGTTCTACACGTTCATCTCCGATCGGTTTGCGCCGTTCCACACTCAGGTGATTGCCGCGAACGCCAGCGAAGTGCTCCATGTTCTGGACGGTCTGCTGCATCACGAGAGCACGCTCGCAATCCGGGAGCATTACACCGATACCGGCGGCGTTACCGAGCACGTGTTTGGCTTGTGCCATCTTCTCGGCTTCCGGTTTGCTCCACGGATTCGAGATCTTGCCGATCGCCGCCTCTATGTCGCCGGCGACCGGGCTGATTACGGCAGCCTCGGCGCGATGATTGGAGGTTCAATCAACCTGCAGTGCATCAGGGAGAACTGGGACGAAGTCCTGCGAATGGGGGTCTCAATCCGGGCAGGCACGGTTGCACCCTCGACGCTGATGCGTCGGCTCGCCGCCTATCCACGCCAGAACGCTCTCGCGAAAGCTCTACGCGAGATCGGTCGTTTGGAACGAACGCTGTTTGCGCTGGACTGGATCTCGGACCCGGCCCTGCGCCGGCGCACCAATGCAGGTCTCAACAAGGGCGAGGCTCGTAACGCTTTGGCTCGAGCTCTGTTCTTCCATCGCCATGGCGAACTCCGGGACCGAACCTTTGAGAATCAACGCTACCGCGCCTCTGGGCTCAACCTGACGATCGCCGCCATCATCCTCTGGAACACGGTTTATCTCAGCCGAGCCGTTGAAGAGCTCCGCGCCGGTGGCGCGCACCTGCCGGATGATCTCCTGGCCCATATCGCACCGCTCGGTGGGAGCACATCAGCTTCAATGGGGACTATGTCTGGCCCACCGAGCCTCTCGCTGGGCACTTCCGTCCGCTGCGGAATCCACGCTCACCTTTCCTCGAAGCGGCTTAGCGTAGGATTCCGGGAAGATTCTGCGATGACCCCTTCAAGCTTCGCTCGTTTATGTGAACACACGCATGCTGCAAACGGTGCTCGCCGAACCGCCGTGGGAATGCCGCATGACACTAGAAGATTATCGCGGCCTCACGCCGCTGATCTATGCCCACGTCAATCCCTACGGCCGGTTCGATCTCGATCTGGACAGCCGGACAGATTACGACAAAATCGCCGTGTGAGCGGTCTGCGCCAAAGACGCGTCGCAAGCTCAGGATAAAGCGGTCCCGCATACGGTCACACCCCGGTGCGCCGACGACGCAGACCGGGGTCTTCCGCTATGGGCGTGCACCGATGTGTCGGCGCTTCGCTCGGGTGCCTAATCCAAGAGAACCACAGCCTCAACCTCGAAAAGCATGGGGTCGATGGCGAGCTTTGGCACCGAAACCAGCGTCTGCGCAGGCAGCTTGCCGCCGAACATCCGCGTCACGTTCTCGGTCAGCACGCCAAGTTTTGTCATATCGTGGTCAACCACGAAAACCGTCAGTTTCACAACCTGGTCCGGGCGAGCGCCGAGCGCGTCGATCACTGCAGCGAGGTTCGCATAAGCTTGCTTCACCTGTTCGCCGAAATCGGACGAGAGCGCGCCGGTCTGGTCCTGTCCGCCTTGCCCTGAGATAAAAGCCAACCGACCGGAAGCAGGGGTGATGACCGCTGTGCTGTAGCCATTCGGCGTCGGGTCATGCAGGCGGGAAGGGTTGACGATCACCGGCGTTACACTAGCGGCGGGTGTTTGGCTCTGGGATGTCATGTTCAGTCTCCTTGCTGAGTTGCCATGACCCGCATAGAGTAAATCGGTGCCATAATTTGGCACCAAATGTGCTAGGGTTCGCAAATGAATATCCGCCTCAGACATGACGCCATAGTGCGCATCCTCCGGCGCAACGGAACCGCAACAGTCAACGATTTAGCGGAGGAAATTGGCGCTTCCAGGCGAACGGTGCTGCGCGACATCGGAGCGTTGCGTGACCAAGGTTTCGTCATCCATTCAGAATCGGGCCGGGGCGGCGGGCTTCAGCTTGACCCGGAATCGGTGCAGACCACTACTCGGCTCTCCGTGACTGAGGTGTTCGCGCTCATCATCAGCGTTGCAGCAATGCGCGCGGCCCGATCCCTTCCCTTCTCCGACTTCGCCGATGCGGGGCTTGCCAAGATCGAAAAGGCATTGTCGGCAGAAAAGGTGCGAGACCTGCGCCGACTCCTCGACTGTCTGTATGTCGGACAGTTGTCGCCCAAGCAGAATATTTCGGACTTGGGTTTGATCGATCCCGCGCTGCTGCCCGCCTTCGAGACGGCATTTCTCCAGCGGCTACATCTGCGGTTCCACTACCGTGACGTCAAAGGAGTAGAAACCATCCGCGAAGTCGAACCACAGGCCATGCTGATCCTGCCGCCACTTTGGTATCTCGTGGCTTGGGATGCCGCCCGCGAGGATTTCCGCTACTTCCGCATGGACAGGATCAGCAAACCGGAGATCGTGGAGGGCACACAGTTTCGTCGAAGGCACGTACCCTTCGAAGACGATGTTTGCCCTTTCAACGAGATGCCACGCTGAGTACCAGAGATGAGCCAAGGCCGGGACGTGTTCTCAGCTGGAGTTTGGCCATTTCAGGCGGGGAAGCATGCGGCGTCTGTTAGGCGGTT
>NZ_JAJATX010000067.1 GCF_020866965.1 Microvirga roseola
TGTTGCAGTGCGGCTTCGTGCGCTCAAACTTTTCCTTCGCCATCGTGGCACCCGTTCCTTTGATCGTTCAATATTCGCTTAGTGGGTTCAGGCGTATTTCGCCTGAACCTCGGCAGCCACGTTCGACGGCACCTGCTCGTAGTGGTCGAACTGCATGGTGTAGTTGGCCCGGCCCTGGCTCATGGAGCGCAGGGTATTCACGTAGCCGAACATGTTGGCGAGCGGGACCATCGCATTGATGACCACGGCGTTGCCGCGCATGTCCTGACCCTGGATCTGACCACGTCGGGAGTTCAGGTCACCAATCACGGAACCGGTGTAGTCCTCAGGCGTGACGACCTCGACCTTCATGACAGGCTCGAGCAGAACCGAGGCGCCCTTCTGGAGGGCCTCACGGAGAGCTGCACGGGACGCGATTTCGAAGGCCAGAGCCGACGAGTCGACTTCGTGGAAGGCGCCGTCGATGAGCTCGACCTTGAGGTCGACCACCGGGAAGCCGGCGATCACGCCAGCGCCCACCACCGACTGGAGGCCCTTTTCGACGCCGGGGATGTATTCCTTCGGAACCGAACCACCGATGATCTTCGACTCGAACGAGAAGCCTGCACCCGTGTCGTTCGGCTGTACGACCAGCTTGACGCGGGCGAACTGGCCCGTACCGCCGGTCTGCTTCTTGTGGGTGTAGTCCACCTCGGTCTTCTTCGTGATCGTCTCACGATAGGCAACCTGCGGAGCACCCACATTCGCATCGACCTTGTAGGTACGACGAAGGATGTCGACCTTGATGTCGAGGTGAAGCTCGCCCATGCCCTTCAGGATCGTCTGGCCCGACTCCTGATCGGTCGAGACGCGGAAGGACGGATCTTCGGCCGCGAGCTTCGAGAGGGCCAGACCAAGCTTCTCCTGGTCGGCCTTCGACTTCGGCTCGATGGCGATCTCGATCACCGGCTCCGGGAACTCCATGCGCTCGAGGATCACGGCCTTGTTCGGGTCGCAGAGCGTGTCGCCGGTGCGGACTTCCTTAAGGCCCGCGAGAGCGACGATGTCACCCGCATGAGCTTCCTTGATGTCCTCGCGGTTGTTCGAATGCATGAGGAGCATACGACCAACACGCTCCTTCTTGTCGCGGGTCGAGTTGAGGATCGAGGAACCGGCCTCGACCTTGCCCGAATAGACGCGGCAGAAGGTGATGGTGCCGACGAAGGGGTCGTCCATGATCTTGAAGGCGAGCATGGAGAACGGCTCTTCGTCCGAGGGCCGGCGGACAGTCTCTTCCTCGGTCTTGAAGTCGATGCCCTTGATCTCGCCGCGGTCCACGGGAGACGGCAGGAAGTCGACGACGGCGTCGAGGAGCGGCTGAACGCCCTTGTTCTTGAACGCCGAGCCGCACAGAACCGGATGGAAAGCGCGACGCTGCACGGCCGTACGAACGAGACGGCGCAGGGTCTCCTCGTCCGGCTCCTGGCCGTCGAGGTAGGCCATCATGGCCTCGTCGTCCATCTCGACAGCAGCCTCGACCAGCTTGCCGCGGTATTCCTTGGCCTGATCGAGCAGGTCGGCAGGGATCTCCTGCTCGTTGAAGGCGGCGCCCAGAGCCTCGCCGGACCAGACGATCGCCTTCATCTTGATGAGGTCGATCACGCCCTGGAAGTTGCTCTCGGAGCCGATCGGCAGCTGGAGGCAGACAGGCTTGCCGGCCACGCGGTCGATGATGTCCGCGACGCACTTGAAGAAGTCGGCGCCGGTCTTATCCATCTTGTTGACGAACACGATACGCGGAACGTCGTACTTGTCGGCCTGACGCCACACGGTCTCGGTCTGGGGCTCGACGCCCTGGTTGCCGTCGAGAACGCAGACGGCTCCGTCGAGCACGCGCAGCGAACGCTCGACTTCGATGGTGAAGTCGACGTGGCCGGGGGTGTCGATGATGTTCAGGCGCTTGCCGTTCCAGAAGCAGGTCGTGGCAGCGGACGTGATCGTGATACCACGCTCCTGCTCCTGCTCCATCCAGTCCATCGTCGCAGCGCCATCGTGCACTTCACCGATCTTGTGGGACTTGCCGGTGTAGTAAAGGATGCGCTCGGTCGTCGTGGTCTTGCCGGCATCGATGTGGGCCATGATGCCGAAATTGCGGTAGTCCTCAATCGCGTGCGTGCGGGGCATCGCTCAGCTCCTCAGGCCTTTACCAGCGGTAATGCGAGAACGCACGGTTGGCTTCCGCCATACGGTGGGTGTCTTCGCGCTTTTTCACGGCATTGCCGCGGTTGTTGGAGGCATCGAGCAGCTCGGCGGAGAGACGCTCGACCATGGTCTTGTCGTTGCGGCCGCGGGCAGCCTGGATGATCCAGCGGATCGCGAGGGCCTGACGGCGCTCGGTACGAACCTCGACTGGGACCTGGTAGGTCGCACCGCCGACGCGGCGGGAGCGGACCTCGATCGCCGGAGCGACGTTGTCGAGGGCCTGCTTGAAGACCTCGAGCGGGTTCGACTTGGCGCGACCCTCGATGATGTCGAACGCACCATAGACAATGCGCTCTGCAGCGGACTTCTTGCCGTCGTACATGATGGAATTCATGAACTTCGTGACGACGATATCCCCGAACTTCGGATCCGGGATGATCTCACGCTTTTCGGCGCTGTGACGGCGGGACATGAGCTGACTCCGACCTCAATGACAGTTGGCGGCTTACTTCGGCCGCTTCGCGCCGTACTTCGAACGACGCTGCTTACGATTCTTCACGCCCTGCGTGTCGAGGACACCGCGGAGAACGTGATAGCGAACACCCGGAAGGTCTTTCACGCGGCCGCCGCGGATCATGACCACGGAGTGCTCCTGAAGGTTGTGACCCTCGCCGGGGATGTAACCGATGACTTCGTAGCCATTGGTCAGACGAACCTTGGCGACCTTACGAAGAGCCGAGTTCGGCTTCTTTGGGGTCGTGGTGTAGACGCGCGTGCACACACCCCGCTTCTGGGGGCAGGCCTCAAGCGCGGGAACCTTATTCCGGCTCTTTTGCGCCGTCCGCGGCTTGCGGATCAGCTGACTGATCGTTGGCATCCTGTGCCCTCTTTCACCAGCCACCGATCCGGTGGCATCTGAGTATCTTCAAACGGTTCAAGCCGCACTGCCCGTCATGGCAGCACTTTCGGCTGCACAAAACGAAGCCACGCCATTGGCCCGAAAGAGCCCTTGGCGCGGTGCGATTGCAGAGGACCACGATGTTTTGCACCGCGGTCGTGCCCCAAATCTGACGATGTGTCAGTCAAGGTTGAGTTCGGCAGCGTTTAGGTGGCATCGGTCGAAGCTAAGCGCTTCGACTGGCGAAAACCTACGGCCAGCCGGAAAGTCCGGTTTCTCTATCGCCCGAGTCGGGAAAAGTCAACACTTTTCAACCAAACTCCTTCCGGGCGCCGGGTCTGGGCAGGAACGCCCTCCATTCCGGGCTCCGGGACGGGCTTCCTTCGGCCCTGAGCGGCGATATGGAGTTGCATTCCCCACGGAGAAGGCCGAGTTGAGTGCAGCCATTCACTACGAAACGGACGGATACCATGTGGCCCACGAAAAGCCCATGGGGCGTCACTTCGCAGGTCTTGGCTTTCTTTCGGCGCTGGCCCGGCATGGGAGCGGCGAACGGGCGATGGGATTCGTCAAGAACGCCAGGCTCGGGGAAGAATTCCGTTCTACCATCAATGAGTTGAACCCCGCCCGCACAGCCGGGTATATCCTGCCCGGCAATGTCGCGGCCCTGAAGGCGATCGGTTGCCTCTACACGCCCAGTCCCATCAATGCGCGGCAGACCTGGTTCCGGGAGGTTCAGGGCGCCCGGTCGTGGAGCCTGTGCGGCGTCAATCACACCCTCTCCTCAGCCAGGGCCATGGAGGGGCTGACCGAGCTCCTGACGGCCCCTGTTCATCCATGGGACGCCACTATCTGCACCTCGACGGCGTCGAAGGCCGTGATCAGGAAGCTGTTCGAGCGGCAGGCGGACTATCTGTCGCGGCGACTCGGGGCGAAGCGCTTCGTCATCCCGCAGCTCCCGGTCATCCCCCTCGGGGCCGATTGTGAGGCTCAGGCCGGCCTCGTGGGCCGCCGGGACGAGCCCGGGGCCGCTCTGGGTCTCAAAGAGGGGGATGTGGCCGTGCTCTTCCTGGGCCGCCTCTCCTTCCATGCGAAGGCCAATCCGGCTCCCATGTATCTGGCCCTGGAGCGCTTGGCCGCGCGGCATTCCCTAGTGCTGATCGAATGTGGCTGGACGGCAAACGACCAGATCGCCCAGGCTTTCGCAGAGGCCCGGGCGACGCTCTGCCCTTCCGTCCGCGCCATCACCCTCGACGGCAGGCTGCCTGAGGCCAGGGCCAAGGCCTGGGGCGCGGCCGACATCTTCTGCTCCCTGTCCGACAACATCCAGGAGACCTTCGGCCTCACTCCCATCGAGGCCATGGCGTCCGGCCTTCCGGTCGTGGTCTCCGACTGGGACGGCTACAGGGACACGGTGCGCGACGGCGTCGACGGCTTCAGTATCCCTACGCTCTCCGCCCGCCTGGAAGCGGACGCGGCCTGGCTCTCCGCCACGCCCTCGAGATCAATTCCTACGATTCCTATATCGGCCAGGCCTCGACGGCCATCATGGTCGACGTGGACGCCACGGCGACGGCCCTCGACCGCCTCGCCTCCGATCCGGACCTCCGCCGCCGCATGGGTGGAAGCGGCGCTGCCCCGGCTCGCGAGATCTTCGGCTGGAAGGTGGTCATCAGGGCCTATGAGCGCCTGTGGCTCGAACTCGGCGAGCTGAGGGCGAAGGAGACCACGCCCCCCCTCTCCTCTCCCACCCGGTTTCTGGCCCGCCCATCCGGATCCCTTCGAACTCTTTGAAAGCTTTCCATCGGCCACCCTGTCGCGCCGGCACAAGATCGTGCAGAGGACAGGTCTGGACGAGAGCGCTGTCGCTGCGCGCCTGGGCCTGAAGATGGCGATGGCGAATGCGTCGCCCGAGATCTCCGCGGGCTTTCTGGTGGATCTCTGGAAGGCGGTCGGAGCGCAGGAACAAACCGTCGAGGAGTTCCTTGCGACTGGGCCGCAGGTTTCGGTCCCGCTGTTGGTGCGCGGACTGCTCTGGCTCGCCAAGTTCGACCTCATCCGCATCACGGAAGCGGACCGGGCATAAAGAAAAGGCCGCCCGGAGGCGGCCTTTCCGTTTGTCATGATTGTCGTGCGGCTTATTCGGCCGCCGGAGGCAGTTCGTTGACCTGGGCGGCGGACTCGGCGCGCTTCTGCTGCAGGATCAGGTCGTCGCGGTGCTGCGCCACGGCCTTGATCTGAGCGTTCACAGCGCCCGTGCCGGCCGGGATCAGGCTGCCGACGATGACGTTCTCCTTGAGGCCCTCGAGGGTGTCGACCTTGCCGTTGACCGCCGCCTCGGTGAGGACGCGGGTGGTCTCCTGGAAGGACGCCGCCGAGATGAAGGAGCGGGTCTGGAGCGAGGCCTTCGTGATGCCGAGCAGAACAGGCACGCCCACGGCGGGCTTCTTGTTCTGAGCGATCAGCTGCTCGTTGATCTCCTCCATCTCCAGGCGGTCCATCTGCTCACCGGTGAGCAGCTCGGAGTCGCCGCTTTCGGTGATCTCGACCTTCTGCAGCATCTGGCGAACGATCACCTCGATGTGCTTGTCGTTGATGAGCACGCCCTGGAGACGATAGACCTCCTGGATCTCGTTCACGAGGTAGGCTGCCAGCTCCTCGACGCCCTTGATCGCAAGGATGTCATGCGGGGCCGGGTTGCCGTCGACGATGAAGTCGCCGATCTCGACCACGTCGCCGTCCTGCAGGTGGATGTGCTTGCCCTTCGGGATCAGGTACTCCACCGGCTCCGAACCATCGTGCGGGTTCAGCGTCAGGCGACGCTTGCTCTTGTAGTCGCGGCCGAACTGGATCGTACCGGACTTCTCCGCAATGATGGCCGCATCCTTCGGACGACGCGCCTCGAACAGCTCCGCCACGCGCGGCAGACCGCCCGTGATGTCGCGGGTCTTGGCGCTCTCGGTCGAAACGCGGGCCAGGACGTCGCCGGCCTTCACCTTCGCACCGGGATCGGCCGCGAGGATCGCGTCCACGGGCAGGAGGTAGCGCGCGTCGCCGCCGCGGGCGACCTTGGCAACCTTGCCGCCCTTGCCCTCGATGATGACCGCCGGACGCAGGTCCGCCGTACGGGGCGAGCCGCGCCAGTCGATGACCACGCGCTTGGCGATGCCGGTCGACTCGTCCATCGTCTCGATCATCGAGCCGCCGTCCACGAGGTCTTCGTAGCCCACGACGCCGTCGATCTCGGTGAGAATCGGGCGGGAATAGGGATCCCACTCGGCGATGCGCTGGCCGCGCTTGATCGTGTCGCCCTCGTCCACCTTGAGGCGGGAGCCGTATTGCAGGCGGTGAACCGCCCGCTCGGTTCCGTCCGGACCAGTGATGACCACAGCCACGTTGCGGCCCATGACCACGAGATCGCCGTCGGAGTTCCGCGCAATGTTCTTGTTGCGGAAGCCGATGGTGCCCTCGAAGCTCGACTCGATGAAGGACGAATCCGCAATCTGAGCCGCGCCGCCGATGTGGAAGGTACGCATGGTGAGCTGGGTGCCCGGCTCGCCGATGGACTGGGCCGCGATGACGCCCACGGCCTCGCCGTGGTTGACCGGGGTACCCCGAGCCAGGTCGCGACCGTAGCAGGTGGCGCAGACGCCGTTTTTGGACTCGCAGACGAGCACGGAACGGATCTTCACCTCCTGGATGCCGGCAGCGCCGATGGCCTCGAGGTGCTGCTCCTCGATCATCGTGCCCGCCGGCACGATCACGGTGCCGTCCTGAGCGACCAGATCCTCGGCCGTCGAGCGGCCCAGGATGCGGGACGCCAGCGATGCGACCACCTGGCCGGCATCGATGATGGCGCGCATCTTGATGCCCTTCTCGGTGCCGCAATCCGTCTCACGGATGACCGCATCCTGCGCCACGTCCACGAGACGGCGGGTCAGGTAACCCGAGTTCGCGGTCTTGAGCGCGGTATCGGCCAGGCCCTTACGGGCGCCGTGGGTCGAGTTGAAATACTCGAGAACGTCCAGGCCTTCCTTGAAGTTCGAGATGATCGGCGTCTCGATGATCTCGCCCGACGGCTTGGCCATGAGGCCGCGCATGGCCGCGAGCTGCTTCATCTGGGCCGGCGAACCGCGGGCGCCCGAGTGAGACATCATGTAGATCGAGTTGACCGGCTTGTCGCGGCCCTCCTCGTCCTTCTGGACCGCGGAGATGCGGTTCATCATCTCGGCCGCGAGACGGTCCGAGCACTTCGCCCAGGCGTCGACGACCTTGTTGTACTTCTCACCCTGGGTGATGAGGCCGTCCTGGTACTGCTGCTCGTAGTCCTTGGCGAGCGCGCGGGTCTCCTCGACGATCTGCCACTTGTTCTCGGGGATGACCATGTCGTCCTTGCCGAACGAGATGCCGGCCTTGAACGCATTGTAGAACCCGAGCGCCATGATGCGATCGCAGAAGATGACCGATTCCTTCTGACCGCAATGCCGGTAGACGGCATCGATCATGCCCGAGATCTCCTTCTTCGTCATGAGCTTGTTGACGACGTCGTAGGAGAGCGCGGGATGCTTCGGCAGAAGGCGCGAGAGCATGACGCGGCCGGGCGTGGTCTCGACAATCTGCGAGACCGGCTGACCGTCCTCGCCGATGCCTTCCCAGCGGTAGCGGATCTTCGAGTGAAGCGTGATGACCTTCTCGTTCAGCGCATGCTCGATCTCGCCCATGTCGGCGAAGGCCTTGCCCTGGCCGGGCTGCCCCTCGGAGACGATGGAGAGATAGTAGAGGCCGAGAACGATGTCCTGCGACGGCACGATGATCGGCTGACCATTGGCCGGGTGCAGGATGTTGTTCGTCGACATCATCAGCACGCGGGCCTCGAGCTGGGCCTCGAGCGAGAGCGGCACGTGGACGGCCATCTGGTCGCCGTCGAAGTCCGCGTTGAACGCGGCGCAGACGAGCGGGTGCAGCTGGATCGCCTTGCCCTCGATGAGCGTGGGCTCGAAGGCCTGAATGCCGAGACGGTGCAGGGTCGGAGCGCGGTTCAGCAGAACCGGATGCTCGCGGATGACCTCGTCCAGGATATCCCAGACCTCGGGCTTCTCCTTCTCGACGAGCTTCTTCGCCTGCTTGACGGTGGCGGACAGACCGCGCGCGTCGAGCTTGGCGTAGATGAACGGCTTGAAGAGCTCGAGAGCCATCTTCTTCGGCAGGCCGCACTGGTGCAGCTTGAGCTCGGGGCCCACCACGATGACCGAACGGCCCGAGTAGTCGACGCGCTTGCCGAGCAGGTTCTGACGGAAGCGGCCCTGCTTGCCCTTCAGCATGTCGGCGAGCGACTTCAGCGGGCGCTTGTTGGCGCCGGTGATGACGCGGCCGCGGCGGCCGTTGTCGAACAGAGCGTCGACGGCCTCCTGAAGCATGCGCTTCTCGTTGCGGACGATGATGTCCGGCGCGCGCAGCTCCATCAGCCGCTTCAGGCGGTTGTTGCGGTTGATGACGCGGCGGTACAGATCGTTCAGATCCGAGGTCGCGAAGCGGCCGCCGTCGAGCGGCACGAGCGGACGCAGATCCGGCGGGATCACCGGGACGACGGTCAGAATCATCCATTCCGGCTTGTTGCCGGATTGGAGGAAAGCCTCGATGATCTTGAGGCGCTTCATCAGCTTCTTCGGCTTCAGCTCCGACGTCGTGACCGCGATCTCCTCGCGGATGTCGATTGCGATCTTCTCCAGGTCGAGTTCCTGAAGGATGCGGCGGATCGCTTCAGCGCCGATCATGGCCGTGAAGGAATCCTCACCGTACTCGTCCTGAGCCCGGATATATTCCTCTTCCGTCAGGAGCTGGCGGTCCTTGAGAGGCGTCAGGCCGGCATCGACGACGATGTAGGATTCGAAATAGAGGATGCGCTCCAGATCCTTCAGGGTCATGTCGAGCAGCAGACCGATGCGGCTCGGCAGGGACTTGAGGAACCAGATGTGGGCAACGGGCGCGGCCAGCTCGATATGGCCCATGCGGTCGCGACGGACGCGCGCGAGCGTCACCTCGACGCCGCACTTCTCGCAGATCACGCCCTTGTACTTCATGCGCTTGTACTTGCCGCACAAGCACTCGTAATCCTTGATCGGGCCAAAGATTCGCGCACAGAACAGGCCATCGCGCTCGGGCTTGAACGTACGATAGTTGATGGTCTCAGGCTTCTTGATCTCGCCATAAGACCAGGACAGAATCTTCTCAGGGCTCGCGATCGAGATCTTAATCTGATCGAAGCTCTGCGGCTGCGCCGTTTGATTGAAAAGATTCATGACCTCTTGATTCATCGCCGTCTCCTGGGCTGGAAGGCGCTAGATAAGCACCCTCACCGGCAATTGCATGGGGCCGCGGCATCATCGCCGCGGCCAAACTTAAACCTTAAGCGGTCGTCTTACTCCGCAGCCTCCGACGGAGGCAGTTGCTCCGACTCGTTGGCGGCGCGCTTGGAGCTGGTCAGCTCCACGTTCAGGCCGAGCGAACGCATTTCCTTCACGAGAACGTTGAAGCTCTCCGGAATGCCCGACTCGAAGGTGTCGTCGCCACGAACAATGGCCTCGTAGACCTTCGTACGGCCAGCCACGTCGTCCGACTTGACCGTGAGCATTTCCTGAAGGGTGTAGGCTGCGCCGTAGGCCTCGAGCGCCCAGACCTCCATTTCGCCGAAGCGCTGGCCGCCGAACTGGGCCTTGCCGCCCAGCGGCTGCTGGGTGACGAGGCTGTAGGGGCCGATGGAGCGGGCGTGGATCTTGTCGTCCACGAGGTGGTGTAGCTTCAGCATATAGATGTAGCCCACCGTAACCTTACGGTCGAACGGCTCGCCGGTGCGCCCGTCATAGAGCGTCACCTGACCCGACGGATCGAGGCCCGCCTTGGCCAGCATCGCCTCGATGTCCGCTTCCTTCGCACCGTCGAAGACGGGGGTGGCGAACGGAACGCCGCGGCGCAGCTTGTTGCCGAGTTCGGCGAGCTCGTCATCGGAAGCCTGCTCGATCTCCGGCAGATTGCCGTAGATCGACACGAGCTGCTCGCGCAGACCCTGCGACTTGCCGGATCTCATGTAGGCGTCGACCGCCTGGGCCACCTGCTTGCCGAGACCGGCAGCAGCCCAGCCAAGGTGCGTCTCAAGGATCTGGCCCACATTCATGCGGCTCGGCACGCCGAGCGGGTTGAGCACGATATCCGCGTGGGTGCCGTCCTCTAGGAACGGCATGTCCTCGATCGGCACGATGCGCGACACGACACCCTTGTTGCCGTGACGGCCGGCCATCTTGTCGCCAGGCTGGATCTTGCGCTTCACGGCCACGAAGACCTTGACCATCTTCATGACGCCGGGCGGAAGCTCGTCACCACGCTGCAGCTTCTCGACCTTGTCGAGGAAGCGCTGCTCGAGACGCTTCTTCGACTCGTCGTACTGCTTCTGCATGGCCTCGATCTCGGCCATGCGGGCGTCGTTGTCGACAGCGAACTGCCACCACTGCGACCGCGGATACTCGTTGAGGAGCTCGCGGGTGATCGTGGCATCCTTCTTGAAGCCCTTCGGCCCTGCGACGCCGCTCTGCCCGATCAGGATCTCGGCCAGACGCGCATAGGTGTTGCGGTCCAGGATCGCCTGCTCGTCGTCGCGGTCCTTGGCGAGACGCTCGATTTCCTCGCGCTCGATCGCCTGGGCGCGCTCGTCCTTGTCGACGCCGTGACGGTTGAAGACGCGGACTTCCACGATGGTGCCCGTGACGCCCGGAGGCACACGAAGCGAGGTATCGCGGACGTCGGAAGCCTTCTCGCCGAAGATGGCGCGCAGAAGCTTCTCTTCCGGCGTCATCGGGCTTTCGCCCTTCGGCGTGATCTTGCCGACGAGGATGTCGCCTGCATGGACCTCGGCGCCGATATAGACGATGCCGGCTTCGTCCAGGTTCTTCAGCGCCTCTTCCGAAACGTTCGGAATGTCGCGCGTGATTTCCTCCGGACCCAGCTTCGTATCGCGGGCCATGACCTCGAACTCCTCGATGTGGATCGAGGTGAAGACGTCTTCCTTCACGATCCGCTCGGAGAGCAGGATCGAGTCTTCGAAGTTGTAGCCGTTCCAGGGCATGAACGCGACGAGCACGTTCCGGCCGAGGGCCAGCTCGCCGTACTCAGTCGACGGACCGTCGGCGATGATGTCGCCCTTGCGGACCAGATCGCCGGCGCGCACCAGCGGCTTCTGCGTGATGCAGGTCGACTGGTTTGAGCGCTGGAACTTCTGGAGGCGGTAGATATCGACGCCGGGACGGGTCGGATCCGTGTTCTCCGTGGCGCGGACGACGATACGGGTTGCGTCCACCTGGTCGACCACGCCGGTCCGGCGGGCCGCGATGGCGGCGCCGGAGTCACGGGCCACGACCGCTTCCATGCCGGTGCCGACGAACGGGGCGTCCGCTTGCACCAGAGGCACGGCCTGGCGCTGCATGTTCGAGCCCATGAGAGCGCGGTTCGCGTCGTCGTTCTCGAGGAACGGGATGAGCGCGGCGGCGACCGAAACGAGCTGCTTCGGCGACACTTCCATGAGATCGACGCGATCGGGCGCGGCGACGATGTTGTCGCCGGCGCGACGGCAGATCACCAGTTCCTCGGTGAGGTTGCCGGCGTCGTCGAGCGTGGAGTTCGCCTGAGCAACGTTGTACTTCGCCTCCTCCATGGCGGAGAGGTACACGACCTCGTCCGTCACCTTTCCGTCGCGGACGCGGCGGAACGGGGTCTCGATGAAGCCGTACTTGTTCACGCGGGCGAAGGTCGCCAGCGAGTTGATGAGGCCGATATTCGGGCCTTCCGGCGTCTCAATGGGGCAGATGCGGCCATAGTGCGTCGGGTGCACGTCGCGCACCTCGAAGCCGGCGCGCTCGCGGGTCAGACCACCCGGGCCAAGCGCCGAGAGGCGGCGCTTGTGCGTGACCTCGGAGAGCGGGTTCGTCTGGTCCATGAACTGCGAGAGCTGGGACGAGCCGAAGAACTCGCGCACGGCGGCGGCGGCAGGCTTCGCGTTGATCAGGTCCTGCGGCATGACCGTGTCGATATCGACGGAGGACATGCGCTCCTTGATCGCGCGCTCCATGCGCAGGAGGCCGAGGCGATACTGGTTCTCCATGAGCTCGCCGACCGACCGGACGCGGCGGTTGCCGAGGTGGTCGATGTCGTCGATCTCGCCCTTGCCGTCACGCAGGTCGACGAGCGCCCGCGCCACCGCGATGATGTCCTCGCGGCGCAGCGTGCGCACGGTGTCCTCGGCGTCGAGGTCGAGGCGCATGTTCATCTTAACGCGGCCGACCGCCGAGAGGTCGTAGCGCTCGGCGTCGAAGAACAGCGAGTTGAACATGGCTTCCGCCGTCTCGAGGATCGGCGGCTCGCCCGGACGCATGACGCGGTAGATGTCGAACAGGGCGTCCTCGCGGGAGGAGGCCTTGTCGATGGCGAGGGTGTTGCGGATGTAGGGACCGACCGTGATGTGATCGATGTCGAGAACCGGGATCTCCGTGAAGCCGGCGTCGTCCAGGCCCTTCAGCAGCTTTTCGGTGATCTCGTCGCCCGCCTCGGCGTAGATCTCGCCGGTCGAGGGGTTCACGAGGTCTTCCGCGATGTACTGGCCGTAGAGATCCTCGTCCGTCGCACGCAGGTTCGCGAGGCCCTTCTCCGCCAGCTGGCGGGCGGCGCGGGCGGTCAGCTTCTTGCCGGCCTCGAGCACGACCTCGCCGGTCTTGGCGTCGATCAGGTCCACGGAGGCCTTGAAGCCCTTCATGCGCTCCGCATCGAAGGGAACGGTCCAGCCGCCCTTCTTGTCCTTCGTGTAGATGACGCGGTTGTAGAAGGTGTTGAGGATTTCCTCGCCGTCAAGGCCCAGGGCGTAGAGCAGCGACGTGACCGGGATCTTACGCTTGCGGTCGATACGCGCGTAGACGATGTCCTTGGCGTCGAACTCGATATCGAGCCAGGAGCCGCGATAGGGGATGATGCGGGCGGCGAACAGCAGCTTGCCGGAGGAGTGCGTCTTGCCCTTGTCGTGGTCGAAGAACACGCCCGGCGAACGGTGCATCTGCGAGACGATGACGCGCTCGGTGCCGTTGACGATGAAGGTGCCGTTGTCCGTCATGAGCGGCATGTCACCCATGTAGACGTCCTGCTCCTTGATGTCTTTCACGGAGCGGGCGCCGGTATCCGGGTCCACATCGAACACGATGAGGCGCAGCGTCACCTTGAGGGGCGCAGCGAAGGTCATGCCGCGCTGGCGGCACTCGTCCACGTCATATTTCGGCAGCTCGAAGGTGTACTTCACGAACTCGAGCAGAGCGGTATTCGAAAAGTCCGAAATCGGAAAAACCGACTTGAAGACGGCTTGCAAGCCTTCTTCCGGCCGGCCGCCCTTTGGCTCTTCGACCATCAGGAACTGGTCGTAGGACGCCTTCTGAACCTCGATGAGGTTCGGCATCTCCGCCACTTCCTTGATTTTCCCGAAGAACTTGCGAATGCGCTTCCGGCCGATCAGTGTATTGGCCATCTGGACCTCGTTCCTCTATGCGGCTGATCGAGGATCCCTGCCCTTCCAGGAACCTCGATCAGCCGCCCGACGGCTCTACAAGACCGCCAGCTAACCGCACAAATCCGGGCTCCCGAGAGCCCTTCCGCGTGACGCCAAAGAAGCGCGGCCTCTTTGACGACACAACGGCCCCAGGCAAAAACGCCTGGGACCGTGTGTTCTTGAACCCCGATTTCTCGGGGGTAACCCTGCGGCCCGATGGGCCGCAAAATTACTTGAGTTCGACCTTGGCGCCGACCTTCTCGAGGGTCGCCTTGATCTTCTCGGCTTCGTCCTTGGCAACGCCTTCCTTGACAGGCTTCGGCGCACCTTCGACGAGGTCCTTAGCTTCCTTGAGGCCGAGGCCCGTGATGCCACGGACTTCCTTGATGACCTCGATCTTCTTGTCGCCGGCCGACGCGAGAACGACCGTGAACTCGGTCTGCTCTTCAGCAGCCGGAGCACCGGCGCCAGCGCCAGGAGCAGCAGCGACGGCAACAGCCGCAGCGGCGGAAACGCCCCACTTCTCTTCGAGCATCTTCGAGAGCTCGGCGGCCTCGAGAACGGTCAGCGACGACAGATCGTCAACGAGCTTGGCAAGATCAGCCATTTTTTAGATCCTTAAGTTCGGTTCGAACGGTTTGATGGTTGAGGTTACGGCCTCACGCCGCTTCGCCTGTCTTGGCATAGGCCCCGAACACGCGGGCGAGCTTTGCCGCCGGCGCAGTGCTGAGCTGAGCGATCTTCGTAGCCGGAGCCTGGATAAGGCCGACCAGCTTGCCGCGCAGTTCATCAAGGGACGGCAAGGTCGCAAGCGCCTTCACTCCGTCCACGTTCAGGGTGGTCGCGCCCATTGCGCCGCCAAGGATCACGAGCTTGTCGTTGGCCTTGGCGAAATCGACTGCGACCTTGGGCGCCGCGACCGGATCGCTCGAATAAGCGATCAGGGTCGGACCTTTCATAAGGCCCGAAATGGACGCGACGTCCGTGCCTTCGAGAGCGATCTTGGCGAGGCGGTTCTTCGCGACCTTCACGGTGGCGCCGGCCTGCTTCATCTGCGCGCGCAGCTTCTGCATGTCGGCGACCGTAAGGCCAGCATAGTGGGCCACGACGACCACGCTCGTGTTGGAGAACACGTCGTTGAGCGTCGAGACGAGCTCGCGTTTTGCTGCTCTATCCACTGGGCTCTCTCCGGTTGGCGGAAAACTTCCGCCGGTTGCACCTGCCGTTCAGGCCCGAGGCTTGCGCCCGAGGCAGCCGAACGGCGCTCTCGCAAGCCCTGTCCCCCAAATTGCGCCTTTTGCGGCACACCGGGTGAGATGGTTCGAACCGATACCCTCTGCCTGCGTTGAACAGGCATGAATTTCGGCTTCCCCGTCTATGCAGGCCCCTTCGAATTAAACCGGCTGACCGGCACCTGCAGTCTCGGACAGGACATAGCCGGAACGCGCCAAAAGTTGTCTTTTGGCTCGCCGGCTTGTCACCGCCCCGTCTCCGGAGCGGATTCTGGGCCAAGGCACGCGCAAAAGCGGAGCCTCGGCTTATGTTGGAAACTCAAAGGGTTCTATTAATCCCTTTTGGAGCAAATGCCAAGAGGATTTTGCGGTACTTCGTCAGCAAAGTGACGCAGCGGAGTTGCGGCCCTCGCTGGCTTCCCTGCCTTCCTCAGCGGCCTCTCACCGGACCTGCCCTCAAACGAAAAGCCCGGCGACGGGCGCCGGGCTTCCTTGAGGTGCTGTGATCGCTCAGCCGTTGAGAACCGACGAGGGATCGACCTTTACGCCCGGGCCCATCGTCGAGGAAACGGCGATGCGCTGGATGTAGGTGCCCTTGGCGCCCGACGGCTTGGCCTTGGAGACGGCATCGGCGAAAGCCTTGATGTTCTCGACGAGCTTGCCCTCGTCGAAGGAGGCCTTGCCGATACCGGCGTGGACGATGCCGGCCTTCTCGACGCGGAACTCGACCGCGCCGCCCTTGGCGGCCTCGACAGCGCCCTTCACGTCCATGGTGACCGTTCCGACCTTCGGGTTCGGCATCAGGCCTCGCGGGCCCAGCACCTTACCGAGGCGGCCGACGAGCGGCATCAGGTCCGGGGTGGCGATGCAGCGGTCGAAATCGATCGTGCCGCCGTTGACGGTCTCGAAGAGATCCTCGGCGCCCACGATATCCGCACCGGCCGCCTTGGCCTCGTCGGCCTTGGCGCCACGGGCGAACACCGCCACGCGGACCGTACGGCCGGAGCCGTTCGGCAGGTTACAGACGCCGCGGACCATCTGGTCTGCGTGGCGCGGATCGACGCCGAGATTCATGGATATCTCCACGGTCTCGTCGAATTTCGCCTTGGCGCGATCCTTGATCAGCTTCACCGCGTCCTGGATCGGGTAGAGCTTGGCGGCGTCGATGCCCTCGCGGGCTGCGCGGATGCGCTTACCTTCGTTAGCCATCATACCCTCCTTACGCCACTTCCATGCCCATCGAGCGCGCGGAGCCCTCGATCATGGCCATGGCGGAATCAACGGTGTCGCAGTTGAGATCGACCATCTTCTTCTCGGCGATCTCGCGGATCTGGTCGCGGGTGACGCGGCCGACATTGCTGCCCTTGCCGGGGGTCTGCGAACCCTTGTCGATCTTCGCGGCCTTCTTGAGGAAGTACGAGACCGGGGGCTGCTTCATCTCGAAGGTGAAGGAACGGTCCTGATACGCGGTGATGATCACCGGGATCGGGGTGCCCTTCTCCATCTGCGCAGTCTTCGCGTTGAAGGCCTTGCAGAATTCCATGATGTTCAGGCCGCGCTGACCCAGCGCCGGACCGATGGGAGGCGACGGATTGGCCGCGCCGGCGGGCACTTGAAGCTTAACGTAGCCCGCGATTTTCTTTGCCATAGGACTGCTCTCCAATGGACCACCCGCTCGGAGCCAACCGAACGGAATGGTGGTTGCAGGTCGCGGTGCAGCCTGTCACCCCCGGAATGGCAACCGGGCAGACCTCCCGCGGATGAAGCCCCCTGTCAGGGGCCAGAGAGGAGCATTCGGAAACGCCCCTCCCGAACGGTCAGACCTTCTCGACCTGACCGTATTCGAGCTCGACCGGGGTTGCGCGGCCGAAAATGGACACGGCCACCTTGAGCCGCGCCCGGGTGTCGTCGACTTCCTCGACGACGCCGTTGAAAGAGGCGAAGGGACCGTCGGACACGCGGACCTGCTCGCCGATCTCGAAGCTCACGGACGGCTTGGGGTGGTCGACACCCTCGGCCACCTGGCCCTTGATGCGCTCGGCCTCTCGGTCCGGGATCGGAACCGGCTTCGACTTGTCGGCGCCCAGGAAGCCGGTCACCTTCGGGGTGTTCTTGATGAGGTGGTAAACCTCGTCGGTCAGGTCGCACTTCACCAGGACATAGCCGGGGAAGAACTTGCGCTCGGTATCGACCTTGCGGCCGCGGCGCACCTCGACGACCTTCTCGGTCGGCACCATGACCTCGTCGAACTTATCCTCCAGGCCGCGCTGCGCCGCCTGGTCCTTGATCGACTGGGCCACCTTGTTCTCAAAGTTGGAATAGGCGTGAACGATGTACCAACGCTTCGTCATCGTGTTCCCCTCTTAGCCGCCGAGACCGAGGATCACGGAGCGGACGCCCCAGCCGATCACCTGATCCACCACCAAGAAGAAGATGCTGGCAAGCACAACCATCACGAACACCATAGCGGTCGTGATCATGGTCTCCTTGCGCGTCGGCCAGGTCACCTTCGCGGCTTCCGAGCGGACCTGCTGCAGGAATTCAAACGGGTTCGTCTTCGCCATTTCCTTGCGTCCCCAATGCCCCAAAAGCGGCTGCGGACGTCCTCTAAGGGCACGCTAGAGCCCAAATTGAAGGGGCGCGAGGCTGCTTTCCAAGCCTCGCGCCACCTGTTTATACCTTATTGGGGCGCTTCTCTAACGCAAAACGCCCGCCTTGTCGATCCGCTGGCAGGAGTGGAGGGACTCGAACCCCCAACCCCCGGTTTTGGAGACCGGTGCTCTAGCCGATTGAGCTACACTCCTCCGGCGGTCGACAGGTGGCGGAAACCCGCCACCTGGATCTCATTAATCCATCACGGCGGCGACGACGCCGGCGCCGACGGTGCGGC